>JBDHIO010000008.1:0-131827 GCA_039587355.1 Gemmatimonadota bacterium | reverse complement strand
CGAGATCCGATTCGACCGGCCCGTACCGTTCGATGAGACGGCGCACGACTGGATGACGGAGGGTGCACTGAGACTTCGACACCTGAACCGATCGCTGCGGGCGAACATCGAACGTGGCGTCGCCGCGTGGTCCCGCGCGCTCGACTGGTCCGCGGGTGGCGCGGCGGAGATGACGGTCGAGTTCACGGGGCGGGATCTCCTTGAGGCCCACGTCGTCGTCACGACGAGCGGCGGCGAGGTCCGACACCCGCTCGAGCCTGCAACGTCGGACAGGATCGGCCTCGTCACGCTGCCCCTCCCCCCGGGCGACTACACCCGCGTGCGCTTCGAGGCGCGGGCAGACGACGCGGCCGTCTCGATCGACCCGATCAGCGGCCTGGGCGAGCGACGCGGCGGGCGACTCGACATCACGCGAATCCGACTATACGAAACGGGGGGACGATGAAGGGCAGGGCACATATGTGGGGGCTCGCAGCCGCGCTCGCGGTGGCAGTCGCGAACCCTTCCACGCTCAGGGGGACCGTCCCCCAGGCCGTCGAGACGGCGAGCGACTCCGTGACCTTCGTCGTACTCGGGCATCTTCGGGGAGACCGGGACCGCGGCCTCAGCCACCTCCTCGATGAGCTGCTGATGGAGGTCGAGCGCATCGACCCGGCCTTCGCGGTCCTGACAGGGGACAACATCTGGGGTGATCCGGTCGGGGAGCTGGCCGACAAGACCGTCGTCGGCGAGGAGTACGACCGTCTGGACGCTGCCCTTGCCGCGCTCGGCATCCCGATCTTCCTGATACCCGGCAATCACGACGTGAGCGATTCCGGAACGTACGAGCTCTTCGTCGATCGATACGGGGAGCTGCCGCGGGCCGTCAACATCGACGGACTCCGTCTGATTCTGTTGAATACGGCGTGGGATCCGGGTGCGGGAGCGATCTCGACCACGCGGGGGTTCAATCTCGGCCCGTCTCAAATCGAGTTTCTGGGACAGAGCCTCGCGGACTCGTCCGCGTTCGACCATGCGTTCGTGTTCATGCACCACATCCTCTTCTGGCAGGAGGAGCACGAGCCGTGGTGGCAGGAGGCTCACCCGCTGCTCGTGGCCGGTGGTGCGCAGCACGTCTTCACCGGCGACTACGGTCCCGAGAAGTTCTCCTACAAGGAGCGCGACGGTGTCGAGTACTTCCAGTCGGGAATCGCCCCCAACCCGGCGCTCGGAATCCTGAAGGGACACGAGTGGAATCGTCTCCTCGCCCAGCAGTTCGACAACTTCCTCGAGGTGACCGTCCGGGGTCCCGCGGTGGACGTGACGGTTCACACGGTCGGCGAGACCTCCACGGGTCACTTCACGCCCGATCTGTGGCGATCGGTGTGGGGCCGGACTAACCGGAGGGCGCCACGTGAAGGTGGGTTGGTTCGTCTCCGGGCGTTTCTGGAGACGGGCAAGGCGAAGCTCTTCACGGCGGGCGTCCTGGGTCTCACGCTGTTCGTCGGATTCGGGATCGGGTGGCGGGTCCGACGACGATGAGTCGGCTCGCCCCGGCGGCCGTTGCGGCTCGACGCGTGATCCGCGCCCCCATCGCCACGGCCGCGCTGGCCGTCGCGCTCGCGGCCTGCGGGTCGGCCCCGGGCCCCACGGTATACTCGGGTGCCACGATCATCCCGATTCCGGGAGCGGAGCCGGTCCTTGATGGGGACGTCGTCGTCGTCGATGGTCGGGTGACGTGCGTCGGCGCCTCCGGAGCCTGCGAGACGCCGGCCGGGGCGGCGACTATCGACGTCAGCGGCCTCTGGTTGATTCCGGGACTGATCGACACCCACATCCACGCGACGTTCGGGGGCGCGCCGGGACTCGCGGAGCGTGACCAGCGGCTTCGCTTCCTCCTGGGTGTCACGCTCACTCGTGACGCGAGCACGGCCCGGAACTTCGACGGCAACATCGACGCGGCCCATGCCTCGAGTGCATCACGTCTGCCGGTCCCGCGGCTGCTGGTGTCCGGCCGGGCCCATCTCGATCGAATCGAAGCCGGCGAGGCCGTGGAGCCGCTGGTCGCGGAACTCGTCGACGCGGGCGCGTCGGCGATCAAGGTCCACGACCCGTTCACGGCGCCTCAGCTCGTCGAGATCGGAAACGCGGCTCGTTCGAGCGGGGTGCCCGTGTATGGTCACGCCTGGGCGGAGGATCCCGTGAGATCGCTCGTCACGGAGTCGATCGACGCCGGATTCGACGGCCTGGCGCACGTTCTCGGGATTTCGCCGCTCGCCCTCCCGCTGGAGGTGCGGACGTCGGCGCCCGATGTGCAGGGCGCGGCTGCGTGGCGCGTGTGGCGTCGGTCGTTGTGGATCGAGGCCTCGGTGGAGAGCCAGGACAGCATCGCTCGATCGCTCGCGGCGCGCGGACTCTGGATCGAACCGCTGATCACGGCGGAGGCCCAGTGGGCCGAACCGTATCGACCGCCTGAGGCGGTCCGAGAGATCGTCTCCGTACCGTTCGTCTCCCACGCGCTCGAAGAGTGGCCGGGAGCCGAGCTCTCGACCGCGGACCGGGACCGGCTCTCCCGCTCGATGGGACGAGTCTATCGGTTCATTCGCACATTTCACGAGGCGGGTGGCGTGCTCGTGACCGGGTCGGACGGGGTCGTCGCACCGGGGCTCGCGATCCACGAGGAACTCCGGCAGCTCACGCAGGCCGGTCTGTCGCCGGGAGAAGCGCTCGCGGCAGCGACGATCCAGGCGGCACGCATCCTGGAGGTCGCGGATTCGCTCGGTTCGATCGAACCGGGGAAGCTCGCGGACTTCGTGCTGCTCGAAGGCGATCCCCTGCAGGACATCACGAACACCCTGCGGATCGTCCAGATCGTGAAAGCCGGCGTTCGGTACCGTCCCGCTAAGCTGCTGGACGAACTGAAGCCCTAGCGGGCTCTCGGGTCAGACGGTAGCGAGCGCGCCGATGTGATCGGCGATCCGCTCCAGACCGGCCTCCAGATCCGCCGCCGGGTTCCCGAAACCGATCCTCAGGTAGCGATCCATCCCGAAGTGGTCCCCCGGTACGACGAGGACGCTCTTCTCCGACCTCAACTGCTCGGCCAGGTCGGTCGAGTTCACATCGAGCATGTACCGCATGTAGCAGATGGCACCGGCGTCCGGCGGCAGATATCGGAACATGTCGGCGTGGTCATCCAGCCATCCGGTGATCGTCGGCAGGTTCGATCGGATGATCCCGCGCGTACGCTCGAGGATCCTGGCGCGTGCGTCGGGCTGCATTACGCGCGCGGCGGCGGCATCGGAGATCGCGCTCGGCGTGATCGTCAGGTAGTCCTTCCGCCCCCACAGCCCTTCGCGCTCGCTCACGGGGGCCGTGATCCAGCCGAGTCGTAGCCCGGGGAGTCCGTAGGCCTTCGACAGCGAGCCCGTCACCATGACGCGCTCGTACGTACCGAACAGACTCGGAGTCTCGGGTCCCTCGACCTCGGCTCCGGCGTAGACCTCGTCCGCCAACAGCCAGGCCCCGACGGAGGACGCCGCCGCCACGATCTCCTGCCGGGCCTCCGCGGACAGGGCGACCCCGGTGGGATTGTTGGGGTTGGTCACGATGACCAGCCGTGTCCCTTCGGTCACCGCCGCCCTCACCGCTCCCGGAGCCGGCTGCCACCCGAGCGACTCCTCGAGGGGCACCGAGACGACGTCTGCGCCCAGCCCGATCGCCAGGCCCGGCGTCTGCCCATACGTGGGCTCGATGACGACGACCCGGTCGCCCGGAGAGACCAGGCTCCATAGCACGACGTAGTTCGCCTCGGCACCGCCCGTCGTGCATACGACGTTCTCGGCGGTCGCTCCGTCATAGATCTCCGCGATCCCGGCCCGGAGCTCGTCGGAACCGTCGCTTTGCGAGTATCCCAGGAGCACGTGCTCGGCCTCGAGGCCGGTCAGATCACACAACTCGGCGAGCGTGAGCGGGTGCACTCCGCTCTCGGAGAGGTTGTAGTCCACGCGGTGCTCGAACGTGGACTGCCAGCGTTCCATCGTAAACGGGGGGACTCGCATCCTTGGCTCTCCGGAGATGTTCTGCGTCGATTGGCCGTGTGTTCGGGGCGGGTTCCATCTACTTCGGAACTCCGGCGTGCGCCAGAGATGGTGGCGCTACGGCGTGCCGCTGCCCGAGCCTCCAGCGGAGGCCCCATGGCGCGAAATCGGGGGATCATCGAATACGCGCTGAACGAAATCGTCGAGCGGCGGCTCGCCGGCGAAGAACTCGCCGCGCTCCCCGCGCGTGAGGGCCCAGCGGTGGATCCACGTGATTCCTCCGGACCCGACGAACTCATCGGGCATCTGGAAGACGGAATCCTCCAGCGCCTCATCCAGGGAAATGAACCCGTATCCGCGCGCCCGCAGGACGGCGACCAGCCGATCCGTGGTGACCGCGTTCAGCTGGTTCGCGTGGAGCAGCATCACCTGCGGGATCTCTCTCCCGACGAGCGCCATGGACTGCGCCTCGTAGTACCCCGTCACGCTGTCCATATACGCGACGTACGCCTCCGCGATCCGGTCGGCGAGCGCCGCGTCGGCGCGCACGAGCGCGTGGTCGTACGCGCGGGCGTAGATCCATTCGTGGTTGTCGATCGTCACGGGGGCGACTCGGTAGCCGTGCTCCGCCAGAAACGACTCGAGTCCGCGTTTGACCTCGAGGCTGCGGCCCGTGTGAAGAAACGGGTGCCGGAAGAAACGCGGCTCGAGACCGACCGCCTCCAGGAGGCCGCGCGTGACCTCCTCACCCCGCAGCACATCCTGCTGAAACGTCGCGAGATCGGTCGAGTGCAGATCGGGATGGCTGAACGAGTGGTTCCCCAGCTCGAGACCCGCGTCGATCCAGGTCTCGAGATGTGCTACCCGGGCCGGATCCAGGGCGCCGTCACGGTAGAGCTTCGTCTCGTTCACGAAGCCGATCGCGGGGATCCCGTGACGGGTCAGCCCGGCGGCCAGGTCGCGGGTGATCCGGGACACGGCCTCATCCGAATCGCGGTAGATGTTCGCCGGGAGGTCGTCGTAGGTGAGCACCATGCGGCGAGCCGTGGGCCCCTCCGCCGCCATTCCCGTGGGCGCGGGCCGGCTGGAGAGCACCGACACCGCGGCCATGCCCGCCGCGACGCTGGCGATCCCCGCGATCCTGAGGAGGCCCATCGCTCAGCCGCCCCGCTTCGCGTCGAGCGTCATGCGGTCTTCATCCTGAAATCCCCACAGCACGAGGGCCGCGGCGAGGACGACCGCCGAGGGATAGAACAGCACGTTGGTGCCCTCGAGCACCCACCCCCAGGGATCGACGATCGATTTCCAGACGCCCACAGCGGTCAGGGCGAGCACAACCGTCGAGATGGGGTAGGCGTACCGCCGCAGGAACCCGACGACCACGAGCAGCCCGAGCAGGATCTCCAGAACTCCGAAGACGGTGAGGATCTGCTGGCCGGATGCGATCCCGAAGTAGAAACTGTCCGCGACCCGGATCGAATGTTCGACGTTCACGAGCTTGTCCAGGCCCCATAGAACGAGCAGCCAACCGAGCGTGATGCGTGTCAGAAGGAGACTCCAGGCTTTCATCGCGACCTCCGATCGGGCGTTTCGGGTGTGCCGATGAACGTAGGGTGGAGCGGACGGGAACGAACGGGGGCATCCGGCGGTTCCCCCAGCGTTGTACCTTCAGCGCCGTGACCAGGACGATCGGGGAGACGTGCCGACCATCATGACTACGAGTCAGACGAGACCGGAAACCGAGAGGCGCCGATGGGTGCCGCGGTTCGTGCTGGCGCTCGCGTGCGGGCTGCCCGGAGCGCTCTCCGCGCAGGTACCCGAGTTCACACCGCAGGAGGCGTTCGACCTCGAAAAAGGCGACATCGAAGTCGTCGTGGACCGAACGGCCTACCTGCCGGGCGAAGCCGGCCAGCTGGCCGTCGTCCTCACGATCGAGGAGGGCTGGCACACCAATAGCAACCTCCCGACCTACGACAACCTCATCGCGACAGAGGTCGCGATCGAGACTCCGCCGGGATGGGCGCCCGCCGACGAAGCCGCCTACCCGCTGGGCGCGATGCGGACGTTCAGCTTTGCCGACACGCCGATCTCAGTCTACGACGGCGAAGTCATCATCGTCTCGAACCTGAGTGTGCCGGAGGACATCGCGCCGGGGACGTACCCGATTCGGACCTCGGTGACGTACCAGGCTTGCGACGACAGGATGTGCCTGGCGCCGATCACCACCGAGACGACCCTCGGGCTAACCGTCGGCGAGGCCGGCGAGCCGGTCAACGAGGGGGTGTTCGCCGCGGGCGCCAGCATGAGGGGCATTCCGGCGCAGATCAGCCTCGAAGACGCCGACCCCCGCAGCTTCCTCGGGTTCATCCTTCTCGCGTTCATCGGCGGGCTGATCCTGAACGCGATGCCCTGCGTACTTCCGGTTCTCTCGCTCAAGATGGTCGGGCTCGTGAAGAGCGCCGAGGGAGGCCGCGGAGCCGTCGTGGCCGGCAGTCTGGCAACCGCCGCCGGGATTCTCATCTCGTTCCTCCTGCTGGCGACGGCGGCGGTGATCGCTCGATCCGCGGGCGCCGCGGTCGGCTGGGGCATCCAGTTCCAGAACCCGGCGTTCGTCGCGGCGCTCACGATCGTCGTCCTGCTGTTCACGCTGAACCTCTGGGGCCTGTTCGAGATCCCGCTTCCGGCATCGCTGGCGCGGGTCGGGGCGGCAGGCCCGACGGAAGGCGTGGCCGGCCATCTGACGACGGGGTTCTTCGCCACGCTCATGGCGACGCCCTGCTCCGCGCCGTTTCTCGGCACCGCGCTCGGGTTCGCGCTGACCCAGTCGACCGCCACGACGTACGCGATGTTCGGGGCGATCGGACTCGGCATGTCGTCCCCGTATCTGCTCCTGGCGGTCGCACCGGCGCTGGGTCGCCTCATCCCGAAGCCCGGGCCGTGGATGAAGAAGTTCCGGATCGCCATGGGGATGCTTCTCGCTGGTACGGCGGTGTGGCTCATCTACGTGCTGTCCGGTCTCATCTCGATGACCCCGCTGATCGCGTTCGGCGCGCTGATCTTCGCGGTTTCAGCGGTGATCTGGTGGGCCAGCCGGGCGGAGGCGTTCAGCACGCGACGCCGGGCGCTGATGGCCGTGACCGGAGTGCTCTGCGTGGCGTCGGTCGCCGTCGCCGCGCGTGCGGCGGACGGAGAAGCGGCCCGATCGCTCGGCGTCGCACCGGAAGACCGCCTCATCGCCTGGCAGAACTTCAGCCGCGAGCGCGCCGAGGCCGAGGCCCGGGCCGGGCGCTACGTCTTCGTCGACGTCACGGCCGACTGGTGCTTCACCTGCAAGGTGAACGAAGGGCTGTTTCTGGAGACGGAGGAAGTGGCCGCCGCCTTCGAGGAACACGGGGTGCTCGCGCTCCGGGCCGACTGGACTCGGCGTGACGACGCGATCGGCGAGTACCTCGCGTCGTTCGATCGGTACGGGATCCCGTTCTACGTCCTCTACCGACCCGGCAAGGAGCCATACGTGTTCTCGGAGCTCCTTTCCAAGTCGGCGATCCTCGACCTCCTGGGGAACGGAGCTACCGACTGATGAGCGACCACGTCCGCGTCGAGGTCGATGCACGAGTGATGACGATCACGCTGGACCGACCGGACGTGAAGAACGCGTTGACACACGACATGTACGCTGTGATCGCGAACGCCCTGACCGAGGCGCACGAGAGCGGGGACATTCGCTGCGTGGTCATCACCGGGGTCGGGGATGCCTTCACCGCGGGAAACGACCTCCGCGAATTCGCGCAGGGGATGCCCGAGGGTGAGCCGCCGGTGATGCGCTTCCTCGCTGCGCTACGTGACATCGATACGCCGGTCATCGCCGCGGTGAACGGCATCGCGGTGGGAGTCGGGCTGACGATGCTGCTGCACTGCGACCTGGCCTTCGCGAGCGAGAACGCAACGTTCAGCGCCCCGTTCCCCCGCGTCGGGCTCGTCCCCGAGGCCGGTTCGTCGATGCTTCTGCCGCGCGCGCTCGGGACCGCCTGGGCGAACGACATCGTCCTCGCCGGTCGGACCCTGACGGCGAACGACGCCCTGGTCGCGGGACTGGTATCACGAGTGGTGCCCCTCGATGAGCTCTCGGATGCGGCGAACGAGGTCGCCGGCCGGATTGCGAGCTTCGCCCCCGGCGCGGTGCGCGAGTCCAAGCGCCTCATGCGGTCGGACCGGGAGGCCGTCACCGAGCAGATGGCCCTGGAGACCGAGGTCTTTCTTCCCCGGTTGAAGTCGGCGGAGTTCGCCGAGGTCGCGGCGGCGTTCAGGGAGAAACGGGCCCCCGAGTTCGACTAGACGACACGCGCCAGCGTCTAGAAGGCCGCCGCATGCTGCGGGAAGATCGCCCCCGCTCCGGGCTCAGCGTCCGATCGCATCCAGGAAAGGGGCCACGTCGAGCAACTCGACATCGGCCCGTTCGCGGAGAGCCCGCAGGAACCAGCCTCTGTGACCCGCCCCATACGTGATCAGGACGCGCGACCCCTGCCCTCGAACCTCGTCGAGCGCTCGCGAGATGAGAGCCCAGTGAGACTCGTTGATGTTGTCCCAGCCCCCGGGTCCGAGCTCGTCGTTGAACAGCCGGTTGTACGTGGACAGCCGAAACTCGTAGGCGTCGTTGTACGCGTCGGTGTTGATCCAGCGGGGGTCGTCAGTGGCGCCTCCCGCGCGGATCGCCGCGTCGGCCGCCGCGTTCGCCGCCTGGTATTCCGCCCACTCCGCCGCGCGCGCGGGGTCGTCACCGATCTCCCGGAGTCGGGCCGCGCGGAAGTCGGACATCGGCTGTGTCCAGCCGGCGGTCGGGATCACCTCGAAATCGAGCTCGTCCGAGAGCGGGAAGAGGGCCTCCATGTACTCCGGGAAGCGCCGGATCCTGGGCTCCTCGACGACCCCGGTTGCGGCGTACTCGTCACGCGCCGTCGGCCAGCGGTTCGGCGGGATCTCCGTCAGCCAGTAGTCCGGGTCGATCTCGCGCACCAGGTCGCGCACCACTCCGAGGCTGAACGCCTCGCTCGTCTCGTGCTCTCCGTGGATCATCCCGACCACGACGACTTCTGTCTTCGGGCCGTCGGGCCCGACAGCCGCCGGCTGTGTGTCGGCCGGGCCGCCCGGAACCGGGACGACGACCGTCAGCGTCCCGCTGACCTCGTTCGCGACGAGGATCCTCCGCCCATCGGGGTGCCTTCGCACCACGATCGGCTGGACTCCGACCGCGAGCGACTGCACCACGGCCCGCCGATCGAGATCGATCACCGACAGCGTGCTGTCCCCCGCGTTGTTGACCAGCGCGAATCGGCCGTCCGCGCTCACCGTGGCCGAGAACGGCCGGGCCCCGAGGCCTTCCGATATGCGCCCCGTGACCTCGAACGACGCCGTGTTCATCAGGACCACTTCGCTCGATCCGCCGCAAGCCACGACGTACGTGACCTGGTCAGGCGTCAGGGCACCGCCGGGCGGACCGGGGCAGACCTCGGTCGTCGCGTCGATCTCGCGGTTAAGAACGTCGATTGCGGTCACGGTCCCGTCCTCGAGATTCGGCACGAAGACGTGCGAGCCGTCCCACATCGCGTCGCCCGGATACGGCCGGTCTCCCGTCGGCAGCGAGGCCGTGATCTCCGGGCCCGCGAGGTCCACCTCGACCAGGCGGTCGGCGAACTCCAGCGTGACCCAGGCCTTCCCGTGAACCGACCCCGGAGTGAACAGCGACGGGCTCGCGCCCACGTCGATCGTCCCATCCGGGATCAGCCGGCCCTGCCGGTCGAGACGGATCAGCGTCGAGTCGCGGAACTGCGTGACGAGCCACCCCTCGGGAGTCGAGATGAGGTCGAGCGGGTTGGTCCCGGCCTCCCATTTCCCGGCGACCTGTCCTGTCGTCAGATCGACCACGGCGATCTGCCCGTCGCCGCTTAGCGCGACGTAGACGGTGTCGCCGTCCGCGGAGACCCGCACCCCGTGGGGCGCCGCGCCAACCTCGATCGTGGCTTCGACCGCGAACACGGCAGCATCACCGCCCGCGACGCCCTCCATCGCCGCGCCCGGACCATCAGCAGAGCACGCGGCGCTCAACAGCGCGACCGCCGTGGTCACCGGGCACCGATACACTGAGGTCATGATCCAACTCCACAGGCTGTCCATGCGCGCACAGGAGATCGGGTGTCCCACCCTGAGCTAACGCCGCTACCGAGTCGCGGTCGACCGCTCTCGGGAGGCGTGCCAGCCGGCCTAGCGCCCCCCGAGCTCCGCCGACACGTCCTCGACGGCACGCCACACCCTTAGCGTGTTTCCGCCCCAGAGTTTCTCGATGTCCTCCCCCGAGTAGCCCCGACGAACGAGCTCGAGCGTCACGCTGAACGTCTCGGATGCGTCCATCCAGCCGTCCACGCCGCCACCGCCGTCGAAGTCCGAGCTGATCCCGACGTGGTCGATCCCGATGAGGTCGACGGCGTAATCGATGTGGTCGACGAAATCCACGACGGTCGCTCCAGCCGAGTCCGTGACGAACGCATCGAGGGCCACCGTCTGCATCACCCCGCCGTTCTCCTTCAGCGCCAGGAGTTGCTCGTCGTCCATGTTCCGGGGGTGGCCGGCCAGGGCGCGTGCGCTTGAATGCGAGGCGATGACCGGCGCCCGGGAAAGCCGCATGGCCTCGAGGCTTGCCTCCTTCGACACGTGCGAGACGTCGACCATGATCCCGAGACGGTTCATCTCGGCGATGACCTGTTCGCCGAACTCGCTGATCCCCCCGTTCTCCCCCGCCGTGTCCCCGAAGTCCGCGTTGGGCTGGGCGGAGTCGGCGATGTCGTTGTTGCCGTTGTGGGCGAGCGTGATGTACCGGGCGCCCAGGTCATGATAGGTGCGGAGGAGAGAAAGATCGCGACCGATCACGTATCCGTTCTCGATCCCGATCGCGGCGACGAGCTTCCCTTCCGCGTGGATCCGCTCGACGTCGTCCGCCGAGTAGGCCAGCCCGATCCGGTCCGGGTACAAGTCGTCGGTCATCCGGTGGATCGCGTCGAACTTCGTCATCGCGTCGGCCTTGGCCTGCGCGTAGTTGGCCTCGGTTCGCTCGGTCTGACCGACGTAGACGATGAAGAACCCGACATCGAGCCCGCCGGCCCGCATCTTCTCGAGATTGACCTGACGATCGGCGTTCAACGGATCGACATCGGGCGTCGCGAAATCGAACGGGATGTCGTCGTGCGTGTCGATCGTCAGCACGCTCTCATGGATGGCCCGGGCCCGTTCCACGAGGGCGTCATCATCGGCCGCCGGGACGATCTCCGCCACGTCGCCTCCCTCCGACGCCGCCTGGTCCCCGGCTCCGCACGCCGCGAATCCGAGCGCGGCGAACAGCATGAACGCGCTTCCGAAACGTCTGTCGCTCACGAACAATCCCTTCATTCCAGCCTTCCTGTCTGCTTTGTCGCAGTTTCTCGCAGCGCCTGAAGTCGCGTCGACCCGCGCTCCGTGGGAGAATGCGCAGCAGTGCTGCGCATTCTTCCGGGACGACAACCACCGACCGGGAAACCTCCCCGGGGCTGCCTCCCCCTGCAAGCACCGGCGCCGCCCACGGTCCTTGACCGGACCGGGGCTTGGCAGCAGCGTTCGACGCCACTTCCGAATCCGACCCGAGCCAACAGGCACACGTATGCGAACGTTCCGCCGCAGCGCTCCCCCGATCCTCGGCGCCCTGCTCCTCACCGGCTGTACAAGCGCGACGGCCGATGCCCCCCCGGACGCCCAGGAGGCCGAGATGTCGCCACTGCCGATCGCCGGTCGATCCACGGTCTACGCTCCGCACGGGATGATCGCGACGAGTCAGCCCCTCGCGTCCGCGGCGGGGTTGAAGATCCTCCAGGCGGGCGGCAACGCGTTCGACGCCGCCATCGCCGCGTCCGCGGTGCTGTCGCTCGTGGAACCTCACATGACCGGGCTCGGCGGCGACCTCTTCGCCCTCTTCTGGTCCGGCGAAGAAAACCGGCTGGTGGGCCTGGACGCCACGGGCCGGGCCGGTTCGCGATCGACACCAGAGCAGGTCCGTGCGGATGGCTTCGACCGCATGCCCGGGTCGGGGCCGCAGGCCGTCACCGTTCCCGGTGCGATCGCCGGGTGGGCGGCCCTGAACGAGCGATACGGCTCGATGCCGCTCGCCGACGTCCTCGAGTCGGCGATATCGCTCGCGGAGGACGGGTTCCCGGTCTCACCGATCATCTCTGACCAGTGGGACGGGCAGCTCCGGAAGCTCCAGGCAGACCCGGGCGCCACCGCGACCTACCTCGTCGATGGCGAGCGGGCGCCGGTCGCGGGCGAGTGGTTCACCAACCCCGACCTCGCAGCGTCCCTGCGGATGATCGCGACCGACGGTCCGGCTGCCATGTACGGAGGAGCCCTCGGGAAGAAGGTCGTGGATGGCCTCGACGAACTGGGCGGGTACCTGACGCTTGAGGACGTGGCGGCGATGGAGGTAAGGTGGGTCGATCCGATCTCTGTCGACTACAAAGGCTGGACCGTCTGGGAGCTACCCCCCGCGGGGCAGGGAGTCGCCGCACTTCAGATGCTCGGAATGCTCGAGGGCTTCGACATGCGTGCGATGGGGCACAATTCGCCCGAGTACCTGCACCACCTCGTCGAAGCGAAGAAGCTCGCCTTCGCGGACCTCGCCCGGTACGTGGCCGACCCGGACCACATGGAGGTAACGACGGACCAGCTTCTCGACCCGGACTACCTCGCGTCGCGGCGGGCTCTCATCGATCCCTCGCTGGCGGCCGAGCGAGTCGAGCCCGGGGAGATCGTCACGCACAGCGAGACGATCTACCTGTCGGTCGGGGACCAGTACGGAAACCAGGTGTCCTTCATCCACTCGATCTTCGGCTACTTCGGGTCGGGCGTCGTGGTTCCCGGGACGGGGTTCGTGCTACAGAACCGCGGAGCCGGGTTCACGCTCGAAGACGGGCACGCAAATCAGGTGGCGCCGGGCAAACGGCCGTTCCACACGCTGATCCCCGGGTTCATCACGCGGGGTGGAGAGCCGTATGCTGCGTTCGGGGTCATGGGCGGGGCCATGCAGCCGCAGGGCCATACGCAGGTCGTCCTGAACATGGTGGAGTTCGGGATGGACCCGCAGGAGGCGATCGACGCCGCGCGGTTCCGCCACCTCGGCGGTCTGCGAGTCGGGATCGAGAACGTGACGCCCGACCTCGAGGGCGCGCTGTCCGCGCTCGGCCACGAGATCGTGCCCTGGCAGCGTACGAGCTACGGCGGCGGGCAGATGGTCGTCCGGCTCGAGCGCGGCTGGGCCGGCGCGTCGGACGCTCGCAAGGACGGGCTGGCGATCGGGCACTGAGCGGGTACCGGACGCCACGATCCGGCTCGTGGCCCGGGCATAGCCGGCGTCGTATCAGGGCTGACTCAGTCCGGCCCGACCCCCGTTCGCTCGTGGCAAGCCGCGCACGTCTCGATGAGGTCACCGTACAACGCCGGGCGTCGGGAGACGGGCGCCATGCGCGCATCGGACGCCTGGCGGTGCAGACGGTCGCCCAGCTCGCCGATCGCAGCCGGATTCGTGAGTGCACCTTCCGGGTGTTCATCGGCGATCGCGGAGGCTCCGGCGACCCAGTTCTCCGTCGAGCCGCTGATGAGTCCTTCCCACATCCGGTCCATCGCCCAGAGGTGCCTCATCATGTGGTCGATCGCGGTACTGCCTTCGCGTAGCATGTCCTCCTGGTGGAATCGGGGGCCGTCGTTCGCGGCTTCGTGACATTCCGCGCACGCGCCCGCCAGCTGCCCGGCGGCTTGAGCCGCCTGCCTGATCGTCGTGGCGTGCTCGATCCGCCTCGCCGCCGCGCGCACCCCTTGAACCCCGTCCTCCGAACCATCGAGGTCGTCGAATTGGTCGGAATTCGCGAGCCAGGTCGCCGGCTCACGCACACCCTCGAGATCCCCGACGATCAATGCAGTCTGGATCTGCCCGGCCGCGTGGAAGTGGTTGTACATCCGGTCGCCCAGGTCCGGGGGCGGGGGAGAGGATCTGCACGCGGTGAAGGACAGAACCACGGACCCGATCAGCGTGGCAGCGGGTACCCTCATATGATCTCTCCAGTCTTCCGGCCCGGGTCCGACTCGGCTCGACTGTCGCCAGAATCGACGGGTGGAGGCCGTGGCGCTAACGATAGGTGATGGCATCAGACCGTGTCATCCTCTGCCGCCGACCTGTTACGAAAGGACGCCCGTATGACGCTCCGGAATCCCGTCTCGAGAGTCGTGATGCTGCTGGCGGGGACGATGGCCGCGAGCGCCGCCGGGGTCGTCGGCCAGACCCAGAAGGTCCTGATCATCGGGATCGACGGAGTCCGGACCGACGTCATGGCCGACGTCGCGACCCCGCACATCGACGCCCTCGTGGCAGAAGGGGCCTGGTCGATGACGGCCCGCACTACGATCCCGACGATCAGCGGACCGGCCTGGTCGAGCATGCTGATCGGCGCGTGGCCCGAAAAGCACAACGTGTTCAACAACAACTTCGAGGCGAACCGGTACGCGGAATACCCGGACCTCATGACTCGCATCGAGTCGATCCGGCCGGAGCTCGAGACATTCGTCGCCGCGGACTGGCTGCCGCTGGTCAGCGGCGACGCCGGCGGACCTCTCTTCGGAGACGCCGTCGATGAGCGTTTCGTCGTGGACGGGTACGATCTCGGGTGGGCCGAGGCCGATGGAGCCGGCGCCGAGGCCGGCGCCGCGGCGCTGAGGGACGGCGATCCCGACGCCCTGTTCGTGTACCTGGGGAATCCCGACGAGACGAGCCACGTGAACGGCTCCATTGGAGCCGAGTACCGCGCGGCGATCGAGCTCGCGGACACACACGTGGGCCTGCTCGTCGGTGCTGTCCGGGACCGACCGACGTATGCGGACGAGGACTGGCTGATCCTTCTCTCGACCGATCACGGCCGACGGCCGAACGGCGGTCACGGCGGCCGCTCCGAGGCCGAACTCACCAGCTTCTTCATCGCCCACGGCCCGTCGGCGGTAGCGGGGGAGATCGCGGGGACACCGCGGGTGCTCGACATTGCGGTCACCGCCATGGCCCACCTCGGGATCGAGATCGACCCTGCGTGGGAACTCGACGGGCGCCCCGTCGGCGTCGTCGGGGCCGAACGCGGCTGGCTCGCCGGATCCGAGGCGATCGAACTCGAGACCTCGGACGGGACACCGGTATTCGGCGAGGTGCACGGCGATCCCGAGAACGCCCGGGCCCTCCTCCTCCTGTTCCACCAGGGCGGTGCGAACGCGCACGCGGAGTACGAGCACATCATCCCCCGGCTCCTGAAGAACGGGTACGCGGCCATCGCCGTCGACGCCCGGGCGGGGGGAGCGATGCTCGGCGGCTCGAACCGGACGATGCAAGCCGTCGGCGGCGACCCTCACTACTGCGAGGCATACCCCGATCTGGAGGCCGTTCTGGACCACGCGCGAGCCATCGCCGGCGAACTTCCGGTTATCTCATGGGGATCGAGCTACAGCGGCGCGCTTGTGATGCGGTTGGCCGCGGAGCGCGGTGACGAGCTAGCGGGAGTCCTCGCGTTCTCGCCTGCGGGCGGAGAGCCGATGGGTGCCTGTCCGGCGGACGCGTTCGCCGACGACGTGACGATCCCCACGTTCGTTTTGCGCCCGTCATCGGAAGCGGAGCTCGAGCACGTGGCTGAACAGAACCGGCAGTTCGGAGAGAGGGGCTTTCTCGTCCACGTGGCGACGCCCGGCAGACACGGCTCCAGCATGCTGAACCCGGAACGCGTCGAGGGAGACGTCGAGCCGACCTGGGAGGCCGTGCTCGAGTTCCTCGACCAGGTCAGCGCCGGGGACCGTTGATCGTCACCGGAGTCGCCCCCGATCGTCGGGGGGAGGTCGTGTCCGTGCTGGCGGAGTCGTTTCGCGACTACCCCGTCATGCGGTTCATCCTCGGCGAGTCCGCCGACTACGACCTCCGCCTCGACACCCTCGTCGGGTTCTTCACCGACGCACGCGTCCTTCGGGGAGAGCCCCTCCTCGGCGTCGAGGACGGGGAGGGTCTCGTCGCCGCGGCCATGATCTCGTACCCGCAGGTCTCCAGTCCACCGGAGCTCGCCGGCGTCCGCGAAGAGACCTGGGCCACTCTCGGGCCGGACGCCCGCGCCCGATACGAGTCGTTCGGCGCCGCGGCGAGCGAGTTCGACGTCGACCGGCCTCACATCCACCTCAACATGATCGGCGTACGCGGACGGGGACGGGGACAGGGGCTGGGCCGTTTGCTTCTGGACCACGTGCACCGGATGTCGGCCGGCAGTCCCTCGTCCGAGGGTGTCACGCTGTCGACGGAGGACCCGGGGAACGTCCCGCTGTACGAGTACTTCGGGTACGAGATCGTGGGTCACGTCACTGTCGGACCGGGCCTGCAGACCTGGGGCTTCTTCAGACCCGACAGCCCGTAGGGTCCCGGCCGTGCGGGTAAGGTCGCGGTCAGGCGAGCCCGCAGAAACGGACGGCCGTCACGGCGAGGATCTCTGCGGCGCGAACCAGGTCCTGGACGCCGACGCTCTCGTCGGGTCGATGTGCCTCGCGAACGTCGCCGGGCCCGAAGATCACCGTCGGGACGCCCCCGTGGTTCGTTAGAAGCCGCATGTCCGCCCCGAACCGAACGCCTCCGACCCGCGCAGGCCGGCCAAGTAGGGCCCCCGCCGCGTCCGTGAGAACCCGTACGACGGGGTCCATCTCATCGGTCCGGGCCGACTCGAACTGAGCCCCGACCCACTCCACGACGGGGGGATGGACCCCCAGCCAGCCGTCCCGGCGGGCCGCAGCGGAAACGACGTTCTCGAACGCCGATCGGGCGGCCGAGAGGTCCTCCCCGGGGGCGACGCCGTACCTGCCCGAGACAGTCAGGGACTCCGCCACGGTCGATGGCCAGATCCCGGCCTCCAACCGCCCCATCGTGATCGCGAACGGCAGCGCATCGCCGGCGAATAACGGGTCCTCGACATCCGTGTTCCGTTCGGTCTCGAACCGCCGGAGCGCCTCGAAGATCGGGAGGAACTTCTCGACCGGGTCGACGCCCTCCTCGCGAAGCGCGCCGTGCGCCGCCTTACCCGGCACGGTGAGACGGAAGCTCAGCGCGCCCGCCTGCGCCGGCGCGACGACGAAGTCCGTGGGCTCCACGACGATGGCCCCATCCCCCGTGTGCCCACGCAGGATGGTCGCGAGCGCTCCGGCGCCGCCGTCCTCCTCCCCGATGACGCTCTGGATATGCAGGTCCCCGCCGAGATCGATGCCGGCTGCCCGGATCGCCTTCGCCGCGTAGATGGCGCAGCACACCTGCCCCTTCATGTCGACCACACCCCGGCCGAAGAGACGATCGCCCACCCGCGTGAGTTCGAACGGCGGGTACGTCCATCGATCGGGCTCCCCCGCGGGGACGACGTCGATGTGGCCGTTCAGAACAAGCGTACGCCCGCCGCCGCTGCCTTCGAGCATCCCGACGACACCGAGACCCTCCGAGCGCTCGACATCGGACGTGTAGCCGTGGTGCGCCTTCAGTTCGTCGAAGTCGATCTCCCACACATCGGTCCTCAGACCGAGGGCGGTTAAGTGCGACGCCACGAGCTCCTGCGCCGGCGTCTCGGCGTTCGCGACGCTCGGGATGGCGATCAACTCGGCCAGGAATGCGAGCATCCCGTCGACATCGATCGCGTCGATTACCCGCTGTTCGATCCCTGCGATCTCCGACCCGCGGTCGGCCGCGGCGCCCGTCACGTCGCGGACAGGGCCTGGTCGAGGTCCGCGATGAGGTCCTCGGCGTTCTCGATCCCGACCGAATAGCGGATCAGCCCCTCGGGGATCCCGGCCGCCTTCCGTTCCTCGATCGTCAGCTCGACGTGGCTCGTCGTCGCCGGTGGGCCGACCAGCGTGCCCACCGACCCGAGGCTCGCGGCGCGGTGCGCGAAGCGCAGCCGCTCGACGAACCGGCCGACCGCCGCCAATCCGTCCGGGAGGTCGAACGAGAGCAATCCCCCGAACCCGGTCATCTGCCGCCGGGCGATCTCGTGCCCCGGATCCGTCGCAAGACCGGGGTAATACACCCTGGCGACGCCGGGGTGGCCGCTCAGGAACTCCGCGATCCGCATCGCGTTGTCGTTCTGTCGGGCGACCCGAAGCTCGAGGGTCTTCATCCCCCGCGTGATCATGTACGCCGAGTCGGCGTCGAGGGTCGCCCCGTTGATCTCGCGGTACGCATAGAGCCGGTCGATAAGCTCGCGCGATCCGCAGGCGATCCCGCCGAGAGCGTCGGAGTGACCGCCCAGGAACTTCGTCGCACTGTGAAGGACGATGTCGGCGCCCAACTCGAGCGGGCGCTGGTTCAGGGGGCTCGCGAACGTGTTGTCGACCACAACGACCGCCCCCGCGGCGTGTCCCGCACGGGCAAGGCGCGCGATATCGAGCACCTTGAGCGTCGGGTTCGTCGGCGATTCGAGATACACAATGCGAGCCCCGCGCTCGATCTCCGCCTCGATCTGATCGTGGTCGGTCGTCTCGCAGAGCACCGCCTCTACCCCGAACCGCGGCAACCAGTCGTTGAAGATCTTGTTGGTGCCGCCATACGTGTCCCGGATGCTGACGACGCGATCCCCCTTCGAGAGGAGGGCGAACAGCGTGCCGCTGATCGCCGCCATCCCGGTGGAATAGGCCGTCGCGGCCTCCCCACCCTCCAGCAGCCGCAGCTTCTCCTCGAACACCGCGACCGTGGGATTGGTGTTCCGGGAGTAGATGTGCCCCGAACGGTGCCCGAGAGCCGCATCCGTCCAGCCCTCGAGATCGTCGTACCCGTAGGTCACGCCGCGGACGACGGGCGTCACGGTAGGGGCCCCATCGCCGGCATGGCCCTCACCGGCCCAGACCGACGCCGTGCCCGGGCCGACGTCGCGGTCGTTGATTCGGTGCGTCATCGCATCTCCTTCCTGGGGTCGCGCAGTATGCCACCTGCCCTCGTCGCGATGCGATGGTGCGACTACCGTAATCCGGATCCCCGACCCTCGGGTCGTCGAAACCCTCGGTGCAAGGATATCGCTGTGAGCCTCCTCCCCCCCGCCGTTTCACGGTCGCGCCCGATCCACATCAGCTCTCGGCGCGTGACGTTCCTCGTCGTGTTGGCCGCGGCCGTGGCGGCTCCGACGGGAGCTTCGGCTCAGACGGTGCCGGCGAGCGACCCGGGGCTGGAGCGGCTGCGTGTGGAGGTCGAGCGACTCGCGGAGCTGAGCGGGGGCACGGTCGGTGTCGCGGCCGTCCACCTCGAGACCGGCCGGAGCGTGTGGCTCAACCCGGACGAGCGCTTTCCCATGGCGTCGACGTACAAGATCCCCATCGCCGTCCAGCTTCTGACTCGTGTCGACCGGGGCGAGCTCGCCCTCTCGGACATGGTCGAACTCGAGCCGACCGACATCCACCCGGGTAGCGGCACCATCTCGAGCCTGTTCGATGACCCCGGGGTCGCGCTGTCGCTGACGAACCTGATGGAGCTCATGCTGCTGATCAGCGACAACTCGGCGACCGACCTCACCCTGCGGGCAGCCGGCGGGCCGGACGCCGTGAACGCCCGGATGGCCGACCTGGGCGTCGAGGGGCTCCGGGTAGACCGCCCCACGTCCAAGCTCATCTCCGACTGGGTGGGGGTCGACGCGCCGGCGGACGGACGGATCACGCTGGACGAATTCGTGGAGCGCGCCGGGGACGTGAGCGACGCGGACCGCGAGGCGGCGAGCGAGGCATTCAAGACCGACCCGCGCGACACCTCGACGCCGCGGGCGATGGCTCATCTACTGGAACAGATCTGGTCGGGGGACGCACTAAGCGAGCAGAGCGCGGAGATTCTGCAGGACGTGCTGCTCCGGGTGCAGACCGGCGAGGGGCGCATCAAGGGCGTTCTCCCTGCGGGAACGAGGGTCGGCCACAAGACGGGCACGATCGGCGAGACCACGAACGACGTGGGATACATCTACCTGCCCGCCGACGCCGGACACGTCGTCACCGTCGTCTTCGTGAAGGACTCAGGGCAGCCGGTACCCACCCGGGAAGCGGCGATCGCGCAGATCTCACGCGCGATCCACGACTACTTCCTGTTCAACCCGCGGGACTGAGCCTGACGAGACGTGTGGTCAGACAAGTTCCAGGAGGTTGTCCACCGGGCGACCGACGACCGCCCGGTCGCCCAGTATCGCGATCGGGCGCTGGAGAAGCGTCGGGTGCTCGGCCATCAGCTCGATGAGCCGTTCATCCGACTCGCCGCCGGTCAGTCCAGCCGCCTTCACGGCCCGATCGCGCGTGCGCAGAACGTCGCGCGGCCCCACGCCCAACTTCGCCAGGACCGTCCGCAGTTCATCGACGGAGAGCGGGTCCTTCCTGTACTCTCGATAGTTGAACGGGATGTCGTTCTTTTTGAGCAAGGCGACCGCCTTGCGGCACGTGCTTCAGGTGCGCGTGCAGATCAGGTCGAGCATTTCGCGCTCCGGTGGTTGACTCGGGATGCCGTGAACGTATGAGCAGTCAGTGTCGAATTCCATTTCGGCACGACCAGGGACGATGTTGCACATGGGCGCGAGAATCCGACACGAAGACCTGTACGCCGGGCGTGAAGCGAGGCGGCACGAGCGCACGCGTGAGGTCGCTCCGGAGGACGCCGACGAGCTCGGCCACGTCAACAACGTCGTGTACGTGCAGTGGATTCAGGACATCGCGGCAGAGCACTGGAGAGAAACGGCGGATCCCGAGCTCGTGGAAACCGTCGTCTGGGCCCTGCTGCGCCACGAGATCGACTACGAGCGGGCGGCGTATCCCGGCGACATCCTCACGATCCGCACCTGGGTCGGGACCGCCACGCCGGTGAAGTACGAACGGCACGTGGAGATCGTCGACCAGGAGGGTCGGACTCTCGTGACGTCCCGCACTCTCTGGGCGCCAATCGACCGGTCTACGGGCCGCCTGCGCCGCCTCGACATCTCCGCCCACGACCCGTTCTATCACGAGGGAGGGCCGTGAACCCGCTGTCCCGCTTTCTCGGCGAACTGAAACGCCGGAAGGTGTACCGGGCCGCAGTCGTGTACTCGGTCGCCTCGGTCGCGATCTTCCAGGCCGCGGAGTCGATCCTCCCGCGGCTCGGTCTGCCCGATGCCGCCGTGACGGCGGTACTTCTGATCGCCCTGCTGGGGCTTCCCGTCGCGCTGGTCCTCGCATGGATGTTCGAGGTCACCTCGGACGGCGTCGTCCGGACCCGGCCGTCGGAGACCCCGAGCGGGGGTCGAGCCTCCTACATCGTGGCGGGACTCGTCCTGGTGACGGTGCTCTCCGCCGGGTGGTGGCTGCTTCGTTCGTTGCGATCCGCGGATGAGGGGGCCGTCGCATCGATCTCGAATCCGGTCGTCGCGGTACTTCCGTTCCGCGACACCAGCCCGACCGACGACTTCGCATGGCTGGGCGAGGGGATTGCCGAGCTCGTTCTCACCGGGCTGGCCAGGGTGCCGGGGCTCGCGGTCCCCGGAGCTCAATCGTCGTTTCTGCTCGCCGATGCGCCCACGGACGAGATTGGGGCGCGCCTCGGCGCCACGCATGTCCTGTCTGGTAGCGTCCAGGTGGACGGACCCCGGGCCAGCGTCCAGGCCCGTCTCATCGAGGTCGCGAGCGGGCGGGTTCACTGGACCCTCACCTTCCAACCCGAGCTCGATCAGCCGCTCGAAGTACAGGAGCAGATCGCGCGCGCCGTCGTCGATGCCCTGAAGCTCGAACTCGGACCGGTCGGGACGGGTACTCTGGTCCGTCTCTCGACCGTGCCGGAGGCGAACTTCGCCTACGTCCGCGGCCGGCGACTCTGGAACGCCCGCTCCGCCCCGCTCGTCCGATCCGCGATCGGCCAGTTCACCGACGCTGTCGAGCGAGACCCCGAGTTCGCTGCCGCGTGGGCGGGCCTCTCGTATGCACACCTCGTGCTGCCGGAGGTCGATCCCGGCGCCGATGTCGCCCTCGCCAGAGCCGAGTCGCGGCGGGCCGCGGAGCGTGCGCTCGAGATCGACCCGGATGAGCCCGATGCGCTCACGGCTCTGGGCTGGGTCCTGATGATCCACGAATACGACTGGGCCGAGGCCGAGCGGCTTATCTCACGGGCACTCGAGATCGACTCCACAGACGTCGATGCCCTCCACTGGCAGTCACACGTCGTCTCGTGGCAGGGGCGGCACGACGAGGCCGTGCAACTCGCGCGCAAAGCCGTGGAGCTGGAGCCACTGCCGGCCATCTACCGGGCGAATCTCGCGTTCATCCTGAATGAAGCTCGGGACTACGACGGGGCCCTCGACGAGGTGGCCAGCGTGCTCGCCATCGATCCGGGATTCGCGGCGGGCCATCGCACCGGATGGAACGTGCGCACGCGACAGGGCCGAATGGATCTCGCGGCGGACGCACTCGTGGGTCTCCTCGAGGCTACGGGCGGCGATGAGATCGTCGCGCGAGAACTCGCGGCCGCGTTCGAGGAAGCCGCCACACGTTTCCGGCGCGAGGGGGTGGCTGGCAGCCTTCCGGCCGATCTGGTGCAGCGAGCCCGGCTGGGGCTCCAGGTGGAGGGCCAGATGCATGCCGCGGTAGGGGACCGAGAACAGACACTGCGCCTGCTGAACCGTGCGCACAGGGAGCGCGCCGGGGCCCGCAACCTGCTCAGCATCGGGGTGAGTCCCCTGTTCGATTTTCTCCGTGACGATCCGGAGTTCCTCGATATCCTCCAGCGCGTCGGACTCGACGACGGTCGCTAGACGACCCGATGACATCCATCGAGGAGTGTCTCGAGAGCTGACGGTCCCACGGAGGTTGGCGACCGTCCAGGCAATCCCCAGATTCGGATTCGTCCCGGGTCAACAGGGCCGGGACCGCGCATCGTCACCAGCAGAGGGCCGTTCATGTCGAAGGACTACGACGCGATCATCATCGGGGCTGGCATCATCGGCACGTGCACGGGGTTCGAGCTCGCGAAGCGCGGCTTCAGGACGCTGAACGTCGACAAGCTCCCGGCCGCGGGGTACGGGTCCACGTCGAACACCTGCGCGATCATCCGCCTCCACTACTCGACCCCCGCGGGCGTCGCGATGGCCCGCGAGTCGTACTTCTACTGGATCGACTGGGGGAAGTACATCGGGGCGTACGACGAGTCGGGCTACGCGAAGTACATCAACACGGGCTGTCTCGTGACCAAGACCGAGAAGAACCACCACCTCGAGAGGGTGATGTCGAGCCTCGACGAGCTGAACGTGGTCTACGAGGAGCTCGACGCAGAGGGGATGCGGGAGAGGCTCCGGTTCGTGGACACGCGCGCGTACGGCCCGCCGGTGAACGCGGCCGATCCGGGATTCGGGCAGCCCACGGGCGGGGACGTCGCGGGGGCGGTGTACATCCCGGAGTCGGGCTACATCAATGACCCGCAGCTCTCCTGCCACAACGTCCAGCGAGGCGGCGAGGCGCGCGGCGGCGAGTACCTGTTCAACGCCGAGGTCGTCGAGATCCTGCAGGACAGCGGACGGGCCGAGGGCGTGCGGCTCGCGGATGGGCGTGAGATCAAAGCTCCCATCGTCGTAAACGTGGGCGGGCCTCATTCATTCATCATCAACGGGATGGCGAACGGCGTCATCGAGGGGATGAACATCAAGACGCGCGCGCTGAAGCAGGAGGTCTGTCACGTCCCCGCGCCGGAGGGGATCGACTACAACGCGCTCGGCATGCTGATCTCGGACGGCGATATCGGGTGCTACTCGAGGCCCGAGGTCGGGAATCACATCCTGATCGGATCCGAGGACCCGCCCTGCGATGACTTCGAATGGGTCGAGGACCCGGACAACTACGACAACACGTTCACCGGCCAGTGGCAGACGCAGGTCATGCGCGAGGCGCAGCGCCTGCAGGGGCTCCCGATCCCGAAGACGCAGCAGGGCCTAGTCGATCTTTACGACGTCTCCGACGACTGGATTCCGATCTACGACAAGTCCGACCTGCCCGGGTTCTACATGGCGGTCGGCACGTCCGGGAACCAGTACAAGAACGGGCCCGTGGCCGGGCAAATGATGGCGCACCTGATTCAGGAAGTGGAGGACGGCCACGATCACGATGCCGACCCGCTGCAGTTCCACATGAAATTCGTCGACCGCGACTACGACATGGGGTTCTTCAGCCGTCGACGAGAGATCAACCCGAACTCCTCGTTCTCGGTGATCGGTTGACCTCGAGGGTCGGCACCTGGTGAGATCCACGTGAGCCCGCTCAAACCCGGCTTCCTGCGGTCGGACCGCCTCTGGGAGCAGCGGCCCCTGAAACGTCACTACGACGTCGTGATCATCGGGGGCGGCATCCACGGGCTCGCCACCGCCTACTACCTCGCGAAGGAGCACGGCGTCGAGGACATCGCGGTGCTCGAACAGAAGTACATCGGGTTCGGGGGCTCGGGTCGGAACACGGCGATTGTCCGGGCGAACCAGCGCACTCAGGAGAACGTGCGTCTCTACAGCGAGGGGCTCGACCTCTGGCCGGTCCTCACCGACGAGCTCGACTTCAACCTGATGTTCTTCAATTGCGGGAACCTGAACCTCGCGCACAGCGAGGCCGCCCTGAACTCGTTCCGCATGTCGATCAACACGGCCAACTTCAGCGGCGTGAAGTCCGAGCTGCTGGATCGCCAGGGCTGCAAGGAACTGATCCCCGCCCTCGACACCAGCGACCGTCCGCGGCTCCCGGTCCTTGGAGGCATGTACCACCCGCCCGGGGGCGTGCTTCGTCACGATGCGGTGGTGTGGGGGCTGGCGAAGGGGGCCAGCGCACGCGGGGTCTCGATCCAGCAGGGGGTTGAGGTTCAGGGCATCGACACGGACGGCGTGAAGGTAACGGGCGTCCGGACGAACCAGGGACCGATCACCTGCAACAAGCTGTCGATCATGGCGGGCGGGTACGGCGCGGCCGTGTGCTCGATGCTCGACATCGAGCTTCCCATACACCCGCTGACGATCCAGGCGATGGTCACGCAGCCGCTCAAGCCGTTCCTGCACCACGTGATCAGCTCGGGCGGCTACCACATCTACGCGAACCAGACGCTCAAGGGCGAGATCGCCTGCGGCGCCCACATGGATCCGCAGGTCAACTACACGACCGACGCGACGGCGTGGTACTTCAAGCACCAGGCCGAGGCGATGACGGACATCCTGCCGTGTCTCGCCGGCGTGCGGTTTCTGCGGATCTGGGCCGGGCTCGCGGACATGACACCCGACATGGCGCCGATCCTCGAGGGGAACCTCGTATACGACGGGCTCTACCTCGACTGCGGCTGGGGGTACTTCGGGTTCAAATCGGGACCGATCACCGGGAAGTACATGGCCGAGTACATCGCGCGCGAGGAGCGGCCCGACATCCTCGGCCCCTTCACGCTCGACCGGTTCCTCGAGAATCGGTACCTGGGCGAGACCGCGACGACGATGAAGTATGGCCACTATGACTGAGTCGGGCCGGCCGTGACGTTCAGGATCACCTGTCCGGTCTGCGGCGCGCGGGACGTGTACGAGTTCACGTACGGTGGGCACGAACGCGGACCCCGCCCCGATCAGAAGGACCTGAGCCCCGAGGATCACTTCAGGTGGGCGCAGTTCCGCACCACCCGGACGGGTCCGCAGGAGGAATGGTGGTACCACGGCGCCGGGTGCGGCGTGTGGTTCTCGACCTGGCGGAACCCGGCGACGAACCGCGAGGAGCCGCGGGGAGACGCCGATGGATAGGCTCTCCACTTCGCCGACCGCGAAGATCGACAGGGATCGATCGCTGAGGTTCACGTACGCGGGGAAGGAAATGCGCGGGTTCGACGGAGATACCGTCGCGTCCGCCCTGTGGGCGAGCGGCGTCCGGACGTTCAGCCGCAGCTTCGAGTACCACAGGCCGCGCGGGCTCTACGACCTCGAAGGAGAGGGTTCGAGCGGCCTGGTCGCGATCGACGGCGTGCCGAACCAGTCGTCGGGCACGACACCGCTCCGGCGCGGGATGACGATCACCGCCCAGAACGTGAAGGGCAGTCCGGACCGCGACCCCTACGGCATCATCGATCGGTTCGACCGATGGATGCCGGCCGGGTTCTACTACCACCTCTTCCACCGGCCCTACGCGGCGTGGCCGTTCTTTCAGAACCGGATGCGCGGCCTCGCCGGTCTCGGAACGCTCGACATCGAAGCCGGCTACGACGCCGGGACCCGCACAGAACTCTACCTCAACGCCGATGTCGTCGTGATCGGCGGCGGTGCCGCCGGCCTGACCGCCGCTCTCGAGGCGGCGGAGCACGTGGAGCGGGTCTGTCTGTTCGAACGCCGACCCTGGCTGGGCGGCCACACCGATTGGCGAGTGCGGGAGCACGAAGGCTCGCCGCTGCGCGATCGCACGCTCGCGCTGGCCGAGGAGACCACCGCGAACGATCGCATACGAATGTTCGTGCACGCCCCGGTGACGGGTGTCTGGGGAGACAACCTGATCACTGGCTTTCAAGTCGGCCCGCGGGACGGGAATCGCCCGACCGACGGATACCACGAGAGGCATTGGGAGTGTCGCGCGCGCGCGATCGTCGTCGCCACCGGGACGCTCGAGCGCCCGCTCGTGTTCAACGACAACGACCGTCCGGGAGTGATGCAGGCGGACACAGCGTGGCGGCTGGCTCGCCACTACGGCGTGAGGCCGGGCGACTCGGTCGTCTTCTCGACTGCCGACGATCTCGCTCTGGAGGCCGCCGCCGACCTCCTCGACATGGGAGTCGACGTGCCGCTGGTCGCCGATGCCCGTGCACGGGGGCACGACGAACACCTGCTCTCGAGACTGCGCGACCACCGCACCGAGGTGCTCGCCGGGTGGGCCGCGAGCCATGCGCACGGTCGCCGCACCGTGTCGGCAGCGTCGCTCGGACCGTTGGAAGGTGGCGAAGGCCGGCGAGTCGACTGCGATGTTCTCGTGGCCGCGGCCGGCCGACAACCGGAGATCGGCGTGCTCTCGTCGGCGGGCACGCGGTTCCGTTACTCCGCGCGACGGGCGGCCTTCGAGCCGGTGACGTTCGAGCCCGGGGTGTTCGCCGCGGGGCGGTTGCTCGGGTTCGCGGACGCCGCCGCGATCGAGGCGTCGGGCGCGGTCGCCGGCCTCGAGGCCGCGCGAACCTGCGGGTGCGACGTGCAGACGCGGCTCGCGGATGTGCGCACGAACGCCGCGACCCTTCCCGACCCGGTCGATGGCGTCCCTCACGTCACCGGCCCCGACCTGGGCGAGGGGCGCAAGGCGTTTCTCGATTTCGACGAGGACGGCACCTGGAAGAACGCGGGCCAGGCGGCGGCCCGTGGCTTCGACGTGCCGGAGCTGGCCAAGCGTTTCGGAAACTTCGGCCTCGGCCCTGGACAATACCGCGTTCCGGGCCAGAACCTGGCCATGGCGATGGCCGAGCTCGCCGGCCGGCCGCTCGACGAGATCGCCTGCACGACCGTGCGCCCGCCGCTCGTACCACCGACGATCGCGACGCTCGACGGTCCCGGGCACGACGTCTACAAACGCACGGCTCTTCACGAGGAGCTGGAAGCTCGGGGTGCCGTGTTTCGACGGGCGGGAGCCTGGGAACGCGCCCGCTACTTCAGCGATGACGAGACCTGCCGGGAGGAGATTCGGAACGTCCGGGAGAGAGTCGGTCTGCTCGACAGCTCGCCCCTGGGGAAGTTCCGGATCTTCGGTCCGGACGCACTGAACGCCCTGCAACGCGTGTACATTTCGAACATGGCCACGGTGCGGCGTGGCCGGTGCAAGTACTCCGCGATGTGCAACGACACCGGAAACATCATCGACGACGGAGTCGTCACCCGGATCGGCGAAGACGACTACTACTTCACGACCAGCTCGAATCGGGCGGGAGCGACGGTGGAGTGGTTCCGGTACCACACCCGGTACGACGGGTGGAACTACAATCTCGTAAACATCACCGACACGCTCGCTTCGATAAACATCGCCGGGCCGCGGTCCCGGGACGTCCTGTCGCGAATCACGGACGCCGACCTGTCCAACGAGGCGTTCCCCTACATGGGATACCGGGAGATCCTGATCGGCGACGTCGTCCGCTCCCGCTGCCTCCGCCTCGGGTTCGTCGGCGAGCTGTCATACGAGCTGCACTTCCCCGCCAGCTACGCCCGGTACGTGTGGGATCTCCTGATCGACTCCGGCGCGGACTTCGGGATCGGCCCATTCGGTCTCGAGGCGCAGAACTGCATGCGGGCCGAGAAGGGGCACGTGATCATCGGGACCGAGTCGGAGCAGCGCGTCACGCTTCTGGACATCGGCATGGGGTGGATGTGGGACAGGGACGACACGGCGTCGAAGAAGGTGGGCGCCCCCGCACTTCGGGCGTGTGCCGCGCAGGGTGGGCGCCTCAAGCTCGTGGGCCTGCGGTTTGACGACACCGCGGGCCGCACGACGACGGACGGGCCGGCGGATGGTGCGCTCGTCGTGCACCGGGACGACATCCTCGGTTACGTCTGCACGACGAGGTACAGCGAATCGCTCGGATATCGGTACGGCCTCGCTCTGGTCCAGGACGGCTCGACGGACCGCAGCAGCTCGCTGGAGTTGTTCCAGGATCTGGGCGACGGTCCCCGGCGGTTTGCCGCGCTTGTCGTCCCACCGCACTTCTACGACCCCGATGGGGCCCGGTTGAGGTCGTGATGAACGGGATCACGCGCCGATCGCCGGTACTGCTTCCCGTCACGCCGATGCGGTCAGAGCGGCGCGACGGCTGGGATGTCGTCCTCGAGTACGAAGGAGAGGGCGAGGGGCCGTGGCTGGTGGACCTGAGTCACCGGGCCCGCTGGGACGTTCAGGATCGCGATATCGGGGAGCAGCGCCCCTTCAACCTCGAGGTGCCGAGCGGCTGGGGCGCTGTCGCACACTCGCGCGGACTGCTGATCAACCGCATGAACCGAACGCAGGCCTCCATCTGGCACGTGGGACCCGACACGGCGCCGGAGCCGCCACACGGCATCGAGTTCACCGACACGACCGATTCGCACTGCTGGATCGCCGTGATCGGCGAGTCGGCGCCGCGGGTGCTCGAGGGTGTCACGAACCTCGATCTGTTTCCCCCCGCGGCCGCGGGGCCTCGTCTCGTACAGGGCCCCGTCCTGCACGTGCCGGCCCAGATCGTGGCGTTCCCGGCGACGTGCGCGCTCATCGCGGTGGCGAGAGGCTACGGTCAGACGTTCGTGGAAGCGCTCCTGCATGGGACCCACGACACGGGGCTGCGCCCCGCCGGCGAGGACGCGTTCAGCCGCTGGCGAGACGATACGCTCGGACGGTGAGGCCCGGGCCACGATCACACGTCGCCCTATCGCTGGTGAAGCTCCGGAGGGTACGCCAGATTCCGCCCTCTCACGATCGGTGAGACCAGGAACCGAAATGAAAGGAGCGCCTGTGCGCGCCACTGCCCGACACATTCTCGTTGATTCACAGGAAACGGCCGAGTCCCTCAAGACGCAGATCGAGGGCGGCGCCGACTTCGGAGATATGGCCCGTCAGCACTCGAGCTGCCCGTCGTCGCGCGAAGGCGGCGACCTCGGAGAGTTCGGCCCCGGAATGATGGTCCCGGAGTTCGACGCCGTCGTGTTCAGTGCCGAAGTGGGCAAGACACATGGCCCCGTAAAGACACAGTTCGGTTATCACCTGCTCGAGATCACGAGCCGCACCGAGTAGCTAACGAAGCCCGGCGCTTCTTGCGTCCGTGGTCGGCTTTTCCGGGCCCCGGGCGCTTCACGCGTCCGGGGTGTCGGCCTTTCGGAACCGACGAACCCGCAGCGCGGCGCCGGCCAGCACGCCCAGAGGGCCCACGAACAGCATCGCCACTGGGTACCACTGCGGATCGTGAGGGGCACCCGCGGCCCGCAGGCCGAAGAGGGCCGCGGCGGCCATGAAGGCAACCAGCCCCGCGAGGGCGGCTCCATGCACGAAGTGCTTCCGCGGCGCCGCACGCGCGGTGAGATACCCGGCCAGCATCGCCACGAGGGCTCGCGAGCCGAGGTTCCACGCGAGGTAACTCCCCGTCACGGGATCTTCGGGACCCAGCCCCACCGCGGCCACGATTCCCCGCCCCGCGAGGACGGATCCGAGCGTCAGGACGATGAACCCCACGACCACCGCCGCCACGCCGCGCAGCAGGGTCGCATCCGCCATGTCGGCGACGATCTCGGCGGCCCGATCGACGTCGGAAGCACGCTCGCGCTGCCCGGTCTCGGCGGCCGTGACCGTGCCATAGCGCTCGTCGCCGGTCGGCTCGGGCCGTCCCGGCTCGGTGCCCTCCGGGGATACCGTCATTCGTTCTCCGATTCACCCGTCCGTTCGGCGACCGCCCGGGCGAGCACTTCCGTGGCGAATCGGTGGAAGCGCTCGCGACGTTCCGGTTCGCTCGCCTGGTTCATCCGGGCGGTGAAGTGTGTCAGGAACTCGTCGAACTCGCCCGAAGCGACCACATCGGAGGCCGTTCGTCCAGCCTCCGCCGCTGCCGCCGCGTCCGCGATCAGCCGGGCGAAGCGACGCTGCGTTTCGAATGCGACGCGATCCCGCAGTACCGGTCCGTGCGCCCCCAGGAGAACCGACGCCTCGATCTCCGCCGCCGTGTCCAGCGCGTCGGCCCACCCGGACGGGTAGCCGTCACCCAGATAAGGGAAGCCATCCTCGATGAGGTCCCCGAGGGCGAGCACCCCGCGCTCGGGGATCCACACGACGACGTCCCCGCGCGTGTGCGCCGGTCCCACCCTGAGGATCTCGATCGCGGGCGAGGCCTCCGACAGCTCGAGACTCCGCTCGACCGTGATATCGGGCTCGACGAGCTCGATCGCGCGACGAGCCTCCACGTACGCCGTCGCGGACTCGCGCTGACCGGGGAGAGCCGCCTTCTCCTCGTCGGTCAACGGCGTACCATCGTCCCGGGTGCCCGACTCCAGCCTCCCCTCCGCCGCTGCGATCCGTCCGGCCACGCGCTCGATCTCATCGTCGAGGCGCTGTCGGCCGAGCGTCCGGATGTCCTCATCGGTCGTCGCCCCGCCCACGAAGCGCACGTTCGGATAGGCCGCGCGGAACCGGGCGTTGCCCTGCACGTGGTCCCCGTGCCAGTGCGTGTTGATCACGAATCCCACCGGGAGATCGGTCAACGCCGCGATCGTGTCGAGGAGTTCCTGCGCCGACGCGTCGTCGTGACGGCTGTCCACCACGAGGACGTGATCGCTCCGGATCACGATGAGCGATGCGGCGAACTGCGAGGGCGAGATCCCATCGCGGACGACGGTCGCGTACACGTCGTCCGTGACCCGCTCGAGCCGGTAGGTCTCGCTCTCGGGGACCCCGGACGGATCGGGTCCGGCCTCGCGCGCTTCGGGTGCGTCGGACGGGGAGCAGGACGTGACCAGAGCCGCCGCCGCGGCTACGATCGGGGTGAGCCTCGACCGCCGGTGACCCATGTCGAAACGCAGATTGGATCTATTCAAGTATCTAGCCTTCGCTCCCGTGGCATTGATGGCCGCGTTGGTCCTCTACGTGTCCCGGTTCGACGGGTGGGGAGCCTGGGGCGCCGCCCCGTTGCTGCTGCTCCCGCCGCTGCTGTCCATCCCCATCACCACCGCGGGAGTGTTGCGCTTCCGTGTCGACAGGGCGGCCGGCCGACCCGGACGGGCGACGCTCGGACTCACGTTCGTGGCCGCGCTGCCGCTCCTCTGGCTGCTATTGCGCCTCGCGGTCACGCGCTGACCGATCCCACCAGTCGCGGGGCTTCATCCGCCCCCCGAATCCCAACGCCTCATCGAGCCATGGCATGACTCTCCGGAGCCCAGTGCCGGCCAGACGCCGGCCCAGACGAGCCCACCACCTCGAGTAGTCCTTGTTGTAGGGACAGGCACGCATGCAGATCGCACAATCGCTGTTCTGCGCGGTCCAGTACCCGAAGCACTTCTCCCCGTCCACTGACCATTTCCGCACGCCCTTGAGGTTCGAGCGGTTGTGGCGCTCGGTGCTCGGATCACCTCCGGGCACCGCCCCCACCGGGCAGGCGTCCGAACAACGCTGGCACCCCTCGCAGAACTCGCGTACCCCGAATCGGATCGGCGGGTCATGCGACAACGGCAGATCCGTGAAGACCTTCCCGAGCCTGATCCGGGGCCCGAACTCCTTCGTGATGAGGAGCCCCAGCCGGCTGTACTCGCCCAGGCCCGCCTGGATGGCGAGCGGGATCGCGAGGGCCGAGTCGTTCATGCTGGCCACGGCGTTGTAGCCGAGGTTCCGGATGTACTGGGCGAGCGACAGGACGACCAGCGCATCGTGGGAGTAGCCCAACCCCGTCGCAGCTCCGGAGAGGGCGGAAGGGACGGTGCGGATGAGGTCGTAATCCATGGCCTGCGCCGTCATCACGACGTGGTCGAGACCTTCGGGGATGTCGTTTGGACGGGCGGTTCCGCTGATGTCGCTGAACTTCTCGGTGTACATCCAGCGCTGGTCGAACGCCGTGACCCCGACGAGATCGGCGCCGAACCCACGGGCGACCCGCTTGATCTCCGACGATGCCGCAGACGGCGTCGGAAAATCCGCCCGCTCGGATGCCACCTCGCGCTGAAGCGTGAAGGCGTCCGTGAATCCCTCTCGCCGGTCCTCCCCCTCTTTGTACTCGGTGAAGACGTCGCTGACGTGCCAGGAGGCGTTCCGTAGCGCGTAGTCGCGCTGCGTGAACCCGTCGGCCTTTTTCCAGGTGCCGAGCGGCTCGCGGTAGGTGTGGTAGAAGCGGCGCGCCTTCTCGGTGCTGACGTCCGGATCCCAGAACGACCGTCGAAACACGTCGTCCTTCTGCGAGAAACGTTCGAAGTCCTTCGTTACTTCGAACCCCCCGGACCCGGACACGACTAGGCGGAAGACCCCGAAAAGAACCGCACGAGCCCCGTAGACACATCGTAGACCGCACCCTCGATCACGATGTCGCGGGCCTTCTCCTTCGCGGCGAGCAGGGGGCTTCGCCGCCGAATCGACGCGAGGCCCGACTTCACGTTGGCCTCGCAGACCACGCCGGAAAATGCCGGCTCGGCGGGATCGAGTCGTCTCCGAGCCGTTCGGATCGCCGGCTCGATCTTCTTGATCACACCGCCGAGGTTGCCCAACTCGGCCCCGGAGATCGCTCCGTCAATTGCACCACAATTCGTGTGCCCGAGCACGATGACGGCGCGTGCTCCGAGGACCTCGCACGCGAACTCCAGGCTCCCAAGGATGTCGTCGTTCACGACGTTCCCGGCGACGCGAGCCACGCAGAGATCCCCGATCCCCTGGTCGAACACCGCCTCTACCGGCACGCGCGAGTCGATGCACCCGAGGACGGCGGCGACGGGGTACTGCGCGGCGGCGCAGGCCTGTACGTGGTCCCCGCAGGGACGGTCGACGAGATCACCCTTCACGAACCTCCGGTTTCCCGCCTCGAGACGGGCGAGAACCTGAGCGGGTGAAAGAGTGATCGGCGAGCTGGACGGCGGACTTTTGGCTGGGCTCATGGCAGACTGGCTCGAAGCTCGGGTATCGTGGGTTATCTTGATCGAACCGTTGGACGGCCCGTTGAGCCTACGTACCCATCCGCGACCCCGAAAGCCGCAGTCGAGGCCGACACGAGGAGCAGCCCATGACCGAATCCAACGACCTCCAGCAGATCCCGGGCGTAGGCCCAAGAACGCAGGAGGCGCTGGAGGATCTGGGAATCGGTCGTGTAGCGGATCTCGTGGGCCGCGACCCCGGCGAGCTCTACCGTTCGATGATGGAGAAGCACGGGTACCAGGACCCCTGTGTCCTGTACGTCTTCCGGTGCGCCGTCTACTACGCCGAGGCACCGCGCCGCGACCCCGAGCTGCTGAAATGGTGGAACTGGAGGTCCAGGGTTCACGCGAACGAACGGGGCTCCGCCTGATGCGCGGGCTGCCAGGGACCTCGTGCGCGCTCCTCGTGCTCGCCGCGTGCGTCCCCGAACCCACGCCCGTTCCGATCGTCGAGGAGCCCCGGCACCGTCTCGCCTCTGAACGGGAGTTCGCTCAGGTGCTGGACGTCCAGATCCTCGGCAGCGACACGACCTTCTTCCACATCCACGAACGGCCGATCGTCTACGCATGCGTGAGCGGCTCGGAGATGGCGACACAGCCCCTCGGAGGCGAGTGGAGCCCCCCGGGATCCCCCTGCGATCCCGGCGTCGTGTTCAGCAATCCGGAGTATGCGGACCAGCCCCTTACGCACCGGGTGGCGAACACCGGCGTGGATCTCTTCCACCTCATCGCGGTGCAGAACCTCCGGGACCGATCCGAGCTGGCCACCCTCGAAGCCGGCGTTCCGGGGACGGTGGGCGTCGACAACGACTGGTTCCGCGGGTCGACGATCGCCCTCGGCCCGGGCGAGGTCGTGGCCGAGCACCGACACGACGTTCCCACGCTCATGGTCCTCGCGTGGGGCGGCGCCGTGGCGTCGGTATCTTCGACGGGTCGGACGAACATGTTGATGGAGCCTGGCGCATGGGCCTGGTTCGAGCCCGGGACGCACTACATCACCGGCCCGGACGGCCTCGCGTTGCGGCTCGTCGAGTTCGAAGTCAGGTAGCCGCGTGGGATCCGACACCTACGATCGCATCTATGAGGCGGTCCGACGTGTCCCCCCGGGGCGCGTCGCCACGTATGGGCAGATCGCATCGGTCGCCGGGCTCGGGCGGCACGCACGGCTCGTGGGGTACGCGCTGAACGCCTGCGAGGATGACCTTCCCTGGCACCGCGTCATCAACGCGCGCGGCGAGATCAGTGGTCGATCCGACTCGTTCTACGAGCTTCTGCAGCGCGAGAGGCTCGAGGCGGAAGGGATCGAATTCGATCCGAGGGGGCGCATCTCGCTATCGCGTTTTCGATGGCAGTCCGAAGAACCTCTGGTTGATCCCGACTGGTAGCCTCAGGTTGGGGCGGCCCGATCGAACCCGACGAGAAAGGCATACCATGGGGTCCCTGAACGACGCGCTCACCGCCATCCGTGAGGCTGGCGAAGCGAAACGGCCGGCCGAGATCACCGAGCGCGTCCACCGCGCGACCACCGAGCTCCGGGCGAGCGGGATCCTCGAGGGTGTCCCCCGCGCGGGCGACCGCGCACCCCTCTTCGCGCGGCCGAATCTGGCGGGCGAGACGGTGCGGTTGTCGAGCCGGATCCGGAAGGGACCCGTCCTGCTGAGCTTCTTCCGCGGTCGCTGGTGACCCTATTGCCGCGCGGAGCAGGCTGCTCTGCAGGAGCTACTTCCAGAGATCGAGGCGAAGGGCGCGAGCATCATCACGCTTTCACCCCAACTGCCCGAGTTCGCGCGGCTGTGGGCGGAGGAGGACGGGATCGAGTTCGAGGTGCTGCTCGACCTGGGGAATCAGGTTGCTCGTGACTACGGGCTCGTGTTCGCGCTCTCGGACGACCTCCGGGACGTGTACGAGACGTTCTTCAAGATCGATCTCGCCCGATTCAACGGAGATGAGTCGTGGGAGCTTCCGATTCCGGCCACGTTCGTGATCGATACGGACGGGACCATCGTGTTCTCCGGGGCGCATGCCGACTATACAGCGCGCCCCGAGCCGGCCGAGGTCGTGGCGGCCATTCCCGCGCGCTGAGGAGGCCCTGCCCTTGAACGATCGCACTGGACCGCGTCGCCCCGTGCGGGGGACGTCGAGGGACACGAGCCCCCAGGAGTACTGGAGGAGGAACATCCGCTACGTCGGGCTGCTGCTCGCCGTCTGGTTCCTGGTGTCCTACGGCGCGGGGATCCTCTTCGCGGACCCGCTGAACGGCATCCGAATCCCGGGGACCGGCTTCCCGCTGGGCTTCTGGTTTGCCCAGCAGGGATCGATGTACGTATTCGTGGCCCTGATCTTCGTGTACGTCGTCCTCATGAACCGGTTGGACCGCGAGTTCGACGTGGACGAGGGTGACGAATGACAATCACCGCGTGGACGTTCACGCTCGTGGCGCTCTCGTTCGCCCTGTACATCGGCATCGCGATCTGGTCGCGGGCGAGCTCGACCAGCGAGTTCTACGTCGCCGGAAAGGGCGTGCATCCGGTTGCCAACGGCATGGCGACCGCGGCCGACTGGATGTCCGCCGCTTCCTTCATCTCGATGGCCGGGATCATCTCCTTTCTCGGATACGACGGGTCCGTCTACCTGATGGGCTGGACGGGCGGCTACGTCCTTCTCGCCCTCCTTCTCGCTCCGTACCTGAGGAAGTTCGGCGCCTTCACCGTCCCCGACTTCGTGGGAGACCGCTATTACTCCCAGAGCATTCGGAAGCTGGCGGTAGTCTGCGCGATCTTCGTCTCGTTCACGTACGTCGCCGGCCAGATGCGGGGAGTCGGCATCGTCTTCAGCCGGTTCCTGGAAGTGGACGTCACGCTGGGCGTCCTCATCGGCATGGGGATCGTGTTCTTCTACGCGGTGCTGGGCGGGATGAAGGGGATCACGTACACGCAGGTCGCTCAGTACTGCGTTCTGATCTTCGCCTATACCGTCCCCGCGATCTTTCTCTCGCTCATGCTCACCGGGACTCCGCTGCCTCAGATCGGGTTCGGCGCGGCGGATCCCGAGACCGGCACCTACCTGCTCGACCGGTTGAACGGCCTGCACACGGAACTCGGTTTCGCCCCCTATACCTCCGGTACCAAATCGACGCTCGACGTGTTCGCGATCACCGCCGCGCTCATGGTGGGGACGGCGGGGCTGCCCCACGTGATCATCAGGTTCTATACCGTGCCGAAGGTCCGGGACGCGAGGGTGAGCGCGGGCTGGGCCCTCGTGTTCATCGCGCTCCTCTACACGGCAGCACCGGCGGTCGCGGTCTTCGCGCGAACGAACCTTATCGAGACGGTGTCGGAGCAGCCCTACTCCGAGATGCCGGAGTGGTTCAGCAACTGGGAGACGACGGGGCTCATCTCCTTCGACGACCGAAACGGCGATGGGCTCGTGCAGTACGTGGGCCCCGAGGCCGTCGATGCCAGTGGCGCGCCGATCGAGAACGAGTTGACCATCGATCGTGACATCATGGTGCTCGCCAACCCGGAGATCGCGAGGCTGCCCAACTGGGTCATCGGGCTCGTCGCGGCCGGGGGTCTCGCCGCTGCCCTCTCGACGGCGGCCGGACTGCTGCTGGTCGTCTCGACGTCGATCAGCCACGACATGCTGAAGCGCGGCCTTCGTCCCGACATCACGGAGAAGGGCGAGCTCATCGCGGCTCGCGTGAGCGCCGCGGTCGCCGTGGTGATCGCGGGGTATCTCGGCATAAACCCGCCGGGCTTCGTCGCGGAGGTGGTCGCGTTCGCGTTCGGGCTCGCCGCCTCATCGTTCTTCCCGGTCATCATCCTGGGCGTGTTCTCGAAGCGCATGAACCGCGAAGGCGCCTACATGGGGATGCTGACCGGGATCCTTTTCACCGCGGCGTACATCGTCTACTTCAAGTTCGTGAACCCGGCGGCGAACACCGCCGACAACTGGTGGTTCGGAATCTCGCCGGAAGGGATCGGTACGGTGGGGATGATGATCAACTTCGCCGTGGCGCTTACGGTCTCCAGATTCACTCCGCCGCCACCTGAGCGGATCGGCGAGCTGGTCGAGAAGATTCGGGTCCCGCGTGGGGCCGGCGAGGCACACGAAATCGGAGCGTAGGATTACAACGTGACGACAGCGCGGGTCCGGCATTGCTGGGTCTGGCGCTGTTTCTCCTCTCGACGGGGGGCGGCGGTCGCCCAGACGCGAGCTATCGGATGATCTACGAGACGTCCTGCGCCACGTGTCACCGGGCCGATGGATCAGGCGCGGCGCCATCCATGCTCGCGTTTCGGGGAGGAGCTCGCCGCGGCGGGATGAGACGCGGCGGTTGGTCCGCTGCTACGATGGCATGGCGGCGACGACGATCGTCGCCGCCGCCGGGGTCCGAATAGAAGACGAGCAGAGATGAGATATCCGAACAGGCACACCTGGCTTCTGACCGCGCTCGCCCTGTCAGGCGTGGGAGAGATGGTCGTCGGATCGAACGCGGCGGTCATCGTGAACGACGCGTAGGTCATGCTCGTCGACTCCCACATCTCGCCGGCCGCCGCGAACGCGCTGCTCGAGGAGATCCGGCAGCTGACCGATCGCCCCGTCCGCTACGTCGCGAACACCCACTGGCACTTCGACCACGCCCATGGGAATCAGGTGTACCCGCCCGACGTCGAGATCATCAGCCACGAGGCGACCCGGGCCGTCATCGCGTCGGGGGGATCGATGTCCGGTCGAGCCTACGAGTCGTTCATCGGCGGGATTCCTGCCCAGATCGAGGTCATGGAGGCGACGCTCGACACCATGACCGACGCGAGCGCCCGGGCGGACCTCGAGACGGCGATGGAACGGCAGCGGACCTACTACGCCCAGACCCAGGAAGTCATCCCGACCGCCCCGAACACCACGCTCTCCGAGCGTCTCACGCTCCACCGAGGAGACCGGGAGATCCGGTTCCTGTTCTTCGGGCGCGGGCACACGGAGGGTGATGTCGTCGTCCACCTGCCCGACGACGGCGTCCTCATCACCGGCGACCTGATGACCGCCGGAGTCCCCTACATGGGGGACGGGTTCGTCGAGGAGTGGATCGACACGCTCGAGCACCTGAAGGCGCTCGAGTTTGACTGGATCGTGCCCGGACACGGCCCGCCGTATCAGGACCGCGAGCGGATCACGTACGTGCAGGACTACTTCCGCGACTTTCTCGCGCAGGGACGCGAGTTGCACGCGGCCGGCGTGTCGGCCGAGGACGCGTCAGGCCGGATCGACATGACCGCCCACGCGGACAACCTGCCAGGGATCAGCGGGCCGGGCGTCTCGCCGGTCGCGGTGATCCGATTGTGGGAGCTCCTCGACGCCCCGGAGTGACCCGCGGCGGACCGATCAGGTGAGTTCCTGCCTGGTCGGGCTCGGGCACACCTGCGTGCCCGCCTCAAACAGCTGGTACTCGAGGAGGCCCCGGGTGCCTCTCGGCATCGTGTCCGTGTACGCCCCGTCGTTCTCGGTCGTGGTGATCAGCACACCATCCCGGTAGACATCGGTCACGGAACCCGTCAGGCCCGACCAGGCGAGTGCGCCTTCGATCCTCACCTGTCTGGGCCTGGCCTCAGTCCTCTCCTTCGAGCCGCACGAGCTCCACGCGGCGGTTCTGCTGTTTGCCCTCCGGCGTCGCGTTGTCCGCCGCCGGCACAGCCTCGCCGAATCCGGCGGTCTCGAGCCGTGAATCGTCGATCCCATAGCTCTCGACGAGGAATCGCTTCACGGAGGCGGCTCTACGCTCGGAGAGGTCCTTGTTGTGGGCCTCGTCTCCGTCCGAGTCGGTGTGGCCTTCGATGGCGATTCGCAGCTCGGGGTGATCCTCCAGCATGCGACCGATCTCATCCAGCGTCGGCGTTGACTCCGGGCGTATTCGGTCGCTGTCTGATGCGAACAGGATTCCCTGTGTCGCGACCCGCCCGTCCGCGGCCAGGCGGTCGTAGAGCTCGAGTCCTCCCGCGGCGATGCTGATCGGTCCGATCATTCCCGGGCTCTGGGGACTGACGGAGCTCGCCGAGATGTAGAGGGCATCCGTGCGCGGAAAGACGGTGTTCGGCACGTTCGCGACCCGGTGCTCGTTCATGTAGACCTTCATGTAGTCCCCATCGGCCATGATCCGCAGCGGCTTGACGGTGCCTCCGCCCCGGAACTCCTGCAGTAGGTCCTCCTCATAGAGGGTCTCCGCCTGCGGGCCGACGTCCTTGACCGGAATGATCCCGGCCCGGTTCGAGCGCACGGACACCGCCGAGCCCTCGTACGAGCGGTCCCGGCCGAAGGCGGGCCCCGCGGTCACACGGATGTAGGAGTTCCCATGGGTCGTGTTGACCTCGAACTCCATCGTGAACCGATCCGGCAGGGTCTCGGGCAGCGGGATCTTCACCATCCCGCCGGACGTAACCCTGAGGTATCGGCGATCTCCCGACTCCACGATCTCCCAGTTTCCCTCGATGAACTCCATGCGCCTCGGGAAGTTTCCGACTCGATCGCTGCTGAAGTCGTCGTAGAAGAGGATCCGGTCGCCAGGCACGAAGTCGTAGTTCGCCCAGAGCCCCTGTCCGGGAACCTCGGCCGGCTGCGACGCGGCCATCGCGGCGTCGCGGTCGGTGATCGGGGTTCCGTCTTCGTCGGTGATCACCTCGCCGCTCTCGTCGACGAAGATCACCTCTTCTCCCGACGCTTCTGCCTCCTCGACGCACCGCGGATCGCTCAGGACACAGCGGACGGCCTCGCGCAGTAGTCGATCGACCGTGTCTGTGACTTCGTCCTCTACGGCGCGTTCCGCCGCCTCCCGGAGCCTCCGGAGCTGCGCGTCGGCAGGCTGCGGAACGAGGAGCACGACCACCGCGATGATGGCGAGGAACCGGACCAGGATTCTGCTGCGCATGACGATCTCCTTACGACGGGCGAGCGTTCGTACTTCGATGGCAATAGCGAAAAAGACGAGAGATCCCGTCATTCCACCACCGCGACTCGGGCTGACGGGGCCGGAGGTCACGGAGGCGGCGGATTCGCGAACACCTGCCGCGCGATTCGAGTGGCCAGGGTTTCGGGAGTGTGATCCGTACCCGCGGCCGAGGACAGGTCGTCCCTCTGATTACTCAGGATCGCGATCGTCAGGCCTTCGTCACGATACAACCTGAGGGTGCTCTTCGCCCCTCGAGCTGTACCGCCGTGCTCGGCGACCCGTCGATTCCGCGATCCGCTCGACGTCGTGACGCGGGGACCACGACCCCGGACGACCCAGGCCAGCGCAGTGGGCGTGGGCGGATTCCCGTTGGTCCACCGAACCGTTCCGTTGGTCAGCCGGCTCCAGAGCCGCGTATCGCGGGTCGACGCACTCACGATCTGACCGTCGAGCGTCAGCCAGCCGAAGCGCGCCAGATCCCGGGCGTTCGTCTGAAGGCCTCCGCCGAAGAACTTCCAGGTCCCGTTCTCGTAATTGACCGCCTCTCGCCAGGCAGGCTTCGTCGGGTGTCGTCGATATGCGCGCGCGAGGTCGTAGGGGCGAACGCCAAGCGCCCCGAAGCCTCCCCAGCGGCCCGATACCATCGGACCCATGCTCGTGAGGCCGAACGGACTGGTCAGCTCGTCGCGGAGGATGTCCGCGACCGGCTTGCCCGTGACTTCCTCGAGGATCGCATCCACGAACACGTAGCCGTGCGTCGAGTAGTGATAGCGCGTCCCCGGGGTGCAGCTCGGATTCTGCAAGAGTGAATCCCTCCAGACACGCTGCGCGACAGGCAGGTGCCAGGAGTACGCGCGGGTCGTGTCCGGCCGGCCCCGGCTTCGGAGCTCCGGGTAGTGCCGCACGCAGCCGGTCTTGGCTAACAGCTGCTCGACCGTGTGCGTGTGTTCCGGCGGCATACCCGACAGGTAGCTCCGGCTCGTCCGCGACAGGTCGATCAGACCCCGCTCCTCCAGCCGTGCGGCGATAGTCCCGCCAATCGCCTTCGCGACAGAGGCGGTGATGTAGATCGTGCCTGAATGGGCTTCCTTCTGCTGTACGCTGTCGGCCCAGCCGAATCCGCGACGGTAGATGACCTCGTCGTCCTGCATCACTACGACCGAGATACCGGGGACCCCCACGCTGTCCCGATAGCGGGTGATCACCGAATCGACCGCCGGCCGAAACGCGAAGTCGTACCGCGGCTCGTTTTCGATCCATACGCCGGCATAGCGGGGGCCGTTCGCGGTGTCGTAGGCCTCGTAGTCCAGGAGCCGCATGCCCTGGTCGACGTAGTCGTGGTGGTAGTTCAGGAACTGCTTGAGTCCGCGATCGGTCCGGACCGCCCATCCCCGATCGGACGGGACGCGTTCCCAGATCGCCGCGTACCGCTGGCCGGCGCTGGTTTGATAGGACTCGAAGTCGACGACCCGGAACCCCTGCTGGCTCTCGCTGGTGACGCGGTTCTGGTACCCCTGCCTCGACATGTCGCGAACCTGCTTCCAGTTCGAGCCGTCGCAACTCGCCCACCAGATTGCGGCATACCGAAGACCGGACGGGGTCTGGTACGCCTCCATGTCCACGAGCCGGTACCCCGCAGCCCGCCAGCTTTGGAATTCTGTGCCATACTGCGAGGCGGTGAGGTCGTAGGAGACGCGCCAGTCGATGCCCTCGACGTTGGAGGACCAGACGGTGGAGTAGGCCATCCCGGAAGACGTCGAGCGCGCCTCGAAGTCGACCGGTCGCTCGCCGGCCGGGCGAGCGCCCTGCATACGCTGGTCCAGCTGCGCCTTTGTCTGGTCACGGAAGGCCCGTCGTGACCCGCCATCGTCCCAGATCCACGCCAAGCCCGCCTGAAGACCCGGGAACCGCGAGTGCTCGAGATCGGCCGGGACGTTCCTCCCGGTCCAGGCGGATTGCGGACCGGACGCCATGAACTCGCGGATGCCGACCGCCTCGGCCCGGGCTGCATCGTTCGACCCCGAGTACATCCCGAGCCCCCAGTTGATACCCATGCGATCGCGGGGAAGCGCGGTGGCGAAGCATGCGGCCGGGGCGGCCGGACCCGCCGCCAGTGTCGCACGCGCCGCCTGCGCAGACCCCGGCCGCACCCAGATCTGCCCCGCTCCGCCCGCGATCCCCGGCGCGTCTACCTGGATCCGGTCCGGCGCCAACAGCGACCACGTCGCGGCATGGTGCTGACCGTCGTTCCCCAGGACCTGGAGTCCTCCGCTCGCACCGATCGATTGCCAGATCCGCGACCCCACGCGAAGCACTCGCGGCGCCGTCGCCGGCAGGTACCGCACCGACGCGTCGGTGGCCTGGACCTGGACCCGCGTCCCGTCCCCCGACACCCCCACCGGACCCACCAGCACCCAGTCGCCCGTGATGTCCGGACCCGCCCGATGCCAGGTCTGGTCGTCCCCCGCCGTCGAGCTCCGATAGTGGACCGTCAGGCGGATCTCGTCGGGCCCGTTCAGCTTCATCGTCGCCGGGTAGTAGTTGCCATCGCTCCCCCGGACCTGCAGCGACCCGCTCGCCTGGATCGTCCGCCAGAGAACGTCCCCCACCTTCCAGCCCTGACCCGCGGACGAGGGCACCGCGGTCAGCACGGCACCTGTCGCACCGACAACGATCCGCATCAGGTCGTTCGGATCGTTGTTGCTGTCCGTGCGCACCCAGTCGCCCGTCAATGTCTGGCCCGACACCACCTGTGCCGAGACTGTCGCGGGCAGGACCAGAACGATCGCACCGAGCACGAGTGAACGGATCATCCGGGAAAAGGTCATCGATCGCTCTCCGCCTGTGGGGCCCCGGCTCGTGATCGGCCGGGTCATCTGGAAAGCGAGAAACTCGAGTCCTGTACGACACGGCCTCGAGCCCGTCAGCCGGCGTCTTCCTCCAGCGAGGAGAGATACTCCGTCTTGCGGACCCTCAGCTCCGCGGCCGCCGCCGGGCGGCCCCAGTCATCGTAGAGGCCGATGAGCCGGTCGAGCATGAAAGGGATGAAGGATGGCGTCGGGGAGTTCGCGGCGACCCACTCGTAGCTTTGTCGCAGAAGGGGCTCCGCTTCCTCGTAGCGTCCCTGGACGGCGACGGCACGGCCGAGGGCGCTACGCGCGACCTGTACCAGCAAGTTCTCGTCGCCGCCGTTGTTGACCGCGAGAATGTCGACGGCCTCGCGCAGGAGTTCCTCCGCCTCCTCTCCCTGCCCCAGTTCGGCCAGCGACCATCCGAGTCCGTGGAGCGTGAACGCGATCGGCACGACGGCTTCCGGATAGACGTCGCGACGGCGCTCCAGGACGGTGCGGTACAGCGGCGCGGCCTTCGCGTGATCTCCGCGATCGCGGTAGCGCCCGGCGAGGTTGTTGAGGATCGCGAGCGACTGGTGATGGTACGGGCCGTGGATCCGGACGTTGATCTCGGCGGCACGCTCGAGCAGCGAGTCGGCGGCCGCGGGATCGCTGGGCTCCTGCGCGAGACCCATATCGTTCAACGTCGCGGCCACTGCCGTGTGATCCTCCCCGTGAAGCCCGATCAGAATCGCCAGCGCCTCCTGCATCCGGTCGAAGCGCGTCATGCCGTGGCCGAGCGCCGAAAGGTGGAGGGTCGACGCCAGTTGGGGCCGCACGTCGCCCGGGTGATTCCGCAGGATCGAGAGGGCGCGTTCGATCAGCGAGTCTGCCCGTGGCTGCCGGTCCGCACGCTGCGCGAGGATCTCCGCCTGGTCGGTCAGAGCGGCCGCGACCAGCACATGGCCCGCACCCAGGTTCCGCTCCGCGACGGAGACGGCCTCCGTGAGCAAGTCGATGGAACGGGCTTCATCCTGGTAGTCGGTCGCCGACGCGAGCCGGCGCAGATCCTCGACGAGCGGCTCGGGGTCGCCGCGCTCCCGCCGGATCTCCACGGCCGCCTCGAGGATCGGGATCGCGGGATCCTTGAGCCCTCGCCGTAGATAGCCCTCGCCGATCGCGCCGAACACCTCGGCCAGCGCGGCCGGATCGTCCGCCAGCTCCGTACGAGCCCGCTCGGCGCCGCGCTGGAGCAGGTCCACCGCGTCGATCGGCTCCCCGGCGGTTTCGTTCGGATCGACGACCCGGAACATGTCCGCCAGGAACCCCGTCACACGATGGGCCCGCATCTCCTGCTCCACGGCGCGATCCCGCTCGATCGCGAGCCTCCGCGCATGGACCCCCGAGATGATCGCCGATCCGATCAGGACCAGCACGAGCACGACCGCGACCGCAACCTCTGTACGGTGACGGCCAATGAACTTCGCGGCCCGGTACCCTAGGGCGTCCGGACGGGCCCGGATCGGTTCTCCCGCGAGGTGACGCTCCACGTCGTCGACGAGCGCTTCCGCGGATCCGTACCTGGCATCGGGCTCCCGACGCAGCGCCTGAAGCACGATCAGATCCAGGTCACCCGACAGCCGCTTGGCCAGCTCTCGAACCGTCATCGATCGCGCCGCGGCGTGCTCCTCGGCGACCAGCGTGCTCGGCCGGGCGGGATCGGCCTCGGTGATCTGCCTCTCGACGCGCGCGGGGGAGAGTGCCCCGACGTCATAGGGAAGGCGACCGGCAAGTAATTGACACAGGAGCAGACCGAGCTGGTAGACGTCGGAGGCGGTCGTGACCGGCTCGCCCGTGACGAGCTCCGGGCTTGCGTAGGCCGGGGTCATCGCGCGCATCCCGGTGCGGGTCAGGTCCATCCCGTCCTCGTCCGCGAGCAGCTTCGCGATGCCGAAGTCGAGCAACTTCACCTGACCATCGGCGTCCACGAGGATGTTCGACGGCTTCAGGTCCCGGTGAACGACCAGGCTCCGGTGGGCGTGCTGGACCGCGCGGCCCACATCACAGAACAGGCGCAGCCGTTCGGCGGGAGAAGCACGCCGCGCGTCGCACCACTCGTCGATCGGCGTCCCGTCCACGAGCTCCATGACCAGATAGGGGACCCCGTCCGACGTCGCGCCTCCGTCGAACACGCGCGCGATGTTCGGGTGGGAGAGAGAGGAAAGGATCTGCCGCTCGGCGATAAACCGCCGTACGACGTCCTCTGTGTCGATGCCCTGGCGCAGGACCTTGATCGCGACCCGCTGCTCGAACTCTCCGTCGGCGCGCTCGGCAAGATAGACGCTGGCCATCCCGCCCCTCCCGATCCGCCGAACGAGTCGGTAGGCCCCCAGACGCTCCGATTCGCGTGTGCCAGCCTCTTCCTCGCCGCCGGTGCTCGCCGCCTCGCCGCCGCCCTCCGGGAAGACGGAGTCCCACGGGACATGGCAGTACTCCTCGACCGAGGACTCGAGGAACTCACCCGATCGAGCGTCCGCCGCGAGCAACTCGAGCACGTACCGCTCGAGGTCGGCATCGTCGCCGCAGGCCGCACGCACGAACGCGTTTCGCTCCGCCTCGGATCGCTCGACGGCGTCCAGGAAGATCGCGTCCGCGGCGCGCCAGAGGTCATCCGGCGTCACGGTGCCTCCCGATGACTTGTTCCAGTGGCTACTCCTTCAGGGCTCGATACAGGTGCGCTTTCGCACGCCGCCAATCGCGTTCTGCGGTTCGCTGGGAGACGCCCAGGGCCTCCGCGACGTCCCGCATCCCCATCCCGCCGAAGAATCGATACTCGACCACCCGCTCCAGCCTCGGATCGTGCTTCGCGAGTTCCGTCAGCGCTTGATCGACCGCGAGCAGCTCCACCATGTCGGGGTCGGAGCCGTCGAGATCTTCGCTCAGCGGGATGCGAATCGCGTCGCCGCCCCGCTTCAGGGTGTTCCGCGCCCGGGCGTAATCGATCAGGACGTGGCGAATCACTCTGGACGCCACAGCGAAGAAGTGCGCTCGATCCCGCCACGTCGCGGTCGCCTGGTTGACGAGCTGGACGTACGCCTCGTGGACGACGGCCGTGGTACTCAGCGTGTGGCCGGAGCGTTCGTGAGCGAGGCGTCGATGGGCGATCCGACGGAGATCGTCGTATACCGCGGGGATCAGATCCTCGAACGCATCGCGGTCGCCCGCCGAACAGCTGGCGAGTAGGGTGGTGATGCGATCTGGCTCGGCCGATTGCATGGACGCGCTCGTATTTTCGGCCGGATCGGACCGTTCCGACACAGTGGACTGTCCACGGCAAAAGCTCCCGGCGATCCGGGCCGCGGTCAAGGCCCTGCGCACGGGCGACGTGGCGGACTTCAGCCGCTTTTTTCGCCAGTACGTTCACACATGCAGTCGTCCCGCCGGGAAGCACTGGCGGAACGACGAACCCCGCAAGCGGAGAGGCCGACGATGCTCAACACCCTGACGACGACGGTGCTCGGTGCCATGGCGGTCGCGATTCCTGCGCCACAACAGAGCGCCCAGGAGGTCCTCGAGACCCAGCGTGCCCGGCAGCTCGAGCGCTGGGAGACCGTCGACAACTACACCGTCTACTCGAGGATGGAGGGGTTCGAGGTCCCCGGGCTCGCCGAGGCCGGCCAGGACGAGATCCCCTCTCACTATCAGAAGCACGAGATCGACGGACGTGTCGCCTTCGGCATCGTGCCAGGGGACGAATACCTCGTCGGGGTCGCGCAGGCCGGAGAGGGCGGCGAGTACGTGACGCCGGAGTTCTTCGAAGCGTACGCCGATGGCGCCGTGATGATGGCGGACGGTCTCGATTCGGAGATGGCGAAATCGGGCTTGCCCATGCTTCCGGGAATGAACTACCCCGGGAACATGATGCGCGACGGTGCGGTGTTCGCCGACTCGAGCTCAGCGATCATCGAGCGGGCCGAGGCGGGCGACTTCGGACGGAGCAACGCCGCGGCGGAACTCGCCGCACTGGACGAGATGGCCGAGAGCCTCCAGCTGGTGGGCACGACGAGGCTCGATCGATACGAGACCTTCCACCTCCGGGCCGAGGGGCTCGACCGGGTCGTGAGCCAGTCCGAAGACGGCGCGCGGTTCACGGTCCATACGCTCGAGGTCTGGATCGACGCCGAACACTACGTGACCAGACGCATGTCGCTTCAGGGAGTAGTCGAGCGGGACGGGGAGAGCCGCGAGATCACGATGGAGCGGCTTCTCGAGGATTACCGGGAGGTCGGCCCTCTCTACGAGTCGCACCGTCAGATCATGCGGATCACCGGCATCATGGGCGCCCTCAGCGACGACGAGCGGAAGCAGCTCGAAGAGGCCCAGAAGCAGATGGAGGAGCTGGAGGACATGGAGGAGCAGCTCGCGAACCTCCCGGCTTCGGCACGCGGCATGGTCGAGCGCCAGATCGCCCAGGCCCGACGGCAGATGGAAATGCTGACCGGCGACGGCGGATTCGAGATGGTGACCGAGGTCCGGCGCATCGAGATCAACACGGGCCCGCCGCCTCCCGGCACGCGGGAGGACTGAGGGAGCACCCCCGGCTCTGGACGTGAGTCGTGCCGCGTCGGAGTTTCTCAAACTCGAACGACGCGGACGATTCACCCCGGGAGGCGCAGCAGATGTCGAAGGATCGCAGGGAATTCCTCAAGGTCTCCACGGCGGCCAGCGCGGCGCTCGGTCTCGGCCTCCGCGGCTCGAAGGCTGAGGCCGCGGTAACGAACCCCTCGGCTGCCGCTTCATCGGGTGGCATCGCGTCCCGCGCGAAGAACGTGCTGATCCTCGGTGGCACCGGGTTCATCGGCCCCTATCAGGTCCGTTCGCTGCTCCACATGGGCATGAACGTGACGCTGTTCAACCGCGGCTCCCGCCCCGGGATGTTCCCCGGGGTCGAGGAGTTGGTGGGCGATCGGAACGGGGATTTCGAGTCTTTGCGCGGTCGGACGTGGGACATCTGCGTCGACAACTCGACGGCCCGACCGGATTGGGTGACGAGCATCGGCGAGTTCCTGCGCGACTCCGTGGAGATCTTCCAGTACGTGTCCTCGCGCTCGGCCTACATGAGCCACGCCGCGGTCCCGATGACGTCCGCCGAAGCGACCTGGACGTTCGAGGGGGCGGAGCTCGATCGAGCCACGGCCGATATCACGCGACTGCCCTACGGTCTCGCGAAAGCCGAGTCGGAGCGCGAGATCATGCGGATCTTCGGCGAGCGCCACGCGATCTTCCGTCCCGGGCTCATCGTCGGACCGGACGACCCCACGTTCAGATTCCCATACTGGCCCATCAGGATTCGTCAGGGGGGCGAAGTGCTGTGCCCGGGAGACGGCACCGACACCGTTCAGGTGATCGACGTGCGCGACCTCGGCGACTTTCAGGCACTGTCCGCCGCCGCGGGACACATGGACCAGCAGTTCAACCTGGTCGGCCCGCTCGTTCCCCGTCCGGTCAGCGAGATGATCTACGGTATCCGGGCCGTCACGACGGCCGAGACCACGTTCACCTGGGTCGATACGGATTTCCTGACCGCTCGAGACGTCCGCGGATACGCTGAGCTGCCGGTCTGGCGGCCTCCGGTCCCCGGGGCGGAGGGATTCGCGAAGTTCGATCTGCACAACGAGGTGGCGCACGGGCTGACGTTCCGCTCGCTGGCCGACACGACCGAGGCCACGCTCGAGTGGTACTTCTCGACCCCGGAGGATGACCGTCCGCCGCGTCGTGCGGCGCTGACGCGGGAGCGGGAGGCCGAGGTCCTCGCGGAGTGGCACGCCCGGTAGGAGCGAGCAGGGGGCCTTACGGTGTCGTCCGAGGTGACGGAGTCACCCGAGGTGGAGGGGACCCCACGCCGCCGGGTCGGGATCCTCGTCTTCGAGGATGTCGAGGTACTCGACTTCGCGGGCCCCTATGAGGTGTTCTCGCGAACCCGCCTCGAGCCCGGCGTCGCATCGCGTCGCTCGGAGGAGAGCGCGCCCTTCGAGGTCTTCACGGTCGCGCCGACTTCGAACGAGATCCGGGCGACCGGCGGTCTGCGGATCGTCCCCGACCATTCGTTCACCGACGTCCCGCGCATCGACCTCCTCGTCGTCCCCGGGGGCTTCGGCACCCGGGCCCTGATACACGACGAGGATGTCGTGGGCTGGATCCGCGAGCGATCCGATGCGGCGGAGACCGTGGCCAGCGTGTGCACCGGAGCTTTGCTGCTCGCCGCGGCGGGGCTTCTCGCCGGCCGGAGCGCGACGACGCATCGGGGCGCCCTGGACCTGCTCGCCGGGATGGACGAGACGATCGACGTCCGGGCGGACGAGCGCGTAGTCTTCGACGAGATCGTCACCTCGGCTGGAGTCTCGGCCGGAATCGACATGGCCCTGTCGGTCGTGGAGCGACTCCACGGACGCGGGGTCGCGGAGGAGACGGCGGAGTACATGGAATACCGCTGGAGTACGGAAGGAGTGACGAGTGGCTGACGACTCGATCTCGAGACGGTCGTTGATCGCGGGCGCGGCGGCCGCCGCCGGAAGCGCGATCACCGCGTCGGTGCTGAAGGGAGCCGAGACCGCGGGCGTCGCCCAGGACGCGATCGATCCGACGAAGGTGCCGGGCGACCGGCCGCAGGTGCTCGGATCGCGGTCGCCGCACGAGACGCCCGAAAAGCTCGTTTCGGGGTCGGTGGGTGGGGTGACGCGCACGCCGCTGCAGGATCTCTACGGGACGATCACTCCGGCCGACCTCCACTTCGAGCGCCACCACCACGGCATCCCGAGGGTCGACCCTGATGCGTATCGGCTCCTGATTCACGGGATGGTCGATCGGCCGATGGTCTTTACGCTCGACGAGATCCGGCGCTTCCCGTCGGTGACGCGCACGTACTTCCTGGAGTGCTCCGGCAACGGCGGCGCGGGATACACCGAGTCTCCGCGACCCGACATGAGTCCCCAGCAGTTGGACGGGTTGCTCAGCGGCAGCGAGTGGACCGGCGTCCCGGTGAAGACCCTCTTCGCCGAGGTCGGCGTCCACGACGCCGCGTCCTGGTTCCTGGCCGAGGGATCGGACGCCGCGGTGATGTCGAGGAGCATTCCGGTGGAGAAGGCCTGGGACGACGCCCTTATCGCGTACGCCCAGAACGGCGAGGCCATCCGGCCAGAGCAGGGATATCCGGCGCGTCTTCTACTCCCTGGCTGGGAGGGCAACGCGAACGTGAAGTGGATTCGGCGGCTCGAACTGTCGGACCGGCCCTTCATGACGCGGGATGAGACATCGCGGTACACGGATCCGCTGGCGGACGGGACGGCCAGGATCTTCTCGTTCGAGATCGACGCGAAGTCCCTGATCACCTACCCCGCGCACCCGGTGAGGCTGGAGTCTCCGGGACACGTGGGAATCACGGGGTACGCCTGGACGGGTCGGGGCCGCATAGAGCAAGTCGAGATCAGCGTCGACGGAGGCGCGACCTGGGCCGACGCGCAGCTGCAGACGCCCGTTCTCCCGAAGGCGCTGACGCGGTTCTCCTACGAATGGGAGTGGGACGGAGACCCGGCGCACCTGATGAGCCGCGCGGTGGATGAGACCGGTTACGTCCAGCCGACGGTCGCGCAGATGCAGGCCGCGCGCGGCCCCCGGTCGCGCTATCACTACAACACGATCCGCGGATGGCGCGTCGAGTCCGACGGGTCGATCGGGTTCGCGACCGTATGAGGCGCTTCTGCTGGATCGCCCTGGCGACCGTGCTGGCCGGCTGTGTCCCGGTGGACGAGTCCGAGAACGTCGTACCCGCCGGCGAGTCCAGTGCCCGCGTCTTCGTGGACCGTGGAGGATCGGACGACTCGCCGGAGGGCGGCTACGGGTACGGACGTCCAGCCACGGAGGCCGAGATCGCGGCATGGGACATCGACGTCGGGCCCGATGGCGCGGGGCTCCCTGCCGGATCGGCCACCGTCGAGGACGGGCTCGAGTTCTACGCTGCGAAATGCGCCGTCTGTCACGGAGCCGACGGCACGGGCGGACCGAACGACGTCCTGGCCGGTCGGCTTCCGGGCGACGCGTTCCCTTTCGCAAACGAAGCGGTGCGATCGACAGTCGGGAACTACTGGCCTTACGCGACGACCCTGTTCGACTACATCCGGCGGGCGATGCCGTTCGATGCGCCGGGCTCGCTGACCGACGCGGAAGTGTACGCGTCCGTGGCCGCCGTACTCCATCTCAACGACCTCGTCCCGGCGGGCGCCGTTGTCGATGCGCAGACCATCGCGAACCTCCGGATGCCGTCGCGCGACCGATTCGTCCGCGACGACCGGACGGGCGGACCGACGATCCGGTGAGCCGGCGAGCGGCCCGGTCGCGACGGTGAATCCCGAGATCACGTGGGAGGCGTTCGACGCCGTCGAGCTCCGCATCGGAACGGTGATCGCTGCCGAGCCCTTTCCTGAGGCCCTAGTGCCGGCCTACCGGATCACGACCGATTTCGGTCCCGAGATCGGAACCCTCAAGGCGAGCGCGCGGCTCACCGAGCTGTATCGACCCGAGGACCTGGTGGGACGACAGGTGATCGGCGTCGTGAACTTCCCGCCGAAACAGATCGGACCGATGATGTCGGAGTGCCTGATCACGGGGTTCTATCGCGAGGACGGCTCGGTCGTGCTCGCGGTGCCGGAACAGGAGGTGCCGAATGGCGCGAAACTCGGTTAGTGGGCTCCCCGGCCTGGCCGGGATCGTCGTCGCGCCGTGGTGGCCCGCTGGGGCGAAGTGCGCGAAGCGGTTCTGGAGTTCCTCGACGCACGGATCCCCTGACGGACCACCGAACGGATAACCTACCCGCTGACGAAAAGGCGCCAGCGACCGTCTACGAGTTAGATTTGTAAAGCGGAAGGGGGGGATGTGGGGAGGGGACTATCCGTTTCGGGGCTGTTGCTGGGCGTCGCGTGCGCGGCATGCGCGTCCGGGGGCGTACGGCCTGATCCTATGCGCGGCCCCCGGGAACAGCCCGACCCGTCCGGCGCGATACCGACCGAGCGGTCCACCGACGACCGAACCACGGGAGACCGATCGACCGCCGACCGACCTCGGCTCGTCGGCGGTTGTGGTCCCGCGCCCGCGGCGCTCCAGCCGCTCTACAGCCTCCCCTTCACGGTTGGTGACGGGTACACGCTCACGCAGGGGAATTGCGGAGGCGCGTCTCACACCGGCCGGTTCAGCTACGCGTTCGACTTCGCCATGCCCGTCGGCACTCCCATCGTCGCGGCTCGCGATGGAGTCGTCTTCACACTGCGGGCCGATCGCCCGGACGGGACGGGGCGCGTCGGCGACGAGAACTTCGTCATCGTCGAGCACCCGGATGGCGAGTTCTCTCGCTACATCCACCTGAGGCGAGCCGGGGTGCTGGTTCAGCGCGGGGACGTCGTTCGCCAGGGCGACACGATCGCGCTCTCGGGACACTCCGGCAGGAGCGCCTTCCCCCACCTTCACTTCGATGTGGCGGAAGCCTGCCGTGCGGGACCGTGCCAGACCGTGCCGAGCGCGTTCATCAACGCGGAGCCGCCGATTCCCGACGCCCGACGCCCTGTGTCGGCCGGGGTGGAGAGATCGCGTTGATCGGCCGTCGGATTCTCGGAGTCCTCCAGCGGGACCGGTCGATCCGTGACGTCGACTCGGAGTCGAGCAGCCAGGCTGTCGGGATCCTGGCGCTGGGGTCCATGGCCGGGATCGTCATGGGCGCGGCGCTCGGGTACTTCCTCTTCCGGTGGAACATCTTTGTCGGCGCGCTGCTGCTCGGCGTCCCCTTCGCGCTCGGGATCTGGGCCGCGACCGAGGCGCTGGTGAGAATGTCGGGCGGACTCGCCGGGCAGCTCTTCACCCCATCGGGGAAATCCACCCCCTACCTGGGAGAGCTGTCGCAGGAGGAGACGCTCGTCGTTCGCGGGCAGATCGACGAAGCGGTCGAGGCGCTCACCGCGAGGGCTCGCGATCACCCCGCCGACCCCCGGGCCCCACTCCGTCTGGCCGAGATCCATCGGGATGAGACCGGTGACCTGGTGGAGGCGGCCGCGTGGTTTCGTCGTGCGGCGGCGGTCCCCGGGATCGGTCGGGACGCGGAGCGACAGATCCTCCGTGAGCTCATCGAGATGTGTCGGGACCGACTGGGGCGACCCGAGCTCGCCGCCCCGGCGCTTCGACGCGCATCGGAGCTGCATGCCGGAGACCGACTGGGACACTGGGCGACTACGGAACTGCGGAAACTACGTGGCGAATTCCCCGGCGAGGGTGTTACGCGGAATTAGGCTTCGGCCTCGCCCAGCTGCGCCTCGAGCATCGCCCGGTGCAGCTCGAGCTGCGCGCGCTCATCCTCGGGCAGCCTCGGGTACTTCAGGTTCAGGGCCGCCAGCTGGTCCCGGACGATTCTCGCGACCGTGAGCCTCATGAACGGCTTGTCGTCGGCCGGGATCGCGTACCAGGGCGCGTGATGCCGCGACGTCGCGTTCAGCGCGTCTTCGTACGCCTCCATGTATGCGTCCCAGTGCTCTCGCTCGGCCATGTCGCCCGAGTTGAACTTCCAGTTCTTGTCCGGCCGGTCGATACGCCTGAGGAACCGGCGCGCTTGCTCCTCTTGAGAGACGTTCAGCCAGAACTTGAGTACGACCGTCCCGTTCCGTGCGATGTGAAGCTCGTGGTCACGGATCGAGGCGTACCGTTCTTCCCAGAGCCCCGGCAGGTCCGGGAGTCGTGGAAGGCGGGGGAGCCGCTGTCCGGCAAGGAACCCCGGGTGGACCCGGACGACGAGCACCTCCTCGTAGTAGCTGCGGTTGAAGACCCCGATCCGGCCTCGTTCCGGAAGGCGTCTGGCCGTCCGCCACAGGAAATCGTGGTCGAGTTCGTTCTTCGAGGGGGCCTTGAACGAGTAGACCTGGAAGCCGGCGGGGTTCACTCCCGTCGTGACCGCCCGGATCGTCGAGTCCTTCCCGGCCGCATCCATCGCCTGAAACACGAGCAGGATCGCGTGATGATCCGTCGCGTAGAGACGCCGCTGCAGATCCGCGATGTCGTCGACCACGGCCCTGAGCTCTTCCCTGACCTCCGCTTTCGACTCCTGCTCGGTCGCGGCATCAGGTGGAGGAGCGGTGGCCGCGGACGCGACGGAGAACGAACCGTCGAAGGGGACGAGGTAGGGGCTGTCCGGGATCTCGTGGTCGATCGCGCCGGGCTGCATCATGTGGTTGGCCGCCCCTCTAGTAACGCGTCGAGGCGAGCCAGATGTCGGCGCGCGCCCAGTTCCGCTCGAACGCCGCCTTCGCCTCCGCGGCCTCCCGGTCCTTGCCCTGCGCGAGGAACGCCTGGTACAGACCCCACAAAGACCAGCCCGAGTTCTCGTGGTCCTCGAGCGCGGCCTCGTACACGGCCTGGGCCTCCGCCGGGCGCTCCAGCTCGAGGAGCATCGCGCCCAGCGTATGACGCACCGGGAAGTGCCACGGTTCGGGCTCGTCGTACGTGAGACCGTCTTCCACGACGACCGTCGCTTCCAGTGTGGCGATCGCCCCGGCGTGGTTGCCGGCGGCGTACGCCATCTCGGCGGAAAGCAGGCCGCGCGGGATCTGAAGCAGGACGGCCTGATCGTGGAACCGGAACCGTGCGTCGCCGACCTCCAGCGTCAGCTCGTCGATACGGGCGAGATCGGCGGCCGCCGCCTCGGTGTTCCCGGTCCGCAGATGCGCCATGCCGCGCGCGTAGCGCCACATCGCCTCGAGGAACGCCCCCTCCGGCGCTTCCGTGATGGCCAGCACCTCGTCCCATCGTCCAAAGAAGGAGAGCGTGACCGGGTGGTACCACCCCCAGGAAGCCTGGAGCTTCTTGAGGTCCTTGGCCGCCTGGATCGCTACAGCGCTCTGGCCATCTAGGACCGCCCCGAAAAGAAGCATGTGGAGGTTGTGGCTCGGATACACTCCGGGCGGCCCCCCGTGATCCGCCATCTGGTCCGCGTGCCAGGCGCGCTGGTTGGACCGCACCGCGTCGCTGTAGCGGCCGATGTTCATGTAGATGTGGGACGGCATGTGGCGGATGTGGCTGATCGCGATCTGGTCGCCGAGGTAGTCGGCGCAGTTCTCGGCCAATCGGGGGTTCTGCGACGCTTCTACCAGGTGGATGTAGAGGTGGCAGGCGCCGGGGTGCCGGATGTCCGCTGCCAGCACACCCTCCAGGACCGGGAGGATCTTCTTCACGTCCGCGGCCTCGAGATCGACGTCTCCCCGCCGGGGACGCAGCAGCATCAGGGCCTCGGCGTAGAGCGTCTGGACTTCCAGATCGTTCGGGAATCGCTCTGCGACGTCGGCCATCCTACGCGCATAGAGCGAGTCGAGCGGCTTCCGGCGAGCTTCGGTGGGCTCTGCGTCGAACCTGGCCTCGAACGCCTCGATCAGCGCACGCTCGACATCGCTCGCCCCGGAGGCGTTCTCCTTCGCCTTCTGGATCGCGTCGTGGGCGCGGCGCTCGCGTCCGGGCGGCATGCCGCCGTTCAGATAGGGGCTCAGCGCCCAGGCCTCACCCCAGTAGCAGGCCGCACACGTCGGATCGGCCGCCTGGGCTGCCTTGAACGACTCCGCCGCCGGACCCGTGCCGAACGCGTACATGAGCAGGAGCCCCTGATCGAAGTACGCCTGCGCCTCGTCCGATGATGTGACGATGGATCGGTTGTAGGGGCCGAGGTCTTCGTAGAGGGGGATCCGGGTCGCCTCCGCCGGGGCGTCTGTCGCCGCGGCGGCAGTCGCTCCAGGAGACGGCGACGTCTCCACCGTCGCTGACCGTCCGCCACCACAAGCCGTCGTGAATCCGAGGCAAACAATCGCCGCCGCGCGCAGGAACCTGGTCGTCATGTCGCCCTTTCCGAGAAAACCCGTTCAATCAGGGCGACTACATTCCGACCGACCGCGAGGCAGGTCAACCGTCCCTCCTCAGGCGTCGTCCTGGGCCCGGTCGCGAACTGCTTGCTTTGCCGCAGGTGGACTCAAGCCATCGGCCGAGTCGCAACCTCCGGCGACGACGCGGGCTCCCGGCGAGCGCTGCCGCGGGGCCTGGGGCGGAGGAGTCACGACCCGCGTCGAAGCGAGAGGCCTGAAACGAAGAGAGCGCGCCGCCGGGTGATCCGGCGACGCGCTCCGAGGTTCAGGACCCGGAAGAGATCCGGATCAGAGCCTGGGGCCGGCTCCGCGGACTTCGGGCGGGCAATCCGCCTCGTACGTCTCGAAGTTCTTTCGGAAGAGCTCCGCGAGCTGTCTCGCCTTCGCATCGTATGCGGCGCGATCCGCCCAGGTATCGCGCGGGCGGAGGATCTCGCTGGGGACTCCCGGCACTTCGGTTACCACGTGTACGCCGAAGACGGCATCCGGCTCGGTCGGCGCGTCGGTGAGAACGCCCTTGTGGATCGCATCCACCATCGCGCGCGTGTACGGCAGGTTGATCCGGGACCCGACGCCGAACGGCCCTCCGCTCCAGCCGGTGTTCACCAGCCAGGCGTTGGTGCCGTGGGTGCGCATGCGCGCCGCCAGCATCTCGGCGTACCGGGCCGGGTGCCAGACCAGGAACGGCCCGCCAAAACACGGCGAGAACGTCGCCTCGGGGTCCGTCACACCGACCTCGGTCCCGGCGACCTTCGCCGTGTAGCCGCTGATGAAGTGATACATCGCCTGCTCGGGGGTGAGCTTGCTCACCGGCGGAAGAACGCCGAACGCATCCGCGGTCAGGAAGATCACGTCGCTGGGGTGACCTGCGATGCACGGGACCTTCGCGTTCGGGATGTACTCGATCGGGTAACTGCCCCGGGTGTTCTGCGTGATCGACGAATCGCTCCAGTCCACGGAGCGGTCGTCTCTCAGGCCGACGTTCTCGAGCACCGCGCCGAATCTCAGGGCCCGGTAAATGTCAGGCTCCTTCTCCTCGGAGAGATCGATCGTCTTGGCGTAGCACCCGCCCTCGATGTTGAACACGCCCGTGTCGGTCCAGCAGTGCTCATCGTCGCCGATGAGCAGGCGGTTGGGATCGGCGGAGAGCGTCGTCTTCCCGGTCCCGGACAGACCGAAGAGGATGGAAGAAGCGCCACCATCGGGATCGACCGTCGCCGAACAATGCATCGAGAGGACGCCCCGCTTCGGCATCAAGTAGTTCATGATCGTGAAGACGCCCTTCTTCATCTCGCCGGCGTACTCCGTCCCCAGAATCGTCGCCTCATTGTGCGAGAACGAGAGGTCCACGCTGGTCGATGAAGTCACGCCCTCGACCGATTCGTCGGCCGATTCCTGGCCCGCGTTGTAAACGACGAAGTCGGGTTCACCGAAGTCTGCGAGCTCCGCAGACGTCGGGCGGATGAGCATGTTGTGCATGAAGAGTGCGTGATACGGTCGCGAGCAGATGATGCGCACGTTCAGGCGATGGGCGGGATCCCAGCCAGCGAACCCGTCGATCACGTAGAGATGGTCCTGCCTGTTCAGGAACGCTCGGGCCCGCTCGCGGTTCTGCTCGAACGAGCCTGGCTCCAGCGGGAAGTTCACCGGACCCCACCAGACGTCCGCCTCCGTCGCCGGATCACGGACGACGTGCTTGTCGTTCGGCGAGCGGCCGGTCTTCGCGCCCGAGAAGGCGACAAGCGACCCGTTGTCGGCGATCCGGGACTCGGGCTCCCGGCCACCGAGCGCCTGCTCGTACAGCGCTGCGGGCGGAGGGTTGCGGGTCACGTTCGTGACGGTGATCCCGTGTGCGCTAAGGTCCAGGGTCTTGGTTTCCGCTTCTACTGTCGCCATATGGATACGTCCCTCACTGGCCGCCAGAGACGGCTTCGCTCAGTTCATTCGACATCAGTGCAATCGACAAAGCTAGGCCGACGATGCAGAGATTTCTACCGCACCGGGAGAACACCAGATGATCTGGCCACAATCGATCTCGACACGCCGGGCGGGGCTCGCCGCGGCCCTGTTCACACTGGCAACCGTCGTGCCCGCGGCCGTCTTCGCGCAGGATGATGTCCCCCCGTGGGAGTGGTCCGAAGACCGGGTCTTCGCTGAAGTGGAGCGAGTTCGGGCCGGGCGGTCCCTCAACCCCGACAGCTGGCCGGGCGGCGCTCGCGTGGCCGTGTTGCTGTCCTTCGACGTCGACAACGAGACGGTTTGGCTCCGAAACGGCGACACCAACGTGGGCGGATTGTCCCAGGGCGAGTACGGCTCCAGGGTCGCGCTCGGACGAGTCGTGGACCTGCTCGACGAGTTCGCGATCCCCGCGTCCTTCTTCGCACCGGCCATGAGCTTCACCCTCGCTCCGCATCAGGTTGGCCTCATCCAGGAGTCCGGCCGTCACGAGTTCGGGATCCACGGCTGGATTCACGAGCGCAACAACCAGCTCCCGAGAGCGGATGAAGAGCGCCTGCTCCGAATGGCGCTCGACCGGATGACGGAGCTCACGGGCTCGCGTCCCGTCGGCTATCGGGCGCCGTCCTGGAACTTCAGCGACTCGACCCTCGATCTCCTGCTGGAGCTCGGCTTCCTGTACGACTCATCGTTGATGGCCGATGACCGACCCTACGAGATCCTCGCGAACGGTGAGGCGACCGGGATGGTCGAGCTTCCGGTCGACTGGATCCTGGACGACGCCCCGCTGTTCAATCCGCTCGGCGATCGCTACGCCAGCCCGCGCGAGGTCCTCGAGGTGTACAAGGACGAGTTCGATGTGGCGTACGAAGAGGGGACGATGTTCCTGCTGACCATGCACCCCCACTACATCGGACACCGATCGCGGATCGTGATCCTTCGTGAGCTGATCGAGCACATCCGCTCGAAGCCGGACGTGTGGTTCGGCACGCACCTCGAAGCGGTCGAGTGGGTGAAGAGCCAGGCCGGCATGCCTTGACGTACGGACGGATGGGCGATCGGCGGCAGCACGGGCCGGGCTTCGGCGTCGGACTCACGCAGACTCCGAAACCGCCGTACTACGCCGTGATCTTCACTTCGCGGGCGAGCGAGGACGCGGACGGGTACGGCGACGCTGCGGCTCGAATGATCGAGCTGGCGGGGGATCAACCCGGGTTCCTCGGGATCGAGAGCGCCCGCGGCGACGACCGGCTCGGGATCACGATCTCCTACTGGGAGAGCGAGGAGGCGATCGCCGCCTGGAAGAGGAACGCCGAGCACAGGATCGCGCAGGCGGCCGGACGCGATCGTTGGTACGCCGGCTTCGAGGTCCGCGTGGCCCGCGTGGAGCGGGCCTACGGATTCGTTTCGCCCGAGTAAGCGGTGCGCCCCTTCAGCGGGGCGCCCGACCGATCACGTGCGGTTGATTCCGATGTCGAAGCTCGCGGCGTATCCGTCGTCGCCCTTCGTCACCTCGAGCATCAGCTGATGCCCACCCGTGTTCCTATAGATCCCATCGTCCTCGTTCCGAGGACGCTCGCCTTCGTGCGCGGTGTACGGCCCGGCGGACAGAACGTCGTCGGACAGATCGTCATCGAAGTAGAGTTGTGAGGTGAACTCGGTGCCGGCATCCGACTCCGGATCCGTCCGAATCTTGAAGTGGATGTGGACCGAGCGTCCCTCGTACCACCCCGGATAGATCGTCAGGAACTCGGCGACCCCGTTCCCGTCCGTCATCTGAAATCCGCGGAGGAACTTCTTTCCGGTGTTGTCGAACAGGTCGTTGATGATGTCCTTCACGCCGGCGTACTCACCGATCGCGTCGCACTGCCACACGTCCACCAGCGCGCCCTCGAGGGGCCTGCACCCGTCGGCCGCAATCTCGGTCACGTGAATGGCGAGACGGAACGGCGTCCCGGGCCTGACGGTCCCGTCGGTCGGATCCGATCGGATGTCCACCCGGTGCAGACGCTCATCGATGAAGTACGGCCCTTCCGTTTGCTCCGGCCGCACCACGCAGGCCGGTAGTCGCAGCCGCGGAGCCTCGGATTCCAGACGCCCCGGGCTGACCGCCGCGACGCCGCCGGCTCCGAGGAGACCGAGCACCTCGCGCCGGGAGAGGACCTTTCCGACCTGCTCGTCATCGTTTTGCATCATCCCTCCGGGTCGGTGAGAAACAGGAGCGGTCGCCTACTGCTCGTCCGGACCGTCGGCGCTCTCCAGCAGGTCCAGCATGAACGCGAACTCGAACGCCGTTTCCTCGTAGCGCCGGTCCCGCCCGGAACCGCCGCCGTGCCCGGCATCCATGTGCGTCTTCAGCAGAAGGCGATTGTCGTCGGTCTTCAGCGAACGGAGCTTCGCGACCCATTTCGCCGGCTCCCAGTACTGCACCTGCGAATCGTGCAGCCCGGTCGTGACCAGCAGATTCGGGTATTCCTTCGCCTCGACCTGATCGTATGGCGAGTAGGACAGCATGTAGTTGTAGGACTCGAGGTCGTTGGGGTTGCCCCACTCATCGTACTCGAACGTCGTGAGCGGAATCGACTCGTCGAGCATCGTCGTCACCACATCCACGAACGGGACATTCGCGATCACCCCGCGGAAGAGCTCCGGCCGCATGTTCGTGACCGCGCCCATCAACAGGCCGCCGGCGCTTCCACCCTTCGCGAAGAGGCGCTCGGGCGTCGTGTAGCCCTCCGCCACGAGGAAGTCCGCGACGTCGATGAAGTCGGTGAAGGTGTTGATCTTGTTGAACATCTTCCCGTCTTCGTACCACTGACGCCCCATCTCCTGCCCGCCGCGGATGTGCGCGATCGCGTAGACGAACCCGCGGTCCAGAAGACTCAGGCGCGAGGAAGAGAACGACGCGCTGCTCGAGGACCCGTACGAGCCGTACGCGTAGAGGAGGAGCGGGTTCGAGCCGTCCCTCGGCAGGCCCTCGCGGTAGACGATCGACACGGGCACTTCCACCCCGTCTCGCGCGGGCGCCATCGTACGCTCGACCACGTAGTCGGTCGAATCGAAGTCGCCCAGCACTTCATCCTGCTTGAGAAGCACTCGTTCGCGCGTATTCATGTCGTAGTCGTAGATCGCACGGGGTCGGGCCATCGACGCATAGCTGAACCGCAGCGTGGAGGTCTCCATCTCCGGGTTCCCCGTGAGCCCGGCCGAATAGGCGGCGTCCTCGAACTCGATGTAGTGCTCGTCCGATCCGTCCCACGGGATCACGCGCAGGTTGACGATGCCCTCGGTCCGCTCGTTCACTACCAGGTGACCGGCGAACGGCGTGAACCCCTGGATGAGCACGTCGTCCCTCGCGGCGATCACCTCTTCCCAGTTCTCCATGCCGGTGGCGGAGACGGGCGTCCGCATGAGCTTGAAGTTCAGCGCATCGTCGGAATTCGTGGAAATGTAGAAGTGATCCCCGAAGTGATCGATGTTGTGCTCGTGCCCTTCCTCGCGAGGCAGGAACACCGTGAACTCGCCCGTCGGATCCCTCGCGTCGAGGAACCGGTACTCGTTCGTCAGCGTGTGCGAGGAACCGATCACGATGTAGTCCCGCGACCGGGTCTTGCTCACGAAGCTCGAGAACTCTTCATCGTCCTCCTGATAGACGAGCACGTCGTCCGCAGGGTCCGTCCCCAGCTCGTGTCGGTATATCTGGTACGAACGGAGCGTCTGCGGATCCCGCTTCGAGTAGAAGACCGTCCGGTTGTCCTCGGCCCAAACGACGTTGCCGGAAATGCCGGGCACCTCTTCGTCGAGGATCTCGCCGGTCTCGAGGTTCTTGAACCGCAGCGTGTAGATCCGTCGGCCGACGTAGTCCTCCGCGAACGCGAGCAGGTCGTTCTCGGGACTGACGCTCGAGGCGGCGAGTCCGTAGTAGGACTTCCCTTCCGCCCGGACGTTCTCGTCGATCAGGATCTCCTCCGGAGCATCCAGAGAGCCCGGCTTCCGGGCCCGGATCGAGTAGTCCTTCCCGTCCTCGGTGCGCGAGTAGTAGAAGTAGCCGTTCCGGAAGGTCGGAACCGAGAGGTCCGTCTGCTTGACGCGTCCCTTGATCTCGTCGAACAGCTCGCCGCGCAGGTCGGCCGTGTGGGCCATCATTCCCTCGGTGTAGGCGTTTTCGGCCTCCAGGTAGGAGATGACCTCGGGGTCTTCGCGATCGTTGAGCCAGTAGTAGTTGTCGACTCGAACGTGACCATGCGACTCAAGCTGCCGGGGTACGACGTTGGCCACGGGGGCTTCGACGGACGCGGAATCAGCGGGCGCTTCGGCGACATCGTCGCAACCGGCGGCGGTCACGGCCACACCCGCGAGAAGAGTAGATCGAACACGACGGGCTCCCTTGAACGGCTTCATGTACGGCTCCTTGAGTTCAGACAGACGCGAAATCTAGTCCCGGTCTGGCCGCGCTGGTAGGCGACCGCCTATGCTGGCAAGGCACTCGAATCAGGAGGAGCAGCCGCATGACCCGCCGCCACAATTGGCGCTTCGTCGCCTTCGCCGCCGTTCTGTCGATCACCGCATGCGGCCGCCAGGCAACGATCCAGACGGGGCCCGCGCCTGGAGCCACCGCGGCTCCCGCTCAGACCGCCGTCCTCCCGGCGACGTATCCCGGCGCGGAGTGGGAGCGCGTCGCCCCCGAGGAAGCCGGGTTCTCCGCTGCGGCGCTCGAGTCGTTGGACGACTACGTCGGGACGATCAACACCAGCGCGGTCATGGCCGTCGTCGGGGGGCGCGTCGTGTTCGAGCATGGACCGGTGGACTCACTCAGCTATCTGGCGTCGGTCCGGAAGAGCGTCCTCGCGATGCTGTACGGCAACTACGTGGCGGACGGCGCCATCGACCTCTATTTCACGCTCGATGAGATGGGGATGGACGACGTTCAGGGCCTCCTCCCGATCGAGAAGCAGGCGCGCGTGCTCGATCTGATCACCGCACGCTCGGGCGTCTATCACCCCGCCTCGAACCCGGGAGACAATCTCGACGACGCGCCGCCCAGGGGGTCTCAGGAGCCCGGCACGTACTACCTGTACAGCAACTGGGACTTCAACGCCGCCGGGGCGGTCTTCGAGCAGCTGACGGGACGCAACATCTACGACGCGCTTGAGACGGATCTTGCCGAGCCGCTCGGATTCCAGGACTGGAACCGCTCGATTCACCGGAAGACCGGAGACAGGTCGCGGTCGCGAAACCTCGCGTACCACATGGTCCTCTCGACGCGCGACATGGCTCGCATCGGCTACCTGATGCTGCGCGAAGGCGTGTGGGACGGACGGCAGGTCCTCCCGCAGAGCTGGGCTGGCGAGATCACCGCGATCACCACACCACTGTCCGAGATGAACCCGCCCCCGCTCCGAAACGGGGATCACGGGTACGGTTACATGTGGTGGGTCTGGGACGGTCCGAACGCCACGGGCGCCTGGGCCGGCGCGTACTCGGGCCGGGGTGCGTACGGGCAGTTCATCACGGTGCTGCCGCAACTTGATCTGGTCGTCGCGCACAAGACCGTGCCGAGCGACCAGACGGGGTGGGGGGACTACATGGGGATCCTGATTCGACTGGTCGACGCCCACTGCGGCACCGCCTGCTGAAGTCGGCGTCGGCCGCCTGAAGGAGGCCGAACGATGTCACGAACCACCCGCACGCGTTTCGCCGCTGCCGGCGCCGCTCTGCTCCTCGCGGCCCTGACGTTCGGCACGGATGCGGCCGATCGGGCCGCTCCCGCCCCACTTCCCCACGAGATGGCCGATGCCGCTCGGGCCTACCTCGGCACCCTCGACACGGACGCCGTCGATCGAGGCACCTGGCCGTTCGATGACGCCGCACGCCACGACTGGCACTTCATCCCGCGTGAGCGTGAGGGGCTGCCTCTCGAGGACATGACCGACCCCCAACGAGTCGCGGCCCACGGACTCCTTCAGAGTATCCTCAGCTCGCAGGGCTACCTGAAGGCGACGGGCGTCATGCAGCTCGAGGGCATCCTCGGCGTGATCGAAGGCCGGCCCGATCGCCGGAACCCCGAGGACTACTACGTGTCCGTGTTCGGCGCCCCTTCGCTCGAGTCGCCCTGGGGATGGCGCTACGAAGGACACCACCTGTCGCTCAACTTCACCAGCGTTCCCGGACAGTTCCCGAGCGTGACCCCGGCCTTCATCGGATCCAACCCGCATGTCGTGCGCGAGGGCCCGTCGTCCGGCATGAAGCTCCTCGGCGCCGAGGAGGCGCACGCGCGTGAGCTGCTTGCGGTGCTGAACGAGGCGGAGCTGGGTCGGGCCGTCATCTCGGACGAGGCTCCGAGCGACATCGTGACCGGAAACGCTCGGCGCGTCGAGATGGACGGGTTCGAGGGGCTACCGGTGAGCGAGATGAGCCCGGGCGCGCAGACGGCGCTCATGCGACTGCTCGGCGAGTACCTGCTGAACGTGCACAGCGACGTCGCGCGGCTGCAGATGAGCCGGATCCAGGAAGCCGGCCTCGACCGTCTCCACTTCGCCTGGGCGGGCGACACGGCCGTCGGCGAGGGCCACTATTTCCGGATCCACGGCCCGACGATCCTCATCGAGTACGACAACGTCCAGGGCGGGGCGAACCACGTCCACACGGTGTGGCGGGACCCGGAGAACGACTTCGGGGACGACCTGCTACGCCGGCACTACGAGGAGGCGGAGCACCACCAGCACGACAGGTGAACCTTCCGTGCGCTCAGGTCGCCGGTTCGGGACGCAGGCGGTCGAGGTGCTGTTTGCGGAACTTCGCCACCTTCGGCGCGACGACGGCCTGGCAGTAGGGCTGCTCCGAGTTGTTGCGAAAGTACTCGTCGTGGTAGGCCTCGGCCGGGTAGAACGTCTCCATCGGGGCGAGCTCCGTCACGATCGCATCGCTCCAGATCCCGAGTCGTCCCACCTCCGCGATCTTCGTGTACGCGTCCATCCGCTGCTGCTCGTCGTGATAGAAGATCGCTGATCTGTACTGTGTTCCGACGTCCGCTCCCTGCCGGTTCTTCGTCGTCGGATCGTGGATGGTGAAGAATACGTCGAGGAGATCCAGGTACGAGATCACATCCGGATCGTAGGTCACCTGTACGACTTCGGCGTGACCCGTCGCCCCTCCGCACACCTGCTCGTACGTCGGGTTCTCCGCCGAACCGCCGGTGTACCCGGACTTCACCGACTCGACACCCTTCAGCAACTCGTACACCGCCTCGAGACACCAGAAGCAGCCACCTCCCAGGGTGGCGGTCTCGGTTCGCACTTCCATCGATACAGCTCTCCGTCCGTGGCCCGCCCGCGTCGCTTATCGCCGCCGGCCCGGGAAAGATCGAGCGGGCAGCCGTCCGGGGCCAGCGCTGGCGCATGGCGCCGCGTGGACGACAGATTTGAAGATGGACGCCACCGACATCACACGGATGCTCGACGCGGCGCGCGGAGGGGACTCCGACGCGAACGAGGAGTTGTTCGCCTCGGTCTATCCGCGTCTACGTCAGATCGCCAAGCAGCGACGGCGCGGCTGGCAAGGCGATGACACCATGGACACGACGGCCCTCGTCCACGAGGCCTATCTCAAGATCGCCGCGCGTCCGGATGCGGAGTATCAGAGCCGGGGACACTTCTTCGCCGTCGCCGCCACGGCGATGCGCCAGATCCTGATCAACTACGCGGAGAAGAAGAGCGCGGCCAAGCGTGGCGGCGGGGCATCCCAGGTCACGCTCCGCGATGGAGACATCGTCGCGGACGAGGCGGTCGATGACCTGCTGGCTCTGAACGAGGCCCTCAAGAAGCTCGAGGAGTTGAGCACGCGACAGGCCGGCGTCGTGGAATGCCTGTTCTTCGCGGGGTACGGAGTCGCGGAGACGGCCGAAGCACTCGATATTTCGCCGGCCACCGTCAAACGGGACTGGGCTGCCGCCCGGGCCTGGCTCTACCGCGAGATGCGCACCGACCAGAACAACAACGATTGAAGACCCCTGACGGTCCCGGGGCCCGCCAACCCGTTCACGGAGTACGCTCTTGAAGCTTCACACGAAGATCGCCCTCGGCCTCGTTCTCGGCGGACTCGTCGGCGGTGGTGCGAACGCGCTTTTCCCGGATGCCGGGTGGGTGCTCTGGATCGGCGACAACATCGCGGGCCCCGTCGGTCAGATCTTCCTGCGGATGCTCTTCATGACCGTGGTCCCGATCGTGTTCATCTCGATCACGCTGGGCGTGGCCGGGATCGGAGACATGAAGACGCTCGGCCGGCTCGGTGGGCGGACGATGGGCTACTTCGCGCTCTCGACGTTCATCGCCGCCTTGATCGGGCTGACGCTCGTCAACACGATCCGTCCGGGGGGCGGCGTCGACCCCGAGACGCGGGACGCCCTGATGGCGACCTACTCGACCAGCGCGGAGAACCTCACCCAGCCCGATTTTGGCGTGAGCACGTTCGTCGAGATCGTGCCACGGAATCCCGTCGCCGCCGCCGCCGACATGGACATGCTGGCGCTGATCTTCTTCTCGCTGGTGCTCGGCGCCGCGCTCACGATGATCCCCGAGGAAAAGTCCAAACCGGTGATCGCGTTTCTCGACGGCGTGGGCGATGCCGTGATCAAGATCATCGACATGGCGATGAAGCTCGCCCCGTACGGCGTGTTCGGGCTGATCTTCGTGATGACCTCGCGGTTCGGGTGGGGGCTCCTCTCCCAGCTCGGGATGTACGTCCTCGTCGTACTACTCGGCCTGCTGTTGCACGCGGTCATCGGCATCTCGACGCTCGTGAAGGTCTTCGGGAAGATGAACCCGCTCCGCTTCTGGAAGGCCATCGAGGCACCGGTGATCACGGCGTTCTCGACGAGCTCGAGCATGGCCACGCTGCCCACGTCGATTGCCACCGCCGAATCCGAGCTCAAGGTGAAACCGAAGATCGCCGGGTTCGTGCTTCCTCTGGGCGCGACGATGAACATGAACGGTACGTCCCTCTTCGAGGGCGTAACCGTGCTGTTTCTCGCGCAGGTGTTCGGCGTGGACCTCGGCGTGGGGACCCAGATCATCGTGATCATCCTCGCCGTGCTCACCGCGATCGGGGCGGCGGGTGTGCCCGGCGGCTCGATCCCGCTGATGATGGTCGTCATGCAGACCGTGGGAGTTCCGCCGGAAGGCATCGCGATCATTCTGGGCGTGGACCGGATCCTGGACATGGCGCGAACGACGCTCAACGTCTCAGGGGACCTCTCTGCCGCCGTCTACGTCGACACGGTCGGCTTCGACATCGAGGAGCGGGGGGCCCGCGGGATACCGATCTCGAGCTGACGGAGGGGGCTACTCCGGGTCGCGGTGGACGGCCTCCATCGAGAACGCGGGCAGACACACGGCGACGTACTCGGCCCCTTCCGGCTCGGGGCTGCTGTAGCGAACCCATTCGCCGGGCGCGGTGACCACCGCCTGCCCCGCACGCACTACGAGGGAGCCTTCATCATGCTCGACGTGAAGGGCTCCGCGAAGGACGACGGTGATCTCCTCGAACTCGGGGCGTTGACCGGGCTCGACCCAGCCCTGAGGAGAGACCATGCGGGCCACGCTCACCGTCTGGTGGCCCGAGCGGACGCGACCGGTGTACTCCTCGATGCGTTTGGGAGGGGTGCCGGCGGCTTCGACGATGGCGGGAGAATCGATCAGATACGGCATTCCAGTTCCGGGTGCGGGGGTTCGGGGTGCGCAGTGGGACGTTCGGGCCGTGAACATAGAGACGGCCCCTGCCAGGAGGCGACGCGATGAGCGGTCAAATCGACAGCCTGATCGATCGGGCGCGGATGCAGATGGAAGACGCGCGGGCGCTCGCGGGCGTGCACGAGACGCGTTTCATGGACCGCCCGTCTCCGGGCCGCTGGTCCGCCGGCGAGCAATTCGAGCACGTCGCGCTGACCGACCGCCCCTACCTCGGCGTGATCGAGACGGCGCTCCGCGAGGCGAGGATCCGGGGCGTTCTCGGCGAAGGCCCGTTCACGGGCGGCAGGATCGGAAACTGGTTCGCGCGATCGATGGCTCCCCCCGTTCGACGGCGAATGAAGACGATGAAGAAGCTGCATCCCGCCTCCGACCTCACGGTCCAGAACATCCTGTCGAACTTCGATCAGGCGCGGAACGAGTTGATCGCGAGCATGGAACTCGCGCGTGGCGTGGACCTGGACCGTACAACGATCCGCTCGCCCTTTCTGAAGCTCCTCAAGATGCCTGTATCGAGCGCCTACGAGGTCCTTCTGACCCACGCGGACCGGCACATCTGGCTCGCCCGACAAATCGTGAAAGACGGATCGTGAGCGACGCCGGCCCGTGAGCTAGTCGGCGACCTGCGCGGTAAACAGTCCGAGGGCGATGTACTTCTCGCACACCGCCTCGGCGTAGTCGTTCGAGAAGAAGGTGCCGACGGAGATGACCTTTCCACCCCGCCGCTCGCTTACGGCGGCACCCGGGATCAACGCCTCGACCGCCTCGAACTGCTCGGCACTCTGGGGCACGATCACGACCTCGTACGTCTGGTGCTCGAGAGTATCGCCCCCGACGTACGCCTGGATCAGCCCGTTCACCTCGTCGACGACGACGCGCTCCTCCGGACTTACATCATCGTCCGCCTTCACGAACAGGTTCAGGACATCGAGGAGATGCGCGGCCTGCTCGTGCGGCGGCTGCAGCCCGATGTAGTCCTCGACGGCGGCGCGCACCTCGAGGAGCGTCCCGTCCTCCGAGACGTGGCCCGCCTCGAGATCCGGTGGGTCGAGGCTCCAGTCCGCCGCAAACCGCCTGAGCAGCTTGACCTCGCTCTCATGGACGTGCCGATCGAGCTTCGCCATCAACTCCAGAATCAGGATGATCTGCCCGGCGCCCTTCGGACGGCTCATCGCCTTGAGCAGGTCCGTGGACTCCTTCCGCTCCAAACGCAGAGACCGCATGAGCAGTCTAATGAACGGGACCTCGCGGTTTCCCTTCACCCACATCCCCGAGCCGATCATGACGAAGAGGATGCCCGTCACGATCCCGATCGCCGTCTTCAGCGCGGGCATGGGCGTCTGATCGTAGATCGCGCCCTGGATCAGCAGCGGGCCCGCCGTGAAGAGACCCAGAAGGGCAGCCGAGATCGACACGCTCTCGGCAACATCCTTGAGATGCTTCCGCTTCCAGAGCTTGTTGATGATCAGGTAGTTGGAAACCGCGGCGATGAGGACGCCGATGGCCACCAGAAACCGGACCACAGATTCGAGTGGAGACATGGATGCCATGATACGGCTCCGTCGCGGAAGTCCGCGAGTGCGGGTAGAGTTCTCGACGCTCCGCGCATCACGCTGCCTTCAGTCAACCGGAAGAGACCCATGCCACAACGCCCCGCTGGTCGACCTCTCGACTCCCTTCGGTCCACGACCTTCGAGACCGCGACGGCCCCGTTCGCGGAGGGCTCGTGTACGATCTCGATGGGTGCGACCCGAGTGCTCTGCACCGCGAGCGTGACCGAGGAGGTCCCCCCGTTTCGCGAAGGCAAGGGCGGCTGGGTGACTGCCGAGTACGCCATGCTTCCGCGCGCGACCCTCACGAGGAACAACCGGGAACGCAGGGGTGCCCGTGGCCGAACCCAGGAGATCCAGCGGCTGATCGGACGCTCGCTGCGGGCCGCCGTCGATCTCGCGGCCCTCGGCGAACGCACGGTCACGATCGACTGCGACGTCCTGGTCGCGGACGGCGGGACCCGTACGGCTTCGATCACCGGTGCATGCGTGGCCCTGGAGTGCGCCCTGCAGCGGCTCGTCGCCGAGGGCGCGCTCGAAGCGAGTCCGCTGACCCAATGGGTCTCCGCGATCAGCGTAGGTGTGGTCGACGGGGGGCCACGTCTCGATCTCGAGTACGTCGAGGACGTCGCCGCCGACGTCGACTTCAACGTCGTCAGCCTCGAGAGCGGCCACTTCGTCGAGGTGCAGGGGACGGCGGAGGGGGCGCCGTTCTCTCGCGGTGAGCTCGATGATCTTCTCGCGCTCGCCGGGAAGGGGATCTCGGAACTGCTGGTGATGCAGAAGGCTGCGGTCGCCGACAGGGGCTTCTGACCACCTGATCGCGTGGCGGTGTCGGCGAGGGGCAACTCCCAGTCTGAAGAACGCCGGAGGATCCCCCGGTCGTCGGGGCGGAAGGCGGGCGGCGTGCCGCCCGAGGAAGCATATGGTCGCCCCCAACTTCGTGCGCCTCAGGCGATGTGGTTGGCGACCTTCAGCGACGAGGGCGGTACGCCGTCCGCCGTCCAACCGCCCCGCGCGAGATGCTCAGGCCGCAGCGATTGCCGTCAGTTCGAGCACCACGCCCGCGTGCAGTTCCCGCACCGGGATCACCGCGCGCGCCGGCTTGTGATCGCCGACGATCTCGACGTACGCCTCGTTTACCTCGGCCCAGAAGTCGATGTCCGTCACGTAAATCGTGACCTGCAGAAGACGGTCGAGGCCGCTTCCCGCCGCTTCGAGGATCTTCGCGGTGTTCCGCAGGACGGCCCGCGCCTGATCGGCGGCAGAGGCGCGGTTGAGGATCTCGCCATCGGGGCCGACCGGAAGCTGGCCGGAGACGAACACGAGTCCGTTGTGCACGATCGCCTGCGAGTAGTGGCCGCGAGGCGCGGGTGCGTCCGAGGTGTTGATGCGCTCCATGAATGCCTGCCGGTTGCAGTCCGTCGAGCCGATTCAGAGGGGAGAGGATGTTCGACGGAAGGGAGCGCCGTGTAAAGCCCCGGGCTCAGTCGGGGTCCGGCACGTCCTCGATCGTGGCGCGGATCAGGTGGTCGAGAAGGGGAAATTCGGCATCCAGATAGGCGTTCCCTTCGGCCACGATCCGGCTCTGGTCGCCGCGCCGCACGCCGCCGCCCGAGTCCTCACCGTACCCGGAGTAGATCTGGTCGACGACGTCCATGCCCTCGATGACTTCCCCGAACGGCGCGAACCTCTGCTCGTCGAGGCGCGAGTTGTCGATGAGGCTGATGAACACCTGAGTGCTGCGAGTCTCGGGATCGGTGAACGCGTAGGCGATCCGCCCGCGAGTGTTCGATACTACGACTGGGTCGTCTGGAAGATAGTCGTGCATCCACCGCGCGCTGGCGGTCGGGTCGCCCGCGAGCCCCCACTGGACGATGAAATCCGGTACGACCCGGTGGAAGCGGGCGTCGTCGTAATACCCGCTCTCGATGAGCGCGCGAAAGCGGTCGGCACCCTGGGGGGCCCAGGCTCGATCGACGGCGATCACGATGTCGCCCTTCGATGTTTCGAGACGAACATTGAAGCGGTCGGATGCAGAGGGGGCCTGACGCGCGTTCGGCTGGACATGGACGTCCGATTCTGAGCCCGCGCCGTCGCCCGGCCCGCACCCGAAGACCAGCGAGAGGCACGCCGCCCCGAAGGCGGCCTGCCGGAGACGTCCGCGTCTGATCACCCGCCCCCACCGTCGCTCAACGGATCGCCGTAGAAGCGCCAGCTCGGAGCGAAGTCCATGGGCGGGGACTGCCCAAGGAGACGCGCCCGCACCATCTCTATCGGCATCCGGCCACCCTGCAGGATCGTGTCGTGGAACTCGCGGTTCGTCATCCGACCGGACTGCACGAGCTCCTCGTGCAGGGCCCGGATCTGGAGACCGCCGATCATGTAGGCGACCTGATAGAGCGGCGAGTACGACCCGTTGAAGCTCCGACGGACCTCTGCCTCCGCGTTCGCCCGCTCGTGCCCCACCCGGTCCACCAGGAAGTCGATCGCCTCCTGGGGGCTCATGCGCTCGAGATGGAAGCTCAGCGAGAAGATGATCCGGGCCGCCCGGTGCATCCTCCAGAAGAGCATCCCGACACGATCCTCCGCCGTCTGCGGGAATCCGAGGTCCCAGAGCAGCATCTCCATGTAAAGCGCCCAACCCTCGCCCCAGAACGGCGTGGAGAACACACCGCGGTGCGAGTTGTAACGGGAGGTCATGAATCCCTGCAGGTGGTGACCCGGGATCAGCTCGTGGTGGACGGTGGCGCGCGCGAAGTGCTCGTTGTTCCCGCGCATGCTCATGAGCTTGTCGTCGTGCTCCATCCCGTCGGTCGGGAACGCGACCTGGATGACCTCTCCCCCGAGGAAGAACGGGGCGACCTTCTGCCGCTCCGGCGACATCATCTCGACACGCCAGACCTCGTTGGCCAGCGGCGGGATCGTCACGAGGTCGTGCTCTTCGAGAAACGCGACGGCTTCGTCCGCGAGCTCTCGCACCAGCTCGGTCTGCGACCCGGGCGGACGGTGGAGCGTCTTCACGTGCTCGAGCGCGGCCTTCCAATCCTCGCCGTACCCGAGATCCCGCGACGCCTCGAGCATCCGGGCCTCGCACCAGGCGAACTCCTGCTCGGCGATGGCGATCAGCTCTTCCGGGGTGTAGACGATCATCTCGTAATGGAGGTCGGCCGCCATCCCGTCGGCCCCGATCGGGTCGCCGACGATGGGTTCGTCCTGACCCGGTCTCGCGCCGACGATGTCCTCGCGCAGGAACTTCGCGTACTCGTCGAGCGCTTCTTTCGCGCGCGCGTACGGATCCTCGTTCCACCAGGTGAACAGCGGATCGTATCCGGCGTAATGCTCGTACCAACTCTCCAGACGGCGGCCCATCTGGCCGAGGGTCTCGGCGGCGCGCAGCGCGACGATTCGGGACGGGGCGGCGGCGCCCGCCTCTCCGGCTTCGGCGGCTCGCTTCTGCTCTTCGAGTGCCTTCCGGGTCTCGTCGATGAGACCCGGCATGGCGGCCAGGCTGGCCGCCGACTCCTCGGACTGCACCGACTCGCGGTCGCGGCGCCGCTCTTCGAGCTCGACGATCGTCGACGTGAACGGGAGGAACTCGGCCATCTCGGCCTGGAGCTTCTCCTCTCGATCGAGCAGGGTCTGACGATAGTCCAGCTCGTTCTTCATCAGCTGGTAGTCGATCTGACCCTCCAGGCCCAGCCCCTCGTAGAGCAGCGTACCGATGGACCGGGACCAGCCGCCGTAAAACTCACGGAACCGGTCGCGCCGGGTCTCCGAGTAGGGGACCGTCCAGCGCCGGCCGAGCGCGGACCGGTCGGCCCGGTATCGCTCGACGAGGTCGACCATCGGGCTCTTCTCCAGGGCGACGAGGCCGGCCGCGGCCGGCACGCCCGTCTCCTGAGCGGCGACGGGTGCGGCGGAATGAGCCACTATGACGAGCGCGATGAGAGCGGCGGCACGGCAGGTGCCGGCGCGGTGGCGACGGATCGAGTGCATTCATGACCTCCTGGGGTTGAGATGAAAGTGCACTCCGTGGCATTTCGGGCAACGAGAGACGTGCGCTGGCGGTATGCTTAGGGCGTCGATTCGTGGGGAGATCTCGAGCGGGGAAGGACTGCTGCGGTGCGAAACGAGGGCGTGGCAATCGATGTCGGTCGGGCCCCGGGTCTGTGGAGGGTGGCCCAGACGGGAGCCCTGCTCGTGACAGTGGCGCTCATCGCCCTGCTGTTCATCGCCCCCCGGCCGACTCTCGGATGGACGTGGAATCTGGTCGTACCAATCCTCCCGGCGACGTTTCTGATCAGCCCCGCGATCTGGAGAAACGTCTGCCCCCTGGCGACCCTCAACGAGCTTCCCGACTGGCTCGGCAAAGGGAATCGCCTGCCGGGTGTGGCCCTCGCGTCCGGAGCCGTGGCTGGAGCGGCCGCGGTGTTGTTGATCCCTGTGCGGAGGATCGTCTTCAATACGAACGGGGAGGTCCTGGGCGCCGTCCTCATCGTGTTGGCCCTCGTCGCGCTCGGGCTCGGACTCGCGTATCAGGCGCGCTCCGGATTCTGCAACGGCATCTGCCCGATTCTCCCCGTGGAGCGGCTCTACGGGCAGCATCCGCTCGTCGATATCCGCGGCAGCCGCTGCGCCAGCTGCACGTTCTGCACGCCGGCCGGGTGCATCGACCTCGCCCGCGACAAAGCGGTCGTCCAGATGCTCGGTCGCTCCAGACACAGCCTGAAATGGCTCACGAGCCCGATGGGCGCGTTCGCGGCTTCGTTTCCCGGCGTAATCATCGCGTACTTCACGTCGACGGACGCGACGTCCTTCACCCTCTCACCGATCGCCACGACACTTCTGTTCGCCGCGATCAGCTACGCGGTCGTGTCGCTCGTCGCGCTGGCCGTGCGTCTCAAGGGCTCGCTGGCCCTGACGCTTCTCGGGGCGACGTCCTTCGGCCTGTATTACTGGTATGCAGCGCCCGGGATTGCCGAACAGATCGGGACGGGAGCGGCGGTTCGCGACGGGATCCGCCTTGTGGCGGCGGGATTGCTCGTCGTGTGGCTCGTCCGGGCCCGGGGAGTCATTCAGGCCCGGACGGCCTAGGCTCTCAGATCTTCTCCAGCACGTACAGGCCGGACCCCTGATCCATCTGGAGGACCCTCGCCTCGTCACCGTCCAACAGGAACGTGACGCGACCGCTCCCGATCGCGAACGTGTTCGCACCGAGCCACCGCATCGACCGGGGCTGCGCGCCTCCGACCTTCAGCTCGAGACCGTCCTCCCCTTCCGACACGACCACGTTCAGGCGCTGACCCCGCCCGGGGCCCCGATAGCTGCCCGTGTACCGGGAGAGGTCGCCCGAGAACGCCCTCGGCACCACCGGCGCCACCGGCCCCAGGACCAGATTTTCGATCTCCTGACGGATGCCCGCCGGCGATACCTGACCCGCGGTGTTGATGAGGACGGTGATGGTGAGGTCCTCCTCCGGATAGTAGACCAGGTCGCTCACGTACCCGAAGATCCCCCCGCCGTGGCCAATGCGCGTCTTGCCGTCCCGATCGGAGACCAGGAGCCCCTTCGCGTACCGAACCGGGGTCCCGTCCTCGAGCCGCCCCGGTGTGATCAGCGATCGATAGGCCTCGGGGGACAGCAGCGTGCCGCCGGCCCCGTCGCCGTGGATCGCCAGATTCCAGATCGCCAGGTCGTCCGTGGTCGAACAGAGCGACCCGGCCGCGTAGGGCCACAGGTGGTTCAGGTAGTTCGCCGGGCGCAGCCCGTCGGGTCCCGGCTGATATCCCTTTGTGCGGCGCGGGATCATCTCATCCTTGTGGCAGTATCGGGAGTCGTTCATCCCGGCTGCGGCAAAGATCCGTTCTTCGACGAACTCCTCGTAGGATTGCCCGCTGGCTTCCTCGATGATCTTCCCGAGGACGAAGTACGCGGAGTTGTTGTAGATCAGGGCCTCGCCGGGGTCGAAGTCGAACTGTTCGGCGGCGATCAAGGCGATCAGCGAGTCCTGCGGCAGATCCTGAACTGCGACCTCCCGAAAGCTCTGCATCTCGGTGTATCCCTTCATCCCCGACGTGTGGTCGAACAGCCGATGCACCGGGATGTCGGCCGCCCGGGGGAAATCCGGGAACCAGTCGGAGAGCGGTGCCTCGAGGTCGATCTTCCCCTCATCGACGAGCATGAGCGCCGCGACCGCGGTGAACTGCTTCGTGACGGACCCGATCTCGTAGACCGCGTCCTCGGGTGTGGGCGCCTCGAGCTCGAGGTCCGCGTACCCGTACGCCCCGGCGTGCAACCGCTCGGGTCCCCGGTAGACCGCGATCGACATTCCGGCCACGCGACCGGCCTCGATCCCCTCCATCGCGATGGAGTCGATGGCCGCAGACAGTGCGGCCGGGTCCTGCTGAGCGGCCACGCTCCCGGCGGCACAGGCCAGGAGTCCGGCCGCGGCGACTGCGGACAGGGTTCGACGGATCATCGTTCCTCCGAATTCAAGTTCCCTCGGGCTCCCTTGTGGTAAGGCTCGGGGGGGAGAGACATGCCGCCCTCGTCGCTGGTTGCGCTCGACCGAACGGTCGACGACGCACCGGGCATGCAGCGCAGATGCTTCCTCGGGCGCATGTCTTTCCCTCCGATCCACGACCTTCACGGTGGCCCTCGTTCAGAGTAGATCAGACGAACTGCGGCCGCTCCGCGTTTCGCCTGGTCACCTGTTTGCGCTCCCGCTAGAGCCGCCGAGCGGTCTCCAGCTCGGCCGGCCGCACCTTTGTCGTTCGGTAGCGCCAGGCGGGGGGCATACCGCCCGAAGGCAGCATATGGTCGCCCCCGATATCGTGCGCCTCAAACCACAGTGGTTAGCGACCCTCAGCAACGAGGGCGGTACGCCCCCCGCCGATCAGCCACCGCACCAGATGGTGCTGGCCCCGCACGATCAGGGCGACAAGATCGCGAGCGCCTCGTCAATCCGATCCGCGAGCCGCTCCAGCGTGCCCGCGACCCGCGGGATCTGATCGGCCGCCTCGTCCCAGCCCCGCTGCTCGATCGCCTCGCGAATCCCCGGGAGGGTCTTCACCCCGTAGCCCGTGTAGAAACCGGGGGCATAGATCTGGTGACGGAACCACGACCGGCGGGGGAGGCCGTCGTCGCGGGTCATCGCCCGCTCGGTCGCGATCAGGGTCGCGTTGAGGGATCTGATAACCGCGAGATGCCCCGCCCTGTCCGCCTGCGGCACGTCGGACAGGTTGTGCGAGCCGAGCGCGGCTTCGACCGCCGCGTCGAAGGCGGCCGCGCTCTTCTCCAGCCGCGAGATCGCGTTCTGCAGCGGCGCGAAGCTCAGGTATGGCACCTCCTCCTGGGCGCCGGGTGCGACGTACGTCTGGGTCGGGTCGGCCGAGAGGGTATACGCCCCGGCCTCGACGAGGGCATTCCGGCGCTCCGTCCGGGTCCGAGTCTCCTCGAGCAGCGCCATCACCTCGTCGCGGTACGTCTTCACGTTCGAGACGAACGGGCCGAAGCGGAACGGCAGAATATCTGCGTTGGCGAGCCGCAGCGTGGCGCGAGATGTGATCTGGCTCAAGGCGGCACCGTACCTGAACCCGGGGTCTCCGAAACGGGTGTAGTGGTCGAACGAGTCGAACTGCGAGTGATACGATCCACCTCCGCTCTCGCCGCCGAACCCCAAGTTGAGCGACGCGATCCCGAGGTGCTGCAGGAACGGCGTGTAGTCCGAGCCGGATCCGAGGGGTGAGATCGCGATATCAGACGCGTCGCCGGGCTGGCGCTCGCCTCCCACGGACTGAGCCGCGTGCAGCCGATCCCACACGGAGACGCCGGTCTGCGGATCTTCGACCGAGCGCGCGACCTGGTTGATGAACTTCTGCAGCGTGTGAGACCCGCCCATTCCGAGAAACCCGCGTCCGCTGCCGTCGGTGTTAATGTACGCGACGGCCTTTTCCCGCAGTTCGTCCGCGTGGTGCTCCGCCCATTCCGTGGAGCCGAGCAGGCCGGGCTCCTCGGCGTCCCACGAGCCGAAGACCACTGTGCGACGCGGCGGGTGTCCGGCGCGGGCCAACTCACCGATGAGCCGCGCCTCCTCCATCATCACGACGTGACCGCTGATCGGATCCGCGGCACCCATCGCCCACCCGTCGCGGTGATTCCCGCGCAGGACCCACTCGTCGGGAAACTCCGAGCCACGCATGGTCGCGATGACGTTGTACGCCGTCTCGAGACCCCAGTCGAACTCGAGGTGGACGCGCACCCGCGCGGGGCCGGGACCGATGTGGTACGTGATCGGAAGCGCGCCGCGCCACGACGCGGGCGCGACCGGACCCTCCAGCGCCTCCAGCAGCGGCAGCGCGTCCGCGTAGGAGATGGGGAGCACCGGGATCTTCATCAGCGTCGGCGACTCCTCTAGGCTCAGGCGCTCGGCGTCCGCCGTGGCCCCGACGCCCGGGGTCAGCGGGTCCCCCGGGTACTGCGGCATGTCGGACACGGAGCCGCGCTGGACACCGTGCTCCATCCGGTATGGCCCCTCGGGATAGACGTCGCCCTGGAAGTACCCGTCGTCCCGCGGGTCGGAGTAGAGGATCGTCGCGATCGCGCCGTGCTCCGCCGCGACCTTCGGCTTGATGCCGCGCCACGATCCGCCGTACCGGGCGATGACGATCTTGCCCTCGACATCGATGCCGCGACGCTCGAGCTCCTCGTAGTCGCGGGGGATCCCCTGGTTCACGTAGACGAGCTCCCCGGTCACGTCGCCATCGGCCGAGTAGGCGTTGTAGGTCGGAAGCTGGCCGGCGACGCCCGACGTCCCGTCCTCCGCGAGCTCCGGCTCCTGCAGCGACGCCACGAATCGTTCGGGGGACACCATCTCCACATGCCGGACACGCGGCGTCGGGAACAGCACCTCGTACTCCGCGATCTCGACCTCGTATCCCCACGAGCGGAACAGGTCGGCGGTGAAGCGCGCGTTCTGCAGGTTGTAGGGGGCGCCTACGAAGAACGGCTCGCGGGTCATCTCCCGCATCCACGATTCCAGGTTCCCGCTGTCGACGAGCTCGTCGATGCGCGTCTCGGCCTCGAGTTGCCGCTCAGAGGCGTCGCTCGAGAATCCGACGAGCCGGTCCTGGGCCGCCAGCGGCACCGCGGCCAGGAGGAACCCACAAAGTGCCCAGCGAAGAGCGTTGCGCCCTGCAATCACGTGTCCGTCTCCTGCTTCAGAGTGTGCAGTCGGGTTCGACCGTGAACCCGAGCAAGCGGTCACCATCGAATAGCGTTCTGGCGTCGAACGTCCGCCCCTCGATCAAGAGAGGCAGCCAGTATCTGTCATCTTCCCACATCCGGTCGTAGGGGACTGAATCGAGCGAAGTCCAGACCGGCGTGGCCTCGTCGGTCTCGACGGCCTCGCCCTCCAGATCGTGTGCGACGAAGACGTGGATCAGGATCGAGTCCCCGTTCATCACGTCGAACGCGAGACGACCCCGGAGGACCGGATCGACCGGCGTGGCCCCGAGTTCCTCTACGAACTCGCGGACCGCGGCGGCAGCCACCGTCTCGCCCGGATCCACCTTCCCGCCCGCGCCGTTCACATACCCTGCCCCGAGCCCCCGCTTCTTCTCGATGAGGAGGATGTGGCCATCGCGAACCACGAAGAGCAGGGTCGCGTGAAGATCCGGCACCCACGCCGCCCAGTCCACGGCCTCGAATTCCGGCGACGGGGCCGGCGGGGCGGAGGCCTGGAGGTCAGCCACCGGCGGTCCGCCGGAACACGACCCGGCCATCGAAGACCGTCATGTCGCACACGAGATTCTCCAGTTCGGCGGTCGGGATGGAGTACATGTCCTGCGACCACACGGCGAGATCGGCATACTTGCCCGGCTCGATGGAGCCGATGAGATCCTCCATGAACATCTGGTACGCGGCATGGATCGTATAGGACCTCAGCGCGGCGGCGATGTCGACGCTCTCGTCGGTCCCGAACGCGTCATCGCCCCACACACCCAGCAGGGGACGCCGGGCGACAGATGCCCAGAGGCCGTACCTCGCCGGAAACGGCGTCACGTAGTAGTCGGACCCGCTCGCCCACCGGATGCCGCGGTCGAGATAGCTGCGCAGAGGGTTCAGACGTCGCGACCGCTCGGGGCCGAAGTTCCCGGCGTAGGTGTCCCCGATCCACCAGGTGAACCCCGGAGACACCTCCGGATAGCCGGCGTCCCACTCCCGCTGCAGCGTCGCCATCAGGTCGAGCGCGTGGTCCGTTGGGATGTTCGAGTGGATGATCCCGTGCCGGAGCCCCTGGATCGGATTCTCCTCGAGCGCCTCCGCATACGTGTCCATCGTCCAGTCGATCGCGCGGTCCCCGATGGAGTGGATGCTCACGTGCAGGCCGGCGTCGTGATAGGCGCGAAAGCGATCGGCCAGGGCATCGGGGTCCATCGTGGGGTAGCCGCGGTTCCCCGAATCGACAGCCTGGCGGTCCATGTTCCAATCGTCGTACAGCCACGCCGTCCTCGCGCCGCCGCTTCCGTCGATGTAGAGCTTCACTCCGCCGGCGATCAGATGGTCGTCGCCGCTGCTCTCGTAGGGCCGCGTGAACTCGGCGAGGCTGTCCGCGTACGCCCGCACGGCGCCGACGTCGCCGGCCGCATCGGACCACAGAACGAACGCCCGGGCCGTCAGGTCGCCGGCTGCCAGCACGTCACGGTACGTCTGCCACGCGCGCCCGCTGATTCCGGGGTCCTTGAAGCCGGTCATGCATTCCGCGTTCAGCTCGTCGACGAGCGCGACCATGCCCTCGTGCCGCTGCTCAGGTGTGAACCGTGGAACCATCCGAGAGACCAGGCCCTGCGCGGATTCCTTCAGGACCCCGGTCGGCGTCCCATCGAGGTATCGGTCGATCGTCCCACCCGGCGGGTCGGGCGTCTCGGCCGTGATCCCGGCCATCTCGAGCGCCCGCGAGTTCGCCACTCCGTAGTGGCCCATCGTGTGGCTCAGCCAAACGGGGTGTCCGCGCGACACGCTGTCCAGGTCGGCGGCATAGATGTACCGCAGTTCCTCGAACTTCCCTTCGTCCCAACCACCGCCCTGCACCCACTCGTCCTCAGCGAGACGGCTCGCCTGCTCGGCCACGACCCCGACGACGTCGGCCACGCTCTCGACGTTCGGATAGCTGAGGTCGAGCGCGAACAACCGTCGCGGTCCGCTGTTCGCGAAGTGCAGGTGCACATCGAGGAGGCCCGGCGTCACCGTGCGCCCCTCCAGCTCGACCCGTCGCGTTGCGGGACCAGCCAGCGCCTCGATCTCGGCCGTCGTTCCCACGGCCGCGATGCGGTCGTCCCGGATCGCCACCGCTTCGGCGATCGAACCAGCGGGATCAACGGTGATGACGTTTCCATCCACGAGGATCAGATCGGCTGGATCCTCGGGAACAGCCGGCCCGCAGGCGGTCGTCAAAGCGAGTAGCGCCGCGGCGGTGCGTCCACCTGAACGAGGTCTCATGGGGATCCCTGGGTCGAGGGTTCGTGCCGGAGGATGGAAGATCGCTCCGGTGGCGGGAGTGGTAAACGGGGGCAGCGGCTCAGCCCTCCACCGGGCCGTGACGGGGACGACTGTAGGGACGCAGCGAACGGTTCGAGGCAAGCAGCACGATCAGCAGGAGAGCCGGCATCGACCAGGCGGCCACGGCGACCGGCCCGTATACATCGCCCAGCGCACCCGTCATGGGGATGAGCACGGTCCCGGCGGCCCACGCGAGACCCATGACGATGCCCGAGCTCGCGGCGGCACCGGCGGGCACCATCTCCTGGGCCATCACCACCACGGGGGGCAGCAAGGCCATGTTCAGGAAGCCGGCGGCGACGGCCGCGAGTAGGGCGGGGGTACTCGCGGGAGCCAGCACGACGGCGGCGATGTGTGCGGGAACCGAGAAGATGCTGATGACGATCATCAGCCGTTGGCGGTTCATGCGATCGGTAAGAAACCCTCCGGTCAGCGTCCCCAGCGCCTGGGCGCCGAGATAGACGCTCAGAACGACGGCGCCCGCCGTCTCGCTTGCGCCGGCGCGCGACGCGACGATGGGCATGAACGTGAGGAAGGTGCGTTGCACGAAGGCCCCGATCGCGGACACGCCGAACAAGAGCCCGAGGGGTCCGCGCAGGAGCCGCAGGACATCCATGGGGGAAGGGGGACGGACGGCATCTCGAGACGGCCTCCCCGTCCCGAGCGCGAACCAGAGCACCAGGCCCAGCAGGACGCCGGGGATCATCGCGATCCACAGTCCCTCGAGACCGACGGCGCCCACAATGGCGACCGCCGCGACCGGGCCGACGGCGAACCCGGCGGCACCCCCGAACGAGAACACTGACAACCGCATGCCGCTTCCCCTCCCGTCGGCCGCGCGGGCCACCAAAGCCGCGCCCGGGGGGTGGAACGCGGCGGCGCCCAACCCGCCGAGCACCAGCAGAACCAGCAGTACGGAGAAGGATGGGGCCCGTCCGATGAGCGACAGGAACACGCCGGTGACGATCGGACCGATCGCGAGAAAGAAGCGCCGCCCGTATCGGTCCGCGAGGAATCCGAACGCCGGCTGGATGAGCGAGGTCGAGAACGACAGGACGGTCGCGAGCGTCGCCGCGAGCGCGATCGAAAGACCCAGCTTGTCCATGATCCGCGGAAGAAGCGGGTGCAGGAACGCGGCGTACGCATCGATGGTCCCGTGCGAGACGGCGATGAGCACGACGACCGCGGTGGGTCCGAGGCGCCGCGACACCGGGCGCGGAGAGTCCGGTGCGGGCGGGGCGGGAGAAGCGGGTTCGTGCAGCGCGAGCTCCGATCCGGCAGGTGGCGTTGGCGACACGCCACGTTACTGGACCAGAGCTCCGCCCGCCTCCCGCGCGAGAGAGACCGCGATGTATCCGGTCTCCATGTCCGCCCTGTTAGTGGCATGAGAGGCCGAAGGGGTTTGAAGAGGGTCGAGGGCTGTGGGTACGTTCGAGTGTCCGTTCGTATCGTCACACCCCGCTCGGAAGCCGGCCGGAGCGTTCATGAGCCCTGAGAAGTCGTATTCCGACCGCGAAGTCGCACTCGTCCTGAGGCGTGCCGCGGAGATCGAGTCGACCGAAGGAGCGGGCGGCGGCGTCGCGGAGACGGACATCGTCGCGATCGCGACGGAAGCCGGGATCAGTCAGGATGCCGTCCGACGGGCTCTCGATGAGCTGGCGACCGACGCCTCCGTCAGCGGCACATCCTTCCTTCCACCCTCCTCCAGGCGAACGTCGCGCGCCGTCGATGGGCGGCTGGACCGCGACACGCTGGCCGCGCTCGTACAGTCCATCGAGGACCGCGCGGCGCGCCCCGGGACCGTGACCGAAGCCCTGGACACGATCCGCTGGACGTCCCGTTCGTCCTACTCGACGATGCAGGTCTCACTGTCGTCGAGCGGGGATTCCACCCAGGTGGCGGTGCACGAGCGGCTCAGCGCACGCACGAAGAGACTCGCGCTCATCGTACCCGCGCAGGTCCTGGCCATGGCCGGTCTCATCGCCGCCGGGTCGATGGGCCTCAGTACCGGCGCGATGCTGTCGGTTCTCGGCAGCGGCGCGTTTCTGGGGTTCGCGGCGGGACGGGAGATTCTTCGCAGGGTGTCCGCCGCGAGCCGCGATCGGGTCGAGCGACTGGCGAGCCAGCTCACGGAGACCGCCCGGCGTCTCGGCAAATCCGCCGACGCAGAGACGGAGGAGCGGTGAGAGTGACGCGAGGCACGCGCGGCCATTGGGCTGTCGTCCTGGCCGTCGTGACGGCCCTGGCCGGATGTCGGCCCGGACCCCCCGGCGACGCAGCCGAACCGACTCCTGGAGAGACCCTGCACATCACGGGCGGTCGCTGGCTCGACGTCGAGACCGGTCAGCTGGTGGCGAACGGAGGCATCCTCATTCGGGACGGCGCATTCGCGTCGCTCGACGCGGGAGTGCGGCCTCCGGCAGGAGCCCGGGTGCTCGAGCTCGACGCGGACCACACGATCCTGCCCGGAATGTTCGACCTGCACGCCCATTACGCGGTCGATCTGTTCGGAGAGGGGCGCGTCGACGAGATGACGGCCTATCCGGCGCTGTTTCTGGCGAACGGCGTGACATCGACGTTTCCAGCTGGCGAGATGGACCCTCATGCGATGCGTGATCTACGGATCTCGATCGATGCGGGCGAGCGGCCGGGCCCGCGTATCCTCAACTCCGGTCCGTACTACGGCTCATGGCGCGCGGGGTGGGACGGAACGGCGATGACGCGGGATTCCATCCGCGCCGAGGTCGACTACTGGGTCGAGCAGGGAGTTCGTGGGTTCAAGGCGAAGAGTCCGCAGGCCGAGGACCTGGAGTGGCTGATCGAGGCCGCGCATGAGCACGGGCTGACGGTCACGGGGCACCTCGGGTCGGGGCAGTACGGCATCCCGAACCCCCGGGACGCGATCTTGATGGGGATCGACCGCGTGGAGCATTTCCTGGGCGGGGACATGATGCCCGCGGATCGCAGCGCCTATGCGTCGCTGCAGGTGTTCGACGACTTCGAGGGCGACGAGCTGCGCGAGATCATCGATCTCTACATCGAGCGGGGCGTCAACTTCGATGCGACCCTCTCGATCTACGGCTACTGGGGACCGCACGATCCCGAGATGACCGAGTACTGGACCGACGAGCTTCGCTTCCTCACTCCCTACATGCGAGAGATCATCGAGGCCCGGCCGGAGCGGCCCGTTCTCGAGTCGTTCGCCCTCATGTCACCGATCAAGCGAAGGACGCTCAAGGCATTCTACGACCGCGGCGGACGAGATCTCATCACCCTGGGGACAGACCACCCGTCCTGGGGACGGTACTGGTCCGCCTTCGGAGCGCACCGCGAGATCCTCGCGCTCGCGCGCGCCGGTGTACCCCCGGTGGATGTCTTCCGGATCGCGACGCTGAACGGGGCCCGCGCGTTCGGGGTCGGGGACGAGCTGGGCAGCATCGCCGTAGGCAAGCTGGCCGACCTCTTCGTGGTGCGCGGAAACCCGCTGGACGACGTGCGAAATGCTCGCGACGTGGAGTACGTCGTATCGCGCGGCGTGCTCTACCAGGCGGTCGAGCTGCTCGCTTCGGTCGAGGGAACGATCGGCCCCGACGACGAAGCGGGAGAGGAGGCGTGGCGGCCCGGGCGCTGACCCGAACCGCCGAAAACGGACGACCTACCTTACTTAGGCGATCGCGACGTCAGCAGCTCGCGGCCAGGACGATCGCCCCGGCGGCCCCTGAGGCACCCACGGAGGAGGTCACGCACCACGTGTTCGGTGACTCACTGTGGTTCGATGTGATCTGGAAGCCGTCGGTATAGGCCGTCGCCCCGAGCATCACGCCCTGGCTCGCTCGGAAGTCCTCCGTTCCGTTGCCGTCGAGGTCTCCCCGGCCTCCAACTGACACCGCGACGTCGGTATACGCCTGCGTGTCTGAAAACTAATTCTCCTGAGCCACGATCATGTTGCGGAGATTCGCCTTCGCCGCACCGTCGAGCGACTTCGTCTTCACCGACAGGAAGTTCGGGACGACGACCGCGGACAGCGTCCCGATGATCGATACGACGATCATCAACTCGATGAGCGTGAATCCGTTTCTATTCTGCAGGTTCAGCACTGATCTCCCCATTGCCCCGCTCTTTCCGAAACCATACCAGCTCGCAGGACCGGAGGACGCTATCGAGGAGCTGTTTCGTACGACGAGCGGCATGGCGAGCGCCTGACGACGACCACCCATTGGACGCGTGACTGCCTGAGGGATGCGAAAAGGCCCGGAGCGCTGTGCGTCCCGGGCCTTTTTCCTTTGCGATCGGCGGCTCGGAGCCGCGGCCGATCTACTGCTGCTGGTCCTGCGAGTCCCCTCTCGGGCCCGGGATGAACTCGAAGAATCCGAACATCATCTCCTCGAAGCTCTGCTCGCCGTAGTAGACCGGGTTGCTCGGGTCCGGGTTCGCCGGGTTCCCCTCGCTGTTGTCGTACACGGCAGTCCCGATGAGCTTGTCGCCGGGACGGATCTCCAGCGGTTCCTTGGGCTGGTAGACCAGCTGCCAGTTGAAGTCGTAGTTCGGGACGTCGAGCAGCGTCTCGGACGTACCGTCCGCCCGCACGAGCTCGTACTTGAACGCCTTCCCGCGCAGGTGCATGTGCGGCAGGTACGACATGATCCGTCCGGCGTTCTCGAACTCCATCTCGGCGACGACTTCGTGATTCGACTCGTGCGCCGGGATCTCGAACTCGTCCGTGCTCACGGCCGCCATCATGATCTCGTCGGTCGGTCTCTCGTCGTGGAACCACAGACCGACGCGGGTCTCGTCCACGGCGGCCTCGCCGTTCGTCGTGTAGTGGAGCTCGAACATGAGGGTCTGGCCCGGCGGAATCCGCTTGCCCGCCTCGTCGCCCCAGATTCGAACCGGAACGCCGGGTGCGTACCCGACGAGCCACCCGCCGCGCCGCTCCGCTTCACGGTCCTCGAGATACACGATCACATGGTGGGTCACCTGTTTCGCCGTCGGAACCACCTCGGCCGCGCGAACCCAACGGTCATCGGGCCAGTCCGTGTCCACGTAGACGTGGCGGTATTCCAGCACGCCGTCCGCGGGGACCTGCTCGGGGGCCGGGATCGTGATGATCGTGTCCGGCTCCGTGCCCATCATCCAGCCAGGCTTCAGGTTGCGCGGCAGGACGGCGGTCGAGGCATCGCCCTCGGGCGCGCCCGCCTCGATCCACGCGATGAGGTCACGTTTGTCGCGCTCGGACAGGCTCCGGTCGTTCGCCCACTCCCCATGCTCCGGCGACGCATACCACGGCGGCATCAGACCGGCGCTCACCATGAAGTGGACCATGTGCTTGAAACCGTTGACCTGCTCGTAGCTGTCGAGCGCGAACGGGCCGACTCCACCTTCGCGGTGGCAGGTGACGCAGTTGTAGTTGACGATCCGGCTGACGCGGTTGTGGTAGGTGATGTCCCGAGCCGGAACCACCGCGACCTCACCCTCGAGGTAGCACCCGGATGCCTCCGTGTACGGAGTCGAGACGTCGGTGCCCGCCTGCAGCTCCTCGAGCGCGTCGCGGAGGTAATGCTCATCGACGGTCGGGTTCGAGAACGTGATCCCGTGCTGATCGTCGACTGCCCCCCGGTAGCGCAGTGTACCGGCCCGATCGATCACGAAGACCTCGGACGACACGTTAGCCTGCAGAAGCGAACCGATGCTGCGGTCAGGGTCCAGGATGTAAGGCGACGCGAACCCGAAACGCTCGATGTCCTCTCGGACGTCGGCTTCCGTGTCCTGCTCGCTGATGTTCAGGTAGACAAACTGTACGCCGTTGCCCGAGTAGGTATCCTCGAGCTCCTTGAGCCGTGTACCGTAGCGTCGGGACACGGGGCATTCGGCCGTCCGCATGACGATGACGAGGGCGTCGTTGCCGTCGAGAAGCGAAGAGAGAGATCCCTTCCCCCCGTCGATGTCCTCGTATTCGAAGTTCGCGACCAGCTCTCCTGGCTGAAATCCGAATGCGCCTATCTGATCCGCCGCGATCACCTGCGGACGGTTCATGACGGGGAGGAAGAGCAAGGCCGCCGCGATCGCGAGGATCGCGAGCGGGAACGCGGTAAGGGCCGTCTTTCGTGCCATTCTACACTCCTGGACTGCTCGGGCGGTGTGGTTCCAACCGACAAATAATCAGGGACACGCGACTGGACAGCAAGCGAAAACGGAGGCCCCCGGAGCTGCCACAACCTCCGAGGACCCCCGTCCCGGTCCTGTCTTCGTCCGGGCGCGCCTTCGCGCCGTCACCTACGAGAACGAAAATCGATGCGTTTCGCTGCTCATCCGCATGCGCCGAACGCTATGCGTCTGCCTCAGGGACGACGAGGTCGACCGGAGGGTCACACCGGCCGAACTCGCCCGACCTGGCAGGCTACTAGAGGGACTGTCCGCAGACCGTACCGCTCTCGACCAGCGAGCCGGACTCGCTCGCGGTCACCGACACGTCGTAGATGCAGGATCCCGAGCGCCCGTCATCCGAGGCCCACTCGACCGCGCCGACGTACGTGAACACCGCCTGGCCCACGAGCTCGCCCTGATCGAACGAGAACCCGCCGGAGAGGACGAGGTCCGGATTCGTGTTCAGCGTGAACTGCGTCTCCTCGTGGAGGAAGCCGCAATTCGACGCGGCCGTCTCGACGTTCAGGCTCAGGCTGCCGGCGAACGTCTGATCATCGATCGAGCCCGTGATCGATCCTGCCACCGCCAGCTCGCCGCCCAGCGGGCACCCGGCGCTCGCGTTCACGGCGTAATCGATGGCGATCGGCGTCCCGGCGAGGACCGACGAGCCACCCCCCCCGATGCCGCCGAGGTCCCAGCTCGAGAACGCGTTGTTCACCAGGAAGCCCGAGATCGCGGCGGCCTCGCTGGCCGAGACGGCGTCGTCTCCGAGCCCTGGTCCGGCCACTTCACCGCTCTGGCAGGCCGCGAAGGCCACGAACGCCGCGCATGCGGCAAGTTTCGACGTACGGTTCAGCATTCTCATTCGACTCTCGTCTCGCTGTGTTCGCCCGCGCCGATCGCGGCGTGGGGCGCGTATCCCGCTCGATCGAGGGGCATGTGGCATGCCACCCCCGCTCCGACGGCGGGGCGGGTGTCCGAGGGACGCCGCGAGTCGAATCCCGACACGTCGTTCCGGCCGTTCGCCCCGCGAAACCCGCTTGCCGTCGATCACGTCGGATCCCATGTGTCGGTGGTAACGATTCCCGACAGCCGACCCTTTTTTCACCGCGAAAACGCACCCTCAGGCACCCTGAAAGCCCATTTGAGAGAATCCATGCGAAACACGACTTCCCTTCTGACTACCGCTCTGGCCGTTGCGTTGACGCTTGCCCCGGGGCTCGAGGCGCAGGAGCCGCGCCCCGCGGATGTCGCTTCGCCCGAGGCGATCGTGAGCGCTGCCTACGAGGCAATCGCCCGCCCGCCGGGCGGGGACTTCGACTGGCCCAGATTTCGTTCGCTGTTTCTTCCGCAGGCCCACCTGATTCCGAGTACCGAGCAGACGGGCGGTCCGCTCGTCGTGATGTCCGTCGACGACTTCGTGGACTGGATCGACGCCGGAACCACGGTCGGGGGCGTGAACGACGCGGGATTCTCCGAGGACGGGATCCACAACGTCGCGGAGCGTTACGGCGACATCGCCCACGTGTTCAGCACGTACGAGAAGCACCTCTACGGTCAGACCGAGAACCAGGGGCGCGGGATCAACACGTTTCAGATGATCTGGAACGCGGGGCGCTGGTGGATCACCTCGATCGCGTGGGACGAGGAGATCGGAGCCGGCCCGATCCCCGCGAAGTACCTGCCCTGATTCGGCCGGACTAACAGCGGCCCTGGCCTTCTCAGCGGCGGGCTACGCGCCCGAAGAGCCTCCCGAATCGACCCCGTCGAGACGCTGCGAGCGGAGTGATCGCCGCCGCCGAAGCACGAGCCCGTATGCGACGACGTTGAGCACGATCACGAGCAGTCCCAGCCCCACCTGGATCTCACGGGTGAGCTCGGAGGGGTAGATCAGCGGGAGCAGGTACCGCTCGATGAACCCGCCGGAGTACCCCGCCTCGCCGCCCAGCCGGCGAAGCGAGTTCTCGAGCGGCGTGAGAGGGCAGATCCAGCCAACCAGCTCGATCGCCACTCCCCACAGCGCTGCCGGCAGATGCACGGCAGCGATTCGCGGCCATCGAAGGGCGAGAAAGCCGCCCAGAGCCACGAACAAAATGAAGAGCAGGTGCACGGCGAGCACCACGTCGGCGAGAATGCGATACCCCATCTAGCCAAGTTCGCCCGCCGACTGGTTGGACAACACCGCCCCCTCTATCCTGTCTACCTTCCCGAACCAGGAGATGTGGACGTGTCAATCCGACTCCTGCGTGGATCGACGCTCGCGACGGGCCTCGCCTGCCTCGCACTGACGATCCTCGCGACCCCGCAGGCCGGACACGGCCAGGCGGCATATCACGACTACGCCGGCCTCACGGCCGAACTGCAGGCCCTCGCCGGGGCCTCGGACGCCGTGACGCTTCAATCGATCGCGACGACGCTGGGCGGACGCGAAGTCTGGGTCGCCGAGATCGCGAATCGCTCCGGCACTCCGCTGGGTGAGCGACCCGGCGTGCTCGTCGTGGGTAACCTCGAGGGCGACCATCTCGTGGGCAGCTCCCATGCCCTCGAGACGATCCGTTACCTGACCTCGAACACCAGCGATGCCGTCAGGTCGCTGTTGAACGACCAGGTCGTCTATGTCATCCCGCGCATGAACCCCGATGGAGCCGAAGCGATGTTCGGTGCCATCCGGCGGGACCGGCGCGGCAACGACACCGCCTACGATGACGATAACGACGGCCGGACCGACGAAGACGGCCCGGACGACCTGAACGGAGACGGCGTCATTACTGTGATGCGCGTCGCCGACCCGGCCGGGGCGTTCATGATCGATCCGGACGATTCGCGCCTCATGAAGCGCGCGGATGCATCGAAGGGCGAGACGGGGACCCACACGGTCTACTGGGAAGGCACGGACGACGACGGCGACGGCTTCTTCAACGAGGACGGACCCGGCGGGGCTGACCTGAACAGGAATTTCCAGCACGCCTATCCGTACTGGCAGGCCGATGCGGGCGTACACATGGTGAGCGAGGCCGAGACTCGCGGCTTCATGGACTTCATCATCACGCACCGCAACATCGGCACGATCCTCACCTTCGGGCACTCGGACAACCTCGTCACCCCGCCGAATTCGGGCGGGAACCTCGCGGACCCGCGTCCGATCGACCTGATGGTCTTCGCCGACGCCTCCTTCGACGGCATGTACGATGTCGGCGTCTTCAGCCGGAGCGGCGGCTCCTTCGGCGCCGCACCGCAGCGCGGCGCCCAGCTCGGACGGGACAACGATCCGGGTTCCGGCCGACGGCCATCGACGACGGTGCACCGGGATGACCAGGTGTACTTCACCGCCGTCTCGGACGCATACCGGGAGATCACCGGGATCGAGGCGATCGGCGTGAACCGCGAGGCCGAAGGCGCCCTGTTCCAATGGGGCTACTACCAGTTCGGCATCCCCTCCTTCAGCACTCAGGGCTGGAGCCTCCCCGCCACCGAGGCCGAGGAGGGCGAGGGCGGTCGCTCCGGCGGAGACGGGGCCGGCCGGGGAATCGACGCCGAGCTGCTCGCATCGCTCGAGGGCGCCGGCGTCGACGCGTTCGTCGACTGGTCGACGTACACCCACCCCGATCTGGGAGACGTTGAGATCGGCGGCTTCATGCCGTACGTGACCACGAACCCGGCGGCATCCGAGCTCGCCGGACTCGGTGAGACTCACGGGGAGTTCGTCGCCCGACTCGCGGGGATGCTCCCGAGGGTCGTGATCGCCGACACGGAAGTCACCGCGCACGGTGGCGGCATCTTCACCGTCGAGGTCGAGATCGCGAACACCGGCTTCCTCCCCACATCGCTTCAGCACGGGGTCGTCTCGCGAGCGGTTCAGCCGACGACGATCCAGATCCAGATCGACCCGGACGACGTGGTCAGCGGGTCTCCGAAGACCGCGACGATCCGCCAGCTCGCGGGGTCGGGGTCGCGGCACAAGGTGACGTGGGTGATTCAGGGACAGAGCGGCGCGCAGGTCGAGATCCGCGTCCGTTCGCAGAAGGGTGGCTCGGACTCCGCCACCGTCACGTTGAGGTGACCCGATGAAAACCATGCGAGGAAACGATATGCACCGGAATCTCAATCGGGTCTGCCTGGCGCTTCTCGGCGTACTGACGTGGACCGTCATCGGAGCCGCGGCACCGGCGGCCGCCCAACAGGACACCGGGATCGGGTCCGACCCCGAGCACACCCTGCCGCTCACCTGGGACCGCTGGCTCGATCACGATGAGATAGGGGAGCGCATGCAGTTGATGGCGCGCACCTGGCCGGAGTTTCTGTCGCTGCAGTCGCTCGGCGAGAGCTACGGTGGTCGCGAGATGTGGTTGATGACGATCAACAACCCCGATACCGGTCCCGAGCTGTCCAAGGCCGGGATGTTCATCGAGGCCAACGTTCACGGGAACGAGATCCAGGGCGCCGAGGTCGCGCTTTACACGATCTGGTATCTGATGGAGAACTACGAGCGAATCGACGAGGTCCGGCGTCTGGTCGACGAGCGCGTGTTCTACATCCTGCCCAGCGTGAACCCGGATGGCCGCGACTACTTCCTCGACGGAGCCGGTTCAGGCGCCCGAACGGGGCACATCCCGGTGGACAGCGATGGGGATGGGCTGTTCGACGAGGACGGGGCCGACGACCTGAACGGCAACGGCGTGATCGAGCAGATCCGCAAGTACGTCCCGGGGGCCGGCCGCTGGCGTGAGAGTGCGGCGGATCCGCGGATCATGGAGCCGGCTCCGCCGGGGCAGCCGGGTGACTGGGAGATGCTCGGGTCCGAAGGGATCGACAACGACGGGGACGGTCGGGTCAACGAGGACCCGGTCGGCGGGTACGATCCGAACCGGAACTACGCCTCGGACTGGCAGCCGAATTACATCCAGGGCGGGTCGATGGACTACCCGTTTCAGCTGCCCGAAGCACGAGCAATCAACGACTTCATGATGACGCGGCCGAACATCGCCGGGTTCCAGTCGTTCCATAACACGGGTGGGATGATCCTGCGCGGCCCCGGCATGGCCTGGTACGGGGACTATCCGGCTCAGGACATCCGCGTGTACAACGAGATCGGCGAGAACGGGGAGCGCATGCTTCCCTACTACGACTATTTGATCATCTGGCAGGGGCTGTACACGGTCCACGGCGGGTCCATCGACTGGACGAACGACGGGCTCGGGATCATCTCGTACTCGAACGAGCTTTGGAACGGCGGGCAGTACTTCAACAGCCCGCTCCTCCAGGAGCAGCAGCGAAACCAGAATTCGCCCATCTCGGGTCAGCGGTCGCGATACTTCTTCGACGACTTCCTCGAGTTCGGCGATCAGTACGTCGAGTGGGCACCCTTCGACCACCCCGTGTACGGTCCGGTCGAGATGGGCGGCTTCAAGAAGCTGTCCGGACGGGTCAACCCGCGATTCATGAGCATGGAGCTGTTCCACCGGAACATGGCGTTCACGCTCTACCACGCGGACGAGATGCCCATGCCCCGGATCGGTGACACCTCGGTCGAGGCGATCGGTGGCGGCGTCCACCGCGTCAGGGTCGATCTGGTCAACGACAGGGCGATTCCCACGATCACGGTGAGGGCCAGGCAGAACAACGTCGTCCGCCCCGATCTGATCACGGTCGAGGGCGCGGAGGTCGTCGCGGCGGGCTGGGTTGCCGACAAGCACCGCCCCGGGCCGACTCAGATGATCGACCAGGAGGAGCTGGATCGGATCATGGTGCGCAGCGGTCTCGGTGCACACGAGACACGGACGATCGAGTTTCTGGTGCGCGGATCCGGTTCCGTCACCGTGCGCTACGAGGCTCTCAAGGGCGGGACGATCGAGACCACGCTACAGCTAAGGTGAGCCGGGACGGCGACTTCCACGGTCGCCGGACGCCCGCCTGAGACGATACGAGAGGCGCCTGTAAGGTTTGGCGCCTCTCGTGCATCTCATCTAATACGGTTTCCTCGCCGTGGGGTCGGGACTAGCGCGCTCGACTCACCGAATCTCCGAATTCAGAAGCGCCAGTCGCGCGGCCTCTTCGAGGTCGTGATGGACGGAGTACCACCCGTCATGGACAATCACGTACTCCCACAGGTGCCAGCCGCCGAACGCGTCGGAGACGGTAGCGTCGTGATCCACGACCGCCCGGGCGCCCGCGAGGCCCGCGATCTCGACGATCTCGTCCAGCCACCGCTCGGGGCCGGCCACGAGCGTCCGGACACCTGCCAGATCGAGTGCGCGGGTGTGACGCACGAAGGCCTCGGTCTCTGCGTCGTCGACGACCGGTGGTGCCTGCCAGAGGGCAATCAGGGTGACGCCGCCGTGATCGAGCGGCACTTCGGCGCCGACGCGAGATCTCAGAACCGCATCGGGAACGTCGCCCCCTCTCGCCTCGGCCAGGATGGAACCCGCCAATTCGCGGCGGGCCTCGTTCACCTCGTCTGCCGAGAGCTCGATGCGGACATCGGCCTCGGACTCGATCGTCGGGTCGACTTCGATGAGTCGTGCGAGGCGTTCGAGATTCGCCGTCAGCGGTCGGTCGGAGGCTCGCACCAGGGTCGCCGCGACACGCGGGTCCCAGCGCTCGGCTATGGACGCCTCGAGAGCCTCGAGGCCCGCTTCCGTCTCGCCCTCGAGAAGGAGAGCTTCGCCGAGGGCGGCCCGAAGGACGGCCCGGCGACGACGAACTTCACGCTTCCACGCTCCGCGGGGCTGATGGAGAGGTCGCAGGGCTTCGGAGGATCCGTCGTAGAAGGCCAGCCGTGTATGAAGCCGGTCGATTCCCTCCCGTCGGACCATCGCGAGGGTCGCGAGCTCGGCAGCCAGTTCGTCCGCCACAGCCGGCCCTCCCGCCGCGAGACGGTCGGCCCACCGCAGGATCAGACCGGCGTTGCCGCCGGCCAGGGCCAGCCGATACCCAACGCTGGCCGCGAGGCCCTCGGGATCTGGTCCGGCGTTGAACACATCTTCGACCCGCGCCAGCGCGTCGACGTCTCTGGACTGGACGGCGTCGAGAAGCCGGCTCCGCAGCACCTGCGGGTGCGCAGGCTGGACCGTCGCGAGCGCGCTTACGATCTGCTCGAGCACGTCGTATGCCTCGAGCGTCGCGGCATACCCGGCGAGCTCTCCCAACTCGTCGGACGACCGATCGCCCGCGAGTGCGCGGGCTGCGAACCCCTCGAGGCGCTCGCCGTGGGACGAGAGGACCTCGGTGGGATCGGTGGCGGCCCACAACTCGTACTGCGCCCGTGCGTTCCAGAGCGCCACGTCGTCCGGATGACGTTCAGCGGCGCGGATGGCCTCGGCCTGAATGGGCGTTCCGAGGATCACCCCATCCTGACCCATTCCTCGCAACGCCTCGAGCCGAGCACGTGCCACCTCGACCGGTTCGACGAGCGGCGACTCGTATTCCCAGAAGTCGCCCCCGTTCGCATCGAGGACCGTGCCATCGAGGGACTCCATGGAGATCAGTGCGAAGCCCGCCTCCAACGGCAGTGTGACCGCGCCGGCGAAAGCGTCATCCGATCGTTGCAGCAGGCCGAGGTCGACGGTGTAGGACGCAGTCGGATCCTCGGCCGGCCAGACCCTCGCCCTGACGCGCACCATCGACTCGCCCGCGAGAACGGTCCCGGGTGTATAGGTGAGGGGAACGACCGACGATGCGGTCGGAGGCCCCAGCCGCAGGTGGCTCGCGCCAGCCACGGCCTCGCCATTCGTCAGCGCGATCCCGGCCAGCGAGGCGAACAAGACGACACCGGCAACCGCGGCGACGGACCGCCAGCTGCGGCGCCGGGGCGGGGCGATCGGCGCGTCGGGAAGCAGGGTCCGGACGCCGGCCTCCCGGCGTTCGATGACTCTGTCGAACAGGTCGTCGGGGAGGGCCGGAATGGGGACCTCCCGCAGCGCCAGATCCATTTCTCTGATGGTGGCGACCTCGCGGCGGCATCTCGAGCAGGACTCGAGATGCGACGAGATCGGCCGTGCCGTGCCCTGGTCGAGCGTACCGTCGGCGAACTCGCTCAACCGCTCGAAACGAGGGTGGCGTCTATACCGCCCCATCCTGTCTACCTCCCGTCTGCCAGAAGCGCGCGTAGCATGCGCCTGGCCCTGTGCATTCGCTGGTACGACGCGTTCTCTGCGATTCCGAGCGCCTCGCCGATCTCGGCGTGGGTCCAACCCTCCACGACCTTGAGCCAGATCACCACCCGGTACTCGTCCGGTATCCTGTGCAACGCCCGCTCGAGATCGACGCGATCGACGGGCCGGGCCCTCTCGCCCGGCATCGTCCTCGCGGCCAGTTCGAGCGGCACCGTGTCGAGAAACCGCTCCCGCCTCAACCGAATCATCGCGGCCCGTACGGCAACGCGATGAAGCCACGTAGCCAGGGACGCCCGTCCCTCGAACGACGCCAGCCGCTCAGGCAAGGCGACGAACACGTCCTGAACGACGTCTTCCGCGTCGCTCATGGATCGTGTGATCCCAAACGCCAGTCGGTAGACGCGTTCGCTGTGCATCTCGAAGACCTCACCGAGGGCCTCGGGATCACCCGCGACAATCCGCGCGATCAATCGCGCTTCGGAGTCAGTCCGCTCGAGTCGGATCGGCTCCTCCTAGATGAACCGACAGGGGAGAGAGACGCTCGCATGACACCCAACCTTTCAGGAGGACGACATGCGAAACCGCGACTCAAAGAAACTCATCACCAGCTTGCTCGCCGCAACCGTTGCCGGGTTCTTCGCACTCTCCGTGATGCCGGAGATCCAGTGCGAAACCGGCCAATGCGTCAAATCACCCGGGAGCATCTGCTACAAGGGCGGACGCTTCCACATCGGGTTCAAGCTCCAGATGACCCACGACGCCTGACCCCATTCGAGAACAACCTCGGGCGCCCTCTCCCAGTCAGTTCACATACGCTTGTCGGATACAAGTTCGATGCACGAGAACCCCGGAACCTTACGGAGGCGACTTGAGAGCTCGATGATGGCCCTCCGGTAGCGCGCCGTCGGTGGTCCGCACTACCCTCCGGGCGTTGGGCCACCCGGGTGTTTCCTCCGAGGAGAGATTCCAGGATCACGACTGTCCGAGATGCCGTTCGACGGCGGGAGATGACCGCTGCGTTCCTGCTGGCGCTGGGGATCGGGTCGAGCGGCTGTGGTGGTGCCCGTCTGCCGATCGCTACCCGGCCCGCGGCCCTCTCCGGGACCGCGGATGTCGTCTACCTCATCGGCGATGCGGGCGATGTGAAGGCCCAGACGCCGATCCTGCGACAGCTTCGGCGCGACATCGAGACGCTGAGCCCATCGGTGTCCGCCACCGTCGTGTTTCTCGGCGACAACGTCTACGACGACGGGGTGCGCGACGCCGATCATCCGGGGTTTCCGGATGACAGCCTGCGGCTCGAGTCCCAGGTGGACATGATCCGCGGAACACGTGCCCACGGGATCTTCGTCCCCGGGAACCATGACTGGGCGGATGGGAGCGCGGAGGGGCTGCAGAACATGATGAACCAGACGGGCTTCATCCGGCGGCAGTCAGCCCGCGGGGTGAGCGTCGAGGTCCTCCCTCCAGATGGCTGCCCGGGGCCATTCGTCCGTGATGTCGGGGCGGCGGCCCGCCTGATCGCGATCGACACGCACTGGTGGCTCCACGATCCCGATCGCCGGGTCAACGTCGATTGCACACGGCAGTCCGAGGCCGCCGTGCTCGACGCGCTCGCCGGGACGCTCGACTCGCTGGATCGTGGGCGCCGGGCGATCGTCGTCGCTCATCACCCCCTGGAAACGTTCGGAAAGCACGGCGGGTACTTCATGGCCCGCTACTGGTTCTTCCCACTGACCGAGCTCGTGTCGTGGGCCTACCTCCCGATTCCCTTCCTGTATCCGGCTGCACGCAACTCAGGGATCACGAACCAGGATCTCTCCGGTCCGCGGAACCGGGCGATGCGGAAGCGGCTCGTCGATCTATTCAGGCGGTACGGGAACGAGCCGATGGTCTACGCCGCGGGACACGAGCACACGCTGCAGGTCTTCGATGGCTCTCGGTTCGGGGTCGGGACGCATGTGGTGAGCGGCGCCGGGAGCAAGCTGGACGAGGTCATCGATGTGGGCCGATCGGACTTCCTCGCGGGCCGGCAGCACGGCGAGTACGGGTATATGAAGCTCGAGTTCCTCGACGACGGCAGCGTCGTGCTCTCGGTATTCACCGACGGGAGCCGCGATTGCGAAGGAGACAACTGCCCCGTGGAGCCGGCCCTGCGCTACATCCAGACGATCCGGTAGATCGCCCCAGCTTCAGCCTCCGGCGAGTGTCCCGGGCATGTCCGCCAGCACGAATCCCATGACCGCCAGCATCGCGACGGCCTTCTGGAAATCGACGGGCTCGATCTTGTCGATCGTGTCCGCATCGGTGTGGTGCCAGTCGAAGTAGTGCTCGCCGACGGTCTGGAAACCCAGCCCCGGCACCCCGGCCTGCATGAGCGGCCCGATGTCCGCTCCGCCGCCGCCTGACGTGATTCGTCCGCCCTCTATGCCAGTGAGCAGCGCCCCGATCTGACCGGCGATCCCTAGCGCTCGCTCCTGGTCGCCGTTCGGCACGGTGACGCCGAAGCCGACGGGCCGTTCGTTCCCCCCGTCCATCTCGATCGCGGCGACGTGGTTCGCGACCGATTCGCCGACCCACTCGCGGTAGGCATTTCCGCCGCGCAGCCCGTTCTCTTCGTTCGTCCAGAGAACGACACGCAGCGTGCGACGCGGCGTCAGGCCGAGCTGCTTGATCAGCGTGAGCGCGTGCCAGGCCGCGATGCACGCGGCGCCGTCGTCGTGCGCCCCCTGACCCACGTCCCAGGAGTCGTAGTGCCCCCCCATCACGACGACCTCGTCGGGGAGCTCGCTGCCCGGGATCTCGGCGATGACGTTGTACGACTGCGCATCCGGCAACATCTCGGCTTCCATGTAGAGCCTGACGCGGACGGTCTCGCCGGCCTCCGACATACGCCGCATCCAGGCGGCGTCCTCCACGGTGACGGCCGCCGCCGGGATCCGGGGCGCGTCATCCGCGTAGTTCATCGCTCCGGTGTGCGGCGTATACAGACTGTTCCCCGTGGCGGAGCGAACGAGAGCGGCGACCGCGCCGAGGCGAGCGGCAGCCGAGGCCCCGCCGCTGCGATACTGGACGGTCCGCCCGTAGCCTTCCCACTCCACGGCAAACAGCACGATCTTCCCCTCGACCGCGTCGCGCCCCAGGGCCTCGAGCTCCTCGAACGACCCCACCACCACGACGGGGGCCTCGATCGTCTCGCCGCCGGTGCCAACGCTATTCCCCAACCCTAGGATCGCGAGGCGTCTCTCCACCGGCGCCACGACTCGAGCGTGCTCCTCACCCCTGACCCAGTGGGGGACCATGACCGGCTGCAACGTCACGTCGAGACCCTCCGCACGCATCATCTCGTCCGCCCACTCGATCGCCCGCTCCAGACCATCCGAACCGCTCAGACGATGCCCGATCTGTGTCGACAACACCTCGAGCTTCTCCCAGCCCGCCTCATCGGTCAGGGCGGCACCGATCAGGCGTCCGGCGTCGGCCCGGTACTGGTCCGTCAGGGATCCCGCGCTGGTCTGCGCCGCGGACGGACGGGCCAAGGGCGCGAGTGCCAGCGTCGTGGCCAGAGCGAACGATCGAAGGGGCATCTGCATTTCGGCACTTCTCCAGCGCGGGTCACGGACGGGGTACGAAAACCCATCGAGCGCTGATATGCTCGTTTCCATGAATGCCTCGCACCAGTCCCCGACGCGGGGCGGCCCCGTCTTTCTCGTCCTGTGCGTGTTCGCGGCGGTTCTCTCGGCCTGCGGAGGCGCCCCGGAGTCGGGCCGGTTCGAAGTCACCGAGACGACGATCGCGAACGTCCACCAGGCGATTCGCAGCGGGCGGGCGACGTGCCGTCAGATCGTGGAGTCGCATCTCGCGCGGATCACGGCCTACGAGGACCGCCTGAACGCGATCACGGTGCTCAACCCGGGGGCCCTCCGCAGAGCCGATGAGATCGACGCGGCACTCGCGCTCGGGATCGAGATGGGCCCGTTGTTCTGCGTCCCCATGCTCGTGAAGGACAATTTCGACACAGAGGACATGGTGACGACGGGCGGGTCGATCGCGCTCGCGGAGAGTGTCCCGCCGGACGACGCGTTCATGGTCCGCATGATTCGGCGCGCGGACGCGATCATCATCGGGAAGACGAACATGGCGGAGTGGGCGTTCAGCCCGCGTCAGACGATCAGCTCGTCGTTCGATACGACCCGGAACGCGTACGATCTCGAACGGGTCCCGGCAGGATCCAGCGGAGGAACCGCGTCGGGCGTGGCCGCGAGCTTCGGGCTGATCGGCCTGGGAAGCGACACCGGGAACTCCATCCGGGGGCCGTCGTCGCACCTCGCCCTCGTGGGGATCCGTTCGACGATCGGGCTGACGAGCCGCGACGGCGTGATCCCCCTCTCGTTCGACCGTGACATCGCCGGGCCCATGGGCCGGACGGTCGAGGATGTCGCGAAGGTGTTCAACGTCGTCGCCGAGCTGGACCCCGCGGACCCCTACACCCTGGCGGGCGCCGAGCGCCACGAGGCGGACTACACCGCGTTCCTGGATCACGCCGGGCTCGAAGGGGCACGGATCGGCGTCCTGCGTTCCCTCGTGGATCGGGAGGAGGCGGATCCGGCGATCCTCGAGCTGTTCGGGCGGGCGATCGCGGACATGTCGGCCCTCGGTGCCGAGATCGTGGACCCGTTCGATTTCGATGTCGACGCGAACAACTCTCGCGAGGGAATGTTCTGTCCGCGGTTCCGCTACGACATGTGGCGGTATCTGCAGTCCCTGGGCGACGGTGCGCCGATCACGGATGTCATCGAGGTCCTGTCGACGGGGCAATACTCCGACCATGCGGAGGGCGGTCTGCGCCGCTTCGAGGACACCCCGCTGGACGTGCACCCCTCGCGCTGGGCCGACCCCTGCCCCGACTACGCCGACAACCCGGGGCGACAGGCGTACCTGGCGGCGCTTGTCGAGGCGATGGACCTGGTAGAGGTGGATGCGCTCATCTATCCGTCGTGGCTGTGCGCACCCGCGCACATCGACCGGGGGCGCGAGGAGTACTGCGGGGACAACAGCCAGCGCGTGGCTCCGGCGACCGGAATGCCGGCGATCACCGTTCCGATGGGATTCACGGGCGGCGTCCACCCCGCGGGCCTGCAGATTCTCGCGCGACCGTGGGCGGAGGGCCTGCTGTTCAGGTACGCGTACGCCTACGAACAGGCCACGCGTCATCGTCGGGCGCCCGTGGAGTTCCCGCCGCTGCCCTGAGCTTCAGGCCGCATCGCCAGTCAGTCCCGCTCCGCCGGTCAGTTCCCGTCGGCCCAGCGCGCGACCATGATCCCGTCCTGCGATGGGATTCCGAGGATACGGTCGACCAGGGGGACCTCGGAGATCTCCACCGAGCTGCCGACGAGCGGCGCGTGGATCATGTGGAGCCGGCCGTCGATCCGAATCGCGAGTCCCGTGTGCGCGATATCAAGGCCTTCCACGGTGGAAGTCGCGGCGATCACGTCGCCTGTCCGGATCCGTCCCTCAACCGCGCCGATGCGGTCCTGGCGGACGAACGCCCGGGCTCCCGCGGCATTGAGCCGCGCTTCCATCTCCTCGATCGCTCCCAGTGTCCCCGGATCCGCGAGTTGCCGATACGCGTCGGCGTGGGTGGACATGAAGTCGATCGGCTCGAGGTCCATGGCCGGATCGAGATCGCTCGTCACCGTCGAGAGCAGCCCTCGCGATGCGTTGTCGGCGAGCCATTCGGAGAAGTAGTGGAGCCGGCTCGGATATCCGTCCAGACGCCCGTGGCGATACCGAAGGGACTCGAGGTGGCGTTCGTACGCAGCCTCCGCAGACGCCCGATCGTCGAGCAATTCGGCTCCGCCTGACCGGATGAACCGGGTCATCGCGAGCATGTTCTCGACAAAGGTCACGCAGTCGAACTCACGGAAGTTAATGACGAGACCCTCGGGGCCGTCCGCCTCGAGCGTGCCGGGCGTGTAGGGGGTCCCGACGAACGACTCGGCCAGCCGGCCGATCGCCTCGCCCGGCGGCAGTTCGCGGAGTCCGTCGGCCTCCGCCTGCCGGACCCGTGACGCGAAGACCCCCCAATCCTCCTCGGACCAGGACCCGTTCACGCGGTCAATCCCCACCTCGGATGACGGTTCGTCCACGGGCGGGGCGTCCGACGGTCGCCAGAAGGCGATGCTCGATGCATCGGACGTTCGCCAGAAGACGACCATCGCGGCGACCGCCGCCGCCACCGCGACGACGCGGACGAGCGACCTCATCCGCACCCTCGCCTGCGCGCGCAGTCAGTTCCCATCCGGGTCCTCTTCATCGGCCCCCTTCTCTTCGACCTTCTTCGCGACCCTCGTCTTCTCGTCCTCGAGATCCTCGAGCGCGACGCCTTCGGTGATCCAATCAGCGGCCGGCTCGCCCCTCAGGTAGTGACCGAACCACTCGAGGATGCGCCGGTGGTAGTCCTTCTGGTTCGCCTCGACGCGGAAGCCGTGGTCTTCTCCTTCGTACACGAGCAGGACCATCTCCTTCCCGGCCCGGCGGGCGAAGTTGTAGAACTCAGTCGCCTGATCCCAGTCCACCACGCCGTCCTCGTTTCCGTGCGCCATGAGGAGCGGGGTTTCCATGTTCTGGACCTCGTGGATGGGAGAGCTCCGGCGGTGCGCCTCGGGGTCCTCCCAGAACGGGACCTCCATCCTTCCCTGTCCCGTCTCCCAGTGAGTGAGCTCGGGCAGCCCGCCGTTCCAATGGAACTGGCCCATGAAGCTCACGAAGTCGGTGAGCGGCGCGCCGGCGACGGAGGCCGCGAAGATGTCCGTTCGCGTGGGCAGATACGTGGCCTGGTAGCCGCCCCAGGAATGGCCGATGAGCCCGACGGCATCCTCCTGCGTGTACCCGAGCTCGACGGCCTTCGCCACGGCGGCCGACACCGCGGCGAGCGCGCTCGGGCCCGGCTCACGCCATGTATAGACGATGTCTGGAAGTAGCACCGCGTACCCGTGCTGAGTCCACGCGGTGAAGTTGTAGTAGTCCCGCTCGCTGGGCCGGCGGAACGAATGGATGCCCGGGGTCAGCACTTCGTAGGTGTAGACGATCGTCGGGACGGGCTCGCCGTCCCAATTCGCAGGCAGAAGGATACCCGACTGCAGATCGCGCCCCTGGTCGCTCGTGAAGTTGAACAACTCCGACCGACCCCACGCGTACTCGGACATGAACGGGTTGGTGTCCGTGACCTGGACGGCGTCGGCCAGTCGGGGGCCGCCCACCTGAACGTTCGGCGAACGATCGAACGCCTGCGTCCGGTACATGTAGACGTCGGCGCTGTCCGCCTTCGCGAGGCTGGAGATGTTCATGTCGTCGAGAAGCAGCGTTTCGACGGAGCCGTCCGGGAGAAGCCGCGCGTACCCGCGCTGTTCGCTCTCGTCGTCGTGCAACGTGAGGTAGACGGGTTCATCGGGCGCCAGTCCGGGCACGTCATCATCCGGCATGAACGCGACGCGATAGGTCACCCCGCTCTCTGCACCATCCGTAAGACGAACGGGCTCGTCGCCGGTGAGGGAGACGCGCCAGATGTCGTGCTCGTCGTACAGCAGGACGGTCTCGTCGCCCTCGAACCAACCGCCGGGCCCGAAACCGTGCGGCGGGAGCAGGTCCGTCGGCGTATCCCATTCGGTGTTCGCGAAGACCGTCGGGATCGACTCCGTCAGGATGTAGCCCGCGCCGGGGTCTGCCCCGATCTCGGCGGTCCGGTAGTGCTCTCCGTCATACGAGAGAACCCGGGTGCCGCCGGGACTGGTCCAGAAGTATCGCTCGCGCTCGGCGATCCGGGTGCGCTCGCCCGTCGCGGTGTCGATACGCCAGGCATCGACGTACGGCTTGCCGAACATCGCCCCGAACGGGTACGGCTCGTCGTCGCGCGTGATCGCGTAGTCCCACCCTTCGAGAAGGGACGCCGGTTGCAGCAGGTTCGTGCCGAGCTGGACCACGCGGTCGTCGTCGAGACGCCAGACGGCAGTCAGCGTTCGGCGCGCATCGCGCGTCTCCGCCACCTTCTGTTGCGGGTAGACCCGGACGTCGCGCGTGTGCCAGATCTGAACCCCGGGGAGATCGGGCTCTTCCTCCGCGTCGGAGGGGCCGGCTGCCGCCTCGCCCTCGCCTTCCTCATCCTCCCCTTCTCCATCCTCCGAGTCGTCCGCGTCCTCGGAGTCCTCGTCGTCGGGATCCTCGTCCGGACGGAGCCCGAACGAGATCATCGAGCCATCATCCGACCACTGCGGTGTCGCGTGCCGCACGATCTCGAGACCGCCCTCGATCCCGTCGGAGTCCTCGGTCAGCGTGAACGAGGCCGAGCCCACGGAGCCCAGCCCTCTCCATGCGAGAATCTGGTGCTCGGGCGCCTCGCTGCTCGCGTCCTCCTCCGAGCGCAGCACCGCGAGATCGGCGGCGTCTTCGCGCCACGACAGGCCGCGATAGGCGGAACCCGAGGCGTGGAGCGAGCGGATCCGACCATCGGCCGCATCGTAGAGCTGGACACCGTTTGCCGCGTCCTCGCCCGTCGAGATCGCCATGGCGAGGAACGACAGGTAATCGCTCCACGCGAACTCCCCGACGTTACCGAACGTGGTCTCGGCGCCCGAGGCCAGGTCGAGTACCCGGAGGTCGGCGCCCTTCCCGGCGGGCTCCTCGGGAGCGTACCCGTGCAGGGCGAGGTAGCGGCCCGTGGCGTCGAACGAGCCTGCCGTCGTCGCGTCGAACGACCGTTCCTCCCACGACGAGGTGTCGAACAGCGTGAGCGAGTTCCGAACCGGGTCCCCGGCCTCCTGCATCCGCTCGCGCTCGTCGGGCGACACCCCGACCGACCACACGAGCCACCGTCCGTCGGGCGAGAACCTGGGGCTCGAGCCCCACGGGACGACGTGCGTCGAGTCGCCGCCGATGTCGCGTATGCGAAGCTCGTTCTCCTCGTTGACTCGCGAGACTGTGTAGGCCAACCAGTCGCCGTACGGAGAGAGCGCGGACCCGAAGCCGAGTGCCTCCCAGCGACCGTAGTCGGAGGGGGGCACGGTCGGGAGTTCCTGCGCCGCGAGAGGCATGGCGCTGAACACGCAGGCGATGAGGACAGAGCCGCCGAGGCGGCGAATGAGAGCAGTCGGTACCGACATGGCTATACCCGCAGTTCAATGATGCAGGGCGCGCGTGAAGCGCCGGCGTGACGCGCCGGAAGGGACACCCGACAAGTTGGTTGCGGCGGCGGCTCGATGCACGGACCTTCCCGCGATGAAAATCGGACTCGTTGGCTTCGCCGGCTCGGGAAAGACGACCGTCTTCAACGCGATGACGGGACTCGACGTCCCCGTGGGCTTCGGCGGAGAACTCAGACTCGGGACCACACGCGTGCCGGACCCCCGCATCGATCGGCTCAGCGCGATCTTCTCGCCGAAGAAGACGACGTACGCCGAGATGACGTTCTGCGACATCCCCGGCGAGCACGGTGCAGAGAAGAAGGGGTTGTCGGGGCGGTCGCTGCAGCAGATCCGCGAGCAGGAGGCCCTGTGTCTCGTGATCCGGGACTTCGAGAACCCGGCGCTCGCCGACGCGCCGGACGCATCAGGCGATCTCGAGGCCTTCCAGGCCGAGTGCATCTTCGCGGATCACGAGATCGTGGAGAAGCGGATCGACCGGGGCCGGAAGGAGAAGGCGAACCCGATCGAGCTGATCGCGTTCGAGAAGGTCCTCGCGGCTCTCGAGGAGGAACGCCCGATTCGCTCGATTCCGGAGAGCGAGGTCAACCGGGGCTTCCTCAAGGGATACGGACTGCTCACCGACAAGCCGCTGCTCGTGGCGGTGAACGTGCCCGAAGAGCGCGCCGGCGAGCCGATGGCGGAGGACGTGGCGGCGCGGATCGAGGAGATCGGAGGGGCCGGGCTCGTTCTGTCGGCCAGTCTCGAGGCGGATATCGCGGGCCTCGACCCCGACGACCAGGCCGCGTTCCTCGAAGATATCGGAGTGGAGGAGTCCGCCCTCGGCAGGTTCATCCGCGCCGCGTACGGACTTCTCGATCTGATCTCGTTCTTCACCGTCGGGCCGGACGAGGTGCGGGCCTGGACGATCCGTCGCGGGACCCATGCGAAGGAGGCCGCGGGCCGGATCCACACGGACCTCGAGCGGGGGTTCATCCGGGCCGAGGTGACGCCCTACGAGGTGTTCATGGAGCTCGGGTCCGAGCAGGCCGTGAAGGACGCCGGGAAGCTGCAGGTCGAGGGGAAAGACTACGTGGTGTCGGACGGCGACATCATGCATATACGTTTCAACGTCTGATCCCCCGCCCTCCGGGGCGCGCCCACTCCACAGCGAGGTTCGGATGAGCAAGCACGCCGCCGTCGCCCTTTCCCTGCTGGTCTCCGCCTGCGGCGCGCCGGCCGAGGACACTCCGGAGGACCCGATGCCCGAGACGACCGAGGAACACATGACGGTGGCCGAGCGTCTGGCAGCCGGACAGGTGGTGTTCGGCGTGTTCCCCGGAGAGCAGTCGGTCGAGGGGGGCAGCGCGATGGCCGAGCTCTCCGGCATGGACTTCGTGTTCTACTCGCTCGAGAGCGGTCCGTTCGATCTCGACACCTACCGCGGGTACGTCGACGCGATGGCCGAGGCACTGGGACCGGACGCCCCACGCCGCCAGATGGCGCTGCGGATCCCGCCCGTCGGCGAAGACGCGGAGGGGGCGCTCGAACGGGCGGCCCTGGGACGCGACGCGGGGCTCGACATCCTGGTCGTCCCGCACGTCGAGAACGCGGCGCAGGCGGCGACCGCCGTGGCCGCGACCGGGCCGGACGCGTGGCCCGTCCGGGCCGACGGAAGCCACCTCAACTTCCTCATCGTCGAGGATCAGACGGGCATAGCGAACGTGTCCGAGATCGTCGGCACCGAGGGCGTGAGCGTCGTGTTCGCCGGCCCCGGTGATCTGCGGCGGGCCTACGGGGGCGACATGGAGGCGGTCGAGGAGGCGATTCAGACGGTGCTGGCCGCGTGTCTGGAGCACGACGTCCCCTGTGGCATCACCGCGAGCCCGGACGACATCGCCGAGCGGATCGAGCAGGGCTTCCGCGTGTTCATCGTCTACGATCCCGCGACGATTCCGGTCGGCAAGGCGGCCGCCGGGCGCTAAACCTCCCGCCCGGCCCGGACGCCTCGGAGAGCCACCATGAAGCTGCTCCTCGCCTCTGACCTGCACCGGGATCTCGACGCCGCGCGGTCGCTGGTCGCGCGGTCGTCGGGCTTCGACGCGATCGTCATCGCGGGCGACCTGGCGATCAAGCGTCGGGGACTCCAGGAGATCGTGGACGTGCTCGCGGCGATCGAGACGCCGACCGTCCTCGTGTGCGGCAATGGAGAATCCCCCGAAGAACTGCGCGATGCCTGCGAGCGTGCCCGGAACCAGACGACGGGCGCACGATGGACAGCGCATCACGTTCTGCACGGCGATTCCGTCGAAATCGACGGAGTGACCTTCTTCGGACTCGGCGGTGCCGTCCCGGTCACGCCGTTCGGCGACTGGAGCTTCGACATCCCGGAGGACGACGCGGCGAAGTTGCTCGCCGATTGTCCCGACGGGGCGGTGCTGGTCTCGCATTCGCCGCCGAATGGGCACGTCGACTCGGATGGCTCCGGCGCCCACCACGGTAGCTGGTCGGTGCTGGAAGCGATCGAGCGGACGGCGCCGAGACTCGTCGTGTGCGGGCACATCCACGCGTGCTGGGGCGAGCGGTCCGCAGTGGGCGGCTCCCCGATCGTGAACGCGGGACCGAGAGGCGTGGAGTGGGAACTGGGTTAGTTACCGGGGCGCTGCGGCCTCCGCCGCCGCGACCTGGGCCTCGACGAACGCCTCGAAGGCCGGGTCGCCGCGCAGCGGCAACCACGCCTGGCGATCCCTCAGGGTATACGGCGTGATCGCAGACGGCACCGAAAGCAGGTGCTCCAGCTCTTCGATCGCCCTGTCCGCATCACCCAGTTCGGCGTACGCCATGGCCCGGAAGCGACGGATGTCCGTGAGCCGGCGGCGGTCGAGCAGCGTGGTGTCAGCCGTTATTCGAAGAGACTCGGCGAGGCGCTCCCGCGCCGACTCGTCACGACCGGCCCGGGCGAGGTCGCGAGCCTGCAGCGTCAGCCAACTCGCCTGCTCTACCCGGTTCGTGAAGCTGGGGGCGTTCTCCGCTCGTTCCGAAATCAACGAATCGAAGTAGATGCGTGCGCGGTCCATCTCCCCTGAGGCGCGGTACATCATTGCCTTCTGGTAGTAGCAGGTGCACCGGAGCAGCACGTCGGTCGCGTCGGGACGAAAGCTGAGAATCAGGTCGTCGTACTCCCCACCTACCAGCACCTCCGGGCTGTCCGTGAAGCGGATGCGAAACTGGTCGGGACCCGCAACACCACGTAGCTGCTCCGCGTCGAATACCCGCTTGGCTCCCTCGACGCCGCCCCCAAGCGCCAGTTCGAGCCAGAGGCGCTCCCTCATGATGTTGGCGTAACCGAGTGGGTCGCCCGACGCGAGCCGCGCCGCGGTATCGAGGGCTAGCTCGGCCTCCTCGAACTCCCGCGTGAAACGCGTGATCTGTCCGAGAAGCAGATGCGCGGCGGCGGACCGCGGGTTGAGCGTGGTCGCCCGCACGGCCAGGTCACGAGCCTTCCCCCAGGCGCCCCGAGCCAGCTGCGCATCTGCCATCTCGGCCACGAAGAGGGCGTTGCCCGGCTGTAGCTCCATCGCGCGCTCGAGATGAGGGAGCCCATCCCGTCCCACCCGCTCGTCGATGCTCCACAGCGCGAAGTGGGCGTCGGCCAGTTCGGGGTCCAGCTCCAGCGCGCGTTCGGCGGCTCGACGGGCCTGCTCTCGAAGGAAGCCGGGCCGAGCCGCCTCGACCTCTCCAGCCCGCCCCGTGCCCCCCAATGCCTCGCCGAACGCGACGTCGAACTGGGCCCCGCCCGACAACCGATCGTACGCGATGGCCAGAAGAGCCTGGGCCTCCGCGAATGCGGGGTCGAGTTCGATCGCGTTCTCCAGCTCGTCGCGCGCGACATCGACGGCCGTGCGCTCGAGCCGTTCTTCCGCCAGGCCCATGAGCTGAGAGCCGCGCAGATAGTGCTCGTACGCCTCGAAACTCTCGGTCGGGCGGTCGGATCCCGGACGCGCGGGAAGCGTGAGGTTCGAGGCGAGCGCTGCAACGATCTGTCCGGCGATATCAGATTGGATCTCGAATACGTCCGTCAGGGTGCGATCGTACTGCTCGGCCCACAGCTGTTCCTCTGAGTCGACGTCGATCAGTGCGGCGCTGACACGGACGCGGTCGCCCGACCGCTGGACGCTGGCGGTGACGACGGTCCCGACGGACAGCTCCCGCCCGACGGTGCCGGGGTCGGCGGCCCCTTCCCTGTACTCCAGCACGGACTGCCGTCCGATGACCCTCAGATCGCCGACCGTCTGGAGTTGCGAGATGACGTCCTGGTGGATGCCCTCGGTGAAGACCTGATTCTCGTCGCCGGCGTTGAGGTTCTCGAACGGCAGCACGGCCACCGATGGACCGATGGACCCGGACCCGTCCCCGCCGACCAGGGTGCCCGGCCCCGGCCCGAAGACTACCCAGCCGACGGCCGTGACACCGAGTGCGGCGAAGGCGATCACGCCGCCGGCCAGTGCGTTCCGCCAGGTTAGCAGCCGGGTGGCGCCTTCCGGATCAGCCGAGGGAAGGGGTGCGGGGGCGTCGCCAGGAGCTGTCTCGTCCACATCTCGAGAACCGATCCCTTCCTGCACGAAGGCGGTCGCAAGGACGATCGGGAGCCCGACGATGAAGAGGATGATGGCGAGCGGGCGAACCCACTCCGGCATTTGCATGGCTTCCGAGATCTGCTCCACGACCTGCAGAGCGATCCATGACCCGGCGAGATAGATGCCGAGGATCTGCCAGAGGGATCGGCGGTGGACCTCACCGACGAGCCGCTTGAAACCGCTCATCCTGTCTCCCCGAAACGCGTAAAAGGCCAACCGGCACGTCCAAACTGCTTGAATCCCTGCCGCTGCCACAAGAAGTTGGTGCCCCCCCCACGAGGGCCCGTCCTTTCAGGAGGTCTCATGAAGAGCTCGTTCATCGCCGCAACCCTGCTGGTACTTCCGCTCGGTCTCGCTGCCCAGGATTCTCCGACGGGAGGGTCGGGTGTCGAACCCTCGCGCTGGCAGACCAGCCACTCGATGGTGCTGAACGGCGAGACCGTCGTCTACGACGCGGTCGTCGGCAGCGTCATCCTCCGTGATAACGAAGAAAGCCCCACGGGAGAGCTCTTCTACACGGGCTACTTCAGGACGAACGGCGGGGATCCCTCGACCCGGCCGCTGGTCTTCTCGTTCAACGGCGGGCCGGGATCGGCGTCGTTCTGGCTTCACATGGGGATCATGGGGCCGCGGAGGGTCGTGACGCCGAACGTCGGGCAGCAGGCCCCACCGCCCTACCCGCTCGTCGACAACCAGCACACGCTGCTCGACATCGCGGACATCGTGATGATCGACCCGATCGGGACCGGATTCAGCCGGCCGGCGGGCGAGGCGGACGGAAGCGATTTCTGGGGACTCGATGAGGACGCGGCATCCCTCACGCAGTTCATCCGGCGGTTTCTTAGCGAGAACAACCGGTGGAACTCGCCGCGGTATCTGCTGGGCGAGAGCTACGGGACGACCCGGTCCGCGGTGCTGGCGGGACACCTTCAGGGCGCGAACATCGACCTGAACGGCATCGTCCTCGTATCGGCGGTTCTGGACTTCAACACGATCCAGTTCCCTCCGGGGTCGCACACGGGATACGTCACGAACGTGCCGTCATACGCGATCACGGCCGCGTACCACGGTGCCCTGCCCGGCGGGTCGCCGGACGACCTCAAGGCGTTCATGAAGGAGGTCGAGGACTGGGCGCTCACGGACTACGCGCAGGTGCTGCTCGCCGGTAGCGCCGTCGATCCAGCCAGGCGACAGCGGGTCCTCCAGCAGATGCACGAGTACACCGGGCTGTCCGTGGACTACCTCGACAAGGCGGACCTCCGGGTCTCGGCGCCCGAGTTCGAGAAGGAGCTGCTGCGGGACGACCGGCTCGTGGTCGGCCGGCTCGACGCCCGGTTCACCGGGCCGACGGGCGACCAGCTCGCGACGACCCCCGGACACGACCCGCAGTCCTCCGCAATCAGCTCGGCGTACACGTCGATCTTCAACACGTACGTGCGGAATGAGCTCGGCTACGATGGCGACCGCGAGTACATCCCGAGCGGCATGGCCCGCCCATGGAACTGGGAACGTCAGCGCGGTGGCGGCGGCGGGTTCTTCGGAGGCGCGACCCCGAACGTCGCGCCTGACCTCGCCCGGGCGATCGAACGGAATCCGCGGCTCGAGGTTCTGCTGGTGAACGGAATCTACGATCTCGCGACGCCGTACTTCGCGGCGGTGTGGACTATGGACCAGCTCGGGCTGCCCGACGACCTGCGCGACAACATCGCACGCGAGGACTTCGCCGCCGGACACATGATGTACGTGGAGGAGTCGCTGCTGGATCAGTGGCGGGAGTCGCTCGTCGCGTTCATCAACCGGACCTCGGGGACGGCGCTCGTCCCCTAGCAGGCCGCTAGGCGCTCCCGATCTGCCCGGGTTTCAGGGGCGGCGCCCAGCCGGTCGCCGCCCTCCGCTCCTGTACGCAACGCTTGAACCGGAACGCGTTCTCGGGGAGCGCGAAGTCCATCCCGTAGTTGTCGGGACCGACGGCATCGACGTGGGCGACGATGACGCTCAGGTCATCCCGCTCCATCGCCTCCATGAACGCCTCGCCGAACGCCATCGGCTCGTCGACCGAAACGGCGTGCTCGATCCCCGCCCCGAGGGCGATCGCCGCGAGATTGGTGATACCGGATGTCGTGTGTGAATCGAACCCGCCGGTGGAAAGCAGGCTCCCGTTGTCGAAGACGATGTGCACCATGTTCGACGGCCGGTAGCGGGCCAGCGTCGCGAAGGTCCCGAGGTTCATGAGCGCCGAACCGTCCCCGTCGAGGACGATGACCTTCTCGTGGGGCAGGTGTCGCGCGAGCCCGAGCCCGATCGACGAGGCGAGCCCCATCGCGTGCTGCAGGTAGAAGAAGTTCTCTCGGTGCCCGAGATCGTAGAGTTCCTGGGCGCAGGCCCCCATGATCGTGACGACCAGCTTCTCTTCGATCTCCGGGTAGATCAGCTCGAGGCACTGCGCCCGCTCCATCAGGCGTCCCCCTCCATCAGATCGCGCGTCAGAAGAAGCGCCACCGGGGACAACGAGCTTTGCGAGAACGTATACGCCTCCGCGATCTGCTTCGCGACGGCGTCCGGGTCGCGTGCGTGCTCGAACGGGATGCTCAGCGCCCGCAGAAGTCCCTCGGTGACGATCCCGCCTCGCGTATGCCAAGGATACGGCTCGCCCCAGTGACCTCGCACCGCAATGAGCATGCAGAGGGGGATCGAGTAGAGCTGAGCGAGCGAGATGATCCCGTTCATTGCGCCGAAGAACCCGTGGTTCTGCATCAGCAGGACGTGGGGCTCACCCGCGAAGTAGGCCCCGGCCGCGATCCCGATCGCCTCCTCCTCCTTCGCCACCTGGATGAGGTCGACGTCCGGATCGTCCTCGGCCCGCTGGAGCAGCAGACCCAACCAGGTCTCCGGAAGCGCCGAGATGCTCTTGATCCCGGCCGCCTTGATTCCGTCGAAGACGGCTTTCGAGTTTTCGTAGGAGACCGTCATGACCTACCAGGTCGTCTCGTAGTCCTCGGGCGCCAGATTCCACCGCGAACCGTAGACATGGAGTTTACGGGTCGGCACGCCGTCGGACACGAGGGGACCGCCCGCGTGGGCCCAGGCGAGGATGCTGCCGGCGAGATTCGCGACCGGGCGGCCCGACGCGGTCAGACGCTTCGCGAACTCCGAGCTGCGGTGCCCGATCGTGCAGTAGGCGACGGCCACCCTGCCCACGTATGTGTCGGGGTTCGCCTCGAACTCCTCGGCCGAGACCGCTCCGGGGATCATAGAGACGCGGCGCTCCTTCTCATCACGTACATCCACGAGGACGACCTGATCGAGTTCGACCAGACGGCCGACCTGCTCGACGGTGAGCTGCTCGACTTCGGGGAACGTCTCGTCGACGGTCGCCACCATTTCCTGGAGGCGAGTCAGCTTCTCATCGTCGGTGCCGGCCGCGGTGCAGGCGGTCAGCACGAGCCCGGCCGCCAGAACACGCAGGGTCGTGGGCGCAGGGAGCGGCGGTCGCACGAGCCCCATCTCAACCCCTCGCTCGCCAGGCCGCGAGGATCTCCGCCTCGCGGGCGCGCGTCAGCCCGGGACGCTGTCCGTCGGGCCAATCACCGAACGCTTCGGCATACCACTCGGCCGTGTCGAACGCGATCTCGGCGAGCGGACGATTGCCAAGACCGGCCGCTGCCGCTCGACTCCGGTCCAGCAGCGCCGACCCCTCACCCCCACGGATTCCGCCGAACACCGGCTCACCATAGTCGTTGCGGGCGGGCCACCAGAGCGGAAACTCGACCCACGGTCGAACTCCTCCCTGCTCCCACAGGAAGTCCTCGTCCACCCAGGTGAAGGAGACGGGAGCGGACGTCGTCCCCCTGATCCCGTAGAGCATCTCGGCCATCGACATCGGCGGGGCGGCGAGGTGGAACGTGCCGCCGTCCTGCCGCTCCGCGCGCAGGGTGACGAACTCCGCGATGTCTCGGACCTCGATCCACTGGATCGGATACTCCGGCCGTCCCGGGGCCAGAACCTCTCCGCCCGCATGTGTCCGAACGACCCAGTAGGTCCACAGGTGGTTGTTGTCGCCGGGTCCGATCACCCAGGTCGGGCGGATCACGGTGTTCCGATCGGGGAACGCCGCCCGTACCGCCCGCTCGCAGATGACCTTCAACTGGCCATACCACTGCTGGGGATTATGGGGTTCGCCCTCGGGCAGAACGCCGAGCGGGTAGTCCTCGGTCATCCCCGGTGTGTCATAGTCGCGGTAGACATCGGTGGTGGACGTGAAGATGTAGTGCTCCGCCTGATCGGCGAGAGTGGTTGCGGAGAGTTCGACGTGCTCGGGGTAATAGCCCGAATTGTCGATCACGACGTCCCAGGTGCGGCCTGAGAGCGCGTCGAGCGGACCTGCCCGATCGCCGACGAGCTTCTCGACGTCCGGAAAGAGGTGCGTGTTCGTTCGGCCCCGGTTGAACAACGTGATCTCGTGACCGTTCGCCTGGAGGGCGCCCACCATGTGCGGGCCGATGAAGCCCGTACCCCCGAGAATCAGAACCCTCAACGCATCCTCCTGATCAAACGGTCATCGCCCGGGCCGCTTCGACCCCATCGGCGAGGGCGGCCACCAGACGTGGAATCGAGGCGACTGGCGTGGCGCACAGCGCAACGCGGACGGCCCCGGGCATGGGGAGAACGTAGACACCGGCCTCGCGCATCCGTTCCGCGGTTACCTGGCTGTCGGGCGTGAAGACGGACACGAAGAACCCGCCCTTGTAGCGCGGATACTCGAGTCCTGCGGCTCCCGCCGCCTGGTTGAACGCATCGACCCGCTGGCCGAGAAGCGCGATGAGTCCGGCTCGCTCCCGGTCGGCCCCGGCCTTGAGCTCCGGGTCCGTCAGAAGCTCGGTCGTCGCGATCTGGCCGGCGTGATTGCAGTTCGACCACGTCGCCCGACACGAGTACCCGAGGGAGCTCGCGAGCTGTGCCCTCTCGGCCTCGTCGCGGTGCGCCGCGACCAGCGCTCCGACCCTCGCACCGTACTGCGCGAGCGACTTCGAGATCGTCCAACCCACGAGGACCGTGGTCGTTTCGATCATCCGCTCGACGTAGGCCACCCAGCGGTTCGTCCCCGAGCCGAAGGCCGCGTAGGCGTTGTCGAGAAGAAAGGCGATCGGGGCCGAACGGCCCGCCTCGCGGACGATCGTCGCCACCGCATCCCATTCGCCCTCGTCCAGCGAATACCCGGTCGGGTTGTGGCACGGGAAGTTGAACAGCACGAGCGCGCGGCCCTGCCTCTCGACGCTGGCGGCGAGCCCCGCCTCGAACGCGGCGAGATCGAAACGCAGCCGATCGTCGAACATGTTGAACGTCTCGATGCCGCGACCCGAGTAGGACGTGATGGCGTTGTAGGAACCCCAGTAGTGGCTCGACGTGAGCGCGGACTGACCCGGCTCGAGGAAGTTCTGGACGGCCGCGTGGAGGGCCCCCGTACACCCCGGCGTCGCCACGGCGACCGCCTGCGAAGCGACGGAGCTCTCGCCGAAGACGTCGTCCTGGACGGCCTCCAGAAAGTCCGGACGGCCGGAGATCGGGGCGTACCCGGCGGCCTGCTCCGGAGGGACACGCTGGAAGGCCTCGGCCGATGACGGCATCACCGCGAGGGTTCCGTCGTCGCGCAGCAGCGCCCCGAGCGTCGCGTTCAGAATCGACTCGCCCGCCCGGGCGCGTTTCACCGCTTCGCCGTGGAGGCGGAATATCGGATCGTTTCCGTCGCGAGCCGCGGCGGCGGGGATCAGCGAAGTCATGGCGCGCAGTATATCGCGCATCGTAGCCTCGGAGGAGGAGATGGCCCCTCCGAGCTTTCCGAGGGTCTCGCACAACCCACCACGGAGCGCGCGCATGGATCGCCGAACGTTCGTCCGAAACGCCGCGGGGTCGGCCGCGGCTCTGCCCCTCGCCCCGATTCTCGGGCGAACCAGCCCGTCCAACCGGGAGGACCCCCGAGCGCTCATCATGGACGCCATGGGTGAGCTCCGGACGATCTACGAGCCGCCGCTCGTGAAGCAGATGCTCGCGACGGGCATGGACTCGATCACCATCACGGTGTGCGATCCAAAGCCCGTCGGGGCCGAGGCGCTCGAGCTAGCGATCGACGAGATGCTGGCGTACGACCGGTATCTGGCGGCACACCCGGACCTCTTTGTCCGGGCAACATCGGTGGCCGACGTCGACGAGGCCCGACGTTCCGGACGCATGGCCGTGTTCTATCTCTACCAGAACACGATCCAGTTCGGCGAAGATCTCGACCGGATCGACATGTTCTACCGGCTCGGCCTCCGATCGTGTCAGCTGACGTACAACGAGCGGAACTTCGTCGGGGTCGGGTGCCGGGCCGAGCTCTCGGGCGGCGGGTTCGACGAGGGCGGGCTGACCGACTTCGGGCGCGAGACGATCGACCGAATGAACGCGATCGGGATGCTGGTGGACGTGTCCCACGCGAACGAACGAACCATGGCCGAGGCCATCGAACACTCGCGGCGCCCGATTCACAACTCGCACACCGGGTGCGATGACCTCTATCCGCACATCCGCAACATGAGCGACGCGAACATGCGGGCGATGGCGGAGCGCGGGGGCGTCATCGGGGTCTGTCAGCTCCGTCCGTTCCTTACGGACGAGAAGCCCGGCACGCTCGACGATTACCTGAGGCACGTCGATCACGCGGTCCAGGTCGCCGGTCTCGAGCACGTTTGCATCGGCAGCGACCGTGATCACCGCGTCATCGAGATGAGCGAGGACTACATCGCGGAGCTCCGCCAGGAAGAAGGCAGCCAGGTCGAGAACAGCGAGCTCCCCTACTTCATTCCCGAGCTGAACGGACCGTCGAGGATGACGGCGGTGTGGGATGGGCTCGTGGCGCGCGGCTATTCCGAGGACGCGGTCGAGAAGATCATGGGCACCAACCTCTACCGGCTATACGCCGACGTGATCGGTTAGGCGGCAACCCGAGCGAGCGCCTCGAGGTTCAGAGTGCTCGCCGAGGCCCTCCCCCCGATCAGCTGCCGCCCGCCACCGCCCCCGCGCTCGAGGGCACACCGAAGTATCGATCGAGCCAGTCGAGCGACTCGCGAATCCGCTCGTTTCGCGGCACTCTGTGCGCGAAGCCCGGGTAGATTACGTGCCTCTTGTCCGCCTCCGGCGTTCCCAACAGGCGGTACATGGGGATCTGCGCACTCTCGACCGGTTCGAGGGGATCATCGCGACCGTTCAGCATTAGGAACGGGACGGTAACGCGCGTTACGTAGTTGATCTGGTCGACTTCGGGGAGCGCCTGACCTGAAGCCAGACCCCCGATGATGCTGATGACCGCCCCGATACGCGGCTCGACGGCCGGAACGATCGCGGCGTAGCGGCCGCCCCAGCTCGTGCCGTAGTACGCGATTCGATCCGCGTCCAGCTCCGGCCGGGTCTCCAGGTAGTCGATGGAGCGCCGCATCTCCATGACCCAGCTCCGAGCGAGGTCCACGTACTCCCGCGTCGGCTTGGGCCACGTGTTGTTCATCCCGGTCGGCTGCTCGGGATCCGACCGTGAGTACGTGCCGCGCATGACCGGCCAGAACACGGCGCGGCCGCTGGCGACGAACGCGTCGAGCCCCTGCATCTCGGTCGGATCCGGATCGGGCCGGAGAAACGCGGCGGTGGATCCGGGGAACCAGATGACGACCTGGTACGGCTCAGAGACATCCGCCGGCACGTAAAGGTACCCGTGGATGCGCCCCCAGCCGACGCCGTCGAACGATACCCGTTCGATCGTTCCATACTGATACTCGATCGTCTCCTCGACCGAAGGCTCGAGCGGTGCGGGATCGTAATCGAATTGGGCGGCATACACCCGATACACCTCGTCCGAGACCGGCGTCTCAGCCAGGTAGTCCCGGGTGAGAAGAGGCATGTCGATCTCTGCCTGCCCCTCGAAATCGTCTTCCTCGTATCTCGCCAGCCGAATCCCGTTCTGCGGCAGGCGCTCGAACGGCGGCTGAACGTTGGGGCCACTGAAGAAGTACGACGGATCGCTCCATGCCCCTCCGACGGCATGTCGTTCGTATCCGGCACTGTTGTGGAGCCACTCCCTGACGTTACCGGCCATGTCGAAGGCTCCGGATGGACTCATCCCCTCGGACGAGGCGGGAGCCGCCGGGCCCCCTGCGCCGAAGTTGCTCAACGGAATGATGGAACCGCCCATCTCCGTGCCGGCAGCCCGAATCCAGTGCCGCAGCGTGGGCAGCCTGGCCTCTCGAAACTCGGCATAGGCCGCCGCCTCGTACCAGCTGACTCCCGTCACCGGAAGGTCTTCCGTCCCCTCCATCGGCCGCCCGAGCTCCCAAGTCGCCGGACCGGGTCGGCCTGTCGCATCGGTGAAGCGGCTCATCGCCTCGTCCCAGGTCACCACGGAACCGTCCGGATCCTGGAACGGGTGGGTCCACCAACGCTCGTCGTCGTACGCGCCCGCCTCGACAAACTCCCGATACTGGCCGTTCGTGACCTCGTGGCGCCCAATGACGAACGCGGCATGATCGAGCGACGTCAGCGGGCCGATTCCCGTGACGAACCCTCCCGAATTCCCGCCCGGGATGCCCACCATCCCTTCCGGGATGGTGCCGGCGGGCGTCAACGCGCGCTCGTCCCAGCTCGCACCTGCCGCGAACTCGACCGTCTCGAACCCGTCGGCCTCGACGCGCCAGCGATAGAGATCGGCGGGGATCCTGATGTCCGTCAGTGGCGTGCTCCCGACCTCGACCCACGGGGCCTCCGGATCCGCGTAGTCCCTCCGGAAGACCCTCGCCCCCTCCGGGTCGGTCACCAGACTCGTGACGTCCGAGACCTGGTCGAGGAGCGTGTCGACGGCGGGAATGCTCCCGACGGTCTCCACGATGCGTCCGCCCAGCTCGAGCGCGGCGGCGTTGTCGCCGACGCTCGCGAGCTGCCGCATCTCGAGGATGGCCTCGCCGCGCGCCCAGGCACGATTCAGTGACCGGTTGACCGTCCACGCGACGCCGGCGATGAGCGCAGCGACGATTACGCCCGTGACGATCAACCCGCGCGTGTGGCTCCCGGGCGTGGCCTCTGGAGCGGTGGAAGCCGTCCGATCGGCAGGCGATCGCTGCCAGGCGAAGAAGACGAAGATCGGGAAGCCCACCGCGACAAGACCTATCAGGATCTGCAGCGGCGCGAGCGGCCAGCCGAAGACCTCCCAGAGAAGCTGGAGGACCTGAAGTCCGATCCAGGCCACGGCCAGATACCCGATGGCCCATTTCCCTACACCGCGTTCGGAAAACTGATGTGCGAACGAACTCATTCGACGGCCTCCCCTGCGAGCCGGGTTTCGGGGCTCGCGTCCGCAATCAAGATCTATCGATGTGTCCCCGCCTGTAAACGGGAGGGGCGTACCCCGTCGGCTCGGCGGGGCGGTCTGGCGTAAACGCCGGCTGCGGGTCAGCGTGTCTGCATGAAGACCCCACGTGACGTTTCGACGCACGACCACCCGTACGAAAGGACCTTCAGATGCGCCGATTCGCAGTATTCGGCGTCCTGGCGGGGGCGATCGCCCTCGGAGCAGCGGTTCCGGCCGCGGCTCAGGAAGGACCGAACTTGCTAGCCGTCGGAGAGATGGCTCCCGATTTCGAGCTGCCCGGCGCCACGCGCTACGGCACGCTCGAAGAGCCGGTTAGGTTGAGCGACTACCGCGGCGAGACCGTGGTGCTCGCGTTCTTCTTCCGAGTCAGGACGCGTGGCTGAACGGTTCAGATGAGAGCGTACCGTGATCAGTACGCAAGCGTATTCAACGACGGCAGGAACGTCGTGCTCATTGGAATCTCGAACGATCCGATCGAAGAAGGACAATCATGGCTGGCCGACGAGGACTTCCCGTATCTCTTCGCCAGCGACCCGACGGGCGAGGTCTACGCCTCGTTCGGCGGCAACCTGCGTGACGGAGGGATGGTCGGCGGACGGTCGGTGATCGTCGTCGGTCCGGACGGTCGAATCGCGGGCGTGATGCCGCAGTTCAACCAGGTGGACCCGCAGGCGTACGACGAGCTCGCGGCGTACATCGACGAGGTGACGCCGGAGCCGGAAGACCCCTAGGCGCCGGGGTCGGGTTCAGGTCCCCTCGGTAATCGCCCGGACGGCCCCGATCAGATCCTGGTCGGGGCCGACTCCGGTATAGGCGACGTTCCCCTCCCCATCGAGGATTACGACGATCGACGTCGTCGCCGCCTGATACGCGCGTACCGCCGCACCCTTCGCATCCCAGAGAAACGGGTACCCGTGTCCGGCCTCCTCAACGTGTCGGCGCACCCGTCGCAGGGACTGCGAGACCGCGACGGCGACCGCGACGATATTCACCTGATCGGCATGACGTTCGTGGATGGCGTCGATCTGGGGCTGGAGCGCCTCGCACTGCTCGCACCAACTCGCCCAGAACTCGATGAGGGTCGGCTTCCCTTCGGCGAACGAAAGCAGCGACACGTCGTTCTCGGCGAGGTCCTGGAGAACCGCGTCCGGCGCCGCGGTACCGAGGGGCAGGCTCACCTGTCCCTCGCCCTGCCCGGCCACCCCGGTCGCGCCCACGGCGAGAGCCATCAGCATGACCCCGACGGCTGAAGACCGCCCGGCTGCGAAAATACCTTGAATCACAGGTTGTATCCCGCCCTTACGAAGTAGTACTGCGCCATCGCGATCATGATCACGGCGGCCGCCCGTTTCACCCAAACCATCCAGCCCCCTGAACGCGGGAGCACGGCGAGTGTTCCCGAGAAGAGACCGACGAGCACCAGCAGGGCCGTCATTCCCATGGAGAAGACGAACAGGTACACAAACCCCATCCAGCCGGCCTGCGTGGCCGCGACCCACGTAAGGACGACGGCAAAGGCCGGCGCACCACAGGGGGCCGTGACGATGCCCGAGGTCGCGCCGAGCAGGAACACGGCACCGAACGAACCGCCTTCCTTCTCCCCGGCCCATTCCATGAGCCGCCGGGGAATCGGGACGGGAAGCACGTCGAGCATCACGAGCGCGAACAGCAGGAGCATGTTGCCGATTGCCAGCAGCGCCCACGGGCTCGCGCTGACCGATCCGAACAGCGATCCGCTGAGACCGGCGAGCATCCCGAGGAACGCGTACAGCAGAGCGAGTCCCGTCGCATAGGTCAGGGTGAGCGCGAGAGTCCTGAGCCGTGACTGCCCCTCCTGCGCGGTGCCGCCGATGATGCCGACGGTGATCGGGATCATGGGGTAGACGCACGGCGTGAAGCTCGTGAGGACGCCGGCGCCGAACAGAAACCCGAGGGCCAGCAACGGACTCTCGGACAAAGCGGCGGCGAGCCCCCCGGAGGGTTCGACCTGCGCCAGAAGCGCGGTGGCGGCGACGGGGACTGCGGGAGCGAGGGCTGCGAGCATCGACGGAGTCTATTCCGGCCCGGGGCGCGCGGCGAACGCCTTGCCGTCGCGAGGGCCCTGGCCGGTCGCAGCGGGAGCGGACGAGTCCGCTCGGAGCTCGCCCGACTCCAGCAGTTCCGCAGCTCGTCCGGGGGAGACGGCGCCGGCCGAGAGGATGTACGTGAACGCCTCTTCGACCGTGACATCCACCGGGACGACCTTGCTTCGATCGGTCACGATCAGGAACCCGGACATCGGGTTCGGAGCGGTCGGCAGGTAAATCGTCACTCCCTCGTCGCTCAGGACCTGCCCCGCGGAGGACGGGGCCGAGCCGGTCACGAGACCGTACGCCCAGTGTCCCGACATCGGATACTCGAACAGGACGACCTCCCGGAACGCGATCTTCTCCTCGCCGATCACCGCCTTCACGATCCGGCTCGACCCGCCGTACAGGCGCCGGACGAGCGGCACTCGGCTGAGCAGGCTCTCTCCGATCGCGAGAATCCGGTTGCCGAGGGTCTTCTCGACGATCCACCCCACCAGGAGCAGTAGTGCGAGCAGAATGACGATCCCCACGCCCGGCGCCGACCACCCGAGGAGAGGGTCGGTCCACCGTCCGAGCAGTCCATCCACGCGCACGAAGAGCCACCACAGGATGAGGGCGGTGATGCCCAGCGGTCCGATGACGGCGAGCCCCTGAAGCAGGTACCGTCGCAGTGACGGTTTCGGGGTCCGGCGCTCGGTCACTACTGGAGCTCTCCGTTCAGCTCCATGTAGATGCGCCGAAGGGCCGTCGGCATCTGGCTCGTGCTGAGCGTCCACTCCTCGAGATCGCCGAAGTCGGCCTGCTCCACCGCCTCGTCGAGCGACAGACCGAGTCCGTGGAGACGACGCACCTCGTCGATCACCCGCACCATCGCCCGGCGATACGTCTCGAGCTCCTCCTCGAGCACCTCGGGCGTCTCGACGATGCCGTGGCCGGGCACGTAGACGTCGACATCCATCGCCTGAGCGGCCTCGACCATCGCCACCCACTCCGAGGGATGCGCCGAGCGCATCGCCGGGAAGATCCGGTTGAGATAGGTCTCGCTCATGAAGAGGACCTTCCCATCCGGCACGTAGACGAGGAGGTCTCCACCGGTGTGGGCCCGGCCGAGGTGCACCAGGTGGATCTCGCGACCACCGAGCTCGAGCACTTCACGCTCGGCGACCAGGTGCGTCGGCAGGACGACGGGCGGCGCGTCTGCCGAGCGGTTGGGATTCGCGGCCTGCGCCTCCAGCGTGGCCCCGGACGTCGGGTGGGCGATGAACACCGCGTCGGACGGGAAGGCGGAGTTCCCGGCCGAGTGGTCGCCATGGTCGGAGGAGATGACCATGTGCGTGATCGGCGCATCCGTGATCCCGGCGATGGTGTCGATGAGCCGCTGCGTCTCCTCGACGCTCTCCTGCCCGTCCGCGACGAGCACGCCGTCGGGCGTAACGACGAAGAGGCTCACGGTCGTGATCGTCTCCCCGGCCGCGACATGGATCTGCTCGTAGGAGTAGACCCCGTCCGCGAGCTCCTGAACGCGCGGAAAGTCGTCGTCCGTGAACCCGCGGGCGTAGGGATCGCCGGTTCGGACGAAATCGGCCGCGGAGGAGACGGCGGGCGACGATTCGGCCTCTTCGCCCCTGGGCGCCCCGGCGCCTCCACAGGCCGCCGAAAGGAGCGTGATCAGCGTGGCCGCCGTGATTCGTGACATGGTGATTCTCTCTCCAGGTGGGTTACGGACACCTCATCATACGGAGCGGGTGGCCGGCCCGGTACGCTGCAGCCATTTTTCGGCTGCACGTGTTTCTTTTCTCGTGCGCGGGTGTGTTGGGTGCGGGACGAACCGACGGACAGAAAGGCGTCACCATGAAGCGAGCGACCCCCTTCATCTCCACTCTCGGCCTGGCCGTGCTCGTCGCCTCCCCTCTTGCCGCCCAGCAGCGGCAGCAGATGACGCCCGAACAACGCGCCCAGGCGCGCGCCGAAGCGGAGCGCCGCACCCAGGAAGCGCTGGTCGCACCCCGACCGATCGACGCCTTCGACTCCGTCTGGATCGAGGAGCTGACCTGGATGGAGGTCCGTGATGCCCTCGCCGACGGAAAGACGACGGCGATCATCACTACGGGCGGGATCGAGCAGAACGGCCCGTACCTCGCGACCGGAAAGCACAACTACGTTCTGCAGGGAGCCTGCGAAGGGGTCGCCCGCGCGCTCGGAAACGCCCTCTGTGCGCCGATCATCAAGCTCGTCCCCGAGGGCGACATCGATGAGCCGAGCGGTCTCATGATCTATCCGGGAACGATCAGCCTCCGTGAGGAGACCTTCCAGGCCGTCCTGACCGACGTAGCCGGGAGCCTCAGGGCGCACGGGTTCGAGCACATCGTGTTCTTCGGCGACTCCGGCGGGAACCAGCGCGGGATGGAGGCCGTCGCCGCTGCTCTGAACGAACGATGGGACGATGCGCAGGCTCACTTCATCCCCGAGTTCTACCAGTACCGCAGGGTGCACGAGTGGATGAACGAGGAGTTGGGGATCTTTGAAACCGACCCGGAGGGACTGCACGACGACTTCGTGATCACCTCGATCATGATGGCGACGGACCCCAACACCGTCCGATACGAACAGCGAGTGAAGGCTGGAAAAGCGTCGATCAACGGGGTATCGATCCAGCCCAAGGACGAGGTGATCGAGACCGGCAAGAAGCTACTGCAATTCCGCGTCGACGAGACCGTCAAGGCGATCAACGCGGCGATCAACGCTCGCTGATCCCGGAGAAACCACGCGGCGCCTCAGGGGCGGGCGGAGGCGTTGCGATCGGCGGTCGCATTTGGCCAGGTTGTGGGACTCGACGACGAATCCGTGGAGGTCAGATGCGCCGAACGCTCTCCCTCGCCCTGCCCGCCCTCGCGTGCTTCGCCCTGCCGCTCATGGCCCAGGAGGTCCCGCTTCCGCTCAGATCGGGGGCCGGCCTTTCCGTGACGCCGGCCTATGAGGGCTGGTACGAAAAGGCCGACGGCACCATCGCGATGTCCTTCGGCTACTACAATCGGAACATGGAAGAGACCGTCGAGATCCCGCTCGGCGATGGAAACTTCATCGACCACGGTCTCGACGGGAATCAGCCGACGAGCTTCAGCCCCGGCCGTCATTTCGGGGTCTTCGTGGTCACGGTGCCGGCCGACTTCGACCCCGAGGAGCGGGTGTACTGGACGCTCGAGAACCGGGGGGGGACGTATGCGATCCCCGGGCATCTCCACCGGGACTGGCTGATCGACGCGATCGTCGGCGAGGCGGGGTCCGGCAACAAACCACCGCTTCTGAGGTTCGAGGAGAACGGCGAGGAGGCGATGGGCCCGGGCGGCCCGACCGGCAAGCCGAGAACGACCTCGGCGGGCGAGCCGTTCGAGATCTCCGTCTGGGCGAGCGACGATGGACGCGGTCGGACGAGCGTCAGAAGCTCCGGCCAGGCCACGCCCGTGACGCTCACGTGGTTCAAGCACCAGGGTCCGGGCGACGTGGAGTTCGGGACCCCTACGGCGAGGGTTCCCTTCGAGGGAGGCAGCGCCACGACGTCGGTCCTGTTCAGCATGCCCGGCGAGTATATGCTGCGAGTCCGCGCGAACGACGCTTCCGGCGTCTCGACGGCGGGACATGCGCAGTGCTGTTGGTCGAACGGGTTCGTGAAGGTGACGGTCACCCCGTAGCCCGCCCGAACCCACCGCTCGGGGATACCAACCCGGACGACGAACAATGCGAGAGGAGTGCCAGATGACTTCGAGCTCAACCACCCGAACCCTGACCGGCATCGCCGCGGGCGCCCTGGCGCTGGCCGCGCTTTATCCGGCCGGGCTCGAAGCCCAGGAGGCGCACGCCGACGTCACGTTCAACCGGGACGTGATGCCGATTCTCCAGGCGAACTGTCAGGAGTGCCACCAGGAAAACTCGATCGCCCCCATGGCGCTGCTGACCTATCGGGACGCATACCGGTGGGCGAGCGGCATTCGCGACAAGGTGACCGAGCGGGTCATGCCGCCGTGGCACATCGACCGCACGGTCGGCGTCCGGGAGTTCAAGAACGACCGGAGCCTGAGCGATGAGGAGATCCAGACGATCGTCGCATGGATCGACGGGGGCCGCGTCGAGGGAGACCCGGCCGACCTGCCGCCACCGGCGGAGTTCCCGGATCCCAACGCCTGGCGTCTTGGCCACGAATACGGCGAGCCGGACCTCGTCGTCGCATCCGAGCCGTACACCCTCGAAGCGGTGACGCAGGACAAGTGGTGGCGGCCGGTGACCCCCACCGGGATCACGGAGCCGCGCTGGGTGAAGGCGATCGAGATCAAGCCGGCAGGCCTGGATTCGCGCCGGATCACCCACCACGTCCTCGCCTTCCTCGAGCAGGACGATTCCGAGGACGCGATAGGCGCGCAGGCCGTTCAGGCGAGCACACGCGGTGGCGCGATGGGCGGCGGCGGGCTCTTCATGGAATGGGCGGTCGGCAAGGAGGGAGAGATCTTCCCGGATGGCGCGGGGAAGCTGATGCTCCCGGGCTCGCAGATTCGCTGGGAGGTCCACCTTCACGCGATGGGCAAGGAAGTCGTGGACAGCTACGTGGAGATCGGCGTCTGGTTCTACCCGAAGGGGCAGGAGCCGACCCACCAGACGCGGCTGATGTTCTACAACGCAACGAACCCGGGCGGACTCGACATCGCGCCGGACGAGATCTCGGTCACGCAGAACTTCCACAAGCTCCGCTATCCCGCCCGCGTCGAGAACTTCCAGCCGCACATGCACATGCGCGGAAAGGCGTTCTCGCTAGAGGCGATCTACCCGGACGGCCGGCGCGAGCTGATCAGCCAGGTCAACAACTTCCAGTGGAACTGGCACGTCAACTACATCTACGCGGACCACGCCGCGCCCCTGCTCCCGGCGGGCACCACGCTCGTCGTCACCGCATGGCACGACAACACGGCGGAGAACCCGAACAACCCTGACCACGAGCAGTGGGTGGACTGGGGTGATCGCACAGTGGACGAGATGGCGCACCTCTGGGCCGACGTGACCTACCTGGACCAGGAGGAGTTCGACCGGCTCGTCACCGAACGGGAGCGCATGGACGAAGAGGAGTCGAACGACAACGACAACTAAGGGACACCTGGGGCGGACCGCCGCCCCGGTTCTTCCAGCGGGCGCGTCGGCCGACTAGACCATCAGCAGCTCAAACACCGGTTGTTGTTCTTCGCCCCCATGCCCTCCAGCAACGCGATGGTCTCGGGGAACGGCTGAACCCGCTGGATGGGGCCGTTCGCCATGTCCACCGTCGTCTGACCCGTCCGGGCGACGACGAGCGGGTCCGCACCCTTCGACACCAGGTACTCGATCAGCTCGTTGTCTCCGCGCGCCGCCGCGTAGTGCAGCGCCGAGAACCCGTCGTGATCGCGAGCGTTGGGGTCGGCCCCGACGACCTCGATCAGGTACTTCGCCGCCGCCAGCCAGCTGTCGGGCGCATGTCGGTGCGAGTTCCCGGCGCGGGCTCGACCGTATCCGACACCCGCGGCCGCGACGATCGGCGGAATCCCGGGACCATTGATCTCGACCGGAGGCAGACCACTCGGATCGGCTTCCTCTTCGTCGTCCAAGGACTGCCGGAACCGGCGCGACGGCGGCTTCATCGTGGGCATGTGCGGCTCCGCGCCCCAGGAGGCGAGCATCTCCATCGCCGGCACGTCGAGCGCATAGGCCGCACGCCAGAACGGCGTCGCCCCGCGGAAATTCACCCCGAGAAGATCGAAGTTGAACGAACTGTACCAGATGTGCGTATCGAGACGCGCATTGATGTCCGCGCCCGCCGCCAGGACGGCCTCCATGAAGTCCAGATAGGAGACCTCCTGCTGCTTGAACGCGGTCGGCTGGGGATACAGGGCCTTGGGCGCCCACCGGTTGGCGATCGCGGCATAGAGCGGGCCGGCCCCGTCCTCGCTGACGAGGTTCGGGTCGGCACCGCGGTCGAGAAGGGCCACACCGAGATCGTAGCGTCCGTTGACCGCGGCGATCACGAGCGGCGTGCTCTGATCCCCGCCAGTCCTGATGTTCACGTCGGTTCCGGCGTCCAGCAGAGCGATGACTACATCCCGGTGCCCGTCGCGCACGGCGTAGTGGAGCGCCGTGAGCCCGCCCTGCTTCCCGACGAGATCCGTGTACCCGAGCGGGGTCTCGCTCGAAGGTGCCGCCTCCCGCTGAGCCTCCTCCTCGGAGTCCTCATCCGGCTCATCGTCCGGCTCGTCCTCGACGACCTGCGCCTGCCGCGCCTGCGCGGCCTGGGCCGGCTGGGCGACGACGGGGCCGCGACGATCCTCGGCAAAGGTCCGGTTGGGGTCCCGGATCTGATTCTGCGTCGCCGGACCGTCCGTCCGCGGCTCCTCGGCGTCGGTCTCGCCGCGCGCCTTCCGCAACGCCGTCATGTACTCCTGTCGTCGGCGTCGATCCTGACCGTCGGCCTGCCCGCGCTCGCGGTAGTCGATGACTGTGGTGGCGACCTCGTAGTTCGCGCCGAGCTCGATGAGCTTCTGTGCCGCCTCCAGACGTCCTGCCGCGGCCGCGAACATGAGCGGCGTCTGGCCGTTCGCGAACTCCGGAGCGTCGATGTCCGCCCCCGCGGCAACGAGCGACGCGACGCCGTCCGCCGTTCCCGCCCCTGCGGCGAAGTGGAGGGGGGTCACTCCCGTGCTGGCGATGGCGTTCGGGCTCGCCCCTCCTTCGACGAGGGCGGCGACGACGGACCCGTGGCCGTAGCGACCGGCCAGATGAAGTGGCGTGTAGGCGCCCAGACGCGTGACCGCCTCGGTATTCGCGCCGGCATAGAGGAGGACGCCGACCATGTCCGTGTGGCCGCCGACGGCCGCCCAGTGAAGAGCGCTCATTCCGTCGCCCTGAGACGCGTTCACGTCCGCGCCGTCGACGAGTAGCGCCTTCACGCGCTCGACGTCGCCCTGCTGGGCCGCATCGGCCACCGGCGATTCGGGAACCGCACTGAACAGAAACGCGGTCAGCACCAGGGCGCCGACCACGTTTACGCGAAGGGCGTCACGCGTCTTCCACATGGGTGTTTCCTCTGGACTGCGTCTAAACGTCGTCGGCGGCCGTCGCGCTGAACGAGAAGTCGCCTGTGCTGTCCCCGAAGCTCTCCATGTCGTCCAGGCCGAGCTTGTGCATCAGGCTGAGCATGACGTTGGCCATGGGCGTCCCGTCGGGCGCCTTCACGTGCACGTTGCCCTCGAGCTGCCCGTTCGCGCCTCCCGCGATGAACAGCGGGCACCGCTTGTGGTTGTGCAGGTTCGAGTCGCCCATCGGCGAACCGTAGAGCAGCATCGTCTTGTCGAGCAGCGATCCGTCGGCCTCCTCGATCGAGTCGAGCTTCTCGAGCAAGTACGGAATCAGGCTCACGTGGTACTCGTTGATCTTCGCGAACTCGGTGACGCGGTCCTCGCGGCCGCCGTGGTGCGAGGCCGGGTGGAACGCCGAGTTGATCCCGGACTCGGGGTAGACCCTTCCGGAGCCGTCCCGGCCCATCTTGAACGAAAAGACGCGGGTCAGGTCGGACTGGAACGCGAGCACCTGAAGATCGAACATCAGCTTCACGTGCTCCGAGTAGGAATCGGGCACGCCTGCGGGGGCCTCGGGAATCTCGCGGACCTCGCCGCTCAGATTCTGCGCCTCGACCATCTGGATGCGGCGCTCGAGCTCGCGGATGTTCGTCAGATACTGGTCCAGCCTGCGCCGGTCCGTGGCCCCGAGGCTAGACTTGAGCTCGGCGACCTCGCCGGTGATCCAGTCGAGGATGCTGCGCTGCGTCTTGCGACGCGCAGCGCGCTGTTCGGGCGTGCCGCCCGCCCCGAAGAGCTGATCGAACGCGACCCGCGGATCCCGGATCATCGGAAGCGGCGTGTCGGCAGCGGCCCAGCTGATCGTGTCCGTGTACACGCACGCATAGCCATACGCGCAGCCGCCCGCCTGGTCCACGTTCTCGATACAGAGCTGCATGGACGGAATCGGCGTGTCCTGCCCGAAGCGATCCGCGTAGAACTGGTCCATCGACTTGTTGCCCACCCAGACGTCCGAGCCCTCGGTCTGCTTCGGGTGCTGCTGCGTGAGGAACGCCGCGCTCGAGCGGAAGTGGTCGCCGCCGATCTCCTTCGGGGCCCGTGCCTCCGCGCCCTCGACGTCGGTGTTTGACACGATCGTCAGATGCTTTCGCCACGGCTCGAGCGGACTCAGGCTCGACGGCGTCAGATCGAAGGCGCTGCCGGTCTGCGCGGGGGCCCACAGGTGCTGCGAGGCGCCCCACTCGTTGGAACCGGCGGCTCCGTGGACCATCTCGATCGCGATGAACCGCGTCGCGTCCGTGGGAACGGCGGTCATGTTCGGGCTCGCCCAGAGTCGGCCGGCCGGGACCATGGCATCGAGGAACGGCAACGCGACCGTCGCGCCGAGACCCTTGAGGGCAGTTCGACGGTCGATGTGTTTGCCGGTCAGAATCTTCATGGGTCCATTTCCTCTTCGTCGGTGACTGCTTCGATCTGACTCATCTGGAATGCGGGGCTCTGCACGACGCCCGCGATAAAGGCGGACATCCGGTTGCCCCGGGCCTCGGCGTCGCGCGCGATCTGGCGGACCGTCGGCATGTCGTAATACTCGATACGGCGACCGAGCGCGTAGGACATCAGCGCCTCGGTGAACGTGCGGATCACCGGGGCGGGCCGGCTCAGCAGCGCGTCCCGAAGCGACTTCGGTCCGTTGATCTCGCTGCCGTCGTAGAGCTCGCCGACCGGGTCGACCTGCGAGCCCTCATCCTTGATCCGCCAGCGGCCTGTCACGTCGAAGTTCTCGAGCGCGAGGCCGATGGGATCGATTACGCGGTGGCACGAACGGCACGCCGGGCTGCGCCGGTGCAACTCCATCCGCTCCCGTACCGTGAGAAGTCGCCCGTCCTCGGCGTCGTCGGTCGCCTCGAGGTCGGGAACATCCGGCGGCGGGGGCGGCGGCGGGCTCCCGAGAAGCACCTCCATCACCCATTTGCCGCGAAGCACCGGCGACGTGCGGTCGGCATGCGACGTGAGCGTCAGAACGCTCCCGTGGCCGAGGAGACCGCGGCGGTTCGAATCGGGGATCGCGACGCGGCGGAAGTGGTCGCCCGAGACGCCGGGAATCCCATAGTGCTGCGCCAGCTCCTCGTTCGCATAAGTGTAGTCGGCCGTGATCAGCTCGAGGACGCTGCGATCATCCGAGACGAGGCTGTTGAAGAACATCCGGGTCTCGGTGTGCATCGCCTCGACCAGGGCCTGGTCGAAGTAGGGATACTGGAGCGCATCGGGCCGGATCTTGTCGAGGTCCTGCAGCCGAAGCCACTGGGCGGCGAAGCGACCTCCGAGCGATTCGGCCCGCGGATCCGCGAGCATGCGCTCCGTCTGCGCGACGAGGACGTCATCGTCGGACAGATCCCCCGCCTTCGCGACCTCGATCAGCTCGTCGTCCGGGGCCGTGGCCCACAGGAAATACGAGAGACGGGACGCGAGATCGAGGTCGGAAATCCTGTAGGTCTCGCCGGGCCTCGCCGTTTGCGGCGCCTCCTCGAGGCGGAACACGAAGTGCGGGCTCGCGAGGATCGCCTGCAGCGCCGTGCGGATGCCGATCTCGAATCCGCCCTCCGCCGCGCCCTCTTCGAAGAACATCATGACGTCGGCGACGTCGTCCGTGGAGAGCGGACGCCGATACGCCTTCGCTCCGAGGTTCGCGATGATCTGCTCAGCGCACGGCGTCTCCTCGGCCGGGGCCGTCGGGCGACATGAGAAGATCTTCCTGCGGCTCGGCGTCTCAGAGATGCCCGTCACGAAGTCGGGGCCAGCGATGATGAAGTCGCGCACGTGCGGCATCGTGCGAACGCCATAGGCGCTCCCGATCTGCGTGTCGGCCAGCGTGTAGTCCACCGGCGTCAGCAGGTCGTCCGCCGGACCGTCGGTCCGGCTCACGAAAGCGGCCGTGACCCGCTGCGGGCCGGCCCGGACGTGGACCGGCTCGGTCTCGACGACCATCCCGTTGGGATCCGACTCGGACATCCAGCGGTCGATCTGCACCGTCGTCGCCCGCTCGCCGTTGATCGAGATCTCGACGAGCTCGTCGCCGGCGGTCACGCCGTAGAGAAAGCCGGTCGGGCCCGGGTGAAAGTCGATCTTGAACCGATACTGACCATCGGCCGGGAAGACGTGGATGACCGAGGTCCCGCCGCGGGTGCCGAACGGGGCGCCCTCGACGCGCCTCGTCTGGTCGGTCGCCTTCGGGACCTTGTACGTCGTTTCGCTGGACGTCGACTCGAGGTCGCCGACGGCGAGCCGGCTTATCTCGCTCGCGGCCCGCAGGTACCCCTCCATCAGCGTGGCCGAGAGCGTCTGCACGTCCGCGATGTTGTCGAAGTTGTCGCTGATCGTCTCTGCCGGCAGGAACGCGTCCGCGTCGATCTGCAGGTCGAGCATGTCACGGATCGTCCGCGTGTACTCCGCCCGATTCAGGATCTGGAACGTGCGGCTGCCGGGGTTCGGATTGGCCCTCGCCGCGGCATCGAGCTGGTCCTCGAGCGAGACGGCCAGGGCGATCAGGGTGTCCCCGCCGGGACGCTGGATCCCCGCGGGCGGCATCATTCCGAGACGGAGCTTTCGGATGATCTTCTCGGCCACCTCCGGATTCGACGAAGGATCGTCGGCGTCGAAGCCGTCGAGCGAGAGGTTTCCGCGGGGCCGGTCGTCGTTGTGGCAGCGCACGCAGACGGTCTGGACGACCTCGTTTCCGGTACCGATGGCGAGGATCTCGAGCCCGTGCGCGTCCGCGATCGCGGACGTCGGGGCACCGAAGGGCAGGTATTCGAGGGGGCCGGGAGAATCGATGGCGGCAGCCACCCCGAGGTACAGGGGCACGAGTGCCAGGAGCGCGATCGAGATGCGTTTCATACCGACCCTTCCGCTACGACTTCCATCCGACCAGAGGCGAGGCGGCTCCACCCGGTTCGGGTCGCGTGACCCGCACCGCATGGAGGCACCACGTCTAGCCTAACAA
>JBDHIO010000034.1:0-29891 GCA_039587355.1 Gemmatimonadota bacterium | reverse complement strand
GCGATCTGCTCGTCGATCGCGATGATCCCCGGGTGCTGTGCCGTCCAGCGGGCGCGTAGCTCGGTGCGACGCCGCTCGGTCTCGGTCAGCTGCCGGACCAGGTCCTGGATCGTCGGGTTCGCGAGAAACGCGGGGAATGCGACGAGCTGTCGGTAGTCCGGACGACGATCGACGGCCGCACCCCGGATCCCGGCCATCAGGTTCCGCAGCGCGTCCCGCTCGGCGGCCATGCTCGTGCGCTCGGCCTGCAGGTCGGCGAGTCGGGCTACCTGTGTCGAGGCCTCGGCCTCGAGGGCCAGCACCTGCTGCTCTTCCCTGAAGTCCTGGAGCTCGTTCTCGGCGGCCTCGAGCTGCGACGCGATGTCATCCACCTGTTCGCGCAGGAACTCCGCCGTGCTGCGAGACGTCGTCTTCTTGACGTTCGTGCGCTCGCTGATGAACGCCACCGCCACCGCGTCGGTGATCTGCGGCACCAGGTGACGGTCGCCGCCGCGATACGAGATGCGGATCAGGCTCGCGCTCGGGTCGGGGCGGGTGACGTTCAGGCCGCCCAGCACCAGGCCGACGGCCTCGTCGACGTGTCGCGACGTGAGCGTGAACTCGTCGGAGATCCGGACCCGGCGCGCTTCGAGCTCGGCGTCCGACGCGATCGCGAACGCGAATCCCGGCACCTCGACCGTCTCGCCCGCGACGAAGTCGCGGGTCAGCGGCTCGACGTCCTCCTGCTCCTCGCCGACCAGCGAATACTGCCCTGGCCCGACTCGGGTCACGTGGTAGTCGCGAGTGGGAAGCGTGTTGCCCAGCGCGACCGACTCGAAGATGTCCTCGCCGCGAAGCTCGAGCGGAGCGGTGACGGCGAAGTCGAGGTTCAGGTCCTCGACGACCGTGCGGGCGACCGGCGAGGTCGCGACGACCCGGATCTCGGTCTCGAGCTCGTCTTCCCACCAGTTCGCGCCCTGGTACCCGGCGAACGGATCGGTGCTCTGCGTCTGCACCCGAACGAGCGTGGACGACTCCCACGTCGGCGGCTCGCGCAGGCTCGTGTAGAGGCTGATCGCGACCGCGATGACCGCGGCCCCGGCGACGACCCACCACTGCCGCCGGACGATCTTGAAGAGGTCCTCGAGACCCAGCGGATGATCGACCGATCGCGGCTCGATGTAATGCACCATCCCCACGCCCGTGTTCTGACGAGGGGCGATCGGACTGCCGCCGGACACTCCCGGCAACTGCCTCGGATCGTATGGTGCGTTCGGGTCCATCGGGCTCCGCGGATTCAAGTCACATTCCGCCTGAAGTCGTTGCAAGGACCATACTTAACGGGCTCACCGGACCAGCAGCGCGATCGTCAGGCTGGCCGATACGGTGATCAGCGTCGTGACGAGCGCCATGTTGCGGCTGAGCCAGCTGCGTTGCCCCACGAAGATCTGGTCGCCTGATTGAACCGGAGTCGCCGTCAGGGGAACACCGGCCTCCATGTCGCGCAGCATCACCTCCGTTCCGCGAATCAGGCGGATATCGTTCAGGTTGCCGTTCGGGCTCACTCCCCCCGCCAGCGCAAGCGCTTCGTTGAGACTCATGGTGAGATCCACGGGATACAGACCCGGCTCGCGGACTTCGCCGAGCACGGACACGCGGCGCAGTACCGTGACGTTGATCGCCGGGTCGGTCAGGAATTCTCGGTAATCCTGGACAAGCACCTGCTCGAGCGAATCCGCTGCCATGCCGAGAACTCTCCGTTCCCCGAGGAGGGGGAAGACGACAACTCCATTCTGGTCGACCGGGTACTCTCCGGTCAGTTCTTCCTCGCCGAACACGGTGACCTGAACCGCGTCTCCCGGCACGAGCTCGCCTCTCCGATTCGCCTCGATCGGCGCCTCGAGGTCGTACACGTCCGACGGCACCATGACCGGCGAGGGGTTGCTTCCACCACAGGCGGCGACGAACGCGAGGGCCAGCAGCGCCGAAATCCGCACCTGCATCACTCCTTCCCGATCCCGGGCCAGGCGCCTCGAAGGCTGACCCAACAGGAAACGGCGATCAGTTTGAGATCCAGGCTGAACGACCTCCGTCGCACGTAGAGGCGATCGACTCGGAACTTCTGTCTGTGCGACACGTCGCGAGCGAGGTGGACCTGCGAGAGTCCGGTGAGCCCCGGACGGATCGAGTAGCGTTCGACGTACCCGTCGACATCGGTGACCGAAACGGCCGCCTCGCCCTCGCCCACTACCTCTTCGGGGAGCATGGCACGGGGACCAACAAAGCTCATGTCGCCGACGAAGATGTTCCAGAGCTGCGGCAACTCGTCGAGCGCCGTCGCGCGCATGAGGCGTCCGATCCGCGTGATCCGCTGCTCCTCAAGGTTCGCCTGGAGCAGCGGACCGTCCGCGGTCTCGCGTGGGCGCATCGAGCGAAACTTCCAGCTGTGGAACCGCCGGCCGCCCTTCCCCACCCGCTCCTGGCCGTAGAACACCGGGCCGCCGTCTTCGAGCTTCACCAGGGCGGCCAGGGCGAGCCACGCGGGAGACGAGACGAGCAGCCCGCCGCCCGCGAGCGTCACGTCGAGCGCCCGCTTCGCGATGGATTCTCGCTGGGTGGGGATCGACACGGCCGAAGCGGCCGCCCCGTCGGCCCGGCCGGCTCCGGTGGATGCCGGACTACCCGTTCGCGGCCTGTCCACCGTCGAGAGCGCGGCCTGACTCACGCGACCTCCGCCGTGGCGAACCGCCCCGTGACGAACCGCCTGAGCCGCGATCCCCGAAACAGCACCCGGAGCGCCGGCTTGTGCCAGTCGAACCGGATCACCTGACGGACCGCGGCGCCGAGCCCGCCGGAGAGCGCCGCGAACAGCCGATCGATCTCAGGGTCGGACATGTTCTGGGCGACCCGCTGGAGCTCTAGACCCGCGTCGATCTCGGATCCGAGCCTCGACTCCCATTCGGTCTGATACCGCGAGAGCCAGTCGGCGTCGAGCCGGTCGCGTCGGAGGCCGTCGCTCAGTACCTCTGATGCGATCTCTCCGCCGATCATGCCGTAATAGATCCCGCCCGCCGTCGTCGTCTTCACCTGTCCGGCCGCTTCACCGACGGCGAGCGCCCGGTCCGCGAAGCTCGGCGTCACCGGACCCTGGATGATCCCCCGGCTCCGCATCGCCGCCGTCACCGTGTCCCGGCCGGCGCCCGACGGATCGAGACCCAGACGACCGCGGATCGCATCGGTCTCGAGGAACTGACGGAAGAGCCTTCGCGCCCCCGAGTCCGCGAGAACGCCGAGACGCGCCATGCCCTGCCCGAACGGGACCGCCCAGGCGAAGAATCCTGGCGCGACGCCGTTTCCGAAGTAGAGCTCGGCCGCCTCGACATCCTCGAACGGAAGATCCGCGTGGACCCCTTTCACCCACGCCGGCGGATCGCCGAACCCGGCGGCGCGGTGCAGCCACGGCTGGTGGCCCGTCGCGACGACCAGGGCCCGGGCGTGCAGCGTCTGTTGGGATCCGTTGCGGCACTCGAGCGCGACCCCCGTCCGGGTCCGCCTCATTCCCCGCGCCTCGTACCCGTGCTTGACCTCGACGCCCGCTTCTTCGGCCCGCGTGAGCAGCCCCGTGTCGAACGCCGTGCGGTCGACGATGTGGGCCAGCGGCGAGTTCGGCTCGTAATCGACCCGGACGCCGGAGGGAGAATAGAAGTGTGCGCGTCGGATGGTGTCGCGGGTGGCCCCCGCGGGGATGTCGAGGTGTCCGAAGGCCTCGCGGCCCACGATTCCCGTGCAGATGATGCCGTCGCGGGGGCCGTGGCTACGCTCGAGAAGCGTAACGTCGTGTCCGGCTTCGGCCAGCTTGAGAGCCGTGCAGCTCCCGGCCGGCCCCGCCCCAACCACGATCACCTCGCAGTGCCGTTCACTCACCGTGATACGATCTCCACCCAATCACCTACCACCACCCCGTGCGAGTCCACGCAATCTACAGCGCGGCGACTCGTTGGGAAGTCAAAGCGGGCAAAGTCGTTTTCCTCATGTGACTTAGAAGAAGTTTGTGCCAGGCGCGACAGCACACATCCTTCTCGAATCCGGCAAGGAATGCATCCCGCGCCCGCGTGCCGATCTCGTCGCGCTCGGCCGGGTCGTCGCGCCACCTCGCGAGCCGGCCGACGATATCGCCGATCGGGTCGTGGGCGAGCGATGCCGTGCCGTCCGCGGGCTCCGGGTCGACCACCGCCCCTGCCCCGCATGCCGCGACCGTCTCGGCCGACTCGCAGCCCCTCGGTCCGACGACAAGCACCGGCCGGCCGGCCGCCATGATCCCATAGAGCTTCCCCGGAACCGCGAGTCCCGACATGTCGTGCCGAAGCGTAAGCAGGTGTGCGTCGCCCAGAGACAGCGACTCCCCCAGACGCTCGCGGGGGAAGTAGTCGAGGTAGCGGAAGTTCTCGATCGCATGCTCCGATGCGAACGATTCGATCGCCGTGCGGCGCGGCCCGCCCCCGACGAACAGGAAGAACGTCGTCGGATCGTCCTTCATGCGGCTCATCGCCTCGAGAACCTCGTCGAACCGGTGCGCGAGCCCGGCGTTTCCGGAGTACATGACGACGAACCGGTCGGTGAGACCGAGTTCACGCCGGAGCGGATTCTCAGTCGGGGGGAGCGCGCCGATCTCATCGCGCTGGCTCCAGACCGGGATCGTGTGCGTGCGCTCTTCGTTCACCCCGCGCTCGACCAGCCGCCGCTTCATGTGTGAGCCCAGGTCGACGACGAACGCGGCGCCTCGATCCCCCGCTCGCCCGATCGCGTGGAGGACGCGCGTGTGCGGCGCATTCGCCCGGAACACCCCGAGCGCTTCTTCGATCTCGGGGTGAAGATCCATCGACCACACCCCATACGGCTGGCGACGGATCGCCTTCACGACGCGACCGACGAAGGACAGCAGCGAGGGCGTCGTCAGATACACGACCATGTCGTGCCGCCGGCCGAAGAGACCGCGCAGCAACGCCTGGACGTAGAACCCCGCGTAGTCGATCGCGCGTCCGACGAACGACCCGCGCCCGAACCCGGTGGTCCGGAGGCGTCTGATGCGAACGCCGTTGTGGATGTCGCGGCTCGGCACCTCGAGGGTTCCGGCCAAATAGCGCCCACGGCCGCAGAGGACCCTTACGTCGAACCCCTCGGCGGCGAGGTACTCGGCGAGGTCGGTGAGGTGCTGGCCCGTGGAGGCGACGTCGGGCCAGTAATGCTGGTTCACGAAGAGGATCGAGGGGCGGCTCACCCGGCCGGCGCCTCCATCGACTCACCCGTCAGAGGTGCGAGCTCGGAGGCCGGGGCCTTCCGCACGACGTGCCGTCCCAAAACCAGCATGTCCATCTCGGTTCGGAGGAAGCAGTCGAGCGCCTCGGCCGGCGTGTTCACGATCGGCTCGTTCTCGTTGAACGACGTGTTCACAACCATGGGGACCCCGGTGATCTCCGCGAACGCCTCGATCAGGCGGTAGTAGAGCGGGTTGGATTCTGGTGTCACCGTGTGCGGTCGGCCCGTGCCATCGACGTGGGTGACAGCGGGTACCTGATCTCGCCGGTCCTGGCGGATCTCGAACACCTTCATCATGAACGGCACGTCGTCATCCACGACGAACCAGTCAGCCATCGCCTCGCGCTGGAGAGAGGGCGCGAACGGCCGGAACCTCTCGCGCAGCTTGATCTTCACGTTGAGGATCTCGCGCATGTCAGCGCGCCGTGGATCGCCGAGGATCGATCGGTCGCCCAGGGCCCGCGGTCCGAACTCGCTTCCGCCCTGAAACCAGCCGATCACATGCCCGTCCGCGATCGCGGACGCGACCGTCGAGCAGAGGGCGTCGTCGTCGGGGGCCACCTCGACGATGCAGCCGCGCGAGGCCAGGACCGCTCCGTAGTCCTCGAGAAGATCCTTCGTGACGGCGCCGGTGGCGGACGGACCGTAGGAGGAGTGCATCATGACCGGGCCGCGCGGCGCCTCGCTCAGCTCGTGCCAGGCCGAAAGCGCGGCTCCGATCGCCCCCCCCGAGTCGCCGGGAGCCGGCGGTGCGAACACCCGGTTAAACGGCGTGTTCGCCGCAATCTTCCCGTTCGCCACCGAGTTCATCGCCGCCCCACCCGACATGCACACCGCGTCGAGGGGGTGCGAAGCGTGCAACTGTTCGAGCATCGCGAACAGCGCCCGTTCGAAGTGGGCCTGGGCCGAGCGCCCGATGTTCATGTGCTTCTGCGTGAGCTCGCCGTCCGGCTGACGGGCCGGGCCGAGCAGGTCCTCGAGAGCGGAGGTGAAGTGCGCATCGACCGTCGGCGATCCCCCCTCCCAACGATACGACAGGTCCTCGTCGTGATGCCGGAAGAACCGGAGGTCGAGCTCGTAGGTGCCGTCGGGCTTGATGCGGACGACGTCGGCCATCTCGTCCACGAACTCGGGCCGCCCATACGGGGCGAGCCCCATCACCTTGTACTCGTCGCCGTACCTCGGGAAGCCGAGGTACTGGGTGATCGTGAGATAGAAGACGCCGAGGGAGTGCGGGAAGAGGATGCGCCCGTCGATCTCGATGTCCGTCCCACGCCCCACGCCCCAGGCGGCGCTCGCGAAGTCGCCGAAGCCGTCCACGGAGAGGACCGCCGCCTCGTCGAACGGCGAGACCAGGAACGAGGACGCGAGGTGCGCCCGGTGGTGCTCGACCTTGTGGACGACGCCCGCGAAAGGGCCGCCGGCAGATCCCCCCAGCTCGTCTTCGAGCTGATCGGCCAGCGAAGAGACCCTCTTCATGTTCGTAAGTCGGTCGCGCACGAGCCCAACGGCAGGTCGCTTCCTGAGCGTGTACGCGACCTTCTTCGCGAGGTTGGCCTTCGGGTCGCGGTTTACCGCGATCACATCGACATCGCCGAACCCGATGCCGCCCTCGGCGAGGCACCACTTCACGGCCTCGGTCGGCAACCCGGCCCAGTGCTTCACCCGCCGGATGCGCTCTTCCTCGACGGCGGCGACGAGGTGCCCGGTCTTGACGAGGCAGGCGGAGGAGTCGGCGTGGTAGGCGTTGAGACCGAGGATGTTCACGCGGTCGACTCAGTCTCGAGCGGGATGCGGCCCGCCCGGAGTTCGGCGAGGCGCCTGTCGATGAGCATACGGTACCAGAGTCCGTGCAGGGTGTGAAAGACGAGACCCTGCCGGCCATCCAGGAAGCCGAGCCGCAGGAAGTAGCGGTACGAGAAGTAGAGGACCGGTCGCACGTAGAGAGGCAGCCGGTACCAGAGGCGTTTTAGCCAGGCGGTACGCTGATCTGGAGTGCCGGAGAGCCGGGGCGTGGCCCCGGCACCTTCGCCCTTGCGTCGGCGGTACTCCTCGCGCGCCATCTGTGGGGCGTACCGTCGGTGCTTCTCCATCCAGAACGAGAGATCACGCTCCTTCGCATTGTCCTCGACGAGGTCGTTCTCGAGCTTCGCGGTCGGCCCATCGACGTGGAAGTGATGATCGATCAGATCGAGGTCGTCGAAACGCACGGCATCGCGGAGGAATAGCTTGAGCAGATACTTGGGGTAGTACGTGCCGTAACGGATCCACTTGCCCCGGAAGATCTGGCGCCGGTTGATGTAGAATCCGCTGACCCCCTCCGGGCCGCCTTCCGAGAACAGGGTCCGCAGTTCTGCGCGCAATTCGGGCGTGACCCGCTGGTCGGCGTCGAGACCGAGGACCCAATCGGTCTCGATGGGCAGGTTCGCCAGCGCCCACTTCCACTGGGCCTGGTGCGTGGTGAACTCGTGGGTCATGACGGTCGCGCCGGCCTCGCGTGCCCGGTCGACGGTCGCGTCCGTGCTCCCGGAGTCCACCAGGAAGACGGCGGCTGCCCACCCACTGACGCTCTCGAGGAGGGCCGGCAGATTGGCCTCCTCCTGATGCGTAAGCACAACGACGGTTATCGAACTCACGGTCGGGTCATCTCTCTGCCGAGGCGGCGGCATCTCGGTAGCAAGCCGCCAGTCGTGCACCAACGGCATCAGGATCGAAATGGTCTCGTACCATTGTCCTGGCGGCCCGCCCCATCTGGGTACGTCGCTCGGGGTCCCGCAGCAGATTGCTGATGGCGCGCGCGAGTCCGATCGCATCCCGCTCGACGATCAACCCGGCACCGGCTTTCTCAATCGTCGGGGCAATGTCGACCTCCCGTGAGACGAGGGAGGGGACACCGGCCGACGCGGCCTCGACCACCGCAACCCCGAAATTCTCATGACGTGAAGGCAGTGCGAACATGGCCGCGGCGGAGAACAACTGCTCCTTCGCCTGACCCGTTACGAAGCCGGGAAATCGAACACGGTCCTCCAGGCCAAGCTCCGCCACCTGGCTCACTGCCTTACGCGTTTCATCATCCGAGCCTCCTCCTGCCACTACCAGGCGCGCACACTCAAACTCCGCAGTCACGTGGGAAAAGGCCTCGATGAGAACGTCCAATCCCTTCTTGGGTGCAAACCGTCCCATGAAGAGAACCGTTTGCGAGTCCGCCACCTTGGCCGGCGTCGACGAGAGCGAGAGCGGGTGCGGGATGACCACGGACCTGGAATCATGCGGGGGAGCGGCGCGAAGTTCGGCTTCAGCGGTGAACTGGATCGCAGCCGCACCATTCACTGTCCGCCGATCGATCAACTGGTAGTACCACCGCTTGAGCCTCACGCGTCCCGATCCGGCCGTATACGTGGAGAGCATTCCGTGTGGCACGAGCACGTAGGGAACCTTGTTGGCCCGGGCCAGAGTAGCGGCAAGCGATGCAATGGGATTGTAGAGGGATCTCACGACGACCAGGTCGTAGTCTTTCACGGATCGCCGCAGCCACCTCAACATGGGAATCGAGATCTTGGCGGGGCCACTGCCAACGAAGGAGAAGGTCTTCAGCTGAACTCGATCGCCGAGCATCTCGAGGAGTTTCTGTCGCCAGCCCTCATCCAGACCTTCGTCCGTGCTCAGCAGTGTGACTCGGCCCGCCGCTGCGTTTGACCAGGCGACACAGGCGGCTACGGTGGACCGAGCCGGGCCGCCGGTCTCGGACGCCAACGAGGGGACGACCTGGAGCACGCGGAGGTCCTTCAAACGACCGCCTCGTCTGCCGTCCCATGCGTTTCGCTCCTCGACTGCCGGCTCCCGAGAAGGATGTCATACTCACGGAGCAGATGGCTCCTGGCGGAATCAACGCTGAACTTGTCCACGGCGCGCTGTCGGGCGGCATGCGCCATTCTGGAACGAAGCGCGGGTTCCTCTACCAACCGACGCATGTTTGATGCGATCTCGCCGTGTTCGCCGGGAGGACTGACGAACCCGGTTATGCCGTCCACCACAACCTCTCGTGATCCGTCGGTATCCGTCGCGACGACGGGCAAGCCACTCGCCATGGCCTCAAGGGAAGCGATCCCCAGCCCCTCCTCAGCGCTGGCGAGAACGAAGAACCTGGCGTCCCGCAGGAGCAGTGGCAGTTCTTCAGCCGACGCATTCGCCCGAAATGAAATCCGTTCGGCGACCCCCAGATGACGAGCAAGTCGCCAGTCTCTCTCCGTGGGCCTTGTTCGCCCGACCATGAGCAATCGCGGCGGCTCATCGACGTCCGCTGCCAGGCGCGCGTAGGCACGAAAGAGTGTGGGCACGTCCTTTCGGGCATCATCGAACCGGCCCACTGATATGCAGTAGTTGCCGGTGTCGACTCTACCGGGCGCAGGCGGGTGAAAGCGATCGGTGTCGACGCCTGGAAACACCAACGCGAGTCGGCTTCCCGTGGAATCCGCCCGAGCGTGCTCGAGCAAACGACGGTTCATCGCCATCACCGTGTCCACTGAGTTCATCCCTTTCCGATCCAGGGAATCCGTGATCGACGACATCATCTTCCGCCATGCCCGGATTGGCCCGCGCTCCCGGTCCATCCGGGCTACGCGCTCGAACCTCGCCAACGTCGCGACCAAAATCGCCCGAGGAGGAGCCGCGCGACCTAGAGCCAACGCGTAGGCGGGTGTCCCAGCGACGACCTGAATCAAGTCTGCCTGAGCGACGAGCTGTTCGAGCCTCCGGCGTGGCTTGTATCGCTGGAACTCAAACTCTCCGAAGACGGCCCCAACGTGAGTGTACTCGAGAGCACCGACGCGGCCCTTGCATGCTCCCGGCCCCTTAACCCAACTGAGGGGTCGCCAGCAGCTGACGTTCAGAGGGTCGCGCCACGACGTCGCCAGGGAAATTACATCGACGGAATATCCAGGGTGTGCCCCGATAGTCTCAGCAACGAATCGCGCACTGGCCGAGATTCCTCCGCCCGCCTCAATGCTCGGAACCACCAGTGCAACCCGCCTTGTAACCACCGTCCTTACACGATCTCAGCGAGGCGAACTAGGCGGACGACGGAAGCTGCACGCCCGATACTCGCGGCGCCTCCATCCGCTCGAGGAGATGTTGGACACGCTGTCGGTATACCTCCCAGTCATGGTCGCTCGCGGATGCGGCCGCCTGACGGCCCATCTCGAGAAGCCTCGGACGGTTCGCGACACACCATGCGAGTCGCTGGTAGAGCGCCTCTCGGTCCTCCGCGGCAAACACCCAGCCCGTCTCCCCATGGCGAACCAGGTCCTTCGCGCCGACGCGATCGGACACGATCACGGGAAGTCCGGTTGCCATCGCCTCCGGGACTACTAGTCCGAACGAGTCGAAACGTGACGGAAGGACCAGGCAGTCCGCTCGTCGAAGCTCCCTTGCGAGCTCGGCTCTCGTTAGCTGACCGCCGAACTCGACACCATCGGGCCTGGTCAGTCCGCGGGGGCGCCTTCCGACCATCATGAGCCGGCTAGAGGGCTCTTCCTCACGCAGTCTGCGAAAGGCATCGAGCAATACATCGACCCCCTTCACGGCCGTAGCGCGACCGACGAAGATGAAGCGCGTGCTCGCGGAGTCCGATTCTCGAGGCGGAGGGGTGAATGCGGACACCTCGACGCCCAGCGGGACGACGGAGATCTTCTGCCTCGGAACTCCAGCCTCCAGATAGGTCTCCCTGGCCATCTCCGAGGTGACCCAGACGTAATCGGCCAGGGCGATCTCCTCATCCTTCCGACGGGTGATTCTCCGGTGAGCGCGGTCCGACTCGCGAAACGACGCCCAGGCGTCCTGGGCGCTGTGGTGGACACTCGCGGCGTCGAGCACCGTGGTCATCCCCAGTCTCTTCGCGGCTCGAAACGTCTCGCGGGCGGAGTTCTCGTAGCAGAAGACCGTCGACCACGCGTCGGCCGCGCGAGCGCGAAGACGACGTGCTGAGAACCCGTCGAAGCGAGCGTCGCCGTCATGCGCTACCACGGTCGCTACTCGGGGAGGGGCAACGCGATTTCCTATCAGACGCGGCAGGAGGAATCCCGGAAAAGACCTCACCTGCCCAGCCACCGGCCGCGTGCCACCCCCTGGTCCGGAAACGTGGTCTAGCTGCTTTCTCTCCCCGGCGCTGAGCGGGCGGCCGGTCCAGAACTCCGCCAGCCGCTCCGCTTCGAGAAGCGCGCGTACCAACTGCAGGGAATGCTGGCGAGTCGGGTGGGTGACGAGCACGTCGAGGCGCCGGTTGATCAGCACGTCACCAACCGATGGCCTCCCGCGACCCTTCCATCGACTCGGAAAGCCAAATGGTCAACCCGGCGCTGAACGCGACGAAGCACATGGCCGTGTACTGATAGACGGGGACGTAGAGGAAGAACGAGAGTTGATAGAAGAGAATCACCAACGCGAACGTCCGCGCACGGGGATCGGTGGACCTCCAGAAAACTCCTATCAAGGCCAGAGCGATGGCACATCGGATCGCTGTCTCGGCCAGGAGTCCCGGCCACCCGAGGTCACGAATCACCGGGTCGGTCACCACTTCATCCCAGGTGATACGGGTGTCCCGATCGCGATCAGGGTCGATCCTTCCGATACCCTGAAAGGTCGCGCCCACCCCGTAGCCGAGCACGGGCGTGGCGTCGAGAGTTATCAGTGGTCCCGCCAGGATCCCCTCTAACCGAGTCCCGACATCGCCGCTCGTCTCCACGCGAAGTTGGAAGGCTCTCGCGACGGTGGGCATACCCACCGTCAGGATCAGCGCCAGTCCCACGAGAACCGGCACGAGCCGGGCTACCGTCCGCGTCCTCACGCGACGGTCCGCGAGAAGCACCAGAAGAACTGCCGCGCCAACAGCGACAACGAGTCCGACCGGTCGGCGGCTCCCAGTCGTGAACATCGTGCCGACCGCGAGGACAAGCAGGGACGCCGACAGCAGCTGGCCCCTACGTCGCCGCGAAGTCAACACGAGACCGAGCGCGACGACCGCAACGAAGGTCAGGTAGTCGGTGAAAGGCGTGATGTACGAGAAGGTCCCCGTCGTTCTCACGAATGCGCCGAAGGCACTCGGAGCTCCGGACCCGACGTACCAGTTGATGGCAGCGTCGGGAGGTGACGTGACCTGTACGAGCGCCACCACTGACATCGGGATGACAGTCGCCGAGAACCACAGCCCGGCGCGATACAAACCATCGATGCCAGTGAAGGCCCTGGCGCCGAGAACCACCAGGGGCAGAGCGATAAGGAAATATCGAGCCCCGACTAAGGATGCCGTTATCCCGCCCGACCGCGGGTTGAAAATCCCCGCGACCGCGAGAGCCCCAAGGAGAGCGAAGCCGATCAGGATTGGATGCGCGGGAAGCAGGGGCCAGCGATCACCTCGAGTCCGCGACCGCTGCAAGAGGTAAAAAGCGAACGCCAGGAGCAGCAGAACATCGCAAGCGATGAGGACCTGACGCTCCCAATCCGGAACGAACCACTTCCGAAACGCTCCCTGCAGGAGCAGCGAAAGGAAGAAGAGGCCGAGTAGCCACTGCCACGCCTCGAGTCCCGGTCCTCGACGTGGAGGCGACGGTCCGAACCGCATGTCACCAATGCGAGCACTCACGACCGGGTCCTGGCGTGAAGCAGATCGAGTACGGCATCCGCGCACACCCGCACCGAGGAGATGCTCCGATAGGTCTCGCGGCCTGCCGAAGCGACCAACGCGAACGCGTGGAGGTCCGCTGCACCGGCACCATCGGGGCGGAATTCGATGAAGTGTTCGCCCGGCCGGTAGGGGTATGGCGCCCCTCGGTCTCCGTCTTCCGGCATGAGCAGGACACCCGCACCATGGCTCAGGTAGGCGGCGGCTACAGTCGACTTCGTCAACCGCGACATCGGATAGGAGATGAGCCCGACCCGAGCGTCAGCCAACTTCCGCGACAATGTCGGGACGTCGAGGCGACCAACGAAGTCGAGTGCGACCGAACCGATCGACCGTCTGCGGGGCGGTTCGCTCTCGCCGACCAGGAGGAGTCGATGGACACCAAGGACCTGCAGGGCCGCTTCGAGCTGCTGCGGATCCACGGTGTCGATCCGACCAATCGTCCTCGTACTGAATGCGATGCCCACGGCTGACCGCTGCTCGAGAGGACGGACCGCTTCGAGCTCGCCCACTGTCGAGAACACCGGTGCGTGGACGACCCGGCCGGCGCACTCCCGGCGCAGCCACGGCAACCAACCAGCCAGGCTGGTGACCGCTCCATCGCTCAGTCGAGCCAGGTCTCGAGCGAGCCGTTGCTGCAAAGGACCGTTCCAAAACGAACTCGTGGAGGGGCGACGGCTGGTCGCAAAGAACTCGTGGAACACGCTCAGGAGCGTGAGGTCGGGCCTTCGGCGGCGCACGCGTCGCAGTCCGGAGACCAGCCAGACCGGACATCCGCGCTTCTGGTATCCGTATCCGACGTAGTGCACGACGAGGGCCGGGCCTTGAGCGGAACCCACCATCGCGAGTATCGCTTCCTCAAGGGCCCGAGCGCTGGCTCGATCGGTGAGGTCGGTGACCCGATCGTCAGCGGGCCCCGTGCCGACTTGGTAGCCGTCGTGACCGGCCCGCAGGTAGCGAGATTCGACGGAGCCTCCGCTCGACACGTGAAGCGCCTCACCAAGTATCGAAACGTAGTCGCCGACTCCGCTCACCTCGGGGGGCATGGTCGGTGTCACGTGGACTACTACCCGGCTCCGGAGCGAAGCGCTGCCCGCGGCCGTGGGCGTGGTCACCCTCATCGCCGGCTCGACCATCAAGCCGCAAGCTCCGACGGAACGTAGCAGTAGTTCTGCGGTGCGCCGGCCATCCCCGTCAGCTCGCACCAATCAAGAGCTACGTAATCAAGGCCTCCCAGGGCTTCAGCGACTGCCGAGTCGGGATCGTTCACCTCGACCAGGATCACGGGCCGGCTCTGCGCGATCGTCTCGCGCGCCCCCCTTAGCACCGCGGCCTCGTGGCCCTCTACGTCGATCTTGATCAGGCATACGTTCGGTAGCGCAAATGCGTCGAGGCGCTCGAGGGAGCACGGAAGGGACGCCAGCGCATCCCACTCCCCTTCTTCAACGTCGATCCCGGCCCATCCCGTCAACCGGATACCATCCTTGACTGGGATCCTCAGGATCGATGCCCCCGAGCGATCGGAGAGCCCGCACGTCTCCACATCGACATTGCCCAGCCCCGAGTCTTTAAGGATCGTGGCCAGCTCGTCATTCGGCTCGAACGCCACGACACGCTGGTAGAGTCTCGACATGGCCAGCGAATAGAGACCGACGTTGGCCCCGACATCGACCGCCGTCGCGCGTCCACCGGGGAGACGAGCGAGACTCAGAAGCTCGGGTTCGAGTTCGCCCATGAGCCGATGAGCCAGGAAGCGCAGAGGGAGCCCCCTGCGGGGCGGAACTCCTCTGGCAACCCGGAGTAGCGTGCACCCGACCCCCCGGGCGAGCCTAGACGCCACGAGCCTTGATCGGCAGGTATGCGCTGGAGAGGGTCGCCTGGTAGAGCAGTACGACAAGTGCCGCCCCGGCACCGACCGCGCCCAACCACAGCGCCCCCTGCAAGGTCGAAACATCAACGAGAGTCAATGCGACCAGCTGAGCGCCGAGCACCGCCGGAGCCGAGAACCACGACCGTCGGACCCACGCCCGTGCCTTGTTGAGGTGTCCGGCCACGTCTCTCACGAACGCGAGTCCGGCCGCGCCCGTAACGATGAGAAGCTCGAGCTCGAGACCACTGTACGCCGATCCTAGAAGCGAGAGGATCGGGCGGCGGAACACGGCGACCAGAGAGAGAATCGCAGCGGCAGTCACTGCCGCGCCCAGCACGCCCTGGAAGTACCGCCGGAAGCTCTCGTCCTCCGCAACACTCGCGAACCTGGGTGCCAGGACGTTGGTGACCAGGGGATCCAGGACGACGAAGACGACCGCGATGCGGGTGAGCGCACCGGCCCCCGCGATGGCCGATTGGGTGCCCAGCAGTGCCAGGACGGCGATAGTGACCTGGCCCTGAAGCGCGTAGAAGACCACACCGGGCATGGCCGCCCGCAGCACTGATGTCACCTGTGGCCGGAACGACGCACCCGTCGGTGCGACGGCGCGCGACGCCCGAGCCCGGGAGCGGAGCAACAGGACAGTGACCCCCTGGACCCCGACCGACACTGCCAGCAGGGCCAGGCCCGACCGTGTGAGGGCGAGTGCAGCACCGATAGTCCCGACACGAAACAGACTCGACGCCAGATCGATCATCTGAAGCCGTCTGTACGCACCGTCTAGCCTCAGAACTGTCGACCAGACCGCGCACCACAGAGAGACAGCCAGGTTGATTACGGCCAACGCCAGTGTCGCGATGATCAGGCCGGCGCCGAAGTCGAGCCGCACCATGATCCATGCGAGTACCGGAAGTCCGACCGCGAGGGCCGCCAGACCGAGTCGGGCGCGCACCCCAAACACATCGTCGATCAGGGTCCGGAGCCGTCCCGGCTCCTGCTTCACACCTGACCCCAGCGAGAGGAGGGCGCTAGAGACCCCTCCGTCGCTGATAAGCGCAAAGACGGTGAACGCCGCGTAGGCCAGCGCGTAGTGGGCGAACTCCTCGATTGGGAGGAAGTTGATCAACAACAACCCGGTAACCAGCCGCAGAGCCTGAATCATCGCCTGTATGGCGGTGAAGCGGGATCCGGAAACCGACCATCGCCGAAGCGTCTCGAGGTCGGATCGGCCTCCCTCCACCCTTCCGCCGCGCATCACTCGAGAGCGCCCATCTTGCTTTCCGTGCGGCCAAGGACGCGTCGAGCGCTCGCCGACGCTAGCCGCAACGGGCGGCCAATCCGGGCAAACCATCGGCCGGTCGTGCGACTGGTCAGGGCCGATGCGTCATTGGGTGTAAGGCCAAAAACCGCGTGCCAGACGTACCGGACCGCGTCGAAACTCGTGCCGGCCGAGCGGGCGAAGAATCCGTGGTCCGAGAGCGACCGGTGCCGGTGTAGTCCGTCTCTCTCAAGCGCCAGGCCGCGCGCTAGTTGGAGGGCCTGTCTTCGGCTCCAGTCATCGATCGCGACGTCTCGTATAACGTTCCGACCGAGCAATAGCCCGGACAGCTCGCTCGCCAGCCCGACGGCGCGCCCCGCTCCTCGGGTTTGGTGTATCTGCGGTGCCCTTGCGTCGCCTTCTAGTCGTATGGCCACGGCGCACAGCCACTCCAAGGCCCCCCATGCGTGCTTCGCTCCATGCAGAACGGAATGCGTGAGGTCGAGGGAGGGATTCAGTGCCCGAACTGACTCGCCGGCGATCGATAGAGAGATCGACGTCTCGAACACCTCACTTGGGGATACCGGTGCCCGATAGTGGCGGGGGAGCAATCGCCAGTGCAGCTCGACCGCTTCTCTCGATTCCCGATGCCGAAACTCCACCACGCCGTGCGTGTCGTGGAGAGCCCTTTCCTCCTCCGCCGACCGACCCAACATACTCCTGAAGCCGAGCCGCTGAAGCACATCGCGAGCAGCCCGGTAGTCTTCGGGATTTATCAAGAGATCCAGGTCTCCGAATTCCCGAGCGCCCAGATTCTCGTAAACCCGAAGCGCGGTAACGGGACCTTTGAAGGCCAACACTGGACAGCCCGCGGCGCGGGCAGACGACGCTATCGAGGCGAGGGTCCGCGCCAACGAGAGGTTCTTCGCCGCGATCGCCTTCGCGTCGAACTCCATCCAGGCCTTCGCCTCCGCGGGCACCCGAGGATCGTCCGCCGCCTTCACGTGCCGATACAGCAACGGCCGCAGCCCGTGGAACTCGGCCAGCGGCCGCAGCCGCCCCCAATCGATCTCGAAGCTCAGCGCACGATCGAGCCGCGTGGCGCTCACCTCGTCCATCTCCAGACGGGCGACGGCGCACAGCAGGCGCATCTCGGGGGTGGCGACCGCCTCAATCTCGGGATTCACCGCGACTCCGCCGCCATCTGGTCCGGCGACTCGAGCGGGACGAACTCCAGATACTCCCCGTCCCGGCCGAACTCGCCGACCCCCGGCACCTCCACCCAGGCGTGCGCGTCGATCTCGAGCCCGTTCTTCGCCACCCCGAGCCGGATGCCCGACGGACGGCGGCGGCGGGCCAGCATGTCTCTCAGCGCGAGCGCCTTCACGAGACACGTGCCGCCCATCACGTAGCGCGACACGGACTCGACCGCGCGCGCGAGCCGGCGCACCTCGCGACCGACGGGGGTGGACGCGTCCGCGTCGGATGCCCGACGGGCCGGCACCGCGAGCACGGGGCCGAGCACCTTCCGCACCCTGGTCCGCCGCGTGATCCACAGACGCGCCCGGGCGACCCACATGCGGACCCACGCCTCCAGGTAGAGCCGCTTCGTCGCCATGGGCAGCGCGAGGAACCGCCGAAACACCATCACTCGACGTCCACCAGACCGTGCTTCGCGAGCTCGCCCACCAGCTCGAACACGTCGGCCTCGCACTCCGAACGCTCGACCTCGTACTCGGCGAGCAGCGTCTCGACGATCGACTCGACGGTCCGGGTCTCTCCCAGCAGCTCCCAGATCCGCGCACCCACGGGGTTGAGGCCGTAGTAGGTGCTGTCCTTGAGACTCAGGACGACGACATCCTCTTCCACGCCGGTCGACACCTGGTCGCGACTGAGCCCCACCCGGCTCTCTAGCGTCAACGGGCTCACGCTACACCCACGGCCTCGCGAGCACCGGTCTCCACGGGCTTCTCCGGTGCGCCCTTCACGGCCTGCGCCTGAAGTAGTTCGAGCAACGTCCCGCCCCGCCGGCCCATCAGGTCGTTCCACGACCCGGCCTCCACGATCCGGCCCTGCTCGAGGACGTAGATCCGGTCGGCCTCGCGGGCCACCTGCAGCCGGTGCGTGATCAGGAGCGTCGCGATGCGTCCGTCCAGTTCGCCGAGGGCGTCGAGAATCGACCGTTCATTTTCGAAATCGAGCGCGCTCGTCGCCTCGTCGAGGATCAGCAGCTCGGGCTCGCGCAGCAGCGCGCGGGCCAGCGCCAGGCGTTGCTGTTCCCCACCGGAGAGCAGCGCGCCCTCGTCGCCGATCACGGCGTCGAGCTCGCCGGGCAGACGGCGCACGAAGTCCTCGGCGCCGGCCAGTCTGAGCGCCTCCCACATCTGTCCCTCGGTCGAGCCGGGCGCTCCCCAGGCGAGGTTCGCGCAGACGGTGTCGTGCAGCAGGAACGTGCGCTGCGGGACGTAGCCGATCCGGGTGCGCCAGGCGGTCGCGTTCTCCATCGCGAGGGGCTCGCCGTCGATCACGACCTGGCCCTCGGACGGCTCCAGAAGGCCGAGCAGCAGGTCGGCCAGGGTGCTCTTCCCCGCTCCCGACCGACCGACGAGCGCGACGGTCTCGCCCGCTCCGATCCGCATCGACACGTCCTCGACGGCCACCCGCTCCCGCGCGGTCGGGTACTGGAACGTCACGTCGCGGATCTCGACCTGCCGGGTCAGCGACACGTCGGTCGCCCCGATCAGCGGCTCGGCCCGGTTCGCATCGGTCCAGGCGATCATCGCGCGGACGTTCGAGTAGGCGGGCAGCGCGTTCTTCAGGTACCGGTAGCTGCTGAGAAGGGCGTTGAACCGTGGGACGATCCGCGCGAACAGGTAGATGCACAGCAGGACGGTCGCGGTCGGAAGGGCCATCCGCGTCATCGCGAACCAGACGATGACTGCGAGCGCCGCGGCGGTCCCGATCGAGAACAGGGCCGACGCGACGGCGTAGTCGCGCATCGTACCGATCCAGTTGCGCGCGACACGCGTGCCGAGCTTCGAGAACCGGGTGACGGAAGGCCCGCCGGCCCCGTAGCTCCGCACGGTCTTGAGACCCCGCAGGTTCTCCGTGGCCTCGGCCTGCAACTCAGCCGACAGCTCGCTCGAATAGACGCCGCGCCGCTCGGCCCTCGAGTTCCACCCGCGAAGCAGGATCATGAGCAGCGTCCCGGCCCCGGCCGCGATCGCGGTGAGGGGGAGCGAGACGTAGGCGGCGATCGCAGCGTATGCGATGCCGAGCAGGACGAGCGACACGAGCCGGGGAACTTCCGACGCGGCGGCGCTCACGCGATCGAGCTCGGTCGTCAGCAGGTGGATGAAATCCGAGCGCCGGCCGCGCGAGAAGTGAACCCACGGCACCTTCACGATCGCGCCGTAGAGGCGGTTCCGCAGGCGGCGCACGAAGTGCTGCTCGAGACGAGCGACGGCCGTGGCCTCCCAAACGCCCGCGAACTGGCGGACGGCAACGAGACCCACGTACACGATTAGCACGCCCGCGAGGGTCATGGGGATCCCGACCCGCCCCAGGACGACCGAAACGGTCGCTTCGAGCTGCCCGACGCTCCCCTGCCCGACGTCGAGCCCGACGAGTCCGAGCAGGGGGACGAGCAGAACCAGGCCGACCGCGTCCGTCAGGCTCGCCGCGCCCATCAGACCCAGGACGAGCCACACTCGCCGGCGCTGGTCCCGATACACGTCGCGGAAGAAGTCCCGCGCGCCCCTCATGAGCCGTCCTTCGAATAATGGACGGACAGGTCGCCGACGTGAGTCATCGCGGCCTTCAGCCCGGTGAACGCTTCGGGAAACCGCTCGGTCACCTCCCGCGCAATCGCGGCGAGCGAACGGTTCCCGTCCATCCGGCCGAGCACGAATGCGTCGAGTCTCCCGCGGTCGTTGAGGACGGGCCGATGATGGTCCGCGCGCTGACGCAGACGCTCGGCGGTGATCGGGGCGCCCTGCAGCGTGGACTGCTCGAACGACACCCGTCCCACTCCGTCCGCCCCGACGAGCCGCGTGTTCCAGACCCATGTGTACTCGTCGCCGACGAGCGTCGCCTTCAGATCGACGTGCAGCCGGTCACCGGCGAGAAGATCGAGGGGACGCTCGAACGGGAAGAACGCGCTCCCGTAGACGAGCTCGGGTCCGTCGGGACCCGTCGAGAACGTCGCGCCAGCCGCGATCTCCGCATCGAACCAGGCGCTCAACCCGTGGGCGGTACCGGGGCGTTCGACTTCCCAAGTGATCGTCGAATCGATGTTCTCGTTCTCGATGGTACGGTAGTCGAGCTCGACCCACGTGAGGGGAGCCGTCCGCAGGTCCCGGCGCTCCACGCGCTGGACATACCACGAGTTCACCGCCTTCTGCCGCTGCGGCCCGAGGTCTATCCCATCCGGCCCGGGGGCCCAGGGTTCGACGTACTCGCGGTAGGATTTCGGGTGGTGCGCCACGGCGATCCGGATCACATCTCGCACCGGGAGCAGCGCTCCGCCCGGCTTCAGGTGCCGGTCGCGCGCGTCGATGAGCGACGGGATGTGGCTGCCGTAGAGGGGCAGACAACCGCGCAGGTCGGACACGATCACGTCCGCCCGTTCGTCGAGCGTCACGTCCGTCGACAGCCCGTGGATGAACGTGATCCGGTCATCGACGCCGTTCGCGTGCGCCATCTCGCGCGCGACCTGGATCGACTCGCCGGGCTCGATCGCATAAACGCGGTCGGCTCCGAGCTTGGCCGCGAGCACCGCGAAGAACCCCGTCCCGGTCCCGATGTCCGCGACGACGCACCCGGGTTTGACCGTCGCCTCGAGGGCGTTCGTGTAGGCCTCGAGCCGCGGACCCGGTTCGATCATGCGCCCGTAGTTGACGACGCTGTAGGTCACGCGACGCTCGCCGGCTGGAGGGAGGCGCCCCGCACGGCTTCGATGACGGACGGCAGTGCGTCGAGACCGGCCGGAACGCCGAGCGTCCGAATCTGCACCCGGTCCACCAGCGATCCGATCGCGAACAATTCCTCGGCTCGTTGTCTGGGAGTCAGCATGTAGTTGGCATACGTATTCCCTACCAGTGAGAGGATGGCATCGGCCTCGGATAGACCCCGGATGAACGGCGGCGACTGCCCCGCGTCTTCGAGCAGGTAGACGGTGTCGAGAGACACGGCCCGCTCGGCGAACGAATACGGTCCACGCGTGAGGTCCACGTACCGCTTGTCCCAGTCGGGCGCGATCCGCGGAAGCTCCCGATCGTCCGCCGTGACCGGCGTCGATTCGGGCCAGAGCCTCACCTGTGAGCTCCCCGGCTCGACCGCGTGCCCGTCGTGCGTCGGAGTGAGCGCCGCGATGTCGTCCGTCAGCACCGGCACGCCCGCCGTCGCGAACGCCGCGGCGAGGGTGGACTTCCCCTGCCCCGCCGGCCCCACGAACGCTATGGCCATATCACCCAGCACCACTGCGCTGGCGTGCAGACAGAGCACTCCGCGGACCCGCGCGAGGAACCCGAGGACCGGACCGATCAGGTAGACCGCCGTGTCCTCGATCGTCTGTCCCGGCGGCGTCCAGCCCCAGACCCGATGCTCGACCGCATCTATTACGAATGCCGTCCCGTCCGCGTAGCCGTACCGGAAGACGCGTCCGTCGCTCGACACGTCCACCTTCGGGTCCTCGTCCGGCCCACGGGCGTGACGGAACGGAACGACGGGCTCGGGAAGTCCCGCCGCTGCGATCAACGCGTTCGGAGTCGTCCCGGGGTTCAGCTCGACCCGGATCGGCGCACCGGTCCCTGCGTTCCCCGTGGTCAGACCAGGAATCGCGTGGTCGCTTTGAATGTCGAGTCCGCAGAGTCGGTATGTGCTCGTGGTCAGAGGCGCCCGGACGGGCGCGATTGTGAGAGCGGCTGCCGCCGCTGAAGGGGTCGGCTGATCAGGACTTCGTCATGTTGGAGGTGGGCCCAGTTCCGTCCGGCATCGCCTTGGTACCCATCATCTGCGTGATCTCGCGCACGTCGCCGTACGCGGTCAACTTCGGTCGCTCATAGGGCTTTCGGGGGTTCTGCTTCTTCTCGGACATGTCTCCGATCCGTCCCGCCGGCTGTCCGGATGCCCGCCGAGCCAGTGGCCCAGCGCGATCGGCCTCAAATCCGTCCAGGCCGTGGGAGCGTCGTCCTCGAGACGGCGCTCCAGCGCGTCCAGATCAACGTACAACTGGAGTCTCTCACGGTCGAACGGTTCGATCGATCGCGAAGACCGCTTGAATTGCAGCATCCGAGCCTCGAAAAGCCCGGTGGGGGTCGTCTTGGGCCGGCCCAGAACGTCGGCCGGCAGTTCATCGGCGAATGCCTCGCGCAACAGGTACTTACGCTGTCTCCAGGGCACCGTGGGAAGCGAGAGCATGAACGACACGACCCGCTCATCCAGATACGGCAGCCGCGCATCCAGCGGAATCCCGGTCACACCCGGATCGAGCGACTCGAGAAACGACTGCCAGATCGGGGCGGACAGCGCCAGGTGCGCCTCGGCGTGCGGCGAGTCCGGAGGCGTTCCGTTTCGCCAACCCTCGTTCCAGAAGTACTCGAAGCGCTCGCGTCCGCCGGCCGCGCGCTCGAAGTCCGGCGCGAGCCAGTCCGGGAACCCGAGAGTCTCGGCCGGCGTGGCTTCCGTCCTCCGAACCCCGCGCGCCCTGGCCACCAGCCCGGTCCGCAGATTGGGGACTTTACGATTCGTAAACATGTATAGGGCGGCCCGGCCGAGGGTCGCCGCCGGGCCCTGCCGCAACTCGGCCGCGAAGGGCACGGGCCAGAGCAACGTATCCGGATCCTCCCCGTACAGACCGATCCGCGCGTACTTCGCGACGGCCTTTGCCTCCTCCACCCAGCAGGCGAGCAGCGGCTCGTCGTACGGCTCGGGGCGATCGAAACCACCGCCGTTCCATCCCCGGAACGGCGCGAGCTCGTCCACCGGCAGACAGTCCTGCGGGATCCCGATGTACCGGGCCGCATAAGTCGCGAATCGCCGCTCGTCGTCGACGATCAGGTCGTCGATGACGAGGGTGCAGGCGCGGAGGTCGTACGCTCCCTCCCTGCCCTCGAACACGCCCTTCGCGGCCGCCGCGATCGACGTGGAGTCGAGACCGCCGCTCATGAAGACGCCAGCCGACTGCGTCGTGAGGCGGTCCGAGACCGCGTCGTTGAACACGGCCCGGAACTCCTCGATCGTGTCGCGCTCCGAGCGGCCGCGCCGCATCTCGGGCGAGGGCAGCGCTCGGTATCGCCGAACGGTCGGGCGTGGCGAGGCTGCCGAGATCGTCATCGCGTGTCCCGGCGGGATGCGCGCCACGTCCGCGCACGTCGTGGTGGCGAGGTCCAGGTTGTATCCGGCGACCAGGAAGTCCATCAACGCGACGTCGTTCAGGCGATCGCCGACGGACGGGTGCGAGCGCACGGCGTCCAGCGTGTTCGAGAACACCAGTGTGCTCGAGCCCTCGTCGAACGCGTAGTAGAACAGCTTCACGCCGAAGAGATCGCGCGCGGCGAAGAGCGTCCGTCGCTCGGCGTCCCAGATCGCGAACGAGAAGTCGCCGATCAGCCGGTCGACGCAGTCTTCGCCCCACGCATCGTACGCGGCGAGGATCAGGTCGACGTCGGGGGTGGTCCGTGCGTTCCAGTCGCCCGTCGGTTCGCCCACCGTTTCGTCCACCGTGGACCCGGTCGACCCGGCGTCTCGAAGCCTTGCGACCAGCTCGGCGCGAGCATCGATCCGGGCGTCCCCGACGATCCATCGTGTGCCGTCGATCGTGCGCGGTTGGGCGACTTGCCGCGCGGCCGTACGGAATAACCGGTGGCCCAATGCCGTGCCGCCTGCCACAGTCACGGCGCCGGCATCAGGCCCCCGGTATGTAAGCGTTTCGGTCGCGCCTTCGATCCAGGCGCGATCCGCGGGCCGTCCGTCGAGATGGAAGACCCCTATGAATCCGCTCAACGGCTCGACCGCGGCCGTCGGTTGACCCGCATCAGGCGGTTAGACCGCAGCGGGCGCCTCTTTCGAGGCGAGCTCGCCCGCGATCCAGCGGTACGTCTCGGCCAGTCCTTCCTCGAGCGTGACCTGCGGCTCCCAGCCCAGGACCTCGCGTAGCCGGGTGTTGTCGCTGTTCCGGCCGCGGACGCCCTGGGGCTTCGTCGTGTCGTACCGCTTCTCGACGCGCTTCCCGGCCGCCCCCCCGATGATCTCGATCAGATCGTCGACGGTCACGAGGCGGTCGCTCCCGAGGTTGAGCGGTTCGGCATGATCGGATCGCATCAGGCGATGGACGCCTTCCAGGCAGTCGTCGATGTAGATAAACGACCGGGTCTGCTTCCCGTCTCCCCAGACCTCGATCTCGTCTCCGTCCTCGATCCCGGCGATCTTCCGGCACAGGGCGGCGGGCGCCTTTTCCTTCCCGCCCTCGTAGGTGCCTAGGGGGCCGTAGACGTTGTGGAACCGGACGACCCGAGTCTCGAGTCCGAGATCCTGCCGGTAGTACTGGCAGATCTTTTCCATATAGAGCTTCTCGAGGCCGTAGCCCTCTTCGGGGTCCGCCGGCCACGCGTCCTCTTCCTTGAGCGCGGTGACGTCGGCCTCTCGCTGCTTGTACTGCGGGTACACACAGGCGGAAGACGAGAAGAGCAGCCGCGACACTCTGTTTTCGTGCGCGGAGTGGATCGTGTTCAGGTTGATCAGCGTGTCGTTGCGTGCGATCGACGCATGGTTCGACGTGATGTATCCGATGCCGCCCATATCGGCCGCCAGGTGATAGACCTCGTCGATACCCTCGGTCGCCTGGTGAGCAACCGCCGGATCGCGCAGGTCGCCGACGATGAACTCATTGGCCCGCGTGCCCTCGAACTCCGGCTCCTTGAGATCGACGCCGCGCACGCGGTAGCCACGGTATGTCAGGTAGGACGCCAGGTGGTGTCCGATGAAGCCTCCGGCGCCCGTGACCAGCGTGTGCCCGAAGGCTCCGTCATTCGATGTCATTCGGATCTCCTCTACGGACCTCATACGAGTCTTCTGCAACTCTCCTACTGATCCCTCGGTCGCAGGTACCGCCGCTCCATCTCGACGCCGAGCGCCTGCCGGATCGCCCCCAGTCGGACCACGACCCGTGTCTCTCCCCTGATGTCCAGCAGCGTCCCCTGCATCCCCCTGAACGGCCCGTCGATCACCTCGACGGCCTCGCCCACGACGAGGTAGTCCGAGGCGTGCGGCTCGAGCCCCGTTCGCTCGACCCCGTATACCAGGGCCTGCACGGACTCGATCTCCTGATCGGACACCGCCACCGGCCGGCCGCCGACGCCGACGATCTCGGTGAGCCCGGGCGTCTGGATCACGTGCCCCAAGCCACCCAAGTCGAAGCGGGCGAACACGTAGCCGGGAAAGAGCGGGAAGTGGACCTTCTTGATCCGGTCGGCCCACTGGCGGTCGCGGGGAATAAGCGGCAGGTACGCTTCCACCCGCCTGCTCTCGAGCGCCGTGAGGACCTTCTTCTCGGCCCGGGAGCGCGTGCGGCACGCGTACCAGCGTGCTTCGATTCCATGTGAGCTGGACATAGCTCCGCCCCGTCAGTTACAGGCGCTCCTGACCCCGCCCCTCTTATCCGATCGCGCGGGGCCCCTGCCCCGTCGCGTGTTCTTCCAGTCAGCGCGCCAGGTTCACGCCGTAGCTGATGCTCCCGACGAGTCTCGCGCCGCCTTCGTCGCCGGTGTTCCCCGTGATGTCCGCGAAGCCGCCCACGAAGAGCAGCGAGATTTTGCGGAAGGGGGCGACGGACGCGACGGTCGTGAGGTCCTGGCCAGTCCAGTCGGCGACCAGCGAGACAGGTGCGAACACCCGCAACGCGACGGAGCCGAACACGTTCACGGTCTTCTTGTCGACATCGACGTCCTGCTGCGATCGGAACCGCCCGTTCCCCACCCCGGCCGACACCATCAGGGCGCTGAACGGCTTGTTCGGATCGTCGCGCAGCGACGTCCACTTGCTGAGCACGGCGTACTGGCTCTCACCCGAGTCGACGACACCGCTCCGGATCGCGTTCTCGTATCCGACGGCGATGCTGTAGTCCCGGGCGAACTGCCGATGGAGATGGAAGTCGATGCCGGTCCGCGTGAAGAAGTGGTGCTCGAAGGTCGAATAGGAGTTGACCGTGACTTCGAACCCGACGGTCCTTGCCGGATCCCCGAGCCCGAGTCCGAACGCGGCGGCCGCGTCGGCGTCAGTCCAGGTCTGCGCTTGGAATCGAGCGCGGCTCGTGCCCCCGAGCCCGATGTAGAAGTCCCCCCACCCCGCACCGAACCCGCTCGGGGTGTTCGCGCCCATGGCGGGCACGCTCCACCAGGTGTTCGGCGTCTCGGTGAACCAGTCGGGGAGCGGGAGCCTGGGATTGGCCCTGGCGACAGCGGGGTTCTGAGCGTCGACCGGAGCCGCGCCCACGAGAAGTCCGGCGGCGGAGAGAAACGCGACCCCGCCGGCGAACCGCCTCAGCCGTCCGCTAGAAGTCGAGCTGCCTCTGCGCCTGGTCGTCATCCGCCTCCTCCGCCTCTTCCGCCTCGACCACCTGATCCGCCTCGACCACCTCCAGGATCGGTTCCAGGACCGCGAAGTCGCTGCTCCCGTCGATCAGCGCGGCGAGATCCGTCTGGATCTTCAGCGACAGCGCAATCCCCTCGGCGCTTTCGAGCGCCCGCGCCCTGAGCATCCCCTGGACGCCCATGACGGCTCGACTCGTCGCGACCTGAACCGGCGGGCTCATGATCACGCCGGCGGCGCTCACGATCGACATGCTGGGAGTCTTGTGGCGGCCCTTCCCCTTGCCTCGCGCGTGTCCCGGAGGCGGGTTGGAGCTGTCGTGGTGCAGCACATGGCCCTTACGCCGGCCCTGGGCTTCGACGCCTGACACGGCGACGACGGAGAAGAAAGAGAAGAGGAACGTGGCCGAGCAGCCGGCCGAAACGAACCGCGGAATCCGCGCGCGGACACTGCTGTCATCACCCCCCCGATCCACCCTGCTCCCAACCACCGTTGCTACAGTAGAGCGCCCTGGAGGGAATGTAAACCTCTAGAACCGGGGCATTTAGCAAGACGGCGGAGTTCTCGTGAACCCCGCCGTCTTGTGCATCTTTGCTCCTCAGGACCCGACCCGTCGGGCCCGCAGAAACTTAGAGTCCCACGGACGCCCCCAACTGGAACGTCAGGAAGTCGGCATTGGAGATAATTGGGTCGATGTAGACGCCGCCGAATCCGTCATCGACGATGCCTCCCTCTCGCAGATATTGCACGTTGTCATGCCTTCTGTACTGAGCGTCCATCGTCAGCACGACGTTCGATCGCGGACCGAGCGCGATCCCCAACCCTCCCCCGAAACCGTAGCCCAACCGCACGTCATCGAAGTTGAGCGAGCTGCCCCACGCCCACGGACCGTGCACGGACGACGTCGTGTAGAAGTAACCCATCCCCACGAAGCCGTTCACGTAAGGCTGGATCGGGCCCGAAGCGATCTGCAGCTGAGGCCCGATGCCGAACGTCGCCACGTTGTTCGTGGTCGAGACGTCGCTCCAGACCCGACCCGTGGTCGGGAACGTCGGGACCGAAAAGCGCTCGCGCCCGTAGTTCGCGAAGCTCCCCTCGAATCGGATGGCCAGCGTGTTCGACGTCTCGAGCCCCACGACCGCGTGGGCGCTACCCGCGAAACCCGTCCGCACGAACCGTCCGAACTCGCCCTGCGGGATCATCATCCCCGCCCCACCCCCGATCTTTACCCGCGTGCGCCGCAACCCTTGCTGGACCAGCGGCTGGTCCACGATTTCGGGTTCGCCGTGAACGTGCCCCCCGTGCTGCTGCGCGAACGCGCTCGTCGGAGCGGTAAGCGCCACAGTCGTCGCCAGGAGAGCCGCCGAAGTGAAGACCACGCGCCGTTCCGCTCGAGACCGCATTGTCGCCTCCGGGTCATCTATCGTCTCTCGCCGACCGCCGGACTCCTCCGGTTCGATCGACCTCCACGACCTCTAGACGGCGACACCCGCTGGACGGTCACGCATGAGCGCCCGCCGATCAGCGGTCAGAGCTCGATCGAGCCCTGGAGATAGAGCACCGCAGTGCCGGCGATGTCGACACGGTCGCCCCTGGCACGGACACCGAGGTTGCCCCCCCGCGCGGAGATCTGACGCGCCGTCATCCAGTTCTCTCCTACGCTAAGGCGTTCGGCCCAGAAAGGTGCCAGCGAGCAGTGGGCCGACCCCGTGACCGGGTCCTCGGGCACGCCCACGCTGGGCGCGAAGAAACGCGAGACGAAATCCACCGCGGTTCCGGGCGCTGTCGCGATGATCCCGAGCCGATCGAGTCCGCGTAGCCTGGCGTAGTCCGGACACAGCCTCCGGATATCCTCCTCGTTCTCGTAGAGGACCAGGTAATCGCGGGGCGCGGCAAGCACCTCGAGCGGCACGGCGCCCAGCCCCTCGACCAGGGCTTTCGGGGCCTCCTTCGGCTCGGGCCGACGCGACGGGAAGTCCATAACGAACTCTTCATCGCGCCGCACGACGGTCAGGTCACCGCTGCGTGTGGCGAAGCGAACCGAGGTCGCATCCGTATCCAGCCGCCTCATGATGACCCACGCGGAAGCCAGCGTGGCGTGACCGCACAGATCGACCTCCGCCCCCGGCGTGAACCACCGCAGGTGGTACGAACCGTCGTCGGCCTTCGGCACAAAGAAAGCCGTCTCGGACAGATTGTTCTCGAGCGCGATCGCCTGCAGCGTCTCGTCGTCCAGCCACTCGTCGAGGGGGCACACGGCCGCCGGGTTTCCGGCGAAGACGCGGTCCGCGAACGAATCGAGCTGGTACATGGAGATCGTCACATAACCCTCCCTGAAAGTTGCCGCCGAACTCTAGTCGGGGTGCGGTGGAGACGCGACCCCGCGAAGCATCTAGATTTCCGGCGCAACGAACTTCGGGCGCGGCGCTCGTCCGCCACCTGCGTCCGCCACAAGCACCACCAGCACGCGTGCACGACAGTGCGCGTCAGCCACCAGCAGACGGCCACAACCGGCACGGAGAGAGGACGAATGGCGAAGGGCTACTGGCTCGCGAAGACGGAACCTGGCGACTACTCCATCGACGATCTCGAGCGCGACGGCGAGACCCAATGGGACGGTGTCCGAAACTACCAGGCGCGCAACCATATGCGTGATGGGATGAAGGGCGGCGATCTGGTGCTCATCTATCACTCGGTGACGAAGCCCCTCGGGGTCGTCGGCGTCGCCGAAGTCGCCGGACCGGCCCACCCGGACTCGACCCAGTTCGATAAGAAGAACAAGTACTTCGACGAGAAGTCGACCGAAGAGAACCCTCGCTGGTGGTGCGTCGACTTCAAACACGTCGAGACCTTCTCCCGCACCGTCACCCGTGACGAGATGAAGGAGGAGCCCGGTCTCGCCGGCATGAGTGTTCTCCGCCGGGGGATGCGGCTTTCGGTCATGCCCGTCGAGAAGGCCGAATTCGATCTGGTCCGGAAGATGTCGAAGCGTTAACCACGCCTTCGCCGCCGCGGTCGCTCGCCGCCGAGCGCCTCCGTAATGACCTCCAGTTGACGCTCCACCCCCATCACGGAGACTCCCGAGCCACACACCACCACCCCGGAGCGTAGTGATGTTTACGATTCGTAAGGATGCATACGGGCCGTGACGGGTAGTGAGGCCGCTGGGCGGTCCGTCTCGCGCGAGCGCACGCCGCTGGAGTACG
>JBDHIO010000076.1:0-6725 GCA_039587355.1 Gemmatimonadota bacterium | reverse complement strand
AGCAAGGTCCTGAAGTTCCAGATCCGGCCGAATCCTCTTGCCCACTGACGGCTCGGCCGACGTGAAATCGGCCATCCCACGCCTGATCGCCGAGTTCGTCGTGATCGTCGTGGGTGTGCTCGTCGCGCTGGGCTTCGACAGCTACTTGTCGTGGCGGAACGACCGCGAACTCGAGCGGGAGTACCTCGAGCGCCTGCTGGACGACGTGCGCTACGACCTGCAGGAGATCGACGCCGTGGAGGGAACGGCCATTTCCGGAGCCGCATACCTCGACACCCTCGGCCGGGCCGATCTCCGAGAGACGTTCACCCCTGACAGGTTGGGCGCAGCGCTGTTCATCGCTTCTGCCGTCCGGGCGCCGGACCTCAGCCAGAGCACGCTCGACGAACTCGTGAGCGCGGGCCGCATCGGGCTGATCAGGTCGCGGGAGGTACGCACACAACTCGCCTCGTACAGCCGGACCTTCAACGAGATGATCGGCTTCTGGACCGGGACCAACCGTGACTTCTCGACCTGGGTCCATCAGCGCGTTCCGAGTTGGCTCGAGCAGCGATTCTTCGACGCGTGCGGCGAATTCGCGCTCGGAGGCCAGATGACCGCGTGCCCGTTCGATGCGGATGAGTGGTCACCGAACGAGGTGCGAACGGATCTCGCGAGCGATGAAGCACGCCGACTGATGACCTACCAGGGGTGGATCCACGCCGGCGGCACGAGCATCTCGGCAAGGCTCCGCTCGGCGGCGAAAGAGCTCGAAGCGGTGCTCGAGGACGCGATAGGAGGCGAGCCATCGACGGGGGGCCGATGATCTCCGAACCACAGTCGCTCGCAGAACTCGTCGAATATCAGGAGGGATCGGTCGTGAGCCGGGTTCTGATGCGCAACGACGGCGGAGTCCTCACCCTGTTCGCGTTCGCCGAAGGTCAGGGGTTGAGCGAACACATGACGCCGCACGACGCGACGGTCCAGGTGATCGAGGGCGAGGTCGACGTCACCATCGGGGACGACCGGCACACGGTCCGCGCCGGCGACATCCTCCACCTCCCGGCTTCCGTGCCGCATGCCCTGTTCGGTGGGCAGCCGTTCAAGATGCTCCTGACACTGCTCAAGAAGCCCTGACATGAGCGTCTTCGAGTACCTCGGCGTCCTGCTCTCGGTCGTGATGGGCCTCGGGATGACCCACGTCCTGATCGGGATCAGCAAGATGATCCACCACCGCGACACGGTCCGGGTCTACTGGGTCCACCTCTGGTGGGCAGTCAACGTCCTCGTCTACGTGATCGCCATCTGGTGGGGGATGTTCTGGTGGAGCTCGCTGAACGAGTGGAGCTTCTTCAATTTCCTTTTCGTCATCCTTTACGCCATCGCGCTCTTCCTGCTCGCTTCCCTGCTCTTTCCCTGGGACCTGCCGGAAGACTTCGATCCCGAAAGTCACTTCTACGCCCACCGCCGCTGGTTCTTCGGGATCCTCTTCATCGCCTGGTGCATCGACGTACCCGAAACGGTCTTCAAAGCGCAGGTCGGCCTTCGGGCGCTCCCCACGGCATACCTGGGGTGGGCCACCGTGATCCTCGTCCTCGCGGCCACGGCCGCCTGGACCGACAGCAAGCGATTCCACGCTTTCTACGCGGTGTTCTGGCTCGTGTGGGTCCTCGGGTTCCTGTCCCTGAGCACGTTGAACCTGATCGCGAGCTGAGCTCCCGCCGCACCCACTCGCCGGACCCGCCATTGTCCGCGCGACCCGCCGCGTTCCAGATTGGTTTCCGCTCGAACGCGAAGGAGACGGGCCATGGGCGACAGCACGTACGGAGACGGATACCACGGTTCTCACCACGGTAGGGCCCCCGTGGGGCCCTGGAGCCCCGCCCGCGAGGCCGGCCAGAACGCCGCCTGGACCCACCTGCCGGGCAGTCTGCGGGCCGCCCTGATCGGCGACACGACGCTCGGACGCGGTAACCGCTTCTTCGCGGCAGTCGGGACGATCGGAGGCTTCGGCTACGGCCTCTTGCAGGCGTTCACGACGGCCCCGGGGCTCGGGCCCGGCATCGCCCTCGTCTTCAAATCGACCGTAATCGGAGCCGCGGGCGGCTTCTTCCTGCTCCTCGGACTGGTCGCAGCCGCGTGCATCGCGTTGCTCCTCGTCGTCCTCTGGTCGCTCGCCACGCTGCTCAACCTCCTCGCGGGCTGATGGGGCGCACCGCAAACGCCCCTTAACGATCCAGCCTCCGGGCGCGTCACCATCATGAACCCGGGACTCCGGTCCCTTCCGTACATAGATGGGGAGGTTACGTGTTCAGGAACGCGCTGGACGACTCACGATCGCGATTCGCGGTGGCGATTCTGGGGCTCGGATTTCTCCAGTCGGTCACCTCCGCGCCCCCCGCACGCGAGCCGACCGACACCCCGATTCCCGCGCCGTTTGGGGATATTACGAATCGTAATGTTCTCTACGGGCCCGGAGAGGCGGACACCGCGGCGGTTCGACACCTCCTCTCGCGCGCGACGTTCGGCGTCCGGCCGGCCGACCTCGAGCGGGCGCTCACAATCGGCGTGGACGCCTGGCTGAGCGAGCAGCTCGAGCCCGGGCGGATCGCCGATCACGGGATGGAACAGCGACTCGCCATCTACCCGGCCGCATCGATGGAGCAGGCCGAGCTGTACGAGCGATTCCCTCCCCCGCAGGTGCTGCAGCGAGAGCTCCGGCCGATGCAGGGAGAGGACGGGACGGCTCAGCCCGACTCTGACGCGATCCAGCGCATCCGACGGGAGATGGGCGTCCAGCCACCCCAGCGGATCCTGTTCGACCTCGTCGGTGCGAAGCTCCAGCGGGCCGTCTACTCCGAGCGGCAACTCGAGGAGGTGATGGCGGACTTCTGGTTCAACCACTTCAACGTGTTCTTCGCGAAGGCCGCCGATCGTTGGCTCGTGGGCGAGTACGAGCGTGAGGCCATCCGGCCGCACGTCTTCGGATCGTTCGAGAGCATGCTCGTCGCGACGGCTCAGCACCCGGCGATGCAGTTCTATCTGGACAATTGGACGAACGTCGCGCCCGACTCTCTACGGCCCACCGACCCGGGCATGGAGGGGCTCCGACGGCTCCCCGAGGGGCGTCGGCGGAGGTTTTTGGAGCGGCAGGGGTTCGACGAGCAGCAGATAGAGCAGATCCGGCAGGTGATGGAGCGCCGGCAGCAGATGCAGTCGGGGATCAACGAGAACTACGCCCGCGAGCTGCTCGAGCTGCATACGCTCGGCGTGGATGCGGGATACGACCAGAACGATGTGATCGAGGTCGCCCGGGTGTTCACGGGCTGGGGGATCCGGAGGCCCGGTCGGGGCGGGACCGGCCCGATCTCGTTCTCGTATCAGCCGCGGCTGCACGACCCAACCGACAAAACGGTGCTTGGCGAGCCGGTGCCCGGACGCGACGGAGGCGCCGGCCTGGGCGAGGGGCTCGAGGTCCTGAGCCGGCTGGCGACCCACCCGGCTACGGCCCGGCACATCGCGACGAAACTCGCGGTCGCGTTCGTGGCGGATAACCCGCCCGAGGGCATCGTCGCCGAGCTCGGGCAGGTGTTCCTGGAGACCGGCGGCGACCTGAAGGCCGTTACGTACGCGCTGTTCACATCGCCGCACTTCTACGATCCGGCGACCTACCACGCCAAGCTCAAGACGCCGTTCGAGCTCATCGCGAGCGCCCTGCGGGTCAGTGATGCGAGGGTCGGTCCGTCGCGGCAGCTCTTCGGCATGATGCGCGATATGGGCGAGCTCCCGTTCCTCGCGCAGGCCCCGACCGGCTATCCGGACGAGAACGAGGACTGGGGCTCGAGCGGGGCGCTGCTCCAGCGCGTGAACTTCGCGATCGGTCTCGCGGCAAACGGGATTCAGGGGGCGCGCGTGCCGAACCCGGGCAGGCTCGAGGACATCCCGGCGACGATACTGCCGGGGATGGACGTCACGGCGTTGGTCGAGACGATCGCCGAGGAGCTCGAAGCGGGCGGAGTACCGCGTGATCAGCGGGCGCGACGGGCGCTCGGACTGGCGCTCGGGTCACCCGAGTTCCAGGCGCGGTAGGGACAGTCGGCAGACGTCGCAGGCGGAGGAGAGAGCAATGAGTGCAATACATAGACGTGTGTTCATGAAGGGCGGCGCGGTGGCGCTACTCGCGCTGGGCGCGCCTCCGGGGTTCCTGACCCGGGCGGCGATGGGTGCGGGCCTCACCGGTGCGGCCGGTGCGGCCGGTCGGAAGAAGACGGTGGTATTCGTCTTCCAGCGCGGCGCCGTGGACGGTCTGAACATGGTCGTCCCGTTCGGTGACTCCGCGTACTACGGAGCGCGCCGGTCGATCGCGGTCGAAGCGCCGCGGGCCGGCGACGCCGGTCGGGCGCTCGATCTGGACGGGTCCTTCGGGCTCCACCCCGCCCTGTCGCCTCTGCACGAGCTGTACGGACGGGGAGAGATGGCGATCGTGCACGCGTGCGGCTCGCCGCACCCGACGCGCTCGCACTTCGACGCACAGGACTTCATGGAGAGCGCGACACCGGGCGACAAGTCGACCCGGGACGGCTGGCTGAATCGTCTGCTCGCGCAGACCGATCCGCACGGCTGCGCCTGCGACCAACGGACGGGCCGCACCCTCGACGACGGCGATGCCCATGCCGCGGATCACGCGGTCGGGCAGTCGGCCCTCGCCTCGACGGACTTCGTGTCGCCCCTACGCGGCATCGCGCTCTCGGCCGAGATGCCGAAGGCGCTCAGGGGCCGCTACCAGACGGTCGCGATCCCGAACCTCGACGCGTTCGGCGTCGCGGGTGGACGGGACGCGGCCCTCGAGGGCGCGTTCGATCGCATGTACCGGACCGACACACCCGGCGGCACCATGGACCTGCTCTCGGATGCCGCGGAGGGGTCCTTCGATGCCATCGAGCTGATCGAGCGCACCGATCCAACCTCCTACGCCCCCCGGGCGGGCGTCGAGTATCCGGCGACGGACTTCGGCCGGTCGCTGCGGCAGATCGGGCAGCTGATCAAGGCGGATGCAGGGGTGGAGGTCGCATTCGCGGATATCGGCGGGTGGGACACGCACGTCGGCCAGGGCGGCGCGAACGGGCAGCTCGCGAACCGCTTCACCGAGCTGGGGCGCGGCGTGAGGGCGTTCTACGACGACCTCGGCGACCTCATGGAGGACGTGCTGGTGGTCTCGATGTCCGAGTTCGGGCGCACGGTGCACGAGAACGGATCGGGCGGCACTGACCACGGCCACGGCAACTGCATGATGGTGCTGGGGGGAGCGGCGAACGGCGGGCAGGTCCTCGGCCGGTGGCCGGGGCTGGAGCGGGAACAGCTCTTCGAGGGTCGCGACCTGGCGATCACGACGGACTTCCGGGACGTCTTCGCCGAGGTGGCGTCAGGTCACCTGGGAGCGGACCGGCTCGATGGGGAGAGCCTGGGGGCGGTGTTCCCGGGGTTCGATATCGACCCGGAGCGGTTTGTTGGGGTGCTGAGGTAGACCTGGTTGCCCGGGGGGACCCGGGCTATTCGTCCCTCAACAGCGCGTCGAGCCAGCGGTCGGTCTCGGCGCGGGAGACGATCTCCGCCGGGGTGCGGTCCGCGCCCGCCGCGCCGGCGGTGCCCTGGATGCCAGCCATGCGGTCCGCGGGCGGCTGCGGGTCGGCCGGCGTGAACGTCGCCTCGTGGGCCGCGGCCTCGAGGCTCTCGCCGCCCTCGAAGTAGTCGCTGTAGTACCCGTCGTACTTGGTCCCGTAGCGTCCGTTTCCGTCCGCGTCGTTCATCACCACGCCGAGAAGCTGGGCGCCCACACGGCGGAGCTGACGTAGCGCGTCGAGCGCCGCCTTTCGGTGGGTCTGTCCAGCCCGCACGACCATGACCACGCCGTCGATCCGGCCGGCCAGGATCGTCGCGTCGGTGACGGCCAGAACCGGCGGAGAATCGAAGATTACCGCGTCGTAGTCCTCGCGGGCCCGCTGCAGCAGATAATCGAGCAGCGGGTTGCTGAGGAGCTCTGACGGGCTCGGAGACGTCGCGCCCGCCGGGACGAGGGTCAGGTTCGGCACCTTCGTCTCGTGCATGATCTCTTCGAGGATGCTCTGTCCCGCGAGGAAGTCCGACAGACCGGGCCGCCGCGCGTTGTCGAAGATCATGTGCTGGACGCTGCGCCGCAGATCGGCGTCCACGAGAAGCGTCTTCCGGCCCTGCTGGGCGAACGTCACGGCGAGGTTCGACGCGGTGACGGACTTCCCGTCCTTCGCGCCGGGGCTCGAGATCAGCATCTCGCGCGAGGCGCGTGAGGGTCGCGAGTAGATCACGTTGGTGCGGAGCGTTCGGTAGCTCTCGGACTGCATGGACGAGCCGGCGTTCGAGGCGACCAGTGCCTCCCGGCGGCTGTACCCGTTCTTCGACGCGATCTCGATGCGAGGCACGCGGGAGAGGACCGGCGTGCCGAGCACCTGATCGAGGTCTTCGTCCGCGCGGATCGTGTAGTCGAGCTGCTCGCGGACGAACGCGAGACCGACGCCGGCGATCAGACCGAGGAACGCGGCAAAAATCGCGTTCCGACGCGGCTTCGGACTCACCGGGACGCCGGGCAGCACGGCCGGCTCGATCACGCGGGCCGTCGGATCCTCGACAGCCTCGGACACCTCGGCCTGCATGAGCTGCTGGGAGAGCGTCGAATACAGGTCGGTCAGGAGATTCGTGCGCCGCTCGAGCCG
>JBDHIO010000075.1:0-6771 GCA_039587355.1 Gemmatimonadota bacterium | reverse complement strand
GTCCGGCGTGTCGAACCCGAGGATGACCGGGATGTCCGGGAACATCCGGCCGAGCTCTCCGAATCGAGGCAGCTGGCAATTGGACACGATCGCGTGCCGAAAACGCGGGTCTGATCCCAGGGCCTCGAACCTCGGCGCGAGCGCCGGATCCACGGCCTTGGCGTGGTGCGACATGAGGGTCCCGTCGACGTCCCAGAAGAGGGCCTCGATTCCATGGTCGGCGAGGGTATCCCCATCGATCTCATCGATCGAACCGAGGCGCCACGTCGGCGCGGTTCTGCGGCTGAGCTTGAAGAAGCTTGGGATCACACGTCGCGCAGTGTCGATCCAACCCGTGTTCGCTGACATCCGCCGAAGGTGTCCCGGGCGCGGCGTGTTACGCCAGCCGCCAGCTCTCGATAGCGGCCGTGTCCTCTCCGTCGAGGGCCACTCGACGCCCCTCGCGGGCCGAGAGGTAGCAGGCCGCGAGGACCTCGAGCGACTGGAGTCCCGCCTCGCCGTTGACCGGCGGTTCGCCGCCGCCGGCAAAGGCTTCGAGCGTCAGACGGAGCGTCTCCCGCGTACCCACCATCGCCGGATCCTTGGGGTTGCTGGCGAGTCGGCGCCGGGTCCCTCCACGCTCGACCCAGGCGAACCCGGACGCGCCCCACTCCCAGCGGAAATGGGGACGGGTGCTGCGAAACAGCCCCGCGGTCACTCGCGCGCGACCGCCGAACGACGCGCGCAGGGACTGCTTCTCGCAGTCGGCGCGCACCTCGAAGTACTGAAGATCTCCGGGGCACAACCGGTTCTGTGTGAGCTGCGCGAGCCTGCCGTTCGAGAACTCCAGGGTGACGTGCGCGACGGCGTCGGACTCCTGGGCGTGCGCACCGCTGCTGGACATGACGGCTGTCACGGCAACGGGGCGCTCCCCGAACAGATGGATGAGATAGTCGAGCATGTGGATGCCGGCCTCGAACAGCGTCCCGGTCAGAAGATCCGCCCGCCAGCCGGCCTCACGCCACGGCGGAAGGTACATCGTCTGCCACGCCTGGGCCGTAACGAGTCGGCCCGCATCGCCTCCGACGGCTTCCGCGAGAACGCGGTAAATCGGGACGTTTCTGAATTCGTGGTTGAGCGCGATCCGCCTCCCCGTGCGCTCCGCGACCGCGAGAATGCGCCGCGCCTCCTCGACGCTGTTGGCGAACGGCTTCTCGCAGATCACGTCGACGCCGGACTCGAGCGCCTCGGTACAGATGGCCTCGTGCGTCTCGGGAGGCGTGCAGACCAGTACGGTATCCGGCCGGCCGGCCTCGATCATCTCGGCCAGACCCCGGAACGTGTCGATCCCGAACAGCTGCGCGCACTCGTCGCGACGTCCGGCATCGGGGTCGCACCCACCGATCCAGTCCGTGTCGAGCCCGCCGAGGGCCGGCAGATGGAGCGTCCGCGCCGCGTTACCGAGTCCGATCACACCGATCCGCACCTCATCCCCTCCGCTGTTCGTTCAACACACCCTCCCCAGCGCATCGCCGGGTCCGGCGAGCGCTCCCACCGTCTCGCCGCCCGCCCACGCGAATACGAATAGCCCGATCATCGGCAACGATCGAACCAGCTCCGCTCGATACCGTCCGGAACTCCACACCCCGCGCACGATGCGCAGCGCCAGCATCGGCGGTAGGGCAAGCGTGGCGGCGGCGTAAACCAGACGCTTCGCGAGTCCGGCATCGGCGAGACGCGCACCGGCGTACGATCGCGCGTACAGGTATCGCTGCGACATGTACTCGCCGAACGTGAAGTGCTTCTTGTGGCCGACGAGGATCTCCGGGCGACACACGAGATCCACGCCCGAGTCGCGCATCGCATCGTGGAGCAGGTTCTCCCACCCGCCGAGCGCAATCACGTCGCGGTGCTTCGCGAGTAGCTCCCGGCGGTAGGTGACGTTGTTCCCGGTCACCCACTCCGAGACGCCCCCGACCGGGGCCAGGCAGTGGCTGTACTCGCAGAGGAAGGACGCCCACTCGGCCAGCGTCTCGCGGGCGTCGTTGTCCACCGACCCGCCGACCACCTGCTCACCCGACGCCTGGGCCGCGAGCATCTGGGTGCCCCAGTCCGGTGGCACGATCACGTGATCCTCGATCACGCCGACGATCGGAGCCCTCACGCGCTCGAACGCCAGCTCGCGCATCCGCGGAATGGTCGTACGCGGTTCGACCTCGATCAGCTCGACCGGAAGAGGGTGCTGTTCGAGCCGTTCTCTGACGGCCGGTCCCACGCGGTCGACGACGACGACCTCCAGGTCGACTCCTTCCAGCCGGCTCAGCGCATCCAGGCACCCCCCGAGATCTCCCCACCCGTTGACGGAGGGGACCACTACACTGAGCTGTGGAGTCGCGTCGGTGTTCATCGTGGCGCCGGTCCCTGCACGTAGCCGACGAGCTCACCCGTCGCCCAGGCCACCAGGAACGCGAATGAGAACGGGGCGGAACGACGAAAGTCGCCGGGGAACGCGGTGCCCGCCAGCCGGGCGACTCGCGCCTCGAGAACGAAGGGAAGCAACGGGGTCGTCGCGGCCAGCCGAAGGCGTCGCACAAACCCGGTCTCGTCTACCAGCCGGCGTCGAGCGTAGGCCCGGCCGTGCTCGAACCGATCGCCCAGGAACGCGCCAAAGCGATACCGCAGGTTCTGCGACGCGATCGCGCTCTCATCGAACGCGAACACCAAGCCCTCGCTCCTCAACTGATCGTGCACGACGTTCTCCCAGAGACCAGACGAATAGGCGGCCGCAACCCGCGGGACGAGCCGTTCCGCATAGGCGACGTTCGCCCCCGTTGGACTCGGCGGTTCGCCTCCACGCCCCGCGGCCGGGCCAAAGAAGCCGTACTCCGCGAAGTAGGCACCCCAATCGATCGCCCGCCGGGTGCGGGCGTTCCCCATCGCGCCTCCTGCGACGTCCGCGCCCGCGGCGAGGGCCTTCCTCAAGGAGCCGACCCAATCCTCCGCGACCACGCAGTGGTCTTCCGTGAGCAGAGCATCCCCGGTCACCGCGGCCAGCGCCGCCCCCCGGAGTTCCGGAACCCCGGCATCGAGCGCCGCCGCGACGAAGGCGACGTCGGGCCACTCGCGACGAAGCGCCTCGATCTCGTCCTCGGGGCCGCGGCGAGCGCATACGACTCGACCGCCCTTCCCCGTCGTCTGGGCGACGACGGAGTCGAGACAGGCCGTGAGCGTCTCACGGGAGCGAAAGGAAGCGATCGCGACCGAGAACACTCAATCCTCCACGACGTGCGACTCGAATTCGCGTCGATACGCCGCCCACCGGGTGTCGTCGAACCCCGCCGGGCCGATGCACTTCGTCGCGCAGTACGCCATGTACAGCGCGTGGTGCGTGTTGTCGTGCGCGAACAACCCCTGGCGCCCGAACGTGAGGAGATCGGGGAGGCCCGCAGCCCATTCATCCAGCCGCTCGAAATGCTGCTCGTAGCCGGTCTCATAGATCGGATAGGCGAACGGGAGCCGGCGCACCTCCGTGCCGACCAGTTGTCCGGGATCCGGCAGACCCACCCGGACCAGGTCGTCCCTCACTCGCTCGCCGAGGTCCTCTGCGCTCTCGCTCCACGCGTCGTCATCCATCGAACAGGGCAACTCGGCGCACAGCGTCGTCGACCCCTCGGGGTCGCCCAGCCCGGGGTAGTTCTTCGGTTCCGACAGCCGGGTGATCCCGACGTCCGCCCCGGGGAAGTAGTGCGCGTCGAACTCCGTGTACCGATCCCGGTCCAGCGTGAGATAGACGAGGATCATCTGTCGATACCGGATCCCCGCCGACGCGGCCGTCACGGTCTCCAGCGGAGCGGGGGATATCAGTCGGGCGAGCACGGTGATCGGGATCGTGGACCATACGTAGTCCGCCTCTACCGTCTCGGGACCCCGGGGGCCATCCGCCATCACCCGCCAGACGTCATCGACCCGCTCCAGTGCCGTGACGCGTCGCCCGAGCCGCAGATCGGCGCCACGCTGTCTGGCCGCCTCCGCGTAGGCCTCGGAGATGGCGCCGAATCCTCGCACGGGGTAGTAGAAATGCCCGAACCCGACCGGCTTCACGCCGGGCAGCTGGCCGAGCACCTTTCGAATGAGCTTCCCGATCGAATTGGCCGCGACGCGCCGGTGCGCCTGCGTCGCCGACAACTCCGCCGGTTCCCGCCCCCAGATCTTCCTCGCATACGGGAAATAGAAATCTCTGCAAATGGTCGCACCGAGAGCGTCTCTCAGGACCGACTCGAAGGTCTCGCCGGGCCCCTGCCCGCCCGGCAACAGCCGCTTGATCGTGTCTGAGAACGCCCCGATCGCGAACCCCTTGTCCAGCCGAAGAAGGAGGTCGACCGGCTTCAGGGGAAAATGGATCCACTTCCCGCGGAGGTTGATCCGGCCGTGACGCGGTCGCCGGAGCAGGGACTCTCCCAGCAGTCGCTCGATGTCGGACCGCACCTCGGGGTCGCACGAGGGATGGAGCCGGTGGCTACCGAAATCGACGCGCTGCCCGTGGATCTCGAAGCTGCCCGCGTTTCCGCCAACGACGTCCTGCGCTTCGAGCACGACGACGTCGGCGAGGTCCGCGTCGGTCAGCCGGAACGCGGCGCCGAGACCCGCCGGGCCGGCCCCAAGGATGGCGATTCGGGGACGATCAGCCATGGTTGGGGACCTCCGAGCGGGCGAGAATATCGAAGGGAGACCCGGCGGGCTCCGCCGTACGTCTCCCGAGAAGGAACCAGGTCAAACCGGCGAGCAGCCCGGCGGCGATCAGCACGGACTGCCATATCAGCGAGACGGCCACCCCACTCGCGACGGGGTATCCGAACGACCCGATCGCGACACCCAGCGCCGCGTCGCGCACGCCGAGTCCGCCGAGACTGATCGGCAGCAGGCCGACGACCTTCGCGAGGGGCCAGGCGAAGAACCAGGCAGCGATCGGAAGATCGATTCCGACGGTTCCGCCGATCCACCCGTTGAGCAGCACGAAGCCGGTCTGGATGGTGAGCGAGATCCCGATGACGGTCGCCGTCACCCCCGGAGCCCGAGCAAGTCGCCGGAGAGCTACCAGAGTCCGGCCGACCGGGCGCCTGAACGGGGCCGGCCACCGGTCGATTGGCCGACGGGCGATCAGCGGGAGAAACAGCACGAGCGTGGCGACCCCGACGACGAGCAGCACGCCGACGACGTTCGCGCCCCACCCGGGGAGCGACGCACGAGCGAAGAACGCTCCGACGGCCGCGAGCAGTGCCAGAGATGCCATGTCGCACAGCCGGTCCCCGACGCTCCCGATGACGACAGCCTCGGGACGCCCCGTCGTCTTCCCCGCGAGAACGGCGCGCAGGACGTCGCCGCCCACGATGCTGGGAAGGCACAGATTCGCGAACAGACCCGCGGCGTAGCAGCGGATGGCATCGGTCAGCGTCAGGGCCGCGCGACCGGCGTACAGCATACGCCGCCACTTGATCACGCCCAGGAGGTGCCCCACCACGAAGCCGCCGAAGACCCCGAACCAGACCCCGACGGAAAGACGTCGCAGCGCGCCCCAGAGTTCGTCCCATGGGAGGACGGTGATCAGGACGGTCAGCACGCCGAGGCTGACGAGAATCTTGACGGCGGTTCGACTGACCGCGCGCCGGGACGCCTTCACGACGGACGGCCGCTCGAAGCGATCTTCGCGTTCTGGTCAGCGAGCAGCCCGACCGCCCAGACGATCAGGGCGCCGAGGAACCCGAGAACGGCGGTCTCGGACAGATTCCCGCGAGTCACGTCGTAGGCGAACTTCGCCCCGCCGGCGAGCGCGAGGACGGCCCCGAACGGGAGAAAGACCTTCAGCGGATTGAAGAAGACGATGGTCCGGAGAATCAGCAGCGTGAAATCGAACGCGTGCCTGGGCCGGATCTTCGACTTGCCCAATCGCTTCAGATAGTTGATCGGCACGTACTCGACTTCGTGTCCGTTGCAGGCCGCCGCGAGCGTGATCGTCGTCGTGAACGAGAACCCGTCGGGTAGCAGGTGCCTGTATCGCTCGATCAGATCGCGCCGCATCAGCCGCAGCCCGGAGTTGAGATCCGGGAGCCTCCGGCCGGCCAGGTAGCCGGCGAGCTTGCGGAGAAACCACTTCGCCGGACGACGCGAGAGCGGGATGGCCACGTCCTGCCCCGTCCGGGCGCCCACGACCATGGCATTTCGGTCCGAGACCGCGAGCAGCTTGGGGATTTCCTCCGCCGGGTACGTGCCGTCCGCGTCCGTGATGAGGATCCAGTCGTACCGGGCGTGCGAGATGCCCGTCTTCAACGAGGCCCCGTACCCGCGGTTCTGCCGGTGGCGCAGCACCCGAGCCCCTGCAGCGGCGGCGCGTTCGGCGGTATCGTCGCTCGATCCGTCATCGACGACCATGATCTCCCAATCCCATCCGGTGGGCTCGAGCCAGGCCGTCACACCCTCGATCTCGGCGGCCACGTGCGCAGCCTCATCGAGCGCCGGGATGATCACCGAAACGGCATGGCCGATCGCGGTGGTGCCGCCGCCCACGTCCTCGATCCCAACCTCGGGCCTTTCGCGCGTCTGCAACGAGCTCATTCTCTCACCATGACATGAATATCGCCGCCCCGGACCGTCCCCTCGAAGCGTCCCGCTTCTCGGTATTCCGACTCGATCCGCTCCCATACATCAGGCTTCAGCGCCTGAAGGCTCGTCGGGAATGAGTATAACAGCCACGTGCGCGCGGCCGCCTGCTCGACCTGCGCCAGTTCTTCCGCAGTG
>JBDHIO010000074.1:0-6789 GCA_039587355.1 Gemmatimonadota bacterium | reverse complement strand
CAACGCCGGTACCGCCCTTCGAGGGCAGATCGCCCACCTTCGTTACGGCGCACAGTCTTCGGCACGCCACCGTTTGACAGTTGAGCGTCATCGGCGCGCGCGACCCGGATCTGATCCGAACGTCGCCGACACGAAACGTTCACGCCTGGCGTTCGATGTGCGCACAAACGTCACGGTTTCGCTTCTTGGTTCGTCACATCACCCGCCTAACGTTCCGAGACTCGAGGGGCCTCCGGCGAATGCTCCCGGTCGGGAAGCGAGCGGTCGGCCCCCTGGCACACACGCGAAGGAGCGGATGAAGATGACGACGCGCAGATTCAGGGTGGTGTTGGTGGCGATGATCTCGTCGCTGCTGGCCACGGCCACGACGGCCGAAGCAACGGGCGGAGAGAAGTCGTTCCGCCGGATTGCGACTTTCCCGGTCTTCCAGAACACGGACATCGAGACCGAGACGGTCGCCGAGATCGTGGTGGCGACCGACGACGGCATGACGCTGATCTACACGGACAGCGAGAACGAGGCCCTCGGCTTCGTCGACCTCACCGATCCCACGAGCCCGCAGCCGCTCGGGGTCCTCGACCTCCCCGGCGAGCCGACCTCCGTCGCCGTCGCGGGGAACTACGCGCTGGTCGCGGTGAACACCAGCAGCGGCGACCCGATCGTGACGCCGAACTTCGTCGAGGTTCCGCGTAGCGGTGAGCTCCTCGCCGTCGATCTGACCTCGCGCGCCGTGGTGCGAAGCTGGCCGCTGCCCGGTCAGCCCGACTCGGTGGCGGTTGGTCCGGAGGCGCGCGGATTCTTCGGCACCCGCTATGCGGCGATCGCGATCGAGTCCGAGCGCGAGGAAGACGGCGTCTGCCTGATCGACGGTCTCTTCGAAGCGCTCGGCGAGGACGACTGCGAAGACGCGGGTGGCTTCGTCGGGCCGCTGCCCCAGTCGCCGGCCGGCTCGCTCGTCATTCTCGACATCCGTGGTGGGGTCGACCATTGGACCACGCGTACGGTCGACCTGACCGGTCTCGCCGATCTCTTCCCGTCGGACCCCGAGCCCGAGTACGTCGCGATCAACAAATTCAACATCGCGGCGGTGACGCTTCAGGAGAACAACCAGATCATCTCGGTGTACCTGCCGACGGGTCGTGTCTTCAGCAACTACAGCGCGGGCACCGTCGACCTCGACGAGATCGACATCGAAGACGATGGTCTGATTCAGTTCTCTTCTTCTCTGTCGGACGTCCCGCGTGAGCCGGACGGCGCGACCTTCGTGAACGCGTTCCAGCTCGCCACGGCGGACGAGGGGGACTACGTCGGCGGCGGTCGCGGCTTCACGATCTACGACTTGTTCACGGGACGCGTGGCCTTCACGGCCGGAAACTCGGTCGATCACGCGACGGCTCGGGTGGGCCACTACCCGGAAGGTCGCTCCGACAACAAGGGCAACGAGCCGGAGAATGTCGCATATGGGCGCTTCGGAACCGAGCGATATCTCTTCGTGGGATCCGAGCGATCCTCGTTGGTGCTGGTCTACGTCCTGCCCCGCCCCTTCGTCATGCAGCACCGGAACCGGTCGCATCCGCAGCTGGTCCAGGTCCTGCCCACACAGGTGGCGCCCGAGGGCCTGCTGGCGCTGCCGGAGCGGAATCTCCTCGTGGTCGCGAGCGAGGCCGACGACCGCGGCGACAAGTTCCGATCGAGTCTGAACGTCTATGAGCTCGGTCCGGGTGAGCCGACCTATCCGACGATCCAGTCCGCGGACCGGCCCGACGGGACGCCGATTCCGTGGGCCGCGCTGTCCGCCCTGGCCGTCGATCCGGCGGATCCGGAGACGGTGTACTCCGTCTACGACGGCTTCTTCAACGCAAGCCGGATCTTCGTCGCCGACCGCTCGAGTCAGCCGGCGGTGATCGAGGACGAGATCGTGCTGCATGACAGCGCGGGACTCGTGCAGGCGGTCGAGGACGAGACGCGGCAGTTCTTCGAGGACAACGGCCTCGTCGGGACCGTCGAGGGCTTCGTCGATCTGGTGAACGACGACGGGACGGTGAACCTCGATCCCGAGGGTCTCACGATCCGGCCGGGTGGTGGCTTCTACCTCGCCTCCGAGGGCTCGGGCGCCGTGGGCGACACCGGGCGCGACTTCTCGCCGAATCTGATCCTCGGCGTGACGGCAACGGGGGAGATCGACGAGGCGATCACGCTGCCGGGTGCGCTCGCCAACACGGAGCAGCGCCGCTTCGGCTTCGAGGGCGTCGCGGCGGTCGAAGAGAACGGCGTCACGGCTCTCTACGTCGCCTTCCAGCGTGCCTGGACGGCGGCGGGCGACACGACGGCTCGGATCGGGCGCTACGCGAACGGGGGGTGGACCTTCGCCTACTACCCGCTCGACGCTCCGACCTCGCCGAATGGTGGCTGGGTCGGCCTCTCGGAGATCGTAGACCTGGGCGACGGCGAGTTCGCTGTGGTCGAGCGCGACAATCAGGGCGGCCCGGACGCACGGATCAAGACGATCCAGTCGTTCTCGATCGACGGCGTGACCTTCAAGCCCGCCGAGGACGTCGCGACCTTCGAGACCGTGAGCAAGACCCTGCTGCGCGACCTCGTGCCGGATCTCGAGGTGCCCGCCGGCGCCATCATCGAGAAGGTCGAGGGCCTGGCGGCGCTGCCCGACGGCGTGGCGCTGGTGGCCACCGACAACGACGGGGTCGACGACTCGAACGGCGAGACCCAGTACCTGGAGATTCCGGGCGTCTTCTGACGGAGTCGACGGGAACCTTCTCGCGATCGAGAGGGAGAGCCGCCCCGGACGTGCGCGTCCGGGGCGGCTTTGTCTTGGGGACTCAGCCGGGCCGAAGGCGCTGGCGTGGTCAGGTCCCGCAGAAGGTCTGGCGAACCACTTCGTGGGGCTCGGGCCCGTCCGCCAGTTCCGCTCGCCCGGAATCGTCGTCGTAGGGTCGGGTGACGACCGCAAGCAGCCGTTCGAAGGGCGCCAGGTCTCCCTCGATGGCGGCCTCGATGGCTTGCTCGATTCGATGGTTGCGCGGGATGAAGGCAGGGTTGGTGCTGCGGAGATCGTTTCGGATCGCCTCGGTCGGGCGTCCTTCTTCCGCGAGTTGCGCCCGCCAGCGCGCGGCCCAGGTCCCGAACGCCGCCGGATCGCCGAAGCCCGCGCGGCGCGCGACGTCGTCATCGTCGCCTGCCTCGACGGCCTGGAGCAATCCCCGGAAGGTGAGTGTGAAGTCGGCCTTTTGCTCGGCCATCGCCGTGAGCAGCTCCCCCGCGAGCGCGAGCCCCGCCTCGCTGCGCTCGGCGAGCCCGAGCTTGCGGTGGAGGATCCCCCGCCAATGCGCCTCGAAGCGGCCTTCGAAGGAGTCGAGTGCGGCCTGGGCGGAGGCGACCTGAGCGTCGCGATCGGATGTGCCTGCGTCGGGGTTCGAGAAGAGCGGAAGCAGCGTCTCGGCCAGTCGCGCCAGGTTCCAGACGGCGATTCCGGGCTGGCGGCCGAAGGCATAACGTCCGCCCTGGTCGATCGAGCTGAAGACCTTGGCGGGGTCATACTGGTCGAGGAAGGCGCAGGGGCCAAAGTCGATCGTCTCGCCGGAGATCGACGTGTTGTCCGTGTTCATTACGCCGTGGATGAAGCCCACCCCGAGCCACTGCGCGATCAGCCCCGCTTGACGTTCGACCACGCCGTCGAGTAGCGCGCGATAGGGATCCTCCGCTGCCGCCGCGTCCGGATGGACGCGTTCGATCACGTAGTCGGCTAGGCGACGCACGGCCTCCTCGTCGCCGCGCTGCGCGAAATACTCGAAGGTGCCGACCCGGACATGGCAGCGGGCCACGCGGACCAGGATCCCACCCGGCAGAGGACGCTCCCGATAGACCGACTCCCCCGTCGCGAGGGCCGCCAGTGCCCGGGTCGTCGGGATCCCCAGCGCGGCCATCGCCTCGCTCACGAGATATTCCCGAAGCACCGGACCCAGCGCCGAGCGTCCGTCCCCGCGCCTCGAGAAGGGCGTCTGGCCTGCACCCTTCAGCTGGATGTCGTAGCGGATGCCTTCGGCGTCCCGTCGCTCGCCGAGCAGCACGGCCCGACCGTCGCCCAGGCTCGGCACGAAGTTGCCGAACTGGTGGCCGGCGTAGGCCATCGCGATCGGCTCGGCGTCCTCGGGCAGTCGATTGCCGGCGAGCATCGCGATGCCCTCCGGACTGGCGAGCCAGGCCGGATCGAGGCCCAGACGCTCGGCCAGGGCCTCGTTCAGGCGCAGCAGCCCGGGGGCCGCGACCGGTGTCGGGGCAATGCGCGCGTAGAAGGACTCCGGGAGTCGGGCGTAGCTGTTTTCGAGGGCGGGAAAGGTCACGGGTAGAGACTAGGAGCCGGGGGGTCGGGCGCAATGCGACGCGCCGGGGCTCGACGCGCGCGGGCGATGCGCCATGATCGAGCGGGAACGACCCCGAGGATCCGATGGCCTCCGCCCGAGAGTCCGATGAGCTGATTCTGGCCGACCGCCTCGTCGGCTATGCCGACGCGATCGCGGCGGTCGCTTTTCTCGGTGTCTCCGGGCTTGGCGTGACGATCGCCGACCCGGACATGCGCTGCACGCTGGCGCTGGCGGTGGTCGAGGTGGCGATCGCGACGGTCCTGAACGGGGTGCTCTTCCTCGCGATCGTGGCGTGGCTTCGCCGCGCCGAGCTCGACCTGCGAAGCGGGCACGAGGTCCCTGACAAGGCGGCCCACTACGGCCGCATGCTCCACCTCGCCCGATACCTCGTGATCGGCGTGTCCTTCGGGATCTCTTTGGTGCTGCTTGCGACCGTGGCGGATGCGGACTGTGACGCCATGTTCGAGCCGGGGCCGGTGGTGGAGCAGCGATCAGTCGACTGAGCCGGCGGGCACCCACAGCTCGAAGTGCTCCTCGTGCGAGGCGTTCTCGCGGATCTCGCAGCGGGTGTCGTGGATCGGCTCGAACCGATCTCCGCAGAAGACACACAGGTAGATGTCGGGCTGGGCCTCGACCAGGTCCTTGAAGTCCGCGTCCGTGAAGCGGATCTCGAACGCGCCGTCCGCGTCCGTCGTCGCCTCGCCGAGGAAATCGTCCTTCACGAGATCCTTGTCGAAGGCGGCGATCCGGAGGTTCGGCAGCGGCCGCTCGGAGTCGAGCTCGCGCACGACGCCGGTGATCCGGTAGCGCTGCCAGCGGATCCAGGGGACGGGGATGAACTTCGGCATCTCGGACGCTCCGACAGACGGGACACGAGGGCTCCAGATCGCCCACAGGAGGATCCCAGGCTATCACCGTAGTCGCGTCACGCGAGCGGTGGGCGCCCAGGGATCGCGAACTTCACCGGGATGTCTCCGACGGGCGGCGATCCGGCCTACTCGAAGTACTGCCAGGTCTCCGGGAACCCCTGGAACTCCGCGGTGCCGTGATCGACGTCGTATCCGCAGGTCTGGGCGTTCGCAGACGGCGGCGCCGACATCAGACTCGCGAGAATGAAGATCGAAGCGGCGAGAAGGGGCGTCTCTGCGATCAGGGTTCGGACGGTTCGTCGCGACATGGATTCCGTGCTCCTTGTCCCCTCTGGGGATGAATGCAAGCTCGGATCGGCACCAGGTGCTTGCCGTGGCCCAAAGCCGGCACTTTTCCCAGAAGGTGGGGGGCAATTTACACGAAACCAGTGATAGAGGTCTTACCGCTGGCCTATTTCCTCGTGGAAAGAAGAGTGTGTGTTCTCTTTATTCATCCGGCGGATCCAAAGTAGTCTTTCCGTGGTGACGATCACGAAAATCATGCTGCTTCTCGCCACTCGTAGCGATGGTGGAGGCCGCCGACTCGAAGCAATCCAACGATTTGGGCCTCCGGCGCAGTTCGATGCTCGGTGGGTCGGCCCATCGGCGAATCCTGCAGCTCGGTGTGGACTCGGTCGTCATTGTAGTACTCGACGTATTCTCGGAGGAGACGCTGCAAGTGCCTCTCGTTCAGCACGATCACGTGATCGAGCAACTCCCGGCGAGCGCTGCCGACCCATCTCTCGGCGATCCCATTCTGCCATGGGCTCCGAAAAGCCGTCCGCCGAGGCTCGATTCCGATCTGGCCGATCATTTCAGTGACCCGATCTGAGAATATGGAATCATTGTCGTAGATGAGGAACCGCGGAGCCGTCTCGTTGGGAAAGGCCTCGCGGAGCTGCTGCACGACCCAATGCGATGTTGGGTGGGCAGTGACCCCGAACTGGGTGATCTCTCGTCGCCCGTGGCTGATCACAAACCAGGCGTACAGCAATCGGAAGCGAACGGTGGGCACGACCAGGAAGCCCATCGCGGCGATGCCGTGCCGGTGGTTCCGAAGAAAGGTCCTCCAACGCTGGCGCTGATCGCGATCTGGGTTTCGCTTCGGGAGGTAGCGGGAGACAGTGGCGCGGCTGACGGTGATTCCGAGCTTGCCGAGTTCTGCCCGGATCTTTCGTGCTCGCCAGTTGTTCTCTGTAGCGAAGCGACGGATCAGAGCCTGCACTTCGAGAGGGATAGGAGGCCGCCCCGGCCCTCGCTTCGAGATCGAACGCCAGTAGAGCCGGAAACCTTCGCGGTGCCACCGAACCACGGTGTCTGGCTGGACGATGACGAGGGTCTCTTTCCATCCCGACCAGAATTGAGACAGAAAGACCCAGAAGGCTCGGTCCACTGGGGAAATCGAGGGCCGGATTCTCTTCTGGGTGTAGGTGCTCAACTGCTGGCGGAGAGCGAGCTCGACCAGAGCCTGCTCATTTCGGCTCCTGAAGAAGGCCGGAATG
>JBDHIO010000033.1:0-31185 GCA_039587355.1 Gemmatimonadota bacterium | reverse complement strand
GACCGGGTGCAACCCGTGCTCCGCGATCACGGCTGACGACGGTGGTGCCGGACCGTACATGGTCAACGGGATCGGCGGGACGACGTTCTCGGTAGACCTCACGGGTATGGTCGACGGCGAGATCAACCTTGTGGTCGACGTGCCGGACTACGCGGTGCTGAACCCGAACGTCGCGACGCACACGTACTACTTCATCTACGACACGACGGCTCCGGACATTAAGCCGTTCACGATCAAGGAGCCGGCGACTCAGACGCTGGCGACCGCGGCCGCGACGTTCCAGCTGGCCGGCCAGGTGGTGGACGGTGACGGGGTGCCCAACAGCGGTCCCGGAAGCACGATCTCGGCGTTCTCGGTGGGGATCTACGAGGACAGCGGGAACTTCGACTGCGGGACGACGGCGCCTGGCGACCTGACTGCGCTGACGCAGGGTACGGGTGCCGGCGAGGTCGATAACCAGCTCCGTTCGGTGGGTGACACGGACGGCGGCGAGCTCGACTTCGTCCAGAACACGACGGAGGACTGGGACTTCGACTCGACGTTCCTGGTCCAGAGCCCCGGCGCCGGCAACGACGTGACGTACTGCATGATCACGACGGCCACGGACAGCACGATGGACAAGGACGGCACTGCGAACTCGAACACGGGTCGCGGTTGGAACCAGTTCCTGGTCCCTGGTCCAGTGGCGGTAAGCAGCACGGTGACGCGAAGAGGGTCGGTTCGCTGACCCCTTCGCTACTCCACCTCAGGGAGGGAAAGGCCCCGCCAGACGGCGGGGCCTTTCTTTTTTCTCGGTGCGCGGGTTACTCTGTCGCGCCCTGATCAGGCCTCTCCGAGGCCTGCGGGGACTGGTCGTCGTGAACCGGTCGAAACCGGTGGTCACGGCGTTTCGTACGATTGGCGGCAAGTGGGAATGGCAGGCGCGGGGCGAAATGAGCGTATTCCTGTTCATTATCCTGATCGTAGGACTCGTGACGGCCGGCGAGGTCGTTTCGAAGGCCCTCGACCAGCGCAACGTGCGTCCTCCCATCGAGCCCGCCGGCGAGGCCGAGGTGGCCCGTCTGCGCGACCAGGTGGAGTCGCTGTCTACAGAGGTTCAGCGTCTCACCGAAGAGCAGCGCTTCATGACCAGGCTGCTCGAGAGCTCGACGACGGGACCGGCCGTTTCCGGAGCTGAAGACGCTGGGGCCGGCGCGACGCGCGGCCCGCAAGCCCAGGGATGAACGATGGTCAATCGAGAAGACATCGAGAGCTTCCTCATCCGCGCGGAGGCGGACTTCCAGGAGATCGATGAGGGGATCTGGATCGTGCACGCGCATTCCGAGGCCGGTGAGCGGCCGGGGATCGTCGTGAACCATCAGGATCCGGTCGTGGTCTTCCGTGCGGACATACGGGAAGTGCCGATCGACGATGAGGAGCAGCTGCAACTATACCGCCGCCTTCTCGAGCTCAACGCGATCGACCTCGTACACGGGGCGTACGGCCTCGAGGACGGCGAGGTCATCCTCAGCGACACGCTGGAGCTCGAGAATCTGGATTTCTCGGAATTTCGAGCCTCGCTCGAGAGCCTCGCGCTCGCGATCAACTCGCATCTTCCGGAACTCACCCTCGAGCTTTCTGAGTAGGGGCCGATAAATGGGCATCATAGACCGCCTTTCACGGCTGATTCGATCGAACATCAACGACCTCATCGCACGGGCGGAAAACCCGGAGAAGATGCTCGGTCAGATTATCGAGGACATGCGCCGCCAGCTGGCTCAGGCCAAGCAGGAGGTCGCGGTCGCGATCGCTGACGAGCGGAAGCTCCGCGCCCAGTACGAGGAGGAACGGTCCGGCGCCGAAGAGTGGGAGCGGCGGGCTCGCCTCGCGATCCGAGAGGGTCGAGACGATCTGGCGAAGCAGGCGCTCATGCGCGGCCAGGAGCACGCGAGCCACGCCGTCGAGCTCGAGCAGCAGTGGCAGAAACACCGCCACGAGACCGAGCGGCTCAAGGACTCGCTCCGGCAGCTGAACGCGAAGATCGAAGAGGCGAAGCGCAAGAAGAACCTCCTGATCGCGAAGCAGAAGCGTGCAGAGGCTCAGAAGCGGATCCACGACACCATGGCCGGCCTCCAGGACAAGAGCGCATTCCGCGCCTTCGACCAGATGGCCGAGAAGATCGAGACCGCCGAGCGGACCGCGATCGCGACCGCCGAGGTGACGGAGGAACTCTCGGGCGACACGCTGGTGCACGAGTTCAAGGCGCTCGAGGCGGGAGGCGACGCGGACGTGGAGGAGAAGTTGCTCGCGCTCAAGTCGGAGATGGGGCTTCTCGCCGCGCCCGAGCCGGAGGAACCGAAGGCTCTCGAAGCGGGGAACGACGTTCCGACCGACGACATCCCCGAGGCGGAGCTACTCGCCTCGGATGACGGCGATTCGGCGGATGACGCCGACCTGGATGACGACACCGCGGAGGTGGTGGAGATCACCGAGGTCGAGGCCGCCGAGAATGTCGAGGAGCGGTCCGAAGGCTGATGAACGCCTCGGGGTCGTGGCCGAAGGTCGGCCCACCCCGCAACAACGAACCTCGTTGAACGGGACCGTCACAAGGCGGTCCCGTTCGGCATCGAGTCACCTGCCCATGGTCCGAGAGCGCCGGGACATCCGTAGATGAAGACGCCCACGTTCACCATCCTGGCCGAAGGAGCTTTCGGCGTGGAGAGCGCGAAGACGGCCAGCGCCGCGATCCGTTATCTGCCCCGGCGAGTGCTCTCCGTTCTTGACTCCCGCTTCGGCGGGCAGAGTGTCGAGTCGGTGGTCGGGTTCGGTGGCCGGATTCCCGTTCTCGCGACGCTCCGTGAGGCCCTCGAAGCCGACCCGCGCCCGACGGCGCTCCTGATCGGGATCGCGCCTCAGGGTGGGGCGCTGCCCGACGCCTGGCGTGCGGTCCTGCATGAGGCGCTCGACGCCGGTCTGGACATCTGGAGCGGTCTCCACGTGTACCTGTCCGAGGACCGCGATCTCTCCGATCGGGCGGCATCGCGAGGCTGCCGACTGGTCGACCTGAGACGACCGCCTGACGACCTCGTCGTTGGCAGGGGGCGAGCCCGGGGCACGCACGGCATGCGCGTCCTCACCGTCGGCAGCGACTGCAACGTGGGGAAGATGACGACGGCGCTGGAGGTCGGGGCCGAGTTGGAGTCGCGCGACTGCTCCACCGCGTTCGCGGCGACGGGGCAGACCGGGATACTGCTGGCGGGGAGCGGGATCGCGGTGGATGCGGTGGTCTCCGACTTCATTTCCGGGGCTGCCGAGCGGCTCACGCTCGAGGCCGCGGGGCAGGCCGACTACGTGCTTGTCGAGGGACAGGGATCCCTCATGCATCCGGGGTACTCCGGCGTGACGCTCGGGCTGCTGCAGGGGACGATGCCGCAGGCCATGGTCCTTTGCGCCATGCCGTCGCGTCCCACGATCTTCGGGGGGAAGCACGAGTGGGTCGTGTTGCCGGCGCTCGACGAGGTCGCCCGGAGGTACGAGGACGCGCTCTCGTGGGCCTGCCCCGACACCCCCGGCAGCGTCGTCGCGGTCTCGCTCGCGACGTACGAGATGGACGAGGACGAGGCGCATCGCGCGGTCGAGGACGCCGCGCGGGTGACCGGACTTCCCGCGACCGATCCGGTGCGATTCGGAGCGGCACCGATCGCGGACGCCCTGGTCGCTCGTCGCGCCGAAATCGTCGGAGGCGACTGACGGGCGCCGCTCAGCCGCCCAGGGTTCTCCGCAGCAGCGATCGAAACGCGTCGTCCACGAGGCCGTTCCCCGCGAGAAACGCTCCCGGTCCGGGGACGAGCGCCGCGCCCGTGCCCGAGAACGCCGCCGCGGCGTCCTCGCCGCCTCGCGACGGACCCGCGAGGGCGTGGTCCGCGCCGACCGGGAGGGCTCCGAACGTTCCGCCGGCCTCCCGGACGATGATGGCGCCGGCGGCGACATCCCACGGCATGAGCCAGTGCTCCCAGAAGGCGTCGAGGCGGCCGCAGGCGACGGCGCACAGGTCCAGGGCCGCGGCGCCCGCCCGCCGGACGCCGCTGGTGGCCTCCAGGACGGTCCCGAGCGTCTCGAGGTAGTCCGGGATCAACTCGGTCCTCTTGAACGGGAACCCCGTCCCGATCAGGGAGAGTCGGAGGTCACGTACCCCCGAGACCTCGATCGGAGAGCCGTTCAGCGTCGCGCCACGTCCGCGAACGGCCGCGTACTCCTCTCCGGTCGCGGCGTTGAGGACGACGCCGGCGCGCAGCCCCTGCGAGTCGAGCGCCGCGATCGATGCGGCATACTCCGGGTAGTCGTGCAGGAAGTTCGTGGTGCCGTCGAGGGGGTCGACGATCCAGAGTACGCCCCCGTCGCCCGTCGCCTCCTCCCCGGTGCCCTCCTCGGCGAGGATCCTGTGATCGGGGAACCGCCCGAGGATCTCGTCGACGATGTGCCGCTCGGACTCGCGGTCGACCTCCGTGACGAAATCCGATGGGTTCTTCTCGCCCCAGGCTCCCGGATCGAGCGTCCCGGCAGCGTCCCGGTGGATCTCCGCGGCCCGTCGTGCGGCACGCAGGGCGGTGTCGAGAAGATCGGCGTCGGTGGGGGCGTTCTCGCTGATTTGTCGGGCTCCGTGGCCGTGGCCCGTCGCCGGGCTCGCATCGAGCGGAATGTGCCGCGATACTACGCGGATCATGAGCCAGCGCAAGCGAGTTTTCAGCGGAATTCAGCCCACGGGCACGGCCCACCTCGGAAACTATCTCGGGGCGTACAAGCGGTGGGCGGAGATGATCGACGAGTACGAGTGCTTCTACTGCATCGTCGATCTGCACGCCATCACGCGAGAGTATGAGCCGGACCTGCTGAAGCAGCGGGTCTTCGACATGGCCGTGTCGCTGATCTCGGCCGGCATCGACCCCGAGCGGTGCACCCTGTTCGTGCAGTCACACGTTCCGGAGCACACCGAGTTGACGTGGCTGTTCAACACCGTGACGCCACTCGGCGATCTCGGGCGGATGACTCAGTTCAAGGAGAAGTCGGCGGGTGTCGAGTCGGTGAACGCCGGGCTGCTCAACTACCCCGTCCTGCAGGCCGCCGACATTCTGCTCTACCTGGCCGACTACGTCCCCGTTGGAGACGACCAGCGCCAGCACCTCGAGCTCAGCCGCGAGGTCGCCCGAAGGTGGAACGCCCGGTTCGGCGAGTATTTCCCCGAGCCGGAGACCCTGCTCGGCGAGGGCAGCCGGGTGCTCGGGCTGGATGGCGTGGCGAAGATGTCGAAGTCCAGGGACAACATCATTCCCGTCCTGGCATCCCCGGAGGAGACGGTGGCCGCCGTACGAACCGCGGTGACCGATCCCGCGCGCGTTCGTAAGGACGATCCGGGCAACCCGCACGTCTGCAACGTCTACGCGCTGCACGACTTCTTCACGGACCCGGCCGAGCGAGAGGACATCGGTATCCGTTGTCAGACCGCGACGATCGGCTGCGTCCAGTGCAAGTTGCGGCTGGCCGAGAACCTCAACGACGGGTTGGCGGAGATCCGCGAGAAGGCGGCGGACCTCACGGCGCACCCCGAGCGCGTGCACGAGATCCTGCGTGCAGGCGCCGAGCGCGCATCGACGGTCGCGCGCGAGACGATGGACCATGTTCTCCGCAGCATGGGCCTCGGTCGGGAGTCGCTCGGCGGATCGTAGCCTCATTCGGCCTCGAAACCTCTCGGAATCGGCCCTGAGAGCCCTTCTGCCGCGATTCGCGCAAAACGGGGCAGTCGTGGCGGTTTGCGGTCCCCTGGCGCCTCGGAGACCTCCCGCACGGCCCAAATCCCGCAACCCTCGGGTGGAACAGGGATTGCGACCTGACGGCTCTGTCATCCTCCGGTCTTCGCCGCGTCGAGACGAGTCGACGCGTGGGGACCGAAGGCCAGAACCAGGCCGAACGGAGCGCGAGAAGCCATGCAATTGATGGAACGCCTGATCAGAGCCGCCGTGGCGCGAGGCGCGCAGTCGATCCACATCAAGGCCAAGGACGTATTCCGCGCGCGGATCCACGGGGATCTCGTGCCGCTCTCTGAGACGCCGTTCACGCCGGACGAGACGCGTCAGATCGCTCTCGAGCTGCTGCCGAACGAGACCTTCAGACGGCGGATCGACGAGATCTGGGACCTCGACTTCGCGTGGGAGCTTCAGGACCTCGCCCGTTTCCGCGTGAACATCCTCCAGCAGCGCGGCTCGTTCATGGTCGTCCTCCGGACGATTCCCTGGCGGGTGCCGACGCTCGAGGAGCTCAACCTCCCCGACGTGCTCTGCAAGATCGCGGACGAGGCGCACGGGATGGTGCTTGTTACCGGCGCCACCGGTGTGGGAAAGAGCACAACGCAGGCGGCGATGATCTCGTGGATCAACCACAATCGAAAGAAGCACATCGTCACCCTCGAGGATCCGATCGAGTACTGGCACGACAACCATATGTCGACGATCACGCAGCGCGAGATCGGAAGCGACACGGAGTCGTTCCGCCGCGGGCTGCGGCAGGCCCTCCGTCAGGATCCGGACATCATTCTGATCGGCGAAATGCGGGATCTCGAAACCACGGAAATCGCCGTCGAGGCGGCGGAGACCGGTCACCTCGTGATCTCGACCATGCACGCCCCGACCGCGACGGGCGCTCTGAAGCATTTGTTCGGCATGTTCCCCGAGCAGCATGAGGAGCTCGTTCGCTTCCGCGTAGCCGACACACTCAGAGGCATCGTATCGCAGCGCCTTGCCCGGACCGCGGACGGCAACGGAACGGTGCCCGCAATGGAGGTCATGCGAGTCACTCCCGCCATTCGTGACTGCATCTTGCGTGGCGAGACGAAGACGGAGATCGTGGAACTGATGCGGAACGGTCGGCAGCAGTACGGTATGCAGACCTTCGATCAGCACCTCATGGACCTCGTCGAGGACGGCCAGGTCGCGTACGAGACCGCTCTCGAGATGTCCTCGAACCCGAGCGACTTCGAGCTGCACATGAGGACGCTGCGCGAGGACATTGCGGAGTTCGCCGGCGCATCCGAGGATGGCTTGCTGACGGGCGGTTCGCGCTTCTAGATGACTGGCGCGGGCGCGGGAGCCCACAGCGTTACCCACACGATCTGGTGAACGCTCTGTCCAGTCTGAATGGTGTACATCTTCCGGTGACGACGCCCTTCGCCGCAACGGGGGGCGTTGCATCCGGGTCTTTCGGCGACAACCTCGACGCCTATCTCGCCCACCCGATATCCGGCTTAGTGATCGCGGGATCGACGGGTGAGGCTCCGCTTCTCTCCGACGACGAGCTGATGATCCTCGTCGAACAGGCGGCGGGCCGGGTCGGCGACCGCGCGCTCATCGTCGGCACCGGTGCGGAGAGCACCCGGCGGGTGATCGCGAACACGCGGGCGGCGGCCGAGCGGGGAGCCACGGCGGTTCTCGTGAGAGCCCCGTACTACTACGCCCCGGCGATGACGCACGCCGCTCTGACCGACTTCTGGACCGCGGTTGCCGATGCGTCTCCCGTGCCGGTGATTCTGTACCACATCCCGAAGTTCGTTCCCGTCGACGTCACGCCCGACCTCGTGTCGAGGCTGGTGGAGCACCCGAACATCGTCGGCATCAAGGACTCGACCGGGACGATGGAGAGCCTGGAGGGCTTCATCTCCGCGTGCGGATCGGACGCGTCCGCCCTTGTCGGTTCCGGCGCGTTGCTCCTGCCTGCCCTCGAGGCCGGCGCCGCGGGCGCCATTCTCGGATCGGCGGTCGTGGCCCCCGGAATTGCGGCCGAGCTCTACGAAGCGTGGACCGCCGGAGAGCTCGATCGTGCCCGTGCGCTGCAGGATCTGCTGGGTCCGCTCCACGTGGCGATCGTCGTGGGCTGCGGCAACCCCGGCGTGAAGGCTGCGCTGGACCGTCTGGGGCTGTATGGTGGACCTCCGCGTCCGCCGCTTCAGCCGGTGAACGCAGAGAAGTCTGCCGCGGTCGATGCTGCCCTGGAGGCAGCCGGTCTCGGCGCGTCGGCGTCGGCCTGACGCCACCGTCTCGAAGAAACATCTGATCCGCCGCTCGACGCGGCTTCGAGAGAGGAGTCTGTCCGTTGTTCAGCGAGAGCGTGCGTTGCCTGGTCGTTGTGGGAGCGCAGTGGGGTGATGAAGGGAAGGGAAAGCTCGTCGACGTGCTCTCCGAGCAGGCGACGATCGTGGCCCGGTACCAGGGTGGCGCGAACGCTGGACACACGGTTCGGGTTGGCGAGGATGAGTTCATCCTCCACCTGATCCCGTCCGGGATACTCTACCCGAACACCCGCTGTCTGCTCGGGAACGGGGTCGTCGTCGATCCGTGGACCCTGTCGCGGGAGATGAGCGATCTTCGCGGTCGTGGAATCGACCTGGAGGGACGTCTCGGGTTGAGTAAGCGGGCGCACCTCGTCCTTCCCTATCATCGCGCTCTCGACCAGGCGCACGAGGGCAGCCGGGACGACGCGCACAAGATCGGCACGACGGGGCGGGGGATCGGACCGGCTTACCGGGACAAGGTCACCCGGATCGGTCTCCGCGTCGGCGACCTGGCGGAGATGACGCGAGCGCGAGACATCGTCGATGCCGGCGCCGCGGCGGCGAACGGAAGCCTCGAGCGTCTGGACGCTCCCCTCATCGATCCGGCCGAGGTCCTCAGCTCGCTGGAGGACGTCCGCGACAGTCTTCTCGAGCTCGCGACGGACACGGGTCACGAGATTCGGACCGGGCTGTCCGAGGGTGGTCGCGTCCTCCTCGAAGGAGCCCAGGGCGCTCTGCTCGACATCGATCACGGCACCTATCCGTTCGTCACGTCCTCGACGACGACTGCGGGCGGTGCGGCCGCCGGGGTCGGGGTCGGCCCGACGGTGATCGACGAGGTGATAGGGGTCGTGAAGGCCTACACCACCCGGGTGGGGAACGGACCGCTCCCCACGGAGCTCGACGGCGATCAGGCGGAACGCCTCCGGCAGCTGGGCGGCGAGTTCGGGGCGACGACCGGTCGGCCGCGTCGCCCCGGCTGGTTCGACGCGAACGTCGTGCGCTACGCGGCGGGAGTGAACGGGCTGACGTCGCTCGCCGTCACGAAGCTGGATGTCCTCGACACGTTTGAAGAGGTGAGACTGGCGACGGGATACGAGCTCGACGGCGAACCCGTGGGCCCCTTCCCGGATTCGGTCGAGGACCTGGATCGCGTGTCGCCCGTCTACGCGGCGTACGAGGGCTGGCAGGCCAGCACCACGGCGTCGCGAGCCTGGGAGGACCTGCCGTCCAGGGCGCAGGATTATCTGCGGCGCGTGGAGACGGAGAGCACGGTTCCGATCCGCTTCATCTCCATCGGAGCGGCGCGCAGCGAGACGATTCCTCTGGCGGCCGGCGGAGTCGGCGCGCTCTCCTGAGGCCCGAAAGGGCAGGCGGGGACCGGCTTCTTGCGTCGTAATGGAGTTTAGGATCTATTTATCCTAAATAGATCCCCCGGGCGGTGTTTCTCCCGGGAGCGCGGGGCGCGCGCAACCCATACCGGAGGTTCTTCGGGATGAGTCAGACCTCGACTGCGGGGGCGGGACATACCGAGTGGTCTCGCCTTCTCGCCTGCGGGGTGGCGGGGCTCCTTTTGTTCGAGACCGTTTCCGGTCTCGCCATCCTGTTCATGCCCTTCACCGTCTCGGCGCAGGTGCTCGTTCTCGTGCACACGGTGGCGGGAATCATCTTTCTGTTCCCGTTCCTCGCGTACCAGATCCGTCATTGGGGACGCTACCGTTCCGTTCCGATCTCGAGCCTGAAGCTCACCGGGTATCTGGCGTCTCTTTCGACCATCGTCGTCAGTGTCACGGGCGTCGTCCTCACCTGGCAGGCGTGGTTCGGGACGCGGATCTCGTATACGCTCGACCTGATCCACATCGTCTCCACGTTCGCGCTGATCGCGGCGACGCTGCCGCACATCCTGACGCTCGCGGTGCGGGCTCGCCGGGCTCAACGCAGCACGGGGGTCGAGGCGCTCGTCGCGGCCCAGCGCTCCTTCGGTCGACGGAGCATGGCGGCCGCGGCCGTGCCCGCGGTGCTGGTGATCCTAGGGGCGGTCGCGTATCAGCCCGTCTCGCTCGAGCACGAGCTTCCGGACGACTACAGCTATCTCTACGGCGAGGAGCGTCCCTTCGCGCCTAGCCTCGCGTCGACGGCGACCGGTGGGCCGTTCGACCAGCGGGTCCTCGGCGGGTCGGCCTCGTGCGGCAGCGTCGGGTGTCACGAGGAGATCGCGCAGGAGTGGGAGGTCAGCGCACATCGGTGGGCCGCAATGGATGCGGCGTTCGTCGAAGTGCAGAACGTGATGGCCGAGCAGAACGGCCCGGAGTCCACCCGATACTGTGGTGGTTGTCACGACCCGATCTCGCTGTTCTCGGGCTCGAAGAACCTGTTCGAGGCCGATCTGACGAACCTCGTCGGATACGATGAAGGCGTCTCCTGTCTGGCGTGCCATTCAATTGCCGAGACGGACGTCCAGGGCAACGCCAACTACGTCATGGAGGAGCCGCCCCGCTACATGTTCGAGCTGCACGAGGGGGACGCCGCGAAGCGGGTGAGCGACTTCCTCATCCGGGCGTATCCGCGCCAGCACGTCGACGCCCTTAGTCACACGCTGTTCAAGAGTCCGGAGTTCTGCGCGGCCTGCCACAAGCAGTTCATCGACGAGGAGATCAACCAGGTCGGTTGGGTCCAGCTCCAGAACCAGTACGACAACTGGCGGAAGTCGCGCTGGAACGAGCCCGGACACCCCGAGCAGACCGTCGAGTGCCGGGAGTGCCACATGCCGTTGGTCGACTCCTCGGACCCCGGAAGGGGAGACGAGGCCGACTACAACCGGACGGTCGCCGACGGGAAGCACCGGAGTCACCGGTTCCTCGCAGCGAATCAGTTCATGCCGCTTGCTCTCGGGCTCGAGGGGGCCGAGGAGCAGGCGCGCCTGACCGAGCAGTGGCTCCGAGGCGAGATCGAGATCCCCGAGATCGCGGACAAATGGCAGGCCGGCCCCGCCGTTCCGATCGAACTCATCGTTCCCGAGCGCGTCACCGCGGGCGACGAGGTGAACCTCCAGGTCGCGATCACGAACAACAAGGTCGGGCACGACTTTCCCACGGGGCCGCTGGACATCATTCAGGCGTGGGTGGAGCTGACGGTCACCGACCAGGACGGCCGGGTCGTGTACGAGAGCGGGCAGCGGGATGCGCGGCAGTTCATCGAGCCGGGGTCCTTCATCTTCAAGGCCGAGCCGGTAGACCAGTACGGCAACCTGATCGACCGTCACAATCTGTGGGAGATGGTCGGGGTCCGGTATCGCCGATCCCTGTTCCCCGGCTTCTCCGATGTCGCGGAGTTCTCGTTCTCGTGTCCGGCGACGCTGTCCGGCACGGGTGAGGTGCCCGAGGGCGGGATACGCGCCGCAATCGACGGGAGTCCGACGACCGAGGCGGTCGGGCTCGATGTCCCGGCCGAGGTGACCGAGCTGCGGGTCAGCGCCCGCCTGCTGTACCGGAAGGCGGACCAGTTCCTCCTGGACTTCCTGTTCGGCGAGGATTCCGGACTCACGGCACCCGTCACCGTCATGTCGGAAGACGCCGCCACGATCGTGGTCGAGACCGTGGACTGACGGTGGACCCACTCCGGAATCTGCCGAAGCGAAAACGACAGATCGCGTGGACCGTCGTGCTCGCGGCGGTCTTCATCGTGGCTGCCGTTCTGCTGACGCGCGTCTTCTCGTCTCCCGCCGACACCTACACGGGCGGCGATGGGGTCGAGGGGCTCACGGCCACGCTGGCGCGCGACCTTCCCGACGATCCGCCGGACGTGGAGTTTACCGAGGTGACCGCGAGCGCCGGCATCGCCTTCGACCATTTCGGCGGCGAACGAAGCAGCCAGCTCCCCGAGGACATGGGATCCGGCGCCGCGTGGGGCGACTACGACAACGACGGCTGGCCCGATCTGTTCCTGGTGAACATCGCCGCCCCACTCGCCGGGGCCGTGGATGGGAGCGGGGGCGAGCCTGACGGAGACGCGCGTTCGCGGCTGTACCGGAACCTGGGCGACGGGACGTTCGAGGACGTGACCGGCTCCTCCGCGATCGATCACTCCGAGCTCGGCATGGGCGCCGCGTGGGCCGATTACGACGGCGACGGATGGCGCGATCTCGTCGTGACCGCCTACGGGCAGAATCGACTCTACCGCAACGAGGGCGACGGCCGTTTTGTGGACGTGAGCGCCGCGGCCGGGCTGAGTCGCGACATCGGGTTCTGGGCCGGTGCGGCCTGGGGCGACTACGACCGGGATGGCGATCTCGATCTGTACGTCACCGGGTACGCGAAGTACACGCCGGGCGCCAACGCCGGGGTGAACCTGCTCCAGTACGAAGTCGAGGTGCCGGCGAGTCTCAACCCGTCTTCGTATCGGCCCGAACGCAACCTCCTCTATCGGAACGATGGGGACGGGACGTTCACCGAGGTCGCGGAGGCTGCCGGTGTCGATGGCACCGACGGACGGAGCCTCAGCGGGACGTGGGCCGATTTCGACGGCGACGGGTGGCTGGACATCTACGTGGCCAACGACGTGTCCGACAACGCGCTGTATCTCAACCAGCAGGACGGCACGTTCACGAACGTGAGCCACGCGGCTCTCGTCGCGGACTATCGGGGCGCGATGGGGCTGGGCGTCGGCGACTGGGACGAGGACGGCGACCCCGACCTGTTCATCACCCACTGGATCGCCCAGGAGAACGCGCTGTTCAGCAACCGGCTATCCGACGGCGCGGGGTCCGACGGGCGGCCGCTCCAGTTTCTAGACGAAGCGGACCGGTACGGGCTCGGGCAGATCGCGCTCGACTACGTCGGCTGGGGCACTTCGTTCGTCGATTACGACAACGACGGCCGCCTCGACCTGTTCGTCGCGAACGGGAGCACGTTCCAGCAGGATGAGGACCCCCGGCGTCTCGAGCCGATGGTCGATCAGCTCTTCTGGAATCGTGGCCCCGACGAGGGCTTCTACGATGTCTCGCCCGTGAGCGGGGCCTATTTTGCCGCGGCTCGGGTCGGTCGCGGGGCGGCGTTCGCGGACTACGACCTGGACGGCGACCTGGACGCGCTCGTCGTCAATCACGGCGAGGCGCCGTCGCTCCTTCGCAACGACGGTGGCGACGCGGCCGCGTGGCTCGCGGTGGACCTGCCGGGCGACCCTGTCGGGGCGCGGGTGCGGTTCGTGGTGGGCGGTCGGAGTCTCGTTCGCTGGATGGGGACTCAGAGTTCGTACCTCTCGCAGAACAGCCCGGTTGTGCACGTCGGCCTGGCCGACGCGGCCTCCGTCGATTCGATCGAGGTCACCTGGCCCGACGGACAGATCGGCGTCTGGACCGACGTCCCCGCCCGACGTCGAGTCACCCTCGATCGCGAAGGCGGCCTGACCGCCTCGAGCGGTGCTGCCGGCGCGGCGGTCGCGACGCTCGATGACCGCGAACGGATCACGCGGTTCTGGGAGACGTTTCGCGAGGCCACCCGGCTCCGGATCGAGGGTGCGCTCGGCGAAGCTGCCGATCGATACACCGTCGCTCACGAGCTCGACCCATCCCATGAGGATGCCCTCTACTACCTCGGGGGCGTCCGCGCCGAGCTCGGTGAGCCGGATGCGGCGATCGCGGCCATCCGCTCGCTCGTGGAGTTGAACCCGCGCAGCGGCCGCGGGTGGGTGCGCCTCGGGGCACTCCAGTCCTGTCCGGGCGCCGGCGTATCCGACCTCGCTGCCGCCGTTGAATCGTTCGAGGCTGCTCAGGCGATCAACCCGGAGCAGGTGGGCCCCGCGTTGTGGCTCGGGTTCGTCGCGCTTCTCTCGGGGGATTCGCCCGGCGCGGCGGGTCACTTCGACGCGGTGCTCGGGTCGAACCGGGAAAACGTCGCCGCCGGTCTGCTGCGCGGGTACGCGGCCTGGAGGGAAGGGGATCGGGAACAGGCCCGTGAACGATTCTCCTCCGCCGAGTCGGCCCTTCCCGACGTGCCCGCCGAGGAGATAGGCCTCAGGGAAGGCGACACCACGACCAGCCGGGGGCTCTTCGCGGGCGCCGCCAGTTGCCCGTGGCTGGAAGAGTCCCTGACCGGCGTGCTCGACCGATCCGACGCGGATGCCGCGTACACCTACCTGGACCAGCGATTCGAGGCCGCGGTTGGCACCTCCTGACCGCACGCCGAGTCGTTGCTCATCGGCCTGATCACGCCTAAACTTAGCGGCTACGTCGAAATCGGGTCCGGAGCGGTCGCCGTATCGAGACGCGTGCGGGAATCCCGCCGCGTCTTTGTATGTCGGCCTGCTTCGCGAGTGAAGCGATAGGCTAGATGTTCGAACGCCTGAGCGAACGACTGGACGGCGTGCTGGGCGGGTTCCGCCAGCGCGGCGTCATTACGGAAAAGATGCTGAAGGAAGGGCTCCGCGAAGTGCGGAAAGCCCTTCTCGAGGCTGACGTCAATTACCAGGTCGCGCGAGACTTCCTGAAGAAGGTCGACGAGCGCGCGGTTGGCGAGGACGTGCTGACTTCGGTGCGTCCCGGCGATCAGATCGTAAAGATCGTGCACGACGAGCTCGTCACCCTTCTCGGCAGCGATGCCCGGGAGATCGACGAGGCGACCGTGCCGCCGACGGTGATCATGCTGGTGGGCCTCCAGGGGTCGGGTAAGACGACCACGGCGGCCAAGCTGGCTCGACGGCTGAAGAAGGCCGGTTCGCGTCCCGCGCTCGTCGCGTGCGACCCGTACCGCCCGGCGGCCGCGGACCAGCTCGAGACGCTGGCGAAGGCGATCGAGGTGCCCCTCGTGGCGCGTCCGTCCGGTGAAGACATGGCGACGCTCGCGAAGGGAGCGCTCGAGCAGGCGCGACGCGATGGGGCGACGCACCTGTTGCTGGACATGGCGGGCCGTCTGCAGATCGACGGCGAGCTGATGGAAGAGCTGCGGACCGTGAAGGAGCAGGTGGGCCCGCAGGAGGTATTCCTGGTCGCGGATGGCATGACCGGCCAGGAAGCGGTGCGGATCGCCGAGGGATTCCACGAGGTCGTGGAACTCACCGGCGTGGTCCTCACCAAGATGGATGGAGACGCGCGGGGCGGTGCCGCGCTCTCGATCTTCGGTGTGTTGGGTGTCCCGGTCCGGTTTGTGGGGGTCGGGGAGCGCCCGGAGGACCTGACGTCGTTCGACGCGGTGCGAATGGCCGGCAGGATTCTCCAGATGGGCGACATCGTCGGGCTCGTTGAGCGGGCCCAGCAGACGATCGACCTCGACGAGACCGAGAGGCTCGAGAAGAAGATTCTGGGGAAGGGGGAGTTCGATCTCGACGACTTCTTGAGATCGATCCAACAGATCCAGAAGATGGGGCCCCTGAAGGGGCTCCTGAAGATGCTGCCGGGCGTGAACTCCAGCATGCTGGACCAGGCCGACGTCGACCCGAAACGGGTCAGGCACATCGAGGCGATCATTCTGTCGATGACGCCGGAGGAACGACGGAAACCGCAGATCCTGAACGGATCGAGACGGGCCCGGATCGCGCGGGGCTCGGGGCGGCCGGTTCACGAGGTGAACAAGCTGCTCAAGCAGTTCAAGGAGATGCGGAAGATGATGAAGCAGATGGGGAAGCTCGCGCCTCAGATGATGAAGGGCGGGCCACCCGATCTCGACCGGCTGCTGGGCTGACCGGGAAACCAGAACGAGACAGAAGGCGAATGGCGACAGTAATTAGATTGAAGCGTGTCGGTGCGAAGAAGGATGCCTCGTACCGCATCGTCGTGACGGATTCCCGCGAGGGTACTTCCGGCGCCGCGATCGAGAAGCTCGGGAACTACCACCCGCGGACACAGCCGTCCATGATCCGGGTGAACGCTGCCCGAACCCTCTATTGGCTGGGCGAGGGTGCGGAGCCGAGCGACACCGTTCGCTCGCTGCTGCAGAAGACGGGGATCTGGAAGCAGTGGCACGATGGCGTGACCGCCGAGACGATCGAGGAAGATGTCGTGTTCCTCGGACCGCCCGAGGGCGAGCGCGGTACGTCGCAGCGTCCGATGCCGACCGATCGCAAGCCGAAGGCGGTGGAGGCCCCGGCTCCAGAGAAGGCGCCGGCCGCCGAGGCCGAAGGGGCTGCTGCGGACGAGCCTGCCGAGGAGGCCGCTGCCGAAGCCGAGGAGGCTCCTGCGGACGAGCCTGCCGAGGAGGCCGCTGCCGAAGCCGAGGAGGCTCTTGCGGACGAGCCTGCCGAGGAGGTCGCTGCCGAAGCCGAAGAGGCTCCTGCGGACGAGCCTGCGGAGGAAGCCGCTGCCGAGGCCGAAGAGGCGCCTGCGGACGAGCCTGCCGAGGAGGCCGCTGCCGAAGCCGAGGAGGCTCCTGCGGACGAGCCCGTCGAGGAGGCTGCCGCTGACGCCGAGGAAGCTGCCGAAGAAGTAGCCGCCGATGCCGAGGAAGCCGCTGAAGAGGTCGTCGCGGAGGCCGAGGAAGCGGTCGAGGAAGCCGCCGCCGATGCCGAGGAGGCGGCCGAAGGGGTCGTCGCCGAAGCGGAGGAAGCTGCGGAGGAAGCGGCTGAGGAGGCTGACGCCGATGAGGACGACAAGAAGGAGTAACCTTGTCTGACGAGCCCGTGATCGTCGCCCGGATCGCCAGGGCGCACGGAATCCACGGCGGGCTGCTGCTGGATGCTGAGACCGACGAGCCGGAGGCGCTGTTCCAGGCGGGACGGCGCCTCCGCGTCGTTGGTGCCGCGGGCGGTCCCTCCGAAGTCGAGCTGCTGACCGCCCAGTTCCATAGCGGTCGCTGGCTCGTCTCGGTCGCCGGTGTGAAGGATCGTACGGCGGCCGATCTGCTGCGAGGCGCCCATTTCGCGGTGCCGCGCAGCGAGCTGCCCGAGTTTCCCGAGGGCGGTCTGCTCCTGCACGATCTGATCGGGCTCACCGTCGTCGAGGGGGACCACGAGCACGGGGTCGTTCAGGACGTCTACGACATGCCGGCCGGCCCCATGCTGTCCGTGGACATCGACGGACGCGAGCGCTTCATCCCCTACGACCCGGAGTTTGTGGTCGAGATCGACCAGGACGCCGGACGCGTGCTCGTCGAGCTTCCGCCCGGCCTTCTCGAGATCTGAGCCGGACGCCATGCGGATCAACGTCCTGACGATCTTTCCCGGGTACCTCGAGGGGCCGCTGGGTCTCTCGATCCCCGGGCGGGCCGCGGAGGCCGGTCTCGTGGACTATCACCTGGTCGACCTCCGGGACTACACGCACGATCGCCACCGGACGACCGACGACGAGCCGTTCGGGGGGAAGGCCGGGATGGTGATGACGCCCGGTCCGTTCTATGAGGCTCTCGAGGCGCTGCCGTCGCGCGGGCGGGTGATCTCGCTGACGCCCCGTGGACGTCCGTTCGATCACGAGGCGGCCGTGCGGCTGGCCCTCGAGCCCGCGATCACCCTGCTGTGCGGCAGGTACAAGGGGATCGACGAGCGGGTGACCGACGAATGGGTCGATGAAGAGATCTCTATCGGGGATTACGTCCTGAGCGGTGGCGAACCGGCTGCCCTCGTCGTGATCGACGCGATCGTCCGCCTTCTTCCCGGCGCGCTGGGGGACCACGAGTCCGCGTCCAGCGACTCGTTCTACGACCATCGTCTGGCGCCTCCCGCGTACACGCGTCCGGCGGAGTATGCCGGCCGCGAAGTGCCGCCGGTCCTGAGGTCGGGCGATCATGCCGCCATCCAGCGGTGGCGAGACGACCAGGCCGATGCGGCGACACGCCGGGTCCGCCCAGACCTGGTGGACCCCGATGCTGCGGACTGACCGACCTCGTCCTTTCGGATTCGTGCTGGCGCTGGTGCTCGTCCTCGGGGGAGTCTCGGCGACCGAGATCACCGCCCAGGGCATCCCTTCCGGCGGTGGAGGGAAGGGGGATCGGATCGAGGGGAGCTTCAAGTTCCTGCCGATCCCTTATATCAACTACGACCGCTCGATCGGCCTCCAGGGCGGCGCCCTCCCGATGGCGCTCTTCAACCCCGTGAAGCGCGATACGCTCTCGCCATCGTCCATGGCGGGGCTGTTCGGGATGTATTCGACGAACAAGACGTGGTTCGTCTTCGGCTTCACGAGGCTGCACCTGTTCGAGGACGACTGGCGCGTCAGCCTCGCCGGAGGGACCGGGACGTACAACTTCCAGTTCTTTCTCGACAGCCCGATCTCGGGGTGGATCCCGTATCGCACGGAGATGGACATCGCCTTCGCGCGAGTGCAGCGGCGGATCTACCGGCGCCTATATGGCGGTGTCAGCTATGTCTATCTGGACTTCAAGACGACGGTCGACAGCCTTCCCGGCGCGGACGAGACCAACCTGCACGGGCTCGGCCTGAACCTCGCGCTGGATCATCGGTCGAGCGTCTTCTATCCCCGTACCGGCTTCGAGAATGAGTTCAAGTTCTTCACATACCCCGGTCAGTCGGACGAGGACAACGGCTCGAGCAAGATCGAGCTGGAACACAACCACTTCGTGTCCCTGCGCCAGGATCAGGACGTTCTTGCGGCACGACTCTTCGCCGGAGCCGGCATCGGCAATCTGTCGTTCAACCAGCAGTTCGTCGTCGGGCGGGACAGCGACCTGCGCGGGTATACCCAGGGTGCGTTCAGGGGGAACTACCTCGTGGCGCTGCAGGGCGAGTATCGCTGGAACTTCAAGCCCCGCCTCGGCGCCGTTGGGTTCGCCGGCGTGGCGACCGTCTTCGATGCCGTGAACGAGTCGGACAACGGCAGGCTGCTGCCTGGGATCGGCACGGGGTTCCGGTACGTCGTGGACACCGAAACAGGCTTCAGGATCGGCGCCGACTTCGCGGTCGGGCGCGACGACTGGGGGCTGTACTTCCGAATCGGCGAGGCGTTCTAGCCTTGGATTCGCCGGCTCGAGGAGTCCCGGGCCGCGCTCGCCGCACCCCCTGACGCAAGCCGCACCGAACGCATATATTATCGGGCTTCGACCACGGGGCTCTCCGCCCCGCCGGTCGTCGTGGACCGAGTTGCCACGGGCCCGATGCCACTCGCGCCCGTTTGAAGTGGAAAGGAATTGAGGGATGGACCCGAGGATCGCTGCAATCGAGAAGGACTACATGCGCAACGACCTCCCGGCGTTTTCGCCCGGAGACACCGTCCGCGTGCGTGTTCGAGTCCGTGAGGGTGGTAAAGAGCGGATTCAGCCGTTCGAAGGAATCTGCATCGGCAAACGAGGCGCCGGGGTGAACGCGACGTTCACGCTGCGCCGCGTTTCCGGCGGGGTCGGCGTCGAGCGGATCTTCCCGATGCACTCGCCCTGGATCGCCGGGGTCGAGATCGTGCGTCGCGGCGATGTGCGACGGGCGAAGCTCTATTACCTGCGGTCGAGGGTCGGTAAGCGCGCCCGTGTCCGCGAGCGGAAGTGGTGGCTCGACAAGCCGACCGACACCAAGGCCCCGGGCGACCCGATCGAGGGTGCGGCGGAGATGGCCGACGAGGGCGCCGATGAGGGCCCGGTCGAAGAGGCCGGTGGCCTCGGCGCTGCCGTGGCAGGCGCCGTGGACAGCGTGCAGGAGGCCGCGAGCGACCTGGTCGAGAAGGCCGGCGATGTCGCTGAGGCCGTCGGCGACAAGGTCGAGGACATGGCCGAAGCCGCGGGTGACGTGGTCGAGGATGTCGTCGACAAGGTGAAGGATGTCGCCGAGGATGTCGCCGAGGCAGTCGAAGACGTGATCGAGGATGTCGTCGAGAAGGTCAAGGGCGACGACGATGACGACGAGGAGCGCTCCGCCGAGGAGTAACCCGAACGGAGGTCTGCGATCGCGACTGCGACCCGCACCGCGAAGCGCAAGGAGCCCGACACCGCCCCGCTCGACTACGAGCGTGAAGGGTGGGAGTCGGGCTCTTCCTTTGTGGTGGGTCTGGACGAGGTCGGCTACGGGCCGGTCGCCGGTCCGGTCGTCGTCGGCGCCGTCGCGCTCCACGAGGGCCAGCAGTTCGAGGGCGCCACTGATTCGAAGCTTCTGACGGCGAAACGTCGCGAGGAGCTCGCGGTCGTGATCAAGGCCGGCTGTCTCGGCTGGCGCGTGGCCGCCGCCTCGACCCGCGAGATCGAGCGCCACAACGTGCGCGGCGCTGCGATCCTGGCCATGAAGCGCGCGCTCGCCGGGCTGCCTTTCGAGGCGGACCTCATCCTCGTCGACGGCAACCCGATGCCCGAGCTCGGCCGCCACCGATCGATCGTGGGAGGAGACCGCGCGAGCCATTCGATCGCCTGCGCGTCGATCCTCGCGAAGGTCACGCGCGATTGCCTCATGCGGAAGCTCGACCCGCGGTATCCCGACTACGGCTGGGCTTCGAACAAGGGGTATCGGACGCGCCATCACATGGACGCGCTGCGCGAGCACGGCCCCACGGCCCACCACCGGACGACGTTCCAGGGCGTCCTGCAGACAGAGCTGGACCTCTGAGACCCCCTCGGGTTCTCAGAGTATGAACCGACGCCACGACTGAGCGGAATGAGATCCCGATGAAGAAGCTGATCGTTTGCCTTTTCGCCGCCCTGGCCATCCCACATCTGGCGGTCCCCGCCGCCGCGCAGCAGTCCGGCGGCGAAGACGTCCGAATCGGCGAGCGGATGTCTCTCCACTCCGACGTGCTCGGCGAGGATCGCGCGTACTGGGTCTATTTGCCCGAGTCCTACGACGACGAGCGGTATTCGCCGCAGAGTTATCCGGTGCTGTATTTACTCGACGGCAACGCCCACTTCCATTCGGCGACCGGCGTCGTCCAGTTCATGAGCACGGGGATCAACGGGAACATGCAGGCCCCCGAGATGATCGTGGTAGCGATCCCGAACACGGACAGGACGCGGGATCTGACGCCGACCGCCGCGACCAGGGCGTACGACGGAACCGAGATTCCGGACGGTCCCATGGGAGGAGGCGGCGATGCCTTCCTGACTTTCATCCGTGAAGAGTTGATGCCGACGATCGAGTCGGACTACCGCACGCGGCCCTACAACATCTTCGTCGGGCATTCGCTCGGGGGTCTCATCGCCCTTCACGCCCTCGTGAACGCGCCCGAGATGTTCGACGCGGTCGTCGCGATCGATCCGAGCCTGTGGTGGGACGAGCGGAGGCTCGAGCGTCAGGCGCGGACGTACTTCGCCGAGAGCGATGGCCTCTCGGGCGCCGTCTTCATCTCGCTCGCGAACAACCCGATACCGCCCGGCGGAGAGAACCTGATGCGGATCGCCGGTGAGGCGTTCGCGGAGTCCATGGCGCGCGCGAACACGCCGCGGTTCAGGACGGCGCACGAGTTCTACGAGGCCGAGGATCACGGGTCCGTGCCGCTGATCAGCCTGTATGATGGGCTCCTCCACATCTTCGAGGGATACAAGCCGTCGATTGCCGCGATCATGGACGATCCGGCGTCGCTCGGGAGGCACTTCGCGCAGGTGTCGGAGCGGCTTGGTGCCGAGTTCCTGCCCCCGGAGCCGATCGTCAACAACCTCGGGTACGCGCTACTGCAGCAGGACGTGGATGCGTCGGTCGAGTTGTTCGAGCTGAACGTCGCGAACTACCCGGCGTCGGCGAACGCGCACGACAGTCTGGGAGACGGCTATGCGGCGCAGGGCGAGACGGCCCGGGCGATCGAAAGCTTCGAGCGGTCTCTGGAATTGAACCCCGGCAACGACCACGCTCGCGAGCGCATCGCCGAGCTACGATCCGGCGGCTGATCGCCGCCGATTCGGGCCGGTTCGGGCATCCGCGGTCGAGCGGCTAGTTCGCGACCGCGGCCGCCGGCTCGGACATCGCCGGGCCCATGCTCTTCAGGTACGCATACGGGTCGTGCTCGAGCGCACCGTCCGGCAGGTAGTCCCACAACGGGCCGAGGTCCTTCTTCACGCGGTCCTCGTAAAACTGCGGGAGCTCGGTCGACTCGCCCTCGAAGTAGTCCCTGAACTTCGAGTCCGTGGCCAGGTGATTTCGAACCGTCGAGTAGTACTCGATTCGGCCCTTGCCTTCGGATGAGATTGCCCGGACGACGTTCATCGTCCGCGGGATCCCGCCCCGGTTCGCCTTCAGCCGCCGCCAGATCGCCCGTTTCGAGAAGCTGTACTTCGTCAGGTCGATCACGTGGTCGTAGAACTCGATCCACTCGTAGTTCTTCGGCTTCAGGTTCATCGCGTGGTGGTTGTTCAGGAAGTGGAACGGGAACCCGAGCACCCGTCCTTCCTCCTGATACCCCAGGTTGAGCGGTGCGGCCTGACCGAACGACGTGAGCAGCGAGTAGCCGGGAAACGCGCCCGGAGCCTCGTCGATGAACCGCTTCGTCAGGTTGAAAGGCTCCGGACCCTCATCGCAGTCGAGCCCGAGGACGAAGTTCGTCTGGAGGTAGGGGATGTGCTCGGTGATGAGGTTCGAGTGATCCGCGACCTGCCGGACCTTCTCCTGGCCGAACGTGTTCTTCGCCTTCGACTTGTTGCCGAGCGTGAACCACGACTCGACGCCGGGAAGCATCGCCATGAACCCGTTCTTCGCGAGCCGTTTCAGGCGCGGCTCGGACAGCAGCGAGAGACTGCTCTCCGCCGCGAACTGGACGCTCCCGGCAGGAACCGCCTCCTCGATCGTGCCGAGGTACTCGTCGAATCGCACGCCGAAGTTCGGGTCGTGCCACCCGACGACCGGCTTCTTCATCTTCTCGCGGAGGAAACGAAGGTCGTCGCGCATCTCGTCGAAATCGAGCGGCTGATACTCCACGACCGAGTCGATACAGAACGCGCAGGTGTAGGGGCACCCGAGGCTGCCGAGCATCGGTACCATCTGGAAGAGCGGCGCCTTCGCGAGAGTCGGCTCGATGAACTTCCACCGTGCACGGACGCCGGGGAGCGCTAGCGGCTGCGTCTCGGCCGAGATGCTCTTTCCGATCGGGCGATGCGGCTGACAGTCCTCGAGCACGTTTTCGAGCACCGACCGGTCGGTGAACCCGAGCACGTAGTCGAAGTAGAGCTGGCAGTCCTGCGGATAGCAGCGCGCGTGCGGGCCGCCGACGCAGGTGACGACGCCGCGCTGTCTGAACATCTCGCTGATCGAGTAGGCCAGCTGGGCCCCCTGCGAGAACGCGCCGACGAAGAGCAGGTCGATGTCCTCCGGCAGCTCCTCGACCAGGTTCTCGAGTCCCGTGAAGCAGACAAAGGTCACCTCGTGTCCGGCCTCCTCGCACCACGCGGCGAGGACCTGGGGCATGATGCTCGCCAGGTTGGCGTGCATGACCTTCGCGTACAGGGATTTGGTGGGGCCTTTGGACACGAGGTCCACGATGCCTACTCGGAGCTTGCGCAAATGCGATCCTCTCGACGTGGCGTCGGCGATCGGGTTGGCTCAAAGGGCCGCGCGCAAAGCTCTATAACGAGCGAGCGGATACCGTCGGGCTCGGGCGACAGTCAACGTTGCAGTATCAACCTACGGAGCCGGGCGAGCAGGAGGCAATCGGGGCGGGATGCCCCGAATCGGATCGGCGGAACGCCTGCCGGAAACTGCTGGACACACCCGGGGACCATGTTAGGTTCTACGCCTCAGCGGCGGGCCTCGCTGCGCGCCGCCCGACCGGGTAGCTCAGCTGGTAGAGCAACGGACTTTTAATCCGTAGGTCCTGGGTTCGATCCCCAGCCCGGTCATAGACTTACACCCTCGTGGGAATAGCGGCTGGGTCCAAGGCCACGAAACGAGGAGGCCAGGCCGCTAGCATCGGCGAGAAGAAGGTCTTTCTGCGTACTTGCCGGAGATCCCTTCTACGGATCGTCACGGTCACTCTGCCGAGGCGTCTGCGAGGCCGATCGTCGGGATCGAACCAGCTTCGACGTCCGAGCCCGACATGCGGATCATGATCACGCTGTATCCGAGAACGAAGATCAGCCAGATGGCGAATCCCGGAAGGGCAATCAGGGTCGGACCGGACCCGGTCATGCCCGGCCCCGTCTGCGTGGCGGCCGCCAGCAAGAGCGCCGAACCGAGAAGGGCGAGCTTGCCGAGCCGGGACGCAGTGCCCGAGGTCACTGCGGCTATGCCGAAGCTCCCCAACGCGATCGCGACGAACGTGAGGTTCAGGATCTGCAGGACCATGTGATAGTCCCACAGCAGCTGAGCGTACTGTGGGTTGTCAGCGAGGGCGTCTGCCCGTGTCGCGAGAACCAGGTCCGCTGTGACCACACCGCAGAAGGTCGCGATCATCGTGGCGATCGCGCCGAGTCCCGCCACCGCCCAGCCGTTCACGCGTCCTTCTAGGCGAGTGGAGATGACCACGCCCGCCGCAAACATCACGATTGCGGTCCAGGCGAAGGGTGCGACATACGAGAAGAGTTGGACCGAACTGCCGTGCTCGACATAGTACGACACGATCGCGTCCATTCGAGCCCCGCCCAGCGGCTTGGCCGGAACGACCAGGAAAGTGTTTCCAACAAGGACCAGGCTGCCAAAGAGAAGCCCACCGACCCCCGCGACTCTACGAAAATCCATTTCCCCTCGCCTCGTGAATGGAGAGATTGCGGCCGCCGGGGAAGCGCAGCGTCAGATCACGTACATCCTGAGCACGATCAACGCGACCGTCATGCTCAGGCTTGCGATCAGGATGACGACATGCACTAGCTTGTGCGCGGCGAGAAATCCGAGCAGGGCCACGGCCAGGCTCGCGGTCTGGCCGATCCAGAAGGGTGGCCCCAACCGTATGAAGTTCTCGCTGCCCCAGATAAGGGCGCTCACCGTCGAGAGCACCACCCACGCCGCGAACATCGCGAAGAACGGTCGTCGTACCGTTTCGAAGTGCGCCTCGAGATCGACGCCCGCCTGGATACGGGTCGGCAGGGCGACCGCGGCCAGGAAGTACAGACCGAGCGCCATGAAAAGCAGGATGCCGAAGCTGCCGACCGTCCAGGTTTCTAGGCCGCGCGTATCGTTGATCGTCCCCAACCAGAACGCCACCGACCACGACAGAACCGTCGTCGCCCAGCCGACGCTCAACCAGTTCATGTGCAGCTGCCCGCGATGCTCCACGATCGCGGCCAGGCCCGCCAGCACGCGGGTGATCGTCAGGCCGACGACGATCGAGAGGATGATGCTGACGAACTCGAAGTCGCTCATGGCGCGTCCTCCGGAGCCTCCCTGTCGCAATCCTGCTGGCCCCGCGGGTCAATCTGGTGAGCGAGAACGAGGTGCGCACCACCGTGTCCGGGCGGACCGTTCTCGGCGATCTCCGGATCGAGGACCGGAAACAGCACTCCGTTGCCAGGCGCGAGTGTGTCGCGGTGCCCGACCTGCACCCGAATGGACCCCGGAACTTCCAGGGTCAGGCAGAATCAGACCCCGGAACTTCCGTGGTGAAAGCTAGGAAGGGCCAGGAATATCAGGGGTTTGGGGGTGTTCTCAGGTCGCCTTTTAATCCGTAGGTCCTGGGTTCGATCCCCAGCCCGGTCATGGACTCACTACCTCGCTGGTTCGCCAGGGAGCGCCGATCGGGAAGATCGTCGTCGCGTCATGGATCTTCTAACCAGAGGCTCCCCATCTGCTCCATCAGGTCCTCTGTGCCCGTGGACTCGAGTCCGTTCACCCGTCGGTGGACGAAGGACGACCAGGTAAATGGCTGAAGATAGACGAACGGCAGGTCCTGTTCGAACTCGTCGCGGATGCTCAGGTAGAGGGCGTCCAGGGTGTCGAGATTGCTGGTACGGGTGGCCCGACGTAGAACGGCCGCGACCCTCGGGTTCGCGTAGCCCGTGATCGCCGTGTCTCCGAAGAACCGGGCGTGCCATGGCTGGTTAGGCTGGAGAACGTGCATGGCGGCGTCGAACTCCGATGCATAGACGCGCTCCCAGATCACGGGGATGTCGAGAGACTCGATGTCTACCTCGAGCCCGACTTGTCTCAAGTACCCCTGGATCATGACTTCGCGCTTGCCCGGGGGACGCGCTATGAGCGAAAAGGCCGCCCGGTGGCCTCCGCGTTCGCGGACTCCGTCCCCATCCGAATCGACCCAGCCAGCCTCGTCGAGCAGCAGCCTGGCGAGATCGGGATCGAACTCGAGTGGAGGCGGAAGCTGGTGTCGAAGGGCCTGACGCCTCGAATAGAGCACGTCCGTGAGCGGCAAGTCGGGAGCGAGGCCAATTGTGCCCATGATTCCACGTCGATCGATCGAGTGCACGATCGCTCGGCGGACCTGAGGGTCCCGCAGCACGGGGTGAGTGTGGTCCAAGTACAGCAACCAGCCACCGGCACCGAAGATCTGGTGTACGATCCGAAACTCGCCGCTCCTCTCGAGAGCGGGCCAGTTGGCGGGTTCGGCGGGATAGACGATGTCCACGTTTCCGGCCAGCGCTTCGGTTACTCCGGCCGTCCCGATGAACTTGATGATCACCCGGTCAATGCGCGGATGCCCTCGATAGTACTCGGGGTTCGCCTCGAACTCGATGAATGACTCGGGCTCGTATCGGACGAACCGAAACGGTCCGCTCCCGACGGGGCGGGTCCAGAAATCCCACGCCCTGAAGCGGGAGCGATCAAGCCCCTCCAGGAGATGGCGGGGGAAGATGACTATGTCCTCGCTGTAGCTATGTCTGTGGGCCGTGATTCGCACAGTGGAATCATCGACTGCACCCACGTCGAGGAACGAGTACTCGGAGACCTGCGGGTCGCTTAGCAGTTCGAAGGTGAATGCGACGTCGTGTGCCGTGAGGGGCTGGCCGTCGTGCCACCTGACGTCAGTTCGAAGGTGCCAGGTTCGGACCCGGCCATCGGGAGAATCCTCCCAGCTCCGGGCCAGGCGCGGCTTCAGCTCCCCATCCCCATCTCTCGCGGCGAGCGCCGAGAAGAAGAGGAAGTCCGCGTTCGTATTGTCGGGATAGATGGCTGTCACGTCCTGCACGCCGACGACGACCGTTGTCTGGCGAAGGGTCGCCGAGGTGCCGTCACCGTCGCATCCTGCGATCGCGGGCGCGAGGGTGAGGATGAATGCGCAGGAGCGGAAAGGGTGCCTCACCACAACAGGTGCCAGGTTCTGGCGGTGTCACCAGCTGCCAGGTGTGTCTGCATGGTCCCTCACCTCTCGAGTGCCAGGTACACCCTCAACTTCCTACGAACCCACGGTCCGATTCAAGTGGTGAGAGAATCCCTGTCCATCCCGGAGTGGGACGTCTCAGCGACGCCGGACGGTGTGATCAGGTCGAGTCAGCGTGCACCCGAATCGGCACCCGAATGGATCCCGGACATCCCGGTGTCTGTCGGTTTCAGAGTCCGATAGAGCCGGCCTGATCCGCCTGCGGACGCCAGAAATGTCGGGGTTTGGGGCTGTTCTGAGGTCGCCATCTAATCCGTAGGTCCTGGGTTCGATCCCCAGCCCGGTCGTACGTTCCGCGAGCGCCTCGGGTCTGTCGGCGGGGTCAGCCCTCCCGACCGAAGAACACCCGGTCGTCGTCCGACAGGTCGGGCCGGAACGAGTAGCGCTCCTCCGCGAAGTCCTTGAGCCCCTCCGGATCGTCGATACGCCGTTCCACGATGAACCGGGCGAGAAGCCCACGCGCCTTCTTCGCGTAGAACGCGATCGTCTTCCACTGGCCGTCCCGAAGCTCTTTGAACTCCGCGGTCACGAGCCGGGGCTTGAGGCGATCGGCCCCCACGGCCTTGAAGTACTCGTTCGACGCGAGATTGAGCACCGCGTTGACCGGGCGCGCCTCGTGCTCGGCGTTGAGTGCGTCGGCCAGCCGGCCTCCCCAGAACTCGTAGAGGTTCTTGCCGCGCGTCGTCTCCAGCCGGGTCCCCATCTCGAGTCGATACGGCTGAATCAGGTCGAGCGGCCGAAGCACGCCATAGAGGCCCGAGAGGATCCGCAGGCGGTCCTGTGCCCATTCGAGATCGGCCGGCGAGAGGGTCGAGGCCGAAAGCCCCTTGTATACGTCGCCCGTGAACGCGAGGACGCACGGCTTGCCGTTCTCGTCCGTCGAGAGGGGCGTCATGTCCTGGAAACGCTGATAGTTCAACTCGCCGAGCTTCTCAGAGAGCTTCATCAGCCGACGCAGGTCTGCCGCGTCGAGCTCCTTGCAGCGCTCGAGCAGCACGGCGGTGTCCTCATCGAGCTGTGGCTGGGTCGCTCGCAGCCCCTCGGGGGGCGTCGATAAGTCCAGGCTCTTGGCGGGGGAGAGTAGTGTCAGCACGGGTCGCGTCCTCCGGGTCAAGAAGGGGGCAATCGGACGCAGAGACTAGCGAACGCTGGTGTCGCGTGGAAGTGTGGCGCCGAGCCCGGGAAGGCTCGTTCACGCGCCCGAAGAAGTTCACCCGGTAGCCCTCGCGTGGTATCTTCGCCTCCTCGACTAAGGTGCTGGCCAGCCCGGTTCCTCCGGGAGGGATTCCGATGGACGCACAGACGTGGAAACGGGTCCAGGGCCTGTTCGCCGCCGCGATGGAGTTGCCCGAGGGCGAACGCGACGCCTTCCTGAGCCGCGGGGAGGTCGACGCGGAGATCCGGGCGCGCGTCCTTTCGCTCCTCCAGTCGGACGCCGATCCGGCCACCGTCCTGGGTGGGTTAGCCGAAGATCTTCTCGATACGGCCGTCGCCGGCTCGTCGGACGCGGGCGGCCAGGGCGACGAGGTCGCCGGCAGGCGGATCGGCCCCTACCGGGCGCCCGCACGTACCTCGAGGATCAAAGCTACGACCTGAACGGGAACCTCCTGATCAGGGGCGTTCCGGACGACCGGCGCGACGAAGTCTTCCTGCGATTCTGGGCCATCGAATACGACGGAAGCGATGGGGACTCGCGGCTCAGTCCGGAGCAGGACGTTATCTCCGTCCCGTTCCGAACGGCCATGGCGCGTGAGCGGGCAACGACGATCACGGTTGGTCGGCAGACGGGTGCGTGCCGTCTCAGTCTGACCGCGCTTCCGACCTGGTCACCGGCGCGCTGACGGACGGGCAGCGGGGCCCACCGGGGCCCCGCGTTCGTTTCAGTCGGTCCTGGGTTCGATCCCCAGCCGGGTCATTCCTCCAGCCCCCGAACTGCGGCTACCCAGTCCGAGGGCGCTCAAGTCGGAGGACTCCAGATCCGCAGGTCGTGGGACTTGGTCACCCCATACGGGGCGACCGCAGATCCGCTAGTTTCTTCGAGAGAGTGTTTCTCCTCGTAAGGTGGGTCACATGGACTTCGATCGGTCAGCTACATCGCACGATCCCGACCCGGGTTGCGAAGCGACCCTGTCGGCCGCTGTTGTTGTTGGCGTGGACGGGTCCGATGAGTCGTGCCGGGCCGCAGTGCTCGGTCACTCGATCGCGGAAGCGCGTGCAGTGCCCTTCTACCTCCTCGCAGCTGCTACGAACACACTGTTGGAGGTAGCCGCAGTAGAGCTGGGTCTGGAACTCGACCAACTCGACGAAGCGCTCCTTGACCGTGCCGAAGCCGTGGCCCGAGACTCGCTCACGGGTGTGCTCCCCGCGGGTGTCATCGATTCGGCGCTGAAAGCCCGCGTCGGTCGATCGGAACATGTCCTGTCCGAATTCGCTCACGAGGTCGACGCAGGGTTGGTCGTCGTTGGCGGGAGACGGCATACGGCCCCGATGGGATGGTTCCCACGCGGGACGGCCCAGCATCTGGCTCGCGGATGCACTACTCCCATCCTGATCACAGCTGCTCCTCCCGCAGACCCCGAAATCCATCGGGTACTCCTCGCGCTCGATTTCTCCGAAGCTGCGTCTCGGGTCGTCGAGTTCGGGCTGACGCTCGCGGCGAACCTCGACATCCCGGTCGAGGCGGTACACGTCGCAGACGCACGGCCGCTGTCGGTCGAGTCACCCGTGGGGCTCGCCCCGGACGCCTGGCTCGAGGCACACGAGAGCAGGGCGGCCCTGGATCTCTGGCCACTCCTTCCCGAGAGCACAGCCCGGCGGGTCGTGATCGGGTCGATCCCCGAGGCGCTTGCAGACGTGGCCGCGGAAAGGCCGGGCAGCATAGTCGTGGTTGGCTCACATGGACTGGGGCAGGTAAACCGCCTGCTCCTGGGGAGCACAACCGACTGGCTCCTCGACCGCCTGCCCTCGGCGGTCGCCGTGGTGCCTGCGTACAGGGAGGTTCTGCGATGACTCCGTACCCGGACGACCACGAGCCCGAGGGAGCAAGACCACTCGCTCGCCATTACATGCCCGACTTGATCTACGGGGCCAATGACGGTCTCATCACCACCTTTGCGGTGGTGTCAGGAGTGACCGGCGCCGCACTCGACACACGAATCGTGTTGATTCTCGGGCTCGCGAACCTGCTTGCGGACGGGTTCTCCATGGGCGCAAGCAACTTCCTGGCGATCCGGTCAGCTGAGGACGTGCTCGCGGTGGAAGGCCGCGCCCCTCAGGAGCCATTCGCGCACCGTCACGCCACGGCGACGTTTCTCGCGTTCGTCATTGCCGGAGCGGTGCCGCTCCTGAGTTATCTGTTCACAACGCAGGAGCGTGCCTTTCCGGTCGCGGTGGGCCTCACCCTGGCGTGCCTCTTCGGCGTGGGAGCCGCCAGGTCGCTCGTAACCACCCGTTCCTGGCTGCGAGCCGGAGCCGAGATGCTGGTGATCGGCGCACTGGCCGCCCTGGTGGCGTTTGGCGTGGGGGCTTTCATCGAAGGCCTGGTGCCCTGATCCGATGCCGCACCCGTGGGACCGTCCCGCCACGCGATCCCCGGTACCAAGTTGGTGCTCGAGATCCTCGGTTCGACGGAAGGCGTGATGTCCCGGCCCCCTCGGCCGCGCTGAGACAAGCTGTCTCCGGACCAATGGGGTGCGGCCCGTTGACTGCGCCTGACGTGCGTGACTGTCGGTTTCCCTAAGTGAATACATAGCAACATGTTGCCACCGATATCGGTGCCGTCGACTCCCCCGGGAGCCTCTCGGCCCTCGAGTGCACGGTGTTTGCGGTTCTCATCCCATGGAACTGGTGGTTGGGGGCGCGATCGCCTCGTCAGGACCGTGCCCCGGTGCACCGCTGAGAAGGGGGTACGACATGAAGACCAAAGACCTCAAGAAAAAGACGAGGAAGCTCAAGAAGAGGGTCGAGAAGAGGCTCGACAAGGCCCTTGAGACGGGCTCCGAGAACA
>JBDHIO010000115.1:0-2032 GCA_039587355.1 Gemmatimonadota bacterium | reverse complement strand
CGCAGGTGGCGATGCTGGACGTCGCCTATACGAACGATACCGCCGTCATCCGGCGGAATCCGCGCGTCACGGCGATCAACAGCGCGATCGAAGTCGATCTCACGGGCCAGGTGTGCGCCGACTCCATCGGCACGCGACAGTACTCGGGCGTGGGCGGGCAGATGGACTTCATCCGTGCCGCCGCGCTGTCCGATCGCGGCAAGCCGATCATCGCCCTTCCGTCGGCCACCCGCCGTGGCGAGTCGAGGATCGTTCCGTTCCTCAAGCAGGGCGCCGGCGTGGTCAGCACGAGGGCGCACGTGCACTACGTGATCACCGAACACGGCGTGGCAAACCTCTACGGCAAGAACCTCCGGCAGCGGGCGCGCGCTCTGATCGACATCGCCCACCCCGACCACCATGACTTTCTGGAAGAGAAGGCGCGCGAGAGATTCGGGAAGTTCAGGGAGGTCGCGCCGGCCTGAGGAAGGGCCTCGCGTGAAGGAAAGCCTGAACGGGAGACGGCTCGAGCGCTCGGGATGCTGGCCGGTCCGGGGTCCGCGGCGTGGGCCCAGGAGTCGATCGGTGACTTCTACCTGTTCGTCCGTTCCGAGGCGAGCTCCGGCGCGGACCGGAGCTCGATCACGACGCTGGCCGAGGAGAACTACGTATCGGGCGCGGGCGGGCTGACCTTCCGCTGCTCGGATGACGGCTTCGAGATGGTGCTCACGGCGACCTATTTCGGGCGCAAAGAGCGCACTCCCGTCCGCTACTCGTTCGGTGACGAGGAGACCGCGCGGGAGTCGTGGACCCTCAAGTCTTCCGGGATGGCCGCGGTCGCTCCGCCCGAGGTGCGCGAGGAGTTCCTGAGTCGGGCGGTGAACGAGAGCACGGTCGTGGTCCACGCGAGCGACTTCCAGTTACGGAGCCACACGTACACGTTCCACCTCGATGGCCTGGAGGATGCGCTCGCGCGGCTGACCTGCCGCTGAGCGAGACCGCCCCGCAACTCAGACGTCCAACGCCGCGGCGAGCAGATCCCCGATCGTTCCGGTGGCCAGGCACACCGTGGTATCGGCCGCACCGTAGTACACCCTGACCTCGCTTTCCTCGCGGGCGAACCCGTCCGCGTCGAACTCGTCCACGATCATGCCCGATGGGAACACGACGTTGGGCACCTGACCGATCAGCTCGTACATCTTGCGTGGCTCGAGCAGATTGTCCCGGCTCCGCGCGATCAACCGAACGGGATCTTCGAGGTCCAGAAGGGCGACGCCGGCCTGGTACACGTTGATGCTGCCGAAGTGAGTCGCGATTCCATGATACATCAGAAGCCAGCCTCGCCGCGTGCGGACGGGGGGAGGACCGGCGCCGATCCGCTCGTCCCAGTACCTCGGGCGACCGCGCATGGCCACCCCCAGCGGTCGCCAATCGACGAGGTCGAAGGACTCGGAAACGACGATCTCGTCGCCCGAGGCCGGCTGGCCGGTGTCAGCCGCCCGGTTCGGCCGATCGAGACGCAGGTATCGGTCGCCGAAAAGCATGGGGAAGATGGCTCCGTTCCGGATGTCGGGGTGATCGCCGAGCCCGATCAACTCGAAGCTGCTGAAGTCCGCCGTGCGGGCGGTCCCCAGTTTGCAGCCCGTCTCCGTGTCGGCCGCAAACATGACCAGGAACTCGTCGCCGATCGCCGTCAGTCGCGGGTCGTAGACGTGGTAGATCTTCTCGCCGATCTCATCCAGCCCCGGAAACCGTACGGGTTCATTCCATACGGCGAACTCGCGGCCGTTGACGCTCTCCGCCATCACCAGCCGCGTGCGGCGGCCCCGCGTCTGGACCCGCAACATCAGCATGTAGCGATCGCCCCACCGAACGGCGCCCGGATTGAATACGGCAGACGGGTCCACGATGTCCGGCGGCATCCGGGGGATGTCCATGGTCGTGATGATCGGATTGTCCGAGCTCCTTACGAGCGGCCTCATTCTCTCACTCTCCTTCGGGGTCTCGCACCCAACCGTCGTCCCGGTCGTCCCTTCGCATGATGGACAGACGT
>JBDHIO010000073.1:0-6904 GCA_039587355.1 Gemmatimonadota bacterium | reverse complement strand
TCATCGCCGGCACGGTCGAGGTCGATGATCTCTCGCATCTCCTCGACGAGACGCGGGCGGAGCGCGGGGTCATCGAGCCTCGCGACCGCCTCATCCGATCCACCGGCGAAGACCCACTGCGGGAAGAGGATCCCGGAGTGCGTGCTCGCCGCCGTGTACGGGTAGAGGTCGTGCCGGATGTCGAGCCCTTCCGCGTTCGCCGCATCGATCAGATCGAGCGACCGCCGGCTCCACCCCCACTGACCCGGTCCGATCGCCTTGTGGTGCTGGATCTGGGCCGGAATGTCCGCCTCGCGCGCGATCCGGATCAGCTCCTCGACGGATTCGATCAGCCCCCGGGCCTCGTCCCGCATGTGCGACGTGTAGATCCCGCCGTACCTCGAGGCGACCCTGGCCAGCTCGATCACCTCTTCGGTCTCGGCGTAGTTCGCCGGCACGTACTGGAGCCCGGTCGCGAGCCCCAGCGCCCCCTGCTGCATCGTCGAGTCGACGAGCGCCTTCATGTGCTCGAGCTCGGCCGCTGTCGGGGCCCGGTCCTCGAGCCCGACCGCGCGCTTACGCGTCCAGGTGTGGCCGGCGAAGAACCCCACGTTCGGCGCGATGTCGAGCGAGGCCGCGTACTCGTCCAGCGGCCACGGCTGATCGTGCGAATGGAGGCTCGCGAGGATCGTCGTGATCCCCTGACGCGTGAAGTTCTCGGCGAGCGGGTGCTCGTGGATCGTCGACTGGATGTGCGCGTGGTTGTCGATGAAGCCCGGCGAGACGACGAGCCCGCGCGCGTCGATCAGGGTCGCCGCCCCCTCGGGGTCCAGCCCCTCCCCGACCGCGACGATCCGGTCACCCTTCACTCCGACGTCGGCGACGAACCGGGCGTCCCCCGAGCCGTCCACCACCGTGCCGCCGGTGATCAGGACGTCGTAGACACCCCCCGAGACGACGGTGAGCGCATCCGCGGCCTCGTCGAGATCCTCGGCCGGCACACAGGCACCCGCCGACGAGACCGCCAGCAGAGTGACGAGAAACCGGGTCGCACGTCGTCCGTTCATCCGTCGCTTCCTTCCCGCGAGCAAGGAGTGAGAAAAGGGATGATGGGCACCGGGAGACTGGCGGCCCATACGCACCGGGGTGTAGCCCGCCATTGCTGGTGAGCCGTCTGGCGACCCAAGTTCGTTGCTAGTGCAGTGTGGGGAGGTAGGACAGGTGCGTCCGTACGCTGCGCGCCTGGCCCGGACGTGACGTGGGTTGATGAACCACCGGCCAGGGGAGCGCGTCGTTGAGCGAGGTCCCGGGGAAGCTCGCGAAAGCGTTGGCGGATCGCTACGCGATCGAGCGAAAGCTCGGCGAGGGCGGCATGGCGACCGTCTACCTCGCCGAGGATCTCAAGCACGAGCGCCGCGTGGCGATCAAGGTGCTCAAGCCCGAGCTCGCGGCCGTCATCGGCGGCGATCGGTTCGTCACAGAGATCAAGACCACCGCCTCGCTGCAACACCCCCACATCCTGCCCCTCTTCGACTCGGGAGAAGCGGACGGTTTCCTCTTCTACGTCATGCCGTTCGTCGACGGCGAGTCGCTGCGCGAGAAACTCGATCGTGAGAAGCAACTCGCCGTGGACGAGGCCGCGGGCATCGCCCGCGCGATCGCGAGCGCGCTGAACTACGCGCACGAACAGGGCGTGGTCCATCGCGACATCAAGCCGGCGAACATCCTGATCCACGCGGGCGAGCCAATGGTCGCCGACTTCGGGATCGCGCTCGCGATCTCCGCCGCTGGAGGCGGACGCCTGACCGAGACGGGCATGTCCGTCGGCACCCCGCACTACATGAGCCCCGAGCAGGCCAGCGCGGACCGGGACGTCGACGCCAGGTCGGACATCTACTCGCTCTCCTGCATGCTGTACGAGATGCTCGCCGGACAGCCACCCCACACGGGACCATCGGCTCAGGCGATCCTGATGCGAATCCTCACGGAGGAGCCCCGCGACATCTCCGACGCGCGGAAGGCCGTGCCCCCGAACATCCGCGATGCGATCCGGAAGGGGCTCGAGAAACTCCCTGCGGATCGGTTCGAGACGGGCGACGCGTTCGCGAAGGCGCTCGCGGATCCGGGGTTCCGGCACGGGCAGGAGGGCGGCTCGCCGGTTGGAGTCGCCGGCAGCGTTCACTCTGGACCCTGGAGAGCGCTCGCCCTGTCGCTGGGGGCTGCCGCAGCTCTCCTCACCGTGGGGCTCCTCTTCACGTTGACCCGGACGTCCACGCCGCCGCGGGTCGTGCGAGCTCCGGTCGAGTTCCCCGAGGACCACAGCGGGTTCGTCATCTCCGCGGACGGATCCACAATGGCCACCCGGGTCGACGACGCGGTGTACGTGCGCTCGCTCGACGACCTGCAGTGGCGCGCCCTGCCCGGCACGGACAGCATGCGGTCCTTCACGCTGTCCCCGGACGGGTCGAGTCTCGTCGGCCTGAGAAGCAGCATCGGGGTGGCGTTCGAGATTCGGGTGATCTCGTTGTCGGGCGGCACGCCCAGGGTCGTCCTCGTCGACTCGACGCGGGCGATCTGGGCCATCTCCCACTGGGGGCGGGACGGCGTGCTGTACGGGAACGCGACCGCGCGGCGAAGCGGGTTTGCGACCACGCGCATCGTCGGGTTGTCTCTCGACGCAGTCATGACGCTCCCGGTCGCGCTGGACACGACGACCGAAGAGTCGCACTCGGCGCCCTATCTGTCGGAGGACGGGGACCTGTTCTTCGTCTCGCGCGTCGGTACCGACGGGAGCTCGCGATCGATCAACGTGCTCGAGCGGGGGGAGAGCGAGTCGCGCCCCCTCCTGCCCGGTCTCGGGGTGTGCTACGCAGGACGCGGGATCGTGATCTACCGCTCGGACACGGGCGCCCTTACCGCGGCCCGGTTCCGCCGGGGCGATCCGACGTTCGCCGCCCCCGTCGAGCTCGCTCCCGATGCCCGACGTTGCAGCGTCTCGGAGGACGGAACGCTCCTGTACCTCGAAGGCGAGACTCGAACGGGCACCCCCCCAAACACCGCCGTCCAGTGGGCGGATGCCGCGGGGAACCTCCGGGTCGTCGATCCGTCCTGGGGACCGTTCGACTTTCTATCTGCCCCGCTGGCGCCGCTCCTGAGCCCTTCGGCGGACCGGGTCGCTTTCGTCGACGGTCTCGGCAATCAGGACGGCGCCGACATCTGGATCAAGACGCTCGACGAAGGATCGCGGTCCCGCCTGACGACGTCCGGGAACACCCACCCGATCGCCTGGTCGGCCGATGGGGACTCGATCCTGTATCTCCACTCCGAGGGCGAGGACTCGCCCACGTCCCTCCTCATGCGTCTCGCTAACGGCGCCGACCAACCGGTCGAAATCCTCCGGGAGGACGGGTTCGGCAACGCGTCCGTCGTGGCGGCGTCCGACTGGCTGGTTCACGAGGTCCAGTCGGACGCCACCGGGCGCGATATACGGGCGATCGGGCCCGTCGGGCCCGTCGACCTGCTGAATTCGGGTGCGGACGAGAGGGACCCGTCGCTGTCTCCAGACGGCAGGTGGCTGGCGTACACGTCCGATGAGTCCGGCGAAGCACGTATCTACATCCGGTCGTTCCCGGCCATCGATCGAGAGCGGGTGATGGTCTCGAACGTCCGGAGCGACGTCCCGCGATGGTCCCCGGACGGCGACGAGCTGGTCTACCGGGCCTTCCCCGGCGACGGGATGGAGCTCCGCCGGGTTCCGGTCTCGACCGGCGCCTCGATCGAGCTGGGAGAGGAGTCCGCGATTCGGATCGCGAGGGGGACGTCGATCTTCGGGATTCGCACCTTCGACGTCGCGCCGGACGGCAGGATCTTCACGCTAACGCACGGTGACCTCGAGGCCGACGAGCCCGATGAGCAGGACCGCGTCATCATGATCCAGAACGTCTTCACGGAGATCGAACGGAGGCTCGGAAACTGATGGATCCGATCGACGGCATCCCCGACGGTCTCGCCGAGGCGCTGGCGGACCGATACCGCATTGAGCGCCAGCTCGGCGAGGGCGGGATGGCCACGGTGTACCTGGCCGAGGACGTCAAGCACGAGCGGAAGGTCGCGCTCAAGGTCCTCAAGCCCGAGTTGGCCGCGGTCATCGGCGGCGAGCGGTTCGTCACCGAGATCAAGACGACCGCGGGGCTCCAGCATCCGCACATCCTGCCGCTGTTCGACTCGGGCGAGGCGGACGGGTTCCTCTACTACGTGATGCCGTACGTCGATGGCGAGACGTTGCGCGACCGGCTGAACGCCGAACGGCAGCTCCCCGTCGACGAGGCGCTGAAGCTCACGCGCGCGTGCGCCGAGGCGCTCGACTACGCGCACCGGCAGGACGTGATCCACCGCGACATCAAGCCGGAGAACATCCTCCTCCACGAGGGGAATCCGGTCGTCGCGGACTTCGGGATCGCGCTCGCGATTTCCGCCGCGGGCGGCGGGCGGCTGACCGAGACCGGGCTCTCGCTCGGCACCCCGCACTACATGTCGCCCGAACAGGCGACGGCCGACCGCGACCTGTCCGCCCGGAGCGACGTGTACTCGCTCGGGGCCGTGCTGTACGAGATGCTCGCCGGCGACCCGCCGCACACGGGCCCGAGCGCGCAGGCGATTCTCATGCGGATCCTCACCGAGGACCCGCGTCCGATCACCGACACCCGCCGGTCGGTCCCGCCGAACGTCGCATCCGCCGTAGCGAAGTCGCTCGAGAAACTGCCCGCGGACCGGTTCGAGAGCGCGGCGGCGTTCGCGGAAGCGCTGGACGATCGCGGGTTCACGTATACGGCCCCGCAGCGTGCCGCGACGGCCCCGACGACCGCCCCGACGCCTGCGGCGGCGACGGCTGGCGGATCCTGGTGGACGGACATCCGATCCGTGGTGGCGATGGCACTTCTGGTCGTCTCGATCGGGGCCCTCGGTCTCGGGCTCTCGGGCGGAGAGGACGAGGCGGCCCCGGCGACGGTCGTCCGCGCGCCGTTCTACGCGGACGGCTTCGTGACGGCCGCGATGTCGCACGACGGATCCATGGTGGCGTACCTCGATGGCGGGCTCTGGTTGCACCACCTCGATGAGGCCGAGCCGCAATTCCTGGCGGAGTCGGCGGGGGCCGGGTTCGCGACCTTCTCGCCCGACGACGAATGGGTGGCCTTCGTCAGTGCCAGCACTGGAGGCCTTCGAAGAGTGCCCGTCGGGGGCGGCTCGCCGATCACGATCACCGGCGCGGACGCCATGAGCGTCGCGTTCACCCCGTTCTGGGGCGACGACGGACGGATCGCCTACACGTCGATGGACGGCACGTACCTCGTCCCCTGGACGGGAGAGGGCGAGCCGGAGCGCGTGCTGGAAGGCGGAATCTTCTTCCAGCGAAGCGCGCGTCTCCTTCCAGGGTCCAGAGCCCTCATCTATACACAACAGCTCTTCGGGTCCGAGACCGGAAGCACACGTTTGCTCGACCTCGAGACCGGCGAGGACCGGCCGCTGATCGAGGACGGGGTCGATGCCAGGTACGTTCCCACGGGCCATCTCCTGTTCGGCCGAGCGGACCAGTCGCTTTTCGCCGTCCCCTTCGACGTCGACGCACTCGAGGTCACGGGGTCGGAGGTTGCCGTGCTCGACTCCGTCGGGGTCGGAAACGTCGTCGGTCTGGTGAATTTCTCGGTCTCGGAGACCGGGACCGCCATATACGGATACGGATCGTTTTCCCAGTCGCTTGGCGAGAGCACGGACGAGATCGTGTTCGTGGAGGACGGAGTCGTCTCTCCCGTCGGATTGCCGCCTGGGAGCGAAATCTCCACGGTCCGGGCCTCACCCGATGGGCGATACCTGGCGTACCAGGCCTCTGCCCAGAGCTTCGTCTTCGACGTCATCGTGGGCACGAACATCCCGATAACCGCCGAGGACGGCCCCCTGTTCGGGGCCGTGTGGCGTCCGGACGGCCAGTCGCTCGATGGCGTCGGGATGGCGGCGGGGTTGGGGATCTACAACGTCGTTCCACGGTCCGATGAAACGGGAACGCTGGTCGCCCTCCCTCCCGCCGGCTTCACGTTCCTCATTCCCCTCGACTGGACTCGGGACGGACAGACCGCCCTCCTGCAGTCGCTCACGGGGACCGATGAGACCGACCTCTGGACGATGGCGGCGGGCGATTCCGTACCGCAGCGGTATCTCGACTCGGACTGGAGCGAAGAGAACGGCGACCTGTCGCCCGACGACGCATGGGTCGCCTACCAGTCCGATCCGGAAGGGGAGACCGCCGTCTACGTGCGCTCGTTCCCCGAGCCCGGTCCGGCCGTGCGGGTCTCCCCGGGGCGCGGCTCGAGTCCCAGGTGGTCTCCGGAAGGCGACCGGATCTATTTCATGGTTCGTGACTCGGTGTTCGCCGCGAACGTGGAATCCGAAGGGACGTTCACGGTCGAGAGCGTCGAGTTCCTGTTCTCGGGTGACTACACGTCCGAACTCGAGGTCATGCCGGACGGCCGGCTCGTCATGGTGCGCAGGCTCGAACCGGACGAGCCCGACGAACCGGCGGAGGCCGAGACCGACGAAGAAGAGGATGCCGGCCCGCAGGCCTTCATCGTCGTGAACTGGTTCGAGGAAATGAAGGCCCGGCTCGGCGGAGGCGGCAACTGATGGCACCACCCGGAGACACGCCATGACCGACGACGCGTTCGACACCAAGATCGAGGGGCTGCGCGCGGCGCTCGCCGACCGGTACGTCATCGAGCGCCAGCTCGGTCAGGGCGGCATGGCCACCGTGTTCCTTGCACAGGACGTGCGCCACGATCGCAGGGTCGCGCTCAAGCTCCTCAAGCCCGAGCTCGGCGCGATCGTCGGCGGCGACCGGTTCCTCGCCGAGATCCGCACCACCGCGAACCTCCAG
>JBDHIO010000072.1:0-6910 GCA_039587355.1 Gemmatimonadota bacterium | reverse complement strand
TGGAGACCGAGGGCCTCGTTCGCCTGCGACTGCTGCTGCCCGAATCCACGCACGAAGACTTCACTGGGTTCGATCTGGAGAGCGACAGGCCCCAGGCCGTGGTCGTCGGCGACATCGGGAGAGCCTTCGGGTTCGAGCTCCTCAACGAGGCTTTTCATGCGCTCCGGGCCGGTGCGCGTCTGGTCGCGGTCCACAAGAACCGATTCTGGATACCCGATACGGAACCGATCCTGGATGCCGGTCCCTTCGTCGTGGCGCTCGAGTACGCGGCGCGTACCGAGGCCGTGCCAGTCGGCAAACCTGCGCCCGGCTTTCTTCGCGCTGGCGGGGGGCCTCCTCGGGGTGGAGCCTGAGGGACTGGCGGTCGTGGGAGACGATATCGAGTCGGACATTCGAGGCGCGCGGGATGCCGGTCTGATCGCGATTCAGGTGCGCACGGGGAAGTTCGATACCGCGCTGCTAGAGGTCGTCGGTTCCGCCCACGGGCCGCACCGTGTCATCGAATCGATCGCGGAGCTTCCTGTGGTCCTGGAGGGTCGGGGCTGAAGCCGGTTCCGCGCTCGCCTGGAACCTCCCGAAGTTCTTCAGGACGGTCACGCGCCGACGATAGAGTTCCGCGAACGGGCGGTCGAGACGCGGAGACTGTATGATGCTCCGCTTCGGAGCCACGGTGGCTCCCGATTCGGAATCGGAGTCCGGGGAGATGGACCAGGAGAATGTCCGAGAAGCGTTCGAGCGGAGCCGGAAGGCGCTGACGCTGCGGCCGGCCATAGGACGCGGGACCGCCAGGACGACCGTCCGTCTGACAGACGGCCTCGCGTGCGTCGCAAAGGACGGCCGCTGGGAGCTGGCGGTCGACATGTCCGAGAAATCCGGAGGGACCGGCGCAGCGCCGGATCCCGGCGTGTTTGGTCGCACTGCGCTTGGGACATGCCTGGCCATTGGGTACGCCCGCTGGGCCGCCAGGCGGGGCATGGTCCTCGACGGGATCGAGGTCGAGATACAGGCGGACTACGATGCGGCCGGCGAGTACGGAATCGGTGATCGTCCTCCCGGCTACGGTGAAGTCAGGTTTGTCGTGAGGATAGAGACCGAAGCCGACGAGGGGGACGTGGTCCGTCTTCTGGACGAGGCCGATTCGCACAGTCCGTGGCTCGATGTGTTCGAACGCCCGGTCGAGGTTCGGCGTGAGGTGGAAATCCGGAAGAAGGAGCCGTAAGGGGATGGAGCCGAAGCTTCAAAGGCGTGTGCAACGATACGGTTGGGATCGCGCGGTCGATCACTACGAGCGTCACTGGAGCCGTCAGCTCGAACCCGCACAGGCGCGGCTGCTCGAGCTGGCGGAGCTGAAACCGGGCGAGCGGGTGCTCGACGTCGCGTGTGGTACCGGCCTGGTTACCCTGCCCGCAGCCGAGGCGGTGGGCCCCGAGGGTTCCGTCCTGGCCACCGATCTTTCCGGAGAGATGGTCGAAGCCGTCCGCGCGGCGGCGGAGCGCCGCGGTCTCGAGAACTTCTCCGTCGAGCGCATGGGCGCGGAGGAGCTAGATCTGCCGGATGAGAGCTTCGACGTGGCTCTCTGTGCTCTCGGTCTTATGTATGCGCCCGATCCGACCGCCGCCATCCGCGAGATGCACCGCGTCCTGGTCCCCGGGGGCCGCGTGGTCGTGGCGGTATGGGGAGCGCGAGCCAAGTGCGGTTGGGCCGAGATCTTCCCGATCGTGGACTCGCGGGTGCACACCCAGGTCTGTCCGCTCTTCTTTCAACTGGGGACCGGGGCAACGCTGGCGAGCGCGCTCGAGACGTGTGGGTTCGTCGAGGCCGCCGATGAGCGGTTAGAGACGATCATGCCCTATGAATCGGAACAGGACGCCCTCGGGGCGGCTTTCGCCGGGGGCCCGGTCGCGCTGGCCTACTCCCGGTTCGAGGACGCGATTCGGGAGGAAGCCCACGCGGAGTATCTGGCGTCGATCGAGCCGTACCGAGATGGTGAGGGCTACCTGATCCCGGGCGAATTCGTGGTTGCCCGGGGCCTCAAGCGCTAGTAGCGCCGCTGCGTCGCCGTACGGCTGCCCCGCCGCTCGAAGCCCCTCGCTCAGGAACCCTAAACGCTCTCCTCCGGGAAGTTCTCGAGAATCTCCTGAACCCTGTTCAGGAAGAACGCGGCCATCGCTCCATCCACCACGCGGTGGTCGTAGCTGAGCCCGAAGTAGGAGCGGTGTCGGATCGCGATCACATCGTTGCCGTGCTCGTCTTGCGCCACGACTGGCCGCTTCTCGATGACCCCCGTTCCGAGGATCGCGACCTGCGGTTGGTTGATGATCGGCGTCCCGAAGAGATTTCCGAACACCCCGACGTTCGTGAGGGTGAAGGTCCCACCCTGGATGTCGTCGAAATCGAGCGACCGCGAGCGCGCCTTCTCGGCGAGCTCGTTGGCGCCCTGGGCCAAACCCATCAGGCTGAGACGATCCGCGTTCTTCAGGACGGGGACGATGAGCTCGGTGCCATCGTTGATGGCGACCGCGATGCCGAGGTTGATGTCTCCGTGATACACGATGCGTGAACCGTCGACCGAGGCGTTGAGGATCGGGTAATCGCGCAGGCCCTCGACGATGGCCCGATAGATGAAGGGGCCGTACGTCAGCTTCACGCCCTGCTCTGCGAACTTCCCCTTCAGCGCCCGGCGGAGGCGGACGATTCGCTCGAAGTCCACCTCGGTAACGGATGTGACGTGGGCCGAGATTCGCTTCGACATCAGCATGTGCTCCATGGTCCGGAGGCGGACCCGGCTCATCTCTTCGATCCGATCCGATTCCCGGATGGGCACATTGGGGAGCTTGACGTCGAGCGTAGCCCCATGGATCGGGATCCGCCTGACACGCGGCTCGGTTCGCGGGAGATCCGGCGCTTCCGACGCCACCGGCGTGGCCGCCGCATCCGGGATGGTCGCGGGTGCCGCCGCGGTCGTCCGTGTGACGGTGGCCGGAACCTCTGGCTCCACCCCGGTCAGAACCTCGGACGCCACATCCGGTCCCGCCCCGGCCGACGGGGGAGGATTGTCGATATAGGCCAGGATGTCGTCGCGGGTCACACGCCCCGCCAAACCCGTGCCCGGCACGCGGGCGATGTCGATCCCGTGCTCTGCGGCGATCTTCCTCACCAGCGGTGTGGACCGGGTGCGGAGCCGATCTTCACGAGTCGCCGGACCGCCCGAGTCGCCGTCCCCGACACCGTCTCCGGGCTCCGGTGAGGGAGCGACGACGGGTGGGGTCGGCTCGACCACCGCCTCTGTCGGCGCCGGCGCTTCCGCGCCGGCGGCCACGGCCGGGGCAGGGGCGGCACTCGCCTCCGCCGTCGGTGCTTCCGGAGCGGCGGCCAGGGCCACTTCCGCGCCCGCCTCCGTCTCGATTCGCCCGACGATCGTATTCACCTCGACCGTCTCTCCCTCCTGGACGAGAATCTCGGCCAACACTCCACTAGCCGGTGCCGGGATATCGGCGTCGACCTTATCCGTCGAGATCTCGAACAGGTCATCGTCCCGCTCGATGCCCTCACCCACGCTCTTCAACCACTTCGTGAGGGTGCCTTCCGCGATCGACTCCCCCATCTGGGGCATGATCACATCGACTTTTGCCATGGAACCTTTCCTCGGTCAGTCGGTCGGCGGCGTTCGGAGCCGCCGGCTCAGTAGGCGAGCAGCCAGCGGGCTGCTGTGACGATGTCTTCCACCTGCGGGAGGTAGTAGTCCTCCAACGGCGGTGAGTAGGGGACCGGTGTATCCAGGGCCGTAACGCGACGCACCGGTGCATCGAGCCACTCGAAACCCTGCTCGCAGATCTGCGCGGTGATCTCACCCGCGAAGCCCCCGAACCGCGGCGCCTCGTGCACGATCAAGACGCGACCCGTGCGCCGCGTGCTCTCCAGGATCGCGTCGATGTCCAGAGGGCGGAGCGTCCTGAGATCGAGGATCTCGATCTCGGATCCATCTTCTTCGGCGACCCGCTCTGCGGCCTCCTCCGCCCTGTAGACCATGGCGCCGTACGTGACCAGAGTCAGCGAATCGCCTGTTCGGTGGACGCGAGCGGTACCGAGCGGTACGAGGATCTCTTCGTCCGCCGGAAGCACCTCCTTCACCCTCCGGTAGAGGTATTTGTGCTCAAAATAGAGCACGGGATCGGGGTCCCGGATCGCCGCGGTCAGCAGACCCTTCGCGTCGTATGCCGTCGCCGGTGCGACCATCTTCAACCCGGCCACGTTGGCGAAGTACGATTCGACATTCTGGGAGTGGAAGGGGCCGGCCCTGGCGCCTCCTCCACACGGGCCCCGAATGACCAGACCGGCTCCGACGCCCGTTCGATACCGGACCTTGGCCGCGAAGTTCACGATCATGTCGAAGGCCGGCGCTATGAAGTCGATGAACTGCATCTCCACGATGGGCTTGAGGCCCATGTGGGCCGCGCCGATCGCCGCACCCACGATCGCCGCCTCGCTGATCGGTGTGTCGATGACCCGCTCGGGCCCGAACTCCTCGAGGAAGCCCTCGGTGATCTTGAAGGCGCCGCCGTACGCTCCGACATCCTCCCCCATGATGAACACCGAATCGTCGGTCTTCATCTCCTCCCACATGGCTCCCCGGATGGCCTCCAGATAGGTGGTGCGGTCCGCGCCCGCCGGAGCGTCGATGCCGGAACCCTCCTCGCTCGTTCCCATCCGCCTTACTCCCCCGCCTCGAGGCTCGCCCCGGAGAGGTCCACGTATCCCAGCGGCACACGGCGCGTCCACGGTGTGATATCCGGCTCGCTCGGGGAGTACACGCCCCCACGAGCATCCCCGGGTCGGGGCATCGGGTCGGCCAGCGCCTCATCCACGGCCTGGTCCAGCTCTCGCTCCACCTCGACGCGGATACCCGCGAGGTCTTCGGTCTCGAATTCCCGTTCGCGCAAATGGGTCTCGAACAGCGCGATCGGGTCCCTCTCGCGCCAGCGCGCCAGCTCCCGTTTCGGGATGTACTTGTGAGCGTCATGCTGGGCGTGACCGAGCATCCGATAGGTTTCCGCCACGAGCATCGTGGGTCCGCCCCCGGTCCGCGCCCGCGTTACCCCCTCCCGTGCCGCTTCGTACACGGCGAGCACATCGTTTCCGTCGACGCCGATGGCTGGGACTCCGTAGGCCTTGGCCACGTCGGTCCAGCTCTCGACGGCTGCCTGACGCGCCGAGCGTGTGGAGAAAGACCAGCGATTGTGCTCGAGGACGACGACGATCGGGAGCCGCTGGGCGGCAGCGAAGGCGAGTCCTTCATGCGAGGCGCCCGTACGCGTCGCGCCCTCTCCCTGGTAGGTCAAGCACACGTGCGGTCGCTCCCGGGCACGGAACGCGAGCGCGATCCCGTTCAGAACGCACAACTGCGTCCCCAGCGGACTGATCGGTCCCAGGAGTCCGAGCCGTGGGATCGTCATATGGTTGGTGTCATCTCGCCCGCCCGATCGTGAGCCGCTCTTTCCCATATGCTGGAGCAGCACGTCGCGGGGGCCGAGTCCACGCACGAGCAGAGCACCAAGGTCTCGAAACGACGGAGAGAGCCAATCTCCCTCTTCGAGGGCGAAGGCGCTGCCCACGGGTGTCGCTTCCTGCCCCAGGCTCCTGTAGAGGGAGCCCTTCACTTCGCCCTGCTTGAGCAGCCGCTCGAGACGCTCCTCGAGGCCCCGGGTCAGGATGAGGAAGCGATACAGGCTGCGCAGGTCGCTCGCGCTCACGGGTCCGTCCGGCATATCACTCCAGAGAAAGAAGTCCGCCCGATCACGAGCCGCGACGATGGCGTCGGGCACGGCGTGGACCGAGGTTGCCTGAACGGCCAGAATAGGGACCCCTCACATGGACAGCAACCTGCGGGCCCGTTTACAGCGACCCGTCCGACGTCTCGCTTTACGTTACCGTAAAGGGCAGGTCGACCACTCGAACGTCCGGCGAGGCTCCAGGGCTTCGCGCGAGGGTCTGGCCCGACTCGATCTCACGTCGGGCGTATCCGAGCGCGATGGGGCCGAATCGTGGGGAGACGACGGCCGTCCTCGTCTCGGCGACGGCGCGGTCTTCGCTGAACAGCTGGCTATCCTGCTCGAGGGGAGTCTCCGGGTCGATGGAGACGAAACCCCTCAGTTGGCGATTCACATGACCGCGGTAGTGGATGCGCGCCACGACCTCCTGACCTGTATAGCAGCCCTTGTCGAAGTGGATCGCACGCTCGATCTGTGCGGTCTCGTGTGGGAGGTTGTCGAGCGTGATCTCGCGCCCGTAGACCGGCACGCCCCGCTCGACGCGGACGGCATCCCACGTTCGTCGGGTCGCCGCTAGCCCGCCGAACGCCGTGACGGCGTCGAGGAGGGTCGCTTTGAGCGCGGGGAGGGACGAACCCGGGGCGTAAAGATCGAAGCCCGGGCCCTCCGGTTCCTCTCGACGAACCAGGAGGATCGGCGGCTCATATCCGGCCCGCGCCCCCGACCCGTCGTCTCGAGTCAGGGCAGCCGAGGCCTGCAGCTCACCCAGCGCTTTGGGACCGGGCCCGGCGAGGCGCCAACCCGCCGCATCGATGGAGTGCTCCAGGGCGGTCGTCGCCAGCGGGCCGACGAGGCCGATTCGGGCGCGGTCGACCTCCTCGAAGCGAGCGTACAGGGGCGGCATGTAGCGTGTCAGGTGCGCGAGCAACGCGCCGGCGCAGGCCGCCGGCGTATCCAGCCACACATCACCCGTCCAGATGCCCGAATCACCCTCCCCCGCCATTGGGCAGGGCGCAACCCTCATTTCGGCAACGGGCCGGCCCTTTGCGGTGAGCATGAACGCGTAGACACACCGGCCATCCGCGAGCGGGTCCACCGAATTGGTGATGAGCCCGTTGATCATCGCCTGGGCCCGATCGCCG
>JBDHIO010000032.1:0-68232 GCA_039587355.1 Gemmatimonadota bacterium | reverse complement strand
TCGCGGTCTCGATGTCGCCCAGCTCCCGCTCGAGCTCCGCCCGCTGGAACCGGGCGCGTCCCATGTCCGCGAGCGGCCAGACGGTGAGTGCGTGGGGCACGGCGGTCTCCATCGACCGCAGGGTCTCGAGCGCTCCGGCCCGGTCTCCTGATGCGAGCTGGAACTCGGCTTCGAGGGACCGTTCCGCGTCCCGCTTCAGCGACCCGAGGTACTGGAAGTCGTCCCGCGACCGAAGTTCGGAAAGGATCGCGCGGGCATCGTCCAGGCGTCCCAGATCGATGAGCAGAAGCGCCAGGAAATAGTCGCGATGGAAGCCGGCGACCTCGACCGTCAGGTCCTCGTACGGGGGGATGAAGCTCGCCTGGTGGATCGCCAGGGGGTCGGCCGCGGCCAGCCGGGTCGCGAGCGATGCGGCCCGTTCGGGTGCCGGTGGGACCGAGCCCGAGGTCACGAGGAACGCCTCGAACAGATCCCACATGGGATCCTCCAGCCCGCGCAGTTCGGCCAGATACGCGTAGGCGTCGTCGTACTTCCCGCGGACGACGGCGATGCCGGGGACCAGCGCCATGACGTAGGGGTCCTCGGCGGGCACGAGGTTAAGGATATCCTGGGCCCCTGCCGCATCCCGGGCGAATCTGGACACCGCGTGCACGGCGTAGAAGGGGTAGAACCACGGCTTCCCCTCGAGTCGCGACTTCACCTCGGCTTGCCTGAGCGTATCCCCCGACATGTAGGCTTCCATCGCCTCCACCTCGAACGCTCGCTCGCTGGAGGAGCCGAATTCGCGGAAGTAGTCGGCCGTTCGCGAGAGGGCCGTGATCGAATCGAACAGCGCGTAGAGACGGGCGACGTGGACCTGGGCGATGACGTTGGTCGGCTCGAGCTCGATCGCCTTGCTGAACGGCTCGATCGCCTCGAGGGTCGAACCGCCGCGCCGCGAGGTGTCGTGGAAGATCGATTCGCCCAGTTGTACCCATGCCTCGACGTCGTTCGGGTGGTCGTGGACGATCGCCCGGAACTCGGCCTCGGCCTCGTCGATCCGGCCGTTGCGACGCAGACGGAGCGCGTTCAGCAGCGCCCTATCGCGCGGTGACAGATCGCCGGCAAGCTCGTACGCCCGGTCGGCCGACGATCGCACGTCGTAGGCGTCGATCCAGTCGGCCGCGATGCTCTTCCGGTACCAGGCGAGCGCGAACGTGCTGTCCTCGGCCACGGCCCGGTCGTAGGCGGCCGCCGCCTCGCGATACATCCCGTCGCGGAGAAGCTGCTCGCCCTGCAGGTACTCCTTCATTGCCGCGAGAGACGATGTCGTCGTGCTCGCGAGCTGGCCGAGGCGTTCGGCGTCTCCCGCCATCGCGGTTCCCAGCAGGTCGATGACGAGGCGGTCAAGAAGCTCGAACATCTCATCCGTCCCGCCCGTCACGGTCGCCGGCTCCCTCGCGTCTCCGGGAAAGGCCGTGTCGTGCAGATAGGCCGTGAGGGTCACCTGCCCCCCGATCTCCGTAACCGAGCCGGTCACGTAGCGTCCGGCGCCGAGCGCCTGTGCGACCCGGTGCGTGTCCTCGGGATCTCCGATGTCCGCTCCGTCGCCATCCACCCGTCCGACCACTACGCGCGGATCGACAGTACTTCCGAACCCGGCGCCGCCGAGCTTCGTGGTCAGGAGATCGACCACGCCCTCGCCCAGGTACTCGAGATCCGGCGTGCCGCCGTAGGTGAACGGCAGGACGGCGAGAAGATCCGGCGTCAGCGGGGCCGCGTATTCGCCCGACCGGTTCAGGCCGAACATCATGAAGAACCCGGCGATCGCGATCACGGCCACGCCGATCCCGATGGGAACGAGGCGGATGCCGCCCGCCCGCTTCTTCGCCCTCGGGATGTGCGGACCGGATCTGCCGCCGCCCGAACTCCCACTCGCACCCGGGCCCACGGCCGCTCCGCCCGCTCGCACTTCGGCCCGTACGTTCTCGAGAACCCCGATGACGTCGCCGGCCCGGGCAGGCCGGTCCTCGAGGTCCTTCGCCAGACATGTCGCGATGAGTCCGGCGATGGCAGCCGGCACGTCGGGTCGCGTCTTCGACAGCGCCGGCGGGTCCGTGCCCAGGACGGCGGTCGCGACCGCGATCTGCGACGATCCGTCGAAGGCCTTCTGTCCGGAAAGCAGCTCGTACATCACCGCCCCGAACGCGAACAGGTCGGCACGCTGGTCGACGGCTCCAGCCGTGAGCTGCTCCGGCGCCATGTATCCCGCCGTGCCAAGGGTCGTGCCCGTGCTCGTGAGGTCGACGTTCGCTTCGGTGAGCTTCGCCACGCCGAAGTCGAGGAGCTTCACTTCGCCGCGGTTCGTGACGAGGACGTTCGCGGGCTTGAGGTCCCGGTGGATGATCCCCGCGTCGTGCGCCCGCTCGAGCGCACGGGCGAGCTGGACACCGATGTCCACGGCCTCATCCGTCGAGACCGACCCCGCCTCGACCCGCTCCCGGAGCGTGCTCCCCTCGTAGAACGCCATCACGATGTAGAGCTCGCCGTCGTCCGTCTCGGCGATGTCGTGAATCGTGCAGATATTCGCGTGGTCCAGCGCGGAGGCGGCTTTCGCCTCCTGTACGAACCGCTTCTTCGCTTCGTCGTCGAGGCTCAGGTGTGCGGGGAGGAACTTGAGCGCGACCGTTCGATCCAGGCGGGTGTCCCGAGCGCGGTACACGACACCCATCCCGCCCTGCCCGAGCTTCTCGATGATCTCGTAGTGCGCGACGGCCTGACCGGGTTCCATGCCGCTACTCCCCTCCCCCGCACCTCGAGGCCTGGAAGCACAGCGTGTCGCCTCCGGCGGGCAGGTGGCCCGTCCGGTCGAGGATCCCGTCGAGCCGCAGGTGGGCCACCGACGGCTCCTCGCCCGATACGCGCACGAGGGTGACGTGATCGAACGCCATCGGGCGGGTCGCGCCCTGGGCGCCCCCGGTCGTCGCGAGCACGGTGTAGTCGCGACCGTTTCGCACCTCGTGCTCGAAGTTGTGCAGGTGGCCGCCGAACACCGAGTACGCGCCGTCTCCTAGCGCCGCCTCGATTCGGCGCCACTCGGCATCGTCTCCCCGCCAGATCGGCTTGTGCATGAACACGAACGTCCAGCGGACATCGGGGTTCGCCTCGATCGCCGCGACGATCTCGTCCGCCTGCCGCGGCCGAATCTGTCCGGTCTCTCGCTCGGGCATGAGGAAGTACTCGGTCTGCATCCAGGCGTCGGACCCCTCGTTCTCGAGCACAACGAGCGATTCGTTTCGCTTCGTTTTGATCAACTCCCGGAATTCGTCGGTGTGGTCCTCCGTGTCGAGGACGAGAAAAAGGACGTTCCGATAGACGAAGTGGTAATGGATCGGACCGAGGCGCTCGTTCCAGACGTCCCGCAGCGGCACCGCCGTCGCGTCGTGGTTGCCGGCTACGTAGAAGAACGGCGAGACCGCGCGCCTCGCTCGCTCGTCGAACCAGTCCCACTCGACGGCGAGGGATGTCGGATCCTCCGTCTCGCCCTCGATGAGATCACCGACGCTCATGATCAACTCGGGTCGGAGGATGGCCAGCTGCTCCGCCGCGACGGCGAAGATCCCATCGCGTTCACCCCCGGTGAGGTCGCTGGCGATAGCGAACGTGAAATCGTCCTCGCCGACGTCGAAGTCGGCATGTGTCCAGGGCGTCGGTCCCGTCGCGAGGTCGTGCTCGAACGTTCCCGAATCCCCTTCTCCACCGGGCTGTGCGCAGTAGGCGCTGAACAGAGCGACCAGGAGGACAAGTAGCGGTGCCGCGCAGTGGCCACGGATCGGCGCGGCGGTCATCGCACGGGTCCGAACTGTCGGTCAAGAAAGCCGTTGATCGCGGGCACCCGAACCTCTAGCGAAGGGATGTGCCCCTCGTCGTCGGCAAGCTCCAGTTCCTTCGGCTCGCTCAGAAGCTCCCAGTACGGCAGCCCGCGGGTGAGCCACGGGTGCTCCTCATCCAGACGTCCGTTCACGACTAGCTTCGGGGCCGTGATGTAGGGAAGGAAATTCACGTTCAGGGCCTCCGGCACGGTGGGGTGCAGCCTCTCGTCGATGCCGGCCCCCACGAAGATCACCGCACGCCAGCGATCGTCCACCGCGGCGAACACCGACCTCGACCCGGCGCCGAAGCTCTGCCCCACGTACGCGAGTCGATCCATGTCGATGTCGCCCCGACTCTCGAGGTAGTCGACGCCGAGCCTCAATTCCGTCGCGTGCTGGACCATCAGGTTCCGAAACTCGACCGTGTTGCTCGCGGGGAATCCCTCCCCAGGCGGGAGAGGCCGTTCGACCATCCCGTACAGTACCGGCGCGAACACCGCTCGCCCGGCCCGGATATTCGGTCCCAGAAGCCACTCGGCCGACTCGTGCAACTGGCCGGCGAAGAAGGCCGTGAGTCCCGGAATGAGCACCATCGTCTGGTATGGGGGCGTAGCGGCGCGTGGCAGGAACAGGTAGGCGAGGATCCGCTCGTCCTCCGGTCCGTCGTACATCAGCTTGAGCCGGGTCCAGTCCTCGGTCTTTACGGTCTCGAGAACCTCCGTGTTCGGCTCGATCGGATCGTACCGATAGAAGTCCAGGTGGGCTCGAAAGGTCTGCTCGTCGACCGGCGTGTAGCTCGGGGAGCGCCGCTCGAGGTCTATCCGACCCGCTCCATGCGACCCGGCATCGCCTTCACGCCGAACGCAACGAAAGCCGAGGCCAGGCGAGGCAGACGCAGGATCCGGCGTCGCAATGGATGAGAATACGTAGGGTGGATCCTGCCAGGAGCCTCCCATGGCGATCACGCCCTCGCCGGCCGGATTCGCCGTCCATTCGCGGACGTTGCCTGCCATGGCGTAGGCCCCGAACGGGCTGATCCCGAACGGGTGGGCATCCACCGCGACGGGGGCGATTCCGCTGAAGTTCGCCCGAAGCGCCGTCGACTCGCCGACCGAGACGATGCCCCAGGGGAGGGCGAACCCCTCCTGCCGTACCGCCCCCGCCCGGGCGGCCTTCTCCCATTCGTACAGCGTCGGGAGATCACCGCCGCGCCACTCGCAGAATGCGCGTGCCTCGTACCAGCTGACCGACGAGACCGGCAGTCGATCCGTACCCTGCTCGTACTCCTGGCCTGTCCAGTCGCGGGGGCCCGGCAGGCCGGTCCGGTCGCGGAAGGCCTCGAGCCCCGGGGCGTCGTACCCGCCGTCCCGGATGAACTCGCGGAACTCGGCGTTCGTCACCTCGAAGCGATCGATGAAGAAGGGGCCGAGGTTCGCGGTGGCGCCAACCGGAGCGTCGGCGCTCAACAGCGCGTGCTCGCCCGCCGGAACCCAGACGGTGGACTCCGGCACCTCGTCGGCCGGCCTCATCTCGATCTCGAGGACCACCTGGGGGTTCAATCCCCATACTCGTTGCGCGCGGTCGATCCGGCTCGAGGCGATGCGCTCGACGGGCGCGAACCCCGTGGCTTCGAGCGTCAGCAGTAGATCCGCACGCGGCAACCGGATTCCCTCGATCGGGGTCCGGCCGAGAACGACCGACTCCCCAAAAGGGTCACCTCGGTCGGGATCCGGCTCGAATCGGAGGGCCGTCACCTCGGCTCCCGGGGGATCGGATCGGACGGTAAGTACATCGGCGACCTCGAGCATTAGTCCTGCAAGCACCGAATCCGGCCCCAAGACACCTTCGGCCTCTACCGCGATCGCGTACGCTTCGACAAAGCGGCCTTCCGATGCGAGACGTTCGATCTCCGCGAATGACGCTCGCGCCTCGTCCACGCGCGCGCGGCGCTGTGCCGGGACAACGATGGCCGTCGCGAGTACGACGAGCGTCGCGACCGTCGCGACCCAGGTGGTCGGCCGCCGGAAGAGAGGTACACCCGCGACCGCGGAGGGTGCGATCAGCTCGCCGAGCCGACGGGCCGTCTCGCCAGCTGTCGGGCGTCGGGCCGGATCCTTCGAGAGGAGTTCGAGGACCAGAGCGTCCGCCACTTCCGGGACGTCGTCGCGACGCATACCGGCAGGATCGGGATCGCGGCCAACGATGCCCGCCACCAGCTCCGTAGTGGATCCAGTGAACGGGAGATCTCCGGCTAGCATCTCGTAGAGCAGCACGCCGAGACCCCAGAGATCGGCCGGCGTCCCGACCCCCTCCCCGTCCACCTGTTCCGGGGACATATAGGCCAGGGTCCCGACCGAGGCCCCCGTCCGGGTCTTGCTGTCTTCGCCAATCAGCTTCGCCACGCCGAAATCGACGATCCTCGCCTCGCCGCGGGCTGTGACCATGACGTTCGCCGGCTTGATGTCGCGATGGACGATGTCCTGTTCATGCGCCCGCTCGAGCCCCGAGGCGATCTGGCGAGCCGTCTCCAGCGCCTCCTCGACCGACATCCGGCCCCGGCTCAGGAGCGCCTCGAGCGTCTCACCGTCATAGAACGCCATGACGATGAACAACTGACCACCCTCGGTTGTGTCGACGTCGTAGATCGTGCAGATGTTCGGATGGTCGAGGGCCGATGCGGCCCGGGCCTCGACGCGGAACCGATCACGAGCCTCGTCGTCGTCCGTCAGCTCGGGCGGGAGGAACTTGAGCGCGACGTCCCGACCGAGCCGCGTGTCCTCCGCACGGTAGACGACGCCCATGCCGCCGCCGCCCAGCTCCTCGGTGATCCGGTAGTGTGAGACGGTTTCGCCAATCATGCGTTCAAGCTCCGGAGCCCGTCGTGGAGACACAAGGCGGGGCGATCCTGTCGGTATCGTTTCGCTGTCTTACGTTTCGTAAAGACGTCCACGCAGCGCGAGGTGCCCATGACGATCTTCGAATTCCTGATGGTGCTCATCTCTATCGTGCTCGCGCTCGGGGTGGCGCAGTTGCTGCGCGGGCTCGGCGTCTATGTGCGAAGCCGGCGTCGGTTCGCACCCGCCGTGATCTGGGGCCTCACCTTGTTCTACATCCACCTCCAGATGTGGTGGAGCCAGTGGGACCTCCGCGTGATCGAGGAGTGGAATCAGTTCCTGTTCCTGTACGACGTCGCGTCGCTCTCGCTCCTCTATCTCGCGGCGCAGTTCGTCATGCCGGTGGGCGTCACCACCGAGACCGATTGGGAAGAGCAGTTCTTCTCGATGCGCCGGTGGTTCTTCGGGACGTCCGTCGTGCTCGGGCTGAACAACGTGATCTGGTCCATGGTGTTGCTCGGGATCCCGTTCGCGCACCCGTATCGAATCGCGCAGATCACGCTTGTGGGGATCCTCGCCCTGGGACTCGTGATCAGCGATCGCCGCGTCCACCTGTGGATCGCGATCGGGTACCTGGCGACGCTGGTCACGTCGCAGATCCTCTTCCGACTCTTCCCGGTCGGCCTCTGACCTAGCGGGGACGCTGCGCCGCCTGGTCGCGCCCCTCGATCTCCGCGAACCAGTTGACCACGACCTGGAGCTGGCGCGTGGCTCGTGGATCGGCCTGCACCATCACGAACCGGCCGTCCGGCGTCGGATCCCAGTTACGCTCCTGAGCGAAGTCCCAGTTGCCGGAGAAGAGTTCCACGGGTGTGCCGACCTGGAGGGTGGCGGCGTTCTCGATCGGTACGGCCATGATCGTGCTCCCCCGACGATAGAATACCTCGGACCCATCGCGAGCCCATTTCGCGTCGGATCCTCCACCGATCGACACCGGAATCGGCGCCCCTTCCCCCGACTCGGGAAGCGCGTAGATCTCCGGTGTCCCGCTCACATCGGACGTGAAGGCGACCCAGCGACCGTTGGGGGAGGCCGCCGGGCTGTATTCGTTCGCGGCGGTGACGTGGAACCCGTCTGATTCGCCGGTCGCCGGGTCCATGACGATGATATCTCGGCCCGTGTCGGCCGCGCGCTCATCCGCCACGATTCGCCCGTCCCCGAGCCAACTCGTGGGCCACTGGCTCTCCGGGCGATGAAAGAGGAACGGTTCCCCATCGGGCGGCACGTTCATCACCGCCGCCTCGTTCCCGATCGACAGCGCCATACGCTGTCCGGTCGGGTGCCACACCGGAAGGATGTCGTGGGACTCTCCCGTAAAGAATGGCTGCCCCCTGCCCTGGAAATCGAAGGTCCATATGTCCGACGGGCGGGGGTCGATGGTCAGGGCGATCGTTCCGCCATCCGGCGAGACGGCCGGGAAGCGATATCCCCTGGGCTGTGTATCGATCCTCATGGAGGAGCCGTCTCGCTCGACCAGCCACAGTGTCCGATCGAAACCGCCCGACACGTAGACGACCGTCCCGTTCCCCGAGACCCGGACCATCGCTGCGCCCGAAGCGGGGCCACGGAATACGCTCTCGAGGATGGGCTGCGGGGGACCCGTCACGTCCAGAGCGTTCAGGTCGAAGGGAGCGAGTCGCAATCGTCCCTCGGCCTCATGAAGCAGCAGGTGTCCTGTCGGCAGGTACGTGGCCTGACCTTCCGACGCGACGTATCGAAAGTCTCCGGACTCCAGATCGAGAACGCCGGTTCCGTCCTCGACCGTCACGAGCGCCTGTCGCTCCCCGGGCAGGTACTGGGGCCAGCTAGGGGCGAAGCCTGAAACCATCGTGGCGACGGTGTCGCCGGGACCGGGAATCGGCTCGTTGACGGGGCTCAGCAAGATCCCTGTGGCCGGGCCGCCGCTCTCGGGCACGCTGAAGAGGCTGTCGCCCCGCAGGGCGAAAAGGATGGTCCCGTTGCTCCCCCACGTAGCCCCCCGGGGAACACCTCGTGCCGTCGTGATCGGGAGGACCTCTCCGCCGCCGGTCCCGATACGCCGTAACTCATCCTCGGCAAAGAACCCGATCCAGGCTCCGTCCGCCGAGAAGAATGGCGCCTGTGCGTCCTCGGTGTCCGGCAGCTCGCTGGCAGGCTCGAAGCTCGAGAGATCCCGCAGGAACAGCCGCGGTCCATCTCCCGCGTCCCCCGCGTAGACCAGCCAGCGACCGTCATGGGAAACATCGAACGGGGGCGGCGTGCCGATGTTGGCGACGAGATTTCGATCCTCGGGCAGGGGCACGGCGAGTCGGTGAGTACTATCGCCCGTCGCGGAACCCGGGGTACCCCCGCCCCCCTGCCACACGCCCCAGAACCCGAACGCGATCCCGACCGCCGCGAGCATGAGCGGCACCGAGCCCACGGGCTTCTCGGAGACACGGCTTTGCAGCGCCGCCAGCGGGATCTGGTGCTCGGGATCCGCCAGCGCGTCCGCGAACTCCCCCGCCGAGGCGAACCGATCCGCCGGGAGCTTCTGCAGCGCGCCGTGCACTGCGGCTTCGACGGCGGCCGGCACGGTTGGCCGGAGCTCGCTGAGGGCCCGCGGCTCGTCCGTCAGTACCCGCGCGAAGATCGCCTGGGCGGTCGAGCCCGTGTGGGGCGGCTCACCCGCGAGCATCTCGTACAGCACGCAACCGAGCGAGTACAGATCGCTCCGACCGTCGAGCTCGCGATCGCCGGTCGCCTGCTCGGGGGACATGTACTGCGGCGTGCCGATGGAGAGCCCCGTCTCGGTCAGCCGGGTGCCCCCCGCAGACGACACCGCGAGCGCGATCCCGAAGTCCGCGACGAGCGCTCTGCCCTCGTGGAGCAGGATGTTCGCCGGCTTGATATCCCGGTGAATGACTCCGCGGCCATGGGCGTACTCGAGCGCGTCCGCCACTTCCGATGCGATCCCGACCGCGTCGTCCACGGGGAGCTGTTTCTCCCGGTCGATCCGGTCCCGCAGCGACTCGCCCTCGACATACGGCATCACGAAGTAGAGGAGCCCTTTGACATCGCCGGAATCGTGAAGCGGCAGGACATGGGGGTGCTGGAGGTTCGCCGTTGTCTTGATCTCGGCCAGGAACCGCTCGGCCCCGATCACGGCGGCGAGCTCGGGCTTCAGGACCTTGATCGCCACCTGGCGGTCGTGTTTGACGTCCGTCGCGAGATACACCGTGGCCATTCCGCCTTCACCGAGCTCGCGCTCGATCGAGTAGCGGTCACCCAACGCGCTCGCAAATGCCCCCGGGAGGTCTCTCATGTCGTGAACATGATTCGACCGGGCGACTCGGTCCACCACGGGTCACGTGTGGAGAGGCGCTGCTCCGGGAGTTCGATCAGCCCGAGGCCGGCGCCATGCGAGGCGGGAGCCTTCGATCTCCCCCGGAGGCGAGCCGCACTAGATCCGGGGGCCCGCATCGTTGATACGCCCTTGAGACCCCGCCATAGACTCCTGTTCAGCGAAGCGAAGGGAGGCCGGCGCCTGGCCGTATCGGGGTGCCCGGCCTCCATCTCCTCCAGGCGGAACGAGGTGTCCATCATCCGGCCGTGCGACCCGACGCGCCGAAGCGAGGAAGCCGTTGGCTGGCGCTCAGGGAAGGCCGCGGGTGGTGGCCCTCGGACCACCCCGCAGCGTCCCTGAACAGACGCCGGGCGCCTGCCTCACGCCCCGCCCGTCAGTTCTCGCCAACGGACTCTCGCGCGCGCGACAGCACGAACGCCTGGACCTGGCGCACTTCGTCGGCATCCAACCGGTCGTCGAACGGGGGCATTCCGAGCGTGGCCCGGGCACCCCGTAGCACGATGTCCTCGAACGTCGCATGAACCTCGGCCGTGGTGCGCCGCAGGTCGGGAACGATCCCACCACTCACGACGTCCGCCCCGTGGCATGCGATGCAGTTCTCACCGTAAAGGGTCTCCCCCGCCTCGACGTCCGCATCGGTCGCGGCGAGTTCGTACGTCGGAGCCTCGATCGGTGGCAGCGGCGGCGCGGGCGGTGGCAACTCTGCAGCGCCGTCCAGCGCGAAGACGAGGAGCCGACCGGGCCCGGTCGCGCCCTCCCCGAGGCCGAAATTCAGAAGTACTTCGGGTCCGCCCCAGCCCGCAAGTACGGCAACGTACTGCGTTCCGTCGACGGCGTAAGTCACTGGTGCAGCTGCAATTCCAGTCTCGTGTTGAAAGCTCCACAGGAGCTCTCCGTCCGTTGCCCGGTAGGCGGCGAATCGACCGTCCGCCCTTCCCTGGAACACGAGCCCCGCCTCGGTCGAGAGCGTCCCGCCGGATAGCGGCTGGGGGTGCTCGACGCGCCACACTTCCCGCTGCTCGACAGGGTCCCAGGCGACGAGCCGTCCGACCTGAGGCCTCTCCTCGCCTACCGCCGGACCGTCGTACGTGAAGTCGCCTCCGATGTTGATCCGCCGCCGATCGTACTCCCATTCGTCGTCGACCGCGTGGAGGGTCGAATGCTCGTACACGGGGAAGTACACGAGCCCGGTTTCCGGGTTGTACGACATGGGGTGCCAGTTGTGGGACCCGTTCGGACCCGGAGCCACGTGCATCGGTGTCTCGAGACTGCGGGCGGCCGGATTCTCGATCGGGCGGCCGTTCTCGTCGATCCCCGTGGCCCAGTTCACATCTGCGAAGGCCTCGCCTGAGAGGAACTCGCCTGTCTCGCGGTCGATCACGTAGAAGAACCCGTTCTTGGGCGCCTGCATGATGACCTTCCGCTCGCGCCCATCGACCTCGAGCTCCGCCAGCATCAGCGGCTGCGTGGCGGTGTAGTCCCAGTTGTCGGCGGGCGTCGTCTGGTAGTGCCAGACGTATTCACCGTCCGAAGCGCGGACGGCGAGGATCGAGGAGAGGTAGAGATTGTCGCCGCCGCCGGGGCTGCGGATGCGCTCGTACCACGGGGAACCGTTGCCGACGCCGATGTAGACGAGCCCGAGCTCGGGGTCGTAGACGATCGAATCCCACGCGGTCCCGCCTCCCCCGGCCTGCCACCAGTCTCCGGACCAGGTCTCCTCGGCGGCTTCGAGCGCCGGTGTCTCCTGCCCGTTCGCCGGGTCGCCGGGGACGGTGTAGACGCGCCAGGACTCCTCACCGGTCTCCGCGTCGTAGGCCGTCACGTATCCGCGGACCCCGTACTCCGCTCCACCGTTTCCAATGAGGACCTTCCCATCGGCGATCCGGGGCGCCCCGGTCACGGCGTAGGCCTCACCGACGGGAGTGGTCTGCGTCTCCCAGACGAGTTCACCGGTTTCGGCAGCCACCGACACCATCCGGCCGTCGATCGTCCCGGCGAACACCTTGCCCCGGTAGTACGCGGGCCCGCGGTTCACCACGTCGCAGCACACGTAGCGCGCGTGCGCCCGGTTCACCTGGGGATCATAGGTCCACAGGTGTTCCCCGGTCGCGGCGTCGAAGGCGCTCATGACGCTCCAGGAACCGGTGACGAAGATCTTCCCGTCCACGACGAGCGGCGTCGCCTCGAGTCCGCGGATCGTCCCCATCGGTGCCCACCAGGCGAGCCCAAGCCGGTCAATCGTCTGCTCGTTGATCTGCGTCAGCGGGCTGTGGCGCTGCTCCTTGTAGGTGCGCCCGTAGGTGAGCCAGTTCTCCTCGTCGGCGTCGGCGTTGGCGAGTCGGACGTCGTCCACGGCACCGGAGCCCGCGAGCACGTCGATGTCGCGCGACGTATCCCCACACGCAGCCAGGAGGGGACCGAGAGCGAGCACGAGAACGATCGGGACGAAGCTGCGGGAACGAATCACGAAGACCTCCAGGGTTCGGGACGGGCAAAAACGTCTCAACTTCCAGAGACCCCTGTCAATGCCACCCCGCGCGCGCGACCACCGCCGGGGCAATGCAGGTCGTCGCGATCCGCCAGATTCACGTCCTTGTGGGGATATTGCCGCGCCTCTCGTATACTCGGAGGCGATTGTCGGTCCGTCCTATTCATGGCTGGAAGGGAGGGGTTCAGATGGAGCAGAAGACCGTACTCGTCACCGGGGCCTCGAGGGGCCTCGGGCGAAGCTTCGTTCACGACCTCGCGAACCGCGGGTTCGAGGTGTGGGGCGGGGTCCGGAACGAGGCCGACGCGGACGACATGAGACAGGCGTCCGAGGGCGCCGTCCGACCCGTTCTGCTCGACGTCACGAAGGCCGACGACATCGAGGCAGCGGCTCTCGCGCTCGAATCCGCCACCGAGGGGCGCGGGTTGTGGGGACTCGTGAACAACGCGGGCGTGGCCGGATTCAAACCGCTGGAAGAGACGACGCTCGACGAGTTCCGCCGGGTCTTCGAGATCAACGTCATGGCGCCGTTCGCGCTCACGAACCGTCTGCTTCCGCTGCTACGTGAGGCGGGAGGGCGGATCGTGAACATCAGCTCGATCAACGCGTTCATCCCGTTCCCGATTTGCGGGGCCTACAACGCGACCAAGGCGGCGCTGGATCACATGAGCGCCACGCTCCGCCTGGAGCTCGAGCCCTGGGGGATCGGGGTGAGCGTCGTTCAGCCGGGGGTCACTGCGACGGATATCCGTGAGCAGGCTATCGCCGCCTGGACTGCACAACGTGAGCACCTCTCTCCTGACATCGCACCGCTATACGAGGATCTGCATGCGAAGTCGGTTCCCCTCGTCGAGGCCCTCGAGGGAGGGGCCGCGAACCACGACGACGTGAAGGCCGCCGTCGCGGACGCGCTCACGTCGGAGGCGCCGAAACGGACCTACCTCGCGGGGCCAGACACGGCGGAATTCGCGGCACTGGGCGCCCTTCCGCCCGACGAACGGGACGCAGCGCTCCGCGGGATGTTCAGTTGAGGCTCGACCACGGGAGATCCCCCTAGCAGGGCCCGTCGCAGCCGTCGAAGTCAGGGGGCTCAACCTGGATCGTCGTATGCTCGATCCCGAACTCCTCGGCGAGCGAGCGGCGCACCCGGCCGAGCAGCCGGTTACGATCGACGCGCTCCCCGGCGGCCTCCACGACATGCGCCGACAGCGCGACGAACCCCGAGGTGATCGTCCAGATGTGGAGGTCGTGGACGCCGCCGACCCCCTCGACTCCGACGATCGCCTCGCGCACATCGTCCACGTCGAGGTGGCTGGGGACGCCCTCCATGAGGACCGCCACGGACGCCCGGGTCAGGCTCCAGGCGGAGTACAGAACGAGCACTCCGATCACGACCGAAGCGATCGGGTCGGCCAGGTGCCAGCCGAAGAGCAGGATCAGGCCACCCGCGACGATCGCCTGCAGGCTCCCGAGCGCGTCGGTCAGGACGTGGAGCCACGCGCCCTTCACGTTCAGGTTCTCGTCCCGTCCACCGTGCAGGATCCAGAGACCCATCACGTTCACGATCAGGCCGCCGATCGCGATCACCATCAGGAGCCCGCCCTCCACTTCGGGCGGCGAACGGAACCGCTGCCAGGCCTCGACGAAGACGAAGATCGCGACGGCGATGAGCGTCCCGCCGTGCGCGAGCGCGGTGAGGATCTCCGCCCGGTGGTACCCGTAGGTCCGCTCGGGCGGAGCCGGCCGACTCGCGAACCAGGTGGCGAACAGGGCGAGCCCGAGTGAGCCCGCATCGGAGAGCATGTGGCCGGCGTCGGCGAGCAGCGCGAGCGACCCGCTGATGATCCCGCCGACGACCTCCGCCCCCATGTAGGCGACGACGAGGATGAGGACGAGCCATAGCCGTTTCCGGACGGTCGGCCCGGAGCCCTGCGCGTGCCCGTGAAGGGCATGTGTGGGGCCATGGCCGGCGTGATCGTGCGTGGTCATTCGCCCCCGTCCACGTACGCCGGAAGCCTCAACTCCCTGAACAACTCCGCGAATCTCGGACTGCGGCCGAGTTCTGCGACGTGGTCCGGCGGAAGAAGAGACATCGTGATCGGCGGCATGCGGTCGTCCAGCGCGACACGAAGCGCGGCCTCGAGGGCATCGAGGTCGCCGAGGCCCATCTCGAGGAGCACCGCGGCGATCGGCGACACGTACTCCATCCGACCACGATCTTCGATTTCCGCCAGGAGAGAGCGCGCGCCATCCGGGTCACCCGCCAGGCTCCGAGCGTAGCCGAGCATACCCACGAAGATCGGGATGCGCCGGGTCATCTCCACGCCCTTCTCCAGCCGCGCGATCCCCTCCGCGTGCCTGCCGAGCCTGGCGAGCGAAAGGCCGCCGAAGATCAAGGCGAGCGGGAAGTCGACCTGGAGCACGGTGGCGGCATCGGCGGACGACACGGCGTCCTCGTAGTCCCCCATCGTGTAGCGACCCATTCCCTCGAGCATCGCGACGAACGGCGAGAGCGGATCGAGCTCGCGCGCCTTCGCCGAATGTCGATGCGCCTCGTCGCGCCGGCGGTGACATGAAAGGAAGAGCGAGTACTGGACGTGCGCGACGGGTAGCACCGGGTCGTACTCGATCGCCTGGAGCCAGTGCGCCTCCGCCGCCGGCCAGTCGTCCCCGTAATACGATTCGTAATACGCCGCAGTGACCTGCGCATCGGCCGTATCCGGAGCCAGCGCAAGTGCCTTCCGCGCAGCGAACCCGGCGCGCTCCGCGGTCTCGTGGTGACTGACGTACCCGCCTGCCCGGCGTACGGAATAACAGTCCGCGAGGCCGCAATACGCGGCCGCGAAATCGGGATCGAGGGCGATCGCCTCCTCGAAGCAGTCGGTCGCCGCAGCCATCGACATCGGCGTCCGCTGATACCAGAGATACCGGCCCTTCATGTAGGCCTCGTAGGCCGGGACACTCGCCGTCCCGATGCTCTTCGACGCGCCCGTCACCTTCGACGGCTCACCCTTCCGGTCAATGCCGAGCGTGACCTCGAGTCGCGAGGCGATGTTCTCGGCGATCTCGTCCTGCACCGCGAACACGTCTTCGAGCTCACGGTCGTATCGCTCAGACCAGAGCTGGTACCCATCCTCGACCCCCACGAGCTGCGCCGTGATCCGCAGGCGCTTCCCGGCACGTCGGACGCTGCCTTCGAGCACCGTCGCCACCCCCAGTCGCTCACCGACGACACGGAGGCCCTCATCGGTCCCGCGGAACGAGAACGCCGATGTTCGCGCCGCAACCTTGAGGTCCGGAACCCGCGCGAGGGCGTTCATGATGTCCTCGGAGATCCCGTCCGCGAGGTATTCGTCCTCGGGATCGGGACTCATGCTGACGAAGGGCAGGACGGCGATCGATGCCGCCGGCGTCGCGTCCACTACCTCGGCCGGCGTGGCGTACCGGAGAATCGGCACGGGCGGATCGAGGCCCAGGCGCTCGCCGATTCTGGTCGCGATTTCGCGGATCCCGGGGTGCCCCATGATCGGTTCGAAGCCCGGGTGCACCGGGAGCAACACAGCCATGGGAAACTGGTCGTCCTCGCACCGCTTCAACTGACGGCACGCGCCGTCGAGATCTCCGCTCGTCCAGCGCGCTGTCGACTCAAACCAGGCGATGTCCGGGCGGTCCGCGTGCCGGCGGATCGCCGCGTTCGCGCGGGCGACGTCCTCGTCGTCGCCGAGTCGCCGGTAGATAATCGAGCAGACGGCGAATAGATCGAGGTTGCTGTCGCCGGGATCCAGGTACTCCGCGCGTCGGAGCGCCTCCCGCGCCCGGTCCGGATACCCGGCCCGCTCGAGCGCCGCACCCAGCCACAGCCACATGTGCGGGAAATCGGGGTGTGCCTCGACGCCGGCCGCCAGCACGTCCACGGAGTCCTGCCAGCGGCGCGCGAGATACAGCGTCCACCCGTGCAGATTCGTCATGAGGGGCGCGAACGGATCGACGCGCTGGCCCCGCTTCCACGTATCGATCGCCTCGTCGAACTGGGCCGAGACGGAGAGGCACCATGCCAGGTCGTGCAGGGCCTCGACGTTGTTCGGCTCCAGTTCCACCGCGCGCCGGAGATCGCGGATGCCCTGTCGCGGATCCCAGTCCGCCATCGTCTTCAGATATCCGGCCGCGGCCAGCGCCTCGCCCGAATCCGGGTCGAGTTCCAGTGCCCGTGCGACCGCGGCCCTCGCCCGAGCCACGGCCGGACCCGCTGCCGCCATTCCGAGTATCGTCCGCCACAGGAGGGTCCGGGCGAGACTGGCGTGCGCCGCCGCGAAATCCGGCGCGCGTTCGATGGCCTTCTCAAAGAACTCGATCCGCCGCGCGGACTGCACCTCCATGATCGCGCTGAGGTGCCGCCCCCGCAGGTATAGCTCGTATGCCTCCGGATCGACGATCTCCGTGCCAGAGAGGCGTTCGATCTCGTCGGTGGTGAGCTTCGCGGTGACGGCATCCGCCACCGCGCGTGCCACGTCACCATGCAGGGCGAGGACGTCCGTGACGTCCCGCTCGTAGGTGTCCGTCCAGAGGTGCTTCTCCGGATCGGCCTGCATGAGCTGGAGCGAGATCCTTACCCGGTCGCCGGCCTGAAGCACGGACCCTTCGATCACGGCCTCCACGCCCAGCTTCTCCGCGATCTCGGGGATCGCGTCCGTCGAGTCCTTGAACTGCATCATGGACCTGCGCGAGATGACCGTCAGCGCCCCGATCTTCGCGAGCTCGGAAATGATCGCGTCGTGCATCCCGGCGACGAAGAACTCCTGCGACGGATCACCGGAGAGGTTCGCGAGCGGGACGACCGCGATCGAATCGAGCGAGCCCGCGGAAGCGGACGACGGCGGCGACTGCCGGGGCGCGGGCGCGGCGGCGATCGGGTTCGGGCTCTCCGCTCCAGCCGCGGACACGGCGGGCTCCGACGAACTGGCCGTCGTCCCCTCGGTCCGCTCGCTCAACGCCGTCACCCAGGTCCGGGCATCCGCGAAACGATCGACCGGGGTCTTCGCCATCGCCTTCTCGACTGCACCCGCGATGTGCGCCGGGAGACCGGGACGCGCGGTCGTCAGGGGCGGCACGGGATCGAACATGTGCCGGGCGAGAACGACGGCGGCGGTCGGAGCCGTGAACGGCGGCTGACCCGCGAGCATCTCGTACGTCACGCACGCGAGGCTGTAGAGGTCCGACCGGGCGTCTAGCTCACCCTGTCCGGAGGCCTGTTCGGGGCTCATGTAGGCGGGCGTCCCGACGATCATCCCGGTCTGCGTCAGACGCTGGCCTCCGGCAACCGAAACGGCGCTCGCGATCCCGAAGTCGGTCACGACGGCGTGACCGGCCTCGAGCATGATGTTGCCCGGCTTGATGTCGCGGTGGATCACTCCGCGTTCGTGCGCGTACGCCAGCGCTCCGGCGACCTCCTGGGTCAGGCGGAGCGACTCATCGATGGGAAGCTGGACGTCCCGTTCGAGTCGTTCCTGAAGGGACTCGCCCTCGATGAAGGGCATCACGTAGAAGAGGAAGCCGTCCGACTCGCCGGAATCGAAGAGCGGCACGATATGCGGGTGTCGGAGGCTCGCGGTCGTCCGGATCTCCTGGAGAAACCTTTCGCCGCCGACGGTGGACGCGATCTCCGGCTTGAGGACCTTCACTGCCACCTGACGATGATGCTTCGCGTCCGTGGCCAGGTATACGGTCGCCATGCCTCCCTCCCCGAGCTCGCGCTCGAGGTCGTACTCGCCCGCGAGGGCGGAAGTCAGGGCACCGGGAATCTCGGACATTGGGTTCGAAGATGCGCCGGGTCGCCCGGGCCGTCCACCACTGGAGGGCGCACTAGAGCAGCAGCACGACCCCACGGACGGGCTCGCCGGTCGCGGCCTCCAGTATCCCGGCGTACACCGCGACCTGGTGCTCGTACTCGGCCCGCCAGGGGGCGGGATCGAAGTCGGTCTTGTAGTCGATGATGACCCATTCGCCTGAACCGTCCGGCTTCAGGGTACGGATCGCGAGATCGGCGACGCCCTCCCGGATCGTTCCGTCTGAAGCGGTCTCGAACAGAGGAATCTCCCGGCGCACATCGGCACCCTCCCCCAGCGCCGGCCGGATCACTTCGTGCTCGAGGGCGCGTCGTACGAGACGGATCGCCGATTCGCGCTCGATCGCCGTCGCCCCCGAACGCGCGGCGCGCGCGCCGACCGCGGCTCGCACGTCGTCCTCTCCCGCAGCGAACGAGATGGTGGAAAGCGTCTCGTGCACTAGATTTCCGAACCGCATCCCCACTTCTCCGTCGCCCTTGCCCCGTGGTCGCTCCTCGTCCGCCGGACGCGGTACCTCGACCCAGTCGACCGCGGCGCCGGCGGGGAGAGCCTCGCCCGCTTCCAGCGCGGCCTTCGCGACCGTCTTCGCGGTGGTCACGCGTACGCCGGGGACGGACCCCGTCGCGAGCCGCTCCGCCCGTCCCTCCTGCCAACGGTCGTGAGCGGCGATCCCTTCCTCGACGCTGAACGTGGGCTGCACCTGATCGTCGACGTCGAGGAGCCGCTTCTGCCGCTCCCCCGTCGGCGCGTCCACGTCGAGTCCCAGGGCGGTCGGGTCCCACCAGACCACCTGGTTCCCCCCCGCCGCGACATGCAGCCCCGGCATGACCGAGCCGGGAGGAGCTCCGAGCTCGACGCCGTCCCGGTCCCGCCGACCGATGACCGATTCGGGGCCGAACGGCGGGGCCCCCAGATCCTGGGCGCTCGGGTCGGCGGACGGCGCCCGTCGCTCGCCCCGAGGCGGGTAGAGCCCGGGCCGAAGCGAGTCGAGCCACCACTCGGCATCGTCTCCGGTGCCGCCGGGCTCCGGGAAACCGCCCTTCCCGTCCCGACCGTCTCCGAGCGCGGGCACGATCAGCAGATCGCGGGCACGGGTAGCGGCGACGTACGTCAGCCGATCCGCCTCCGCCATCTCCCGGATTCGCTCGGCCTCGATGTTCTCGAGCAGGTCCAGCGGGGCGCAGCCGGCCAGCGACTGGGCCCAGAGCCCGGCTTCGGGATCCACGTATCGCGTCGGCGTGTCGAACGTCGCGTTGCACGTCATGTCCGCCAGGATCACGACGGGAAACTCGAGCCCCTTGGCCTTGTGAACGGTCATCATCCGGACGCCCTCCGTCCCTTCTTCCACGATGGGCGCCTCCTCGGCCTGTCCTCGCTCGGCCTCCTCCTCCATCCGATCGAGAAACGCGCGGAACGACGACGCGCCGACGCGCTCGTAGGCGCGCGCGCGATCGACCACCCGGAGGACGTTCGCGAGCGCCTGCTCGCCCGTCGGCCAGATCGCGATCCCCGCATGCGCCCGGACCGCCGCCAGCAGCCGCTGGATCGTCTCGGGAATCGACCGCCGGTTCCGCGCGTAGTGGAGCTCGCCCAGGATGGACAGCGCCTCCGACACGGCGACCAGTTCCGCGGGGGCCCCGGCCTCGATCATCGACTCGAGGTCGTCGTACTTCCCGTAAGGACGGAGGGGATTGAGCCGCGCGTTCTTCGCCCCCTCGCGCGCCATGAAGTGGCTGAAGTGAAGAAGCGTCCCGTCGCCGAGCGAGAACAGGGGCCCCCGAAGCGCCCCGTAGACGGCGAGCCGGTCATCCGGCCACTCGATCGCCGTAAGCGCGTTTCGGACCGCGAGAACTTCCTCGCGGTCGAAGTAGGAGCGTCCTCCGACCAGCACGTGCGGGATGGCCCTCGCTTCGAGCTCGCGGACGTAGGGACGGGTCACGTCGTTGTTCCAGTTCCGCAGCCTGCGGAACAGCAGGCAGACATGCCGGGCCTGCACGTCGACGAGTTCGTCGGGCCGCTCCCGCTCTGTGACCTTCCAGCCGGACTCGTTCACCAGCCAGTCGACGAACGCCCCGACCGCGTCCGGCAGGGACCCTTCGACCGCGCCCTTATAGACGGAGCCGTACCGCCCGTAGGGCTCGGGCACGGGCAGCGCGATGACGGCGGGTTGATCCGACAGGTCATCCCTGAACGGATCGAGCGGAACGTACTCCGCCTGACTGCCGTCCTCGCTCCCCGTCATTCGACGCACGAAGGCGGCGTTGACGGCGTGCTGGATCCGCGGCTGGCTGCGGAAGCTCGTCGTGAGGTTCACGACCCGGGCCCCGGCCTGCGCGAGCCGGTTCCGGGTGCGCTCGTACATCGCGACGTCGGCGCGGCGGAACCGGTAGATCGACTGCTTCGGGTCGCCTACCAGAAACAGCTTCCCGGGCACCGGACTGATCCGGTGGAAGTCGGCCTCCGCAGGATCGTCCGCGCACAGCAGCATCGCGATCTCGACCTGAAGCGGGTCGGTGTCCTGGAACTCGTCGATGAACACCCGGGTGAAGCGGCGCTGGTAGTGGGCCCGAATCGAGTCGTCGTCTCGCAGCAGGTCGCGCGTGCGGATCAGGAGATCGACGAAATCGAGCCGGCCTTCCCGTCGTTTCAGCTCCTCATAACCGTCGATCACCGGCCGCAGCTCGTCGCGAAGAAGTGCCGCCAGATCGGCGTCGACGGTGTCGAGCGTCTCGACGATTTCGGCGTGTAGCGCGTCGCGGCGCGCGATCAACTCCCCCTTGTCGAGCCCCTGGCCGAAGTCGCTCCCCCGACGGCCCGTCCAGTTCCAGCTGCGGCGCGTGGCGTACGAGCGCAGGAGAGACCGGAGCCGGGTCTCCACGTAGTCGTAGTCGCGGCCGTGCACGTCCTCGCGCAGCCGTAGCTCGCGGGCCCACAACCGCAGGACGTCGAGCCCCCGCGTAAACCAGTCGTCCGGGTTCGCGGCCCGGGGAGCCAGATCGCCGAGACCCCGGATCTGCTCGATGATGCGGTCGAGCGCGCCCTCTCGATCGAAGGACGGGCGCTTCCACGACGCGTCGAAGTCGCGGTGCTCCGCGAGCTGCCAGGCCGCCTCGCGCAGCTTCGCGCGCGGGCCACCCGACTTCCGCCCGTAGTCGCGTCGCAGGGCGCGCCGAATGCCCTCGGGAGGATCGTCCAGTACGGCCTGGAACCACGATTCGAACGCCGCGTCCAGCAGCCGTCCGGCCTCGTCGTCCGCCGCGACCTGAAAGGCCGGGTCGACTCCGGCCTCGATCGGGCGCTCCTTGAGCAGGTCCGTGCAGAACCCGTGGATCGTCCCGATGTGGGCCAGCTCCAGTTGCTCGAGCGCCCGCTCGAGGTTCGTCGCCTCCTCGCCGCCGGGCTCCGCCTCCCGTCGGGCGCTCTCGATCTCGGCGCGCAGGCGAAGCTTCATCTCGCCGGCCGCCTTCTCGGTGAAGGTGACCGCGACGATGTCCTCCAGGGTCCCGCGCCCCTGCCGGATCACGGCGACGATCCGGCGCACCAGCTCGGTCGTCTTGCCCGTGCCGGCGGCGGCCTCCACGAACAGCGTCTCGTCGAGGCTCTCGGCGATCGCGCGGCGATCGTCCCGGTCCGCCAGCCGCTCGGATCCAGGCAGCGTCACGCCGTCCTCCTCCGCCCCGGAACCCGCGGATCGCGCGCGCCACCACGCGTGATCCCGCGAGTCTCTCTGAACGGGCCCTCCGACGCTATCGGGGACCCCGAAGGAGACGTAGTGTCCGCCCCATGGCGCTCCCACTTCGATTCCGGCTTCGCGATGCCGCCACGGCGCTCGTCCTGGCGTTGCTGTTCCTCGCGGGACGGGACGTGCTCGCCGGCCAGGAACCCGACGCCCGCCTCGTCGAGATCCTCGAGGCCAACCGTCACCCGGTTGTGATCACGAACAGCCGTCTCGCGGGGACCGGTGGAGACCTGCTCACGCGGGCAGGCCGCGAGTCTCAGTTCGTGCTTGTCGGCGAGGAACACGGGATCGCGGAAATCCCCCTCTTCACCGCGGCCTGGTTCCGCAGCCTCGTCCCCGCCGGGTATCGCCACCTCGCGGTAGAGGTCGGACCGGACGCGGGGGTCCTGCTCGATTCGCTGGCCCGCATCGGGCCCCGGGCGCTCGCCGACTTTCAGGAGGCACGTTCTCCGGGCTTCCCGTTCTTCATCCTCGAATCCGAATCGCGCCTGCTCGTGGACGCCGTTCGCGAGCTGCCGGACGTGAACGACGTCATCTGGGGCATCGACTACGACATCCTCGGCGACCGCTATCTCTTCCCGGCTCTCGAGGCCGCCGCGACGACCGACGAAGCGAGGCAGGTCGTCCTGGAGACACGGGAGATGGGAGACGCCGGGCTCCGACAGCTCGTCGAGACCGGCAATCCGGGCGCTCTGCTGCTCTGGTCCGCGCCCGACGAGCCGTTCGTCCGACTGCGAGAAGCCCTCGATCCGGATCCCGGTTCCCGGGCCGACCGCATCATCGAGACGATGCAGGAGACGGCCCGGATCAACCGGATGTTCATGTCCGGTCAGAACTGGGAATCGAACCACGCCCGTGCGACCTGGATCAAGAAGTCGATGGCCCGACACCTGGATGCGGCCCGTGCAGCCGGCGAGTTCGAGCCGCGGGCGCTCATCAAGCTCGGCGCGAACCACACGTACCGCGGGCTCAACCAGACCAGGCAATACGATGTCGGGGCGATGGTCGCGCAGCTCGCGGAGGCCGACGGAAGCGGCTCGTTCCACCTGCTCGTCGTCGGCGGACCCGACACGCGGACCTCGTCGTTCAACCCCGTCGCGATGACCTACGAGACGTCCCCGGCCGGGATGCTCTCGGTGGTCCTGCCGACGCAGGCCCTCGTCTTCCCCGAGGCGTGGACGCTGTTCGACTTCCGGCCGCTGCGAGCGGCGATCCACAACCGCGAGGTCGAGGCGACCCAGGAGCTGTTCGACCTGGTGTTCAACTTCGATGCCGTGCTCGTCATGAGCGGCAGCACACCGGCCCGGCCGTGGTTCGACCCCGGAGCCGCGCTCGGTCGGTAGCCGGATCACTGGTAGTCCCTCAGTCGTTTGAGCTCGACGGCGGCGGGCTTCCGCTTGATCCGTCGCTCCTCATCGGGACCACAGACCGTGCGATAGTCGCACCAGTCGCACGCGCGCTCCCGGGGTAGCGCCGCGAAGCTCCCTGCCGCGTACGCGCTTCGGAGCACGTCCGCGAGCACCTGCGCCGCCCTCGTCGTCTCCTCGTTGATCGGGACCTCGTGGGGGCGAAACTCCCCGTCGGACGTGCAGTAGTAGAGACGGCCTGACTGTACGGGCTGGCCCGGGAAGATCTGCTGCGCGGCCAGACCGTAGAGCACGGGCTGCAAGAGCTCGCCGCCCTGGATGATCGCGTCCCGACGCGGCCGATACCGACCCGTCTTGTGGTCCGTGACGCGAAGCACGCCGCCGGGCGTCCGCTCGACGAGATCGATCGCTCCCCGGAGCTTCAACCCGACCGGAAGGTCCACGGGGTCCGGGACGGAGTGCTCGTCCCGGTCGCGGTCCCTCGGCAGACCGAACGACAACTCGAATCGGTAGGGCTCGAACGGGCCGGGATCGATGCTCACTCGATAGAGCCACTCGCGGAGGTCCTGGCGGATCGACTCTACGCCGTCGGTCCACACGCGGCCGATCGCCGGCACGAGCCGGTCCTCGAAGTCCGCCGCCACCTTGTCGAGCACCTCGTCGAGGACGGAGCGCACGGCCTCCAGGTTCTCGGGAGTGACAGGGAGCAACGCCTCCCCCTGCGGTCCGGTCTCGCGCTGGAGTCGGGTGAGCAGCTCGAACTGCGCCTGGTGGACGAGCGAGCCCCTCTGCAGCGGATCGAGACTCTCGATCCCCACGGGCTCGTCTCGAGGCGAGAGCCCCAGAATCGTGTACAGGTAGAAGCGATACGGGCAGGCAGCGAAGTTCTGAAGCGCGGTCGCGGAGTACGGGCGCGCGTCCGGAGCATGCTCGGCCAGAGCCGCCGCCGCCCCATCCGAGAGCTGGAGCAACCCGTCCGCCCAGGTCCAGCCCTGCACCTCCCAGCGGTACGCGCGGAACCGCAGCGCCCGCGCCAGGTGCGGGTTCGTGTGGAGCAGGTGGCCCGCCGCCTTCACCGCCGACTCGCCCCGTATTCCGAGGTGAGCCAGAACCGCGAGATCGTACTCGGCCTCGTCGATGGCCCGGGCGGCGTCGCGAGGAGCCGGCCAGCCGATTCGCGCGTCGGACACGTCCTCGGCGCGCTTGGCGAGGGCCTCGAACCTCGGAAGCGTACCCTCGCCCGCCCGCACCGCCTCGAGCATGTAGAACGAGGGGACGCGGGGGCGCGACTTTCCGGCTTCGATCCGGGGATAGGAGAGGACCACCTGCTCGCGCGCCGCACCGACGGCGATCGAGAGGGCGAGTCGCTCGTCGGCGACCCGGTCGACGTTCGTCCGCAGTCCCGGCGTCTCGGCGGCGGCGTTGAGCTTCCCGCGGATGTGGTCGAGGAGGATCGGATCCTCCGAGATCTTCGGCGGAAAGACGCGCTCGGCCATCCCCGGGACGAACACCACGTCGAAAGAGAGGCCCCGCGCGCTGTCGATCGGTGCGACGAACACCTTTCCGTACCTGCTCCCGTCCGAGCGCCGTGTTACCTCGAGAAGCCGGGGCCCGAGGGTTCGCACCACCTCACCCAGTGTCGTGGGCCCGACCGGACCCATCGGGGCGAGCGCGGCGAGCGTCGCCTGTATCCGCTCGGGATGCGCGACCGATCGCGCGGCGAGCGCGTCGAGTGCGTCGATCCACTCCAACCACGTGCACGCCTCGGGCAGCGCGGCGAGTTCGCTCAGCAACGGCAGCGCGTACTCCCGCAGCCGCTCGAGGTCTACGAGAGATCCGTCGAGCCGGCCGATGCGAGGGTCGTCCGGGTCCTCGACCACGAGGCCGTCCCGCTTGATCTCGAACTCCTCGCGCAGGCTGTCGAGCCGGCGCTCCCACCGGTTCAGCCCCCCGACGACCGAGGACTCGACGAGTAGTTGCTCCCAGCGTCGTGGACGACGGACGGTCCCCTCGGCCCGGTCGTCCCCGGGCTGCGGAACCTCGCCGATGGAGAGGTACTCGGCGAAGCGAAGGGCGGAGTAGTTCTCCTCGCGACAACGCAGCAGTGCGAGGAACGCCCGTCCCGCCGTGTCCGGCCGCCGGGCCCCGCGTGCGTACCAGGCGGGGATGTTCGCGCGGTCCAGGGCTTCTTCCAGGTAAGGCCGGTAGTCCCCCGGCTGCCGCAACAGAATCGCCGCACGGTCGAACCCTTTCCCGTCCGCCGCCAGCTCGAGAAGGCGTCGCGCGATCTCGACGCACTCGCGGCTCTCGCCCGGCGCGGAAAACACCGTGAGCGACTCATCGCTTTCGCTCTGCTCGGGGGGTGGAGCGAACAGGTGGGCCTGCAGGCGCCGCAGAGCCCGGTCTTCGCCCGCCGGTTCTTCATCCCACTCGAACGGCGCCGCCTCGGCGAAGGCGGCCCGGGTCGCGAGGTCGGCCCCGGGAACCGTCACGAGCGAACCGGAGGCGCGCGCCGCGAGAGCCCGCGCGAACTCCGCTTCGAGCCGCGACCGGAGACCGAGGTCGTGGAAGAGAACGGCATGACCGAGGAGGTAATGCTCGAAGGTCGGGTCTCGCACCGCACTGGTCGCGGCACGAAGCGTCGTGGCACGATCGGCCAGCCCCGCCGATTCCCACTCGCGCTCGACACCGGCAGCCAGTGCGGCCAGCCCGTCGTCGAGCCCGGTGAGGCCGACCCCTTCAATTCCTGCCAGGCGGAGCTCCTCGAGGGCCCGGCCCACGGCGCGCACGAACCCGGGGGTGTCCGACACCGGGCCCAACCGTCCCAGGCGGTCCGGTCCGAGGTCGAGAACAGTGCGGGCCACGATCGCGTCCCGTGCGATACCGCCAGCGGGGATCCGCCCCGCCAGACTCGCCAGCGCGAGCTCCGAGGCGAGCAGATCGAGGGTGACGCGGCGCCACCCTGCGGAAGCCCCCGGTTCGCCCCGCCCCTCGAGAAGCAGATCGTGTCCCGCGGCGAGCGTCTCGCCGACCACGAGCACCTCCGTCGCGCGCAGACCCGAAAGCCAGGCGAGCGCGGCCGAGCGCCGGGTGGCCGAATGCGGTGAGACGAGGAGTCGCGTAGAGGTCATGGCTGATCATACCCCCGCCCTGAGACATTCACATCCTCTTCACGGCACCGCTCGAGGTTGTACAGTGAATCAGGCCTTCACCAGCTGGAGAGCAGAATGAACCTCCGTGCAGACTCCGCTCACACGCCCGTGCGGTCCGCCATGTTCGCCACGATCCTCGCGGCGGCCTCCGGAGTGGGGGCCGCCCACGAACCCCTGACGGGACAGGTCCCGACCCACGGCGACGCACGCCGGGCAGTAGCCGAGATCGCCGGGGCGGCCACCCAGCGCGGATTCGCGGGGCAGGTCCTGGCGGTGCGCGACGGCGCTGTTCTGTTCCACGAGGCCTTCGGGCTCTCCGATGAGGCGGCCGGCACGGCGACGACCGTCGAGACGGTCTACGCGATCGGCTCCGTGACGAAGCAGTTCACGCGGGTCTCCATCCTTAAGCTCGAGGAGGATGGCCGCCTCGACACGTCTGATACGATCTCCCGGCATCTCGAGGGTCTCCCGGCGGACAAGCGCGACATCACGATCCAGCAGGTCCTCGACATGCGGGCCGGATTCCACGAGTACCACGATGACACCGGGGATCATCAGGCCATGAACCGCGACGAGGCGCTCCGCCGGATCTACGCGCAGGAGCTGCGATTCGAGCCCGGAACCGAGCGCGCATATTCGAACTCGGGCTACTCGTTGCTCGCTGCCATCGTCGAGAACGTCTCCGGCATGACGTTCCCCGAGTACGTGCGCACCGAGTTGCTCGACCCGCTGGGTCTCGACGCGATCGGGTTCCACGGGGATGACCGGTGGAGCGATGCCCGAGCAGCACGCGGCCGCGGCGGTGCGCGGGAGGGCGACAACGCACCCCACACCTGGCCTGTCGTCACATGGGCCCTCCAGGGCGCGGGGGGCATGGTCGCTTCGGCGGAGGACCTGAGCGAGTGGATCCGGGCACTTCGGACCGGAAGGGTGCTTGGCCCCGTCGCCCTCACCGCGGCCTACGGGGACGGCCCGGCCGTCTACGCCGGAGGCGACGACTTCGGATTTCAGACGGGCGTCGTCGAGGTGGACGCTGGGGACGACTTCGTGGTCGTGAACACGAACAACGGGTCCGACGTGCTCGAGATCGCCCTCGACGCCGTCGAAGCCATGACGGGCGAGCGAGTCGACTTCGGTCCGCAACGCGTCGTCGACGACGACGAAGGACCGGCCCCCGGCGGCGGGCCGGGAGGCGGCATCCCCGACTCCCCACGCGCCCGGGCCGCGACGGCGTTCATGGAAGCGCTTCGGGCCGGAACGAACGACGCGTTCGACGCCCTCGTGCGCGACAGCTTCGCCCGCGAACTGCGCGACGAGTTCACGATGGACGGTCACCGCGAGATGCTCATTACCCTGAAGGACGTCGTCGACACGGCGGATGGGGTGGGGCTCTCCCCACTGGCCGAGTTCACCGTCGCGATCATGCTCCAGCCGGGCACGCGGAGGATCATCCTCGACCTCGAGGAGTCTCCCCCACACGGAATCATCGGGATCCGACTCGAAGGGAGCTGATTGACTGAGGGCGACCTTGCGTGAACATTGTTTACATGCCTTCAGCCCGAGCCGCTCGACCGGTCACTCGTCACGATGAGATCCTCGCCGCCGCCCGCGAGCTCTGCCGCGATGGCGGTGTGGAGTCGCTCCGCATGCGCGCCCTGGCCGACCGTGTCGGGGTCACCGCCCCCGCGATCTACCGTCACTTCGACGACAAGGGAGACCTGCTGTCTGCCCTTGTCGACCAGGCGAACGAGGCCTTCGGCCAGTACCTGCATCGCGCCCTCGAGGGCTCTGATCCGGCCGGGCGCCTCCACCAGTTGTTCGAGAGCTTTCTTGCGTTCGCTCTCGAACGCCCCCTCGACTATGAACTCCTGTTCTTTGCGAGAATCGCGATGGATGAGGGACGGCTTCCTATGAACCAGCGGTCGCCGAATCTCGTCTTTCTCATCGATCGATTGCGCGAATGCATGGACTCGGGAGCACTTCGACGAGACATCGACCCCCTCCTTGCCGGAGTGACCCTGTGGGCGCATGTGCACGGACTGATCTCCCTTCACCGCCAGGGACGGTTCGAGGGCGACGATGAAGTTTTCCGACCGGTCTTCGAAGCGTCGGTGAAACTCGTGCTCGACGGACTTCGTCCTTTCGGAGAGACCTCCTCGAGCCCACGCGGCTCGTTCTGAGCATTCCGCCACGCGACCCCCTGGAGCCGCTGTGTCGACCGATAAGTTAACAGTGTTCACTCTATCTGGCGCCGGCCGGCTGCTCACCGGCGTCGTGCTCACGGCTCTCGTGGCAACCGCGTGGAGCATGACGCCACCCGCGGCCCGCCCCGCCGACGACTCCCCCGACGCGTTCAGCGCAGAGCGGGCCCTCGCGATTCTCGAGCGGCTCATCGGAGACGAGGCTCCACATCCGATCGGGAGCCCCGCCAACGCGCGCGTGCGCGACGAGATCATGTCCGAGATCCGGTCGCTCGGACTCGCGCCTCAGCTCCATGCGACGTTCGTCTGCTCGCAGTATCGGCACTACTGCGGGACGGTCGAGAACATCCTCGCGCGACTCCCGGCAACGGTTCAGGATCCTGCGGACGATCAAGCCGTCGTCATCAACGCGCATTACGACAGCCAGGGGGCCACTCCCGGGGCGGCGGATGCCCTGGTCGGTGTGGCGTCGGCCCTCGAGATCGGCCGCATCCTGCTCGAGGCCGACCGGCGGACGCGTGACGTCGTTCTCTTCTTCCCCGACGGAGAAGAGGCGGGTCTGCTCGGTGCGACCGCGTTCGTAGAATCGCACGCGTGGGCCGAGGATGTCGGGGCGTTCGTGAACCTGGAAGCCCGGGGATCGGGAGGGATCTCCATCCCGGCCTATACGATCGGCGAGGATGGCGCGGTGCTTCGTCCCTACCTCTCGGGGTTCGGGCGACGTGCCCCCGGATCGGGCCTCGCCGTCGCGGCGGGTCTCCTCCCGGCCGCCAACGACATCGCCGTGTTCGATCGGCTCGGCGTCCCCGGCGTGACGCTCGGATTCGCGAGCAACGTCCGACACTATCACACACCCCTCGACGACCTGGAGCACCTGGACCGCGGCAGCGTCCAGCAACAGGGCGATTCGGCGCTTCGCATCGTCGAAGGGCTCCTGAACGACGACCTTCCTGCCCGGGCGATCGAGGCGCGGCGAACCAGCTTCGTCGCGCTCGGCCCTATCCACCTCGCGTGGCCCGAGGGGTGGACGTTCGGGCTCGGCCTCATCTCGATCCTCGGGGCGGTGTTCATCGCGGCCCTGTGGGTGCGATGCGGGGCGGCTTCGGGCCGGCAGCTGAAATGGGGTCTGGTCGCCTGGCCCGTGACGGTGCTCGTCGCCTTCTTCGGGAGCGCCGTGTTCAACCTCGTCCGCAAATCGCTGAGCCTGGCGCCGGGCGTCTGGGTGTCTCGACCCGAGCCGACGTTCTTCGGGTTCTGGGCCGGGGCGGCCGTGCTCGTCGGTCTGATGACGTGGCTCTTCCGAAAGAGTGCGCGTCCCGCGGGATTCTGGCTCGGCGGGACGTTTTGGGGGGCCCTCGCCGGCGCCATCCTCTCGTGGTTCATACCCGGTCTCGGCTACCTGTTCGTCGTACCCACGCTTTTCGCCGTGCTTGCCGGCCTGGTGGTTTTCGTAGCCATCGGGCGGGCGCGCACGCCAAGGGGCCATCTGGAGTCCGCCGCGTACGCGATAACGGCTCTGGTGGCCCTGCTCGTGTGGCTTCCCCACATGTGGTTTCTCAAGGACTTCATCGGGCTCGGGAACATGCCCCCCGTGGCGGCGGGTGTCGGGATCGCCCTGACGACGATCATGCCCCTGGCCGGCGGCGTCCGAAGAGTCTGGCCGGTCATCGCGGGATCCGTGGCCACCACGCTGATCCTCCTGGGGGTCGGCACGCGCGTGCCGGCGTTCTCCGAGGACACGCCGCAGTGGGCGAACGTCCTGTACGCCTTAGACGCGGAGGCGGGAACGGCCCGCTGGCTCTACACGGGCTTTCCCATTCCGGCCGCCACGTGTCCGCGGCGCCCGTGGAACCCCTGGCCGCTCCCGCGATCGAGATCCTCGAGTCGACGTCCGACCCGACCGAATCCCGCGCTATCGTCCGTCTCACATCGACCAGAGGAGCTCCTGTCATGCAGCTCGCCGTCCCCGCGGAGGCCGGTCTGACTGGCGTACGACTGGGAGGTGTCGACGTGCCCGAGGACCAGGCGGCGTTCCCCCTCTTCGACTCCGACTACCGGGTATTCACGATCTGGACGGTACCAGACTCCGGTCTCGTGGCCCGGCTCGACTGGGAGGGACCGGATCCGCTCACGGTGTGGCTGGCCGATCGCTCCCCGGGTGTCCCGGACGTCGCGGCCGCGCTCGTGCGGGCCCGCCCCGTCACGGCCGTGCCGATCGGAGGCGGCGACGCGACGTTCGTCTTCTTGCGACGCGAGCTACCCTGACTCAACGGCGGTCGGGATCCCCCTCGGGCCCGTCAGCCGGACACGACCTTGCCATCGGGTGCGACCTCGCCCGGCAGATCGAGCCCGGTTGATAACCCGATGAGCCAGTCGCAAAGACTGCTTCGGACCTGCCGCAGGCGCTCGATCTCCTCGGCCCGACGATTCGTCGTCCGACGCACGCGGATCGCGCGCACCGTCTCGTGAGTGAGTCGTCGGTAGCGGAGGGCGATCATCCCTCCCGCCGCGGATAGAATCGCCGCGGTGAGTCCGGCGAGAAACGGGAATCCGGACAGGGGCTGGAAGATCCCGCCGAGCCGGATCGAACCCGCGGCGGTGAGGATGCCGACGACGGTCCATGTGACCGGGAAGAGGATGGACCCGACGATGATCTTGAGCGAGGCCTCGTCCTTTGGGGCGCCCGACATCCGACGCGCGATCCACCCGCACAGCAGGCCAGCGGGCAGATTGACGATGTAGCCGAGGATTAGGAGGGGCGGCAGCAGGAGGTAGACGAGCACTACCTGCCCGGCGATCCACAGCAGGAGAAGCATCGACGTGAGGCGGGGAGCGCGGTCCAGCTCGCGGTCCTCGAGGCCGAGAGCCGCGAGGTCCGCGTCGTACTCGCGGACCGCGTCGAGAACCGCCTCGACTTCCTCCGGACAGGTGTCGCGGAGCGCCCGGTAACCCGTCCAGATGCGGGCGAAGCCGAGACGCTGCTCGGCGAGACGTGCCCGACCGGGGTGAGACCCCACGCGATGGGTCCGCTCGGCCCGCACGAGCTTGCGGCCGCGGTGCATGAGCTGGTGGAGCTCCCACGTCTCGGTCGGGTGGACGGTCTCTTCGAGCGCCCGTTGGATCTCCGTCGTCAGGCGACGCGCCCGCGCGAAGAAGTCCTCATCCGACTCATCCGCGGCCGGCGAGACATCGAGATCCGGCGCGAGGTCGATCGGCGGATGGAATTCGACGAGTGCCTTCGATCGAAACACCTCCTTCTCGTCGTAGTGCAGTCCGACCGGGATGATGACCGGCGCGAGGCCGTCGGTAGCGTGTGCAAGGGCCAGTTGCCGCGCCCGGTAGTACAGGCGCGCGGCGCCCGTCTTGAGCTTCATGAGGTGCGGAGCGTCGTGACTGACTCCTTCCGGGAACAGAGCCGAGAACGATCCTTCGATGATCTTCTCCGCGAGGGCATCGAGACTCGTACGATTGGCCTCGCGTCGCGCCGCGTCATCTCCGGTCACGTCCGTCGCGCGGTAGATCGGAACGGTCCCAAGCGCCCTCATCATCGATCCGAGAATCGGCGTGGCGAGCAATCCGTGGCGGGCGCCGAAGACCACGCGCCCCGGAAGCTGGGCCATGATGAGCGAGGGGTCGATGAGACCGTTCGGGTGCCAGGCGACAAGCAGCCCGCCCCGATCCGCGGGCACGTTCTCGAGACCCTCGACTTCGACGCGCTTGAAGAACGCGCGGATCAGGAGCCGCAGGGTGGCCATCGCGGTTCGATAGGTTCGCGACATCGCTCCCCTTCCCGGTTCGGTCGAGCCTCACGTTACCGACCCGGGACGGAGCGCGGAAGCAACCGACGGAACAGCGGCTGCGGTTGGATGGAGCCGGATGAACGAGCGCCGGCGAGGTCACCCCCGCCGGCGCGCGCTACGTCGAACTCCCGGTACCCGCTATGGCAGGTCGTACTTCTCGAGGAACTGCTGATCGAACTCATCGATGCGGGCCGCGTACAGCGTCCCTTCACCGAAGCCCACGAGTTCGCGGCTCTCCGGAAGGGCGACCGACTTCGCGTGTTGCCCGAGCGTGTTGAACACGTCGTAGGTCGCGGGCGACCCGGCCGGCATGCTGCGCCGGACCCACGCATTGCCATCCGGGTCGATGCGAACCCGCGCATTCGTGAACGGCGGCATCGCGTCGGGCCACGGCAGGTTCGCGAGGTCGCTGGACCCGCCCCCGCCGCCACCACGACTCATCGACATCTGCCGGCGACCGTTCGCGACACTCACGGAAACGTTGATTCCACCGTTCCGCGCGCGTGCAGCGTCCCATTCCTCGCGCTCATCGTTTCCGATGCGGACGGGCCGGTAGTCCACCGGATCGCCCTGTCGGCTCGCTCCACCCGCTCGGATGTACTCGACCGAGTAGTCGCCCACCCGGGCGATGTACATGCTCCCGTCAGATGCGACGCCCCACGAGTCCGCCTGTCCGAGCGGCACCTGCTGGACGCTCACGCTCTGGTTGTTCCCGCCACCGGACGTCGTGGCCGTCACCTCGGGGGCCCGGATCGTGGCGATCGCGTCGGGCGTACCGTCGGACATGTCCACCCGGAAGACTTCGATGCTGTCCCTCACGCCTTCGGGTCCGTAGGGGCTCCCCTGGAAGTAGACGTTTCCATCCGAGTCGGTCCCACGCGGGATGGCCATCATCATCCCGAGACCGCCGGCTCCCCCGTCGCTCGGAAGAACGATCGGGTAGTCCTCACCGAACGTCCCGTCCGGGTTCACGACCGTGAGCCGCGCGTTCCCCAGGTCGACGAGCAGCGAGCGATCGCCGCCGATCGGCCAGACCGCGTCGGGCTGTCTGTACTCGCCGGGGCCCTCGCCTTCCGAGCCGAGCTTCTCCATCGAAGACAGGCTCGCATCTAGATGGACGAGCATGCCGCCGAGCGGATCGGCCACGAGCACCGAGCCGTCGGAGAGCTCACGCACCGTGTTGAGCAACCCGAAGGCCTCGGGCTGCGAGGCGATCGGCTGCCCGAGTGTCTCCTGCGCCTCGAGCGCGATCGGCCCGACGGCCGAGCCGACGAGCGAACCGAGCGCGGCCGATGCGAACGCGGCCGCGGTTGTCTTGAGAACCCGTTTCGTCTTCATATCCAGTCGTCTCCAGATCGAATGGTCAGTCCAGCGTCGCTGCGTTCAACCTATCGTACGGGCCGGGTTTTAAGACCGGGTTAAGGTCCACGAACCCCGGCTCGATGGTCTAACGCGGCAACGCGTACTTCTCGAGATACTGCTGGTCGAACTCGTCGAACCGGGACACGTACACCGTGCCATCCCCGAATCCCGCGAGGAGCCGATCCTGGGAGATCTGCACCGTTCGCACCCGCGACCCGGTCGTGTCGAACAGGTCGTACGTGACCGGCTCGCCCGCCTTCATGCTCCGGCGAATCCAGGCATGCCCATCGGAGTCGACGAGGATGCGCCCTTCGGCGAACGGCGGCATCTCGTCGGGCCAATCGTACGACTCGATCTCGCGGCGCTGCCCGCTCGCCCTGCTCATGGAGGTGCGTCGTCCGCCATCACCGCCCATCGCGATGTCTACCATGATGCCGCCGTTGCGTGCCCGCCCCTCGACCCATTCCTGCTTCTCGGCAAGGCCGATCCGCACCCTGTCGAATGCGAGCGACGACCCGCGGGTGCTGCGGCCGCCGGGGGCGATGTATTCCACCGAGGCGTCGCCGGAGCGCGCGATGAAGACGCCGCCGTCCGGCGCGACACCCCAGAAGTCCTCGGGACTGAGCGGCACCTGCGACATCCGCATGCCCCCGCCGACGGACTCGGTTTTGATCTCTTCGGCCTTCAGCATCGCGACGGCCTCGGGCTCACCCCCGCGGGGGTCCAGGCGATACAGTTCGACACTGTCCCGGGGCCCGTCGGGGCCCAACGGCCGCCCGTTGAAGTAGACCCGCCCCGCTCCGTCCGAGCCGCTGGGAATAGCCAGTAGCATGGCCATCGGGCCGGCCCCGACGGTCGGAACCACGATGGGCGATCCATCACCGATCGATCCGTCCGCCTCCACGAGACTCAGGCGAGCGTTCCCGAGATCGACGAGCCAGGACCGATCCCCCTCCATCGGCCATACCGAGTCGGGTTGCTCGTACTCCCCCGGGCCCTGTCCTTCCGAGCCCAGGGTCTCGCTGGACCCCAGGTTCGCATCGAGCCGAAAGAGCGCGTTTGTCAGCGGATCGGCGACCAGGACGCTTCCGTTCGAAAGCTCGCGCACGCCGCCGATCGCGCCGAATGCCTCCTGCTGCGTGGCGATCGGGGCTCCTAGATCCACGCTCTGGGCGCTCGAGCCCACGGGCGTCGCGGCGAGACCGGCCCAAGCGGCCATCCACATCGGTCGTGACAGTCGTCGCATTATCTTCCTCATCGAATGACTCGGGTAAGACCGCGCGGCGCGCACAGCGCCGGGCAAGGTTGCAATCGATGCTACGGCGCGGTTCTTAAGGAGAGGTTAAGGACGGGCTTCATGAGATCTTCATACAAACCCGTGAGGTTGCGTAGCCTATGGGAGCGAGCACGAGCGTGAGATCGATGAACGACACGGCGCCTACGGGCAAGCCGAAGTCGGCGAAGGTGCTGGTCGTGGAGGATGACCGGAAGACCGCCGACCTGGTCGCCTTGTATCTGCGTCATGCGGGGCACAAGGCGACCGTGGCGACGTCCGGCGCGCGCGGCCTCGAGCTCGCGACGGACGGCGGCTTCGACTTGCTGATCCTCGACGTGATGCTCCCCGGCGCGAGCGGCCTGGAGATCTGCGAGGCGGTGCGAAGGAAGGCGGCCACTCCGATCATCCTTCTCACGGCGCGCACCCTCGAGGACCAGAAGATCGAGGGGCTCGACCTCGGCGCCGACGACTACGTGACGAAGCCGTTCAGCCCGCGCGAGCTCGTTGCCCGGGTACACGCCCTGCTCCGCCGCGCGCCGCCGGGTGCCGGCGAGGTGCTGCGCGCCGGCGATATCGTCGTAAGCCTCGAAACGCTCGACGCCGAGATCGGCGGACACCGCGTGGACCTGACCCCGAGCGAGTTCGCGATCCTGGCGGCGCTGGTGCAGCGGCCGGGTCGCGTGCTCTCGCGCAGCCAGCTCCTCGACCGCCTCCCCACCCGCGGCGAGATCGCGCTTGACCGCACGATCGATGTCCACATCCGGAACCTCCGGAAGAAGCTCTCCGTCTCGCCCGGGGGACCGGAGCACATCGAGACGGTCTTCGGCACGGGCTATCGCCTCAAGGCCGCCCGCCGATGATCCGGTCGCTGAGGGTCCGCTTCTTCCTGGTCGTGTGGCCGCTCGTCGTGGCTGCCGTCGTCGGCGTCGGCTGGTACTTCGGTCAACAGACACGGGTACAGTTGCACCGCGAGATGCGCATCGCAGCCAGCTTCGACGTTACGGACCTGGGCCTCGGTGACAGCGTGAGCGTGCTGCTCGCGGCAGACCCAGCCCCCGAACCCGGCGACTTGCTCGACGGACTCCTCCAGCTCGCAGAAGCCGCCGAGGAGTCGGGCTTCCCGGGACCACGCCTGATTCTGCTCGACGCCGCCGGACGTCTCGAGGCGACGACCGATCCCGCGATCGATGACGCGAGCCTGGAGCTCGACGGGGAGGTCCTGCATTTCCACCGCGACCTCGGTGAGGATCGCAAGATGGAGATGCGGCTGCGCGGGGAGGACATCTCAATCCCACCGGGCTTCCGGTTCATCGACGGCATCGCCCCGTCGGAGCCGGTGCGCCTCTTCATCCTTCCGAGCCCGGACATCGACATCTCCGAGCGCGGCATTAGCGTGCGCCTCGGCGATGATTCCGCCGTCGACGACCTCGGGGGCAACGAGTTCATCGGGAACGAGACGATCGACGAGTTCCAGGCGGATCAATTCCTGGTGCGTACGAACCAGACGATCCTGACCGGGGTTCTGCTGGCCAGCCTCATCGCGGCTCTCGCGACACTGTTCCTCGCCCGCCCCGTCGTGGGCCGCGCGGGTCGCCTCGCGACGGCCGCCCGACAGATCCGGGAGGGTGACCTGACGGCGCGGGGCGACGAGCTCGGGGACGTGGAGGCCGCGTTCAACGAGATGGCCGAGACGCTCGAGCAGAGCGAGGACCTCAAGCGCCGGATGGTGAGCGACGCCGCCCACGAACTGCGGACGCCACTGACCAACCTCGTGGGTACGCTCGAGGCGGTGGAGGACGGACTCCGCGAGCCCGATGCGCCGACCCTCGCGTCGCTACGCGAGGAGGTCGGACTTCTCGAGCGGCTCGTGGAGGACCTGCAGGAGATCGCCGTCGCGGACGCGGGCGCACTCGTCCTGGACCTACAGCCCGTCGACCTGTTCAGCGAGGCCGAAACCGCGATCGAGGCCATGACCGCCGGGGCGACGGCCGCCGAGGTGAGGGTCCACCTGCAGGCCGACGGCGTGCCCGCACACTTCGCGAAGAAGAGCGAGGAGACCGAGCCGTACCTGGTAATCGCCGACCGAAGGCGGCTCGGTCAGGTGCTTCGCAACCTCCTTCGCAACGCCGTCACGCACTCGCCACCCGGCAGCGAAATCCGGGTCCGCCTGTCCCGTCGCGGGCAGGGCCTCGACGTGGCCGTCCAGGACCAGGGATCCGGGATCCCGGCCAAGCACCTCGATCTCATCTGGGAGCGGTTCTACCGGGTTGAGGACGCGCGCGACCGTGACAGCGGCGGCATGGGTCTCGGCCTCGCGATCGTGAAGCGACTCGTCGAGGCGCAGGGCGGACGCGTCTGGGCAGAGAGCCGTCCGGGCGAAGGCGCTACGTTCCACTTCACGCTCCCGGCCGCCGAGTCGCTTCCGACCGCCTAGTCGACCCCGCCTAACGACTGGATCTGGCCGTTCGCGGCCTGACCGCGTCCCCTGCTCTGGCGATCGTTCTTCCACAATTGTGAGACGGGGATGGGCCCCGTGTTCACTCCGAATCAGCAATGCACCTCGCTGCGAGGGCTACCTCCGGAATCGACCGGGGCTTTCGCGATCGGTGGGGGCAGTTGTTGGTTCATGGAGAGAGCGCGAGGCCTTCTGTACATTCCGGTCCCGTGCTCCCACCGGCCCGATGGCCAGGGAGAAGCAGAGATGGAACAGCATACGAACGAGGAGACCGGCCTCTGCGGCACACCCGGTCTCGAACCGGCGCACGCGAAGGTGCTCGAACGAATGGTCAACGCCCAGCCGATCTTCCGACCGGACGCCACGTCCGAAGAGCTGGTCGCCGAGTTCGCGAACGGCGAGCACCGGATGCCGGCATTTCTGAGCCTGTACAACCGTGGCGAGGAGGCCCTGCCCGCCATACGCGAAGGCCTCGGTCACGCGAGCTGGCAGGTGCGGAAGTGGTGCGCGCTCTTCATTGACAACTTCGCGGACACCGAGACGCTGCATGCACTCGTGCCGTTGCTGCGAGACCCGAAGGCGGCTGTACGGACCTGGGCCGTCCACTCGCTGTCGTGCGAGAGCTGCAAGGACGAACCGAACCCCATCGATGCGGTCCCGCTTCTCGTCGAGCGGATCGAGATGGACGACAGCATCAAGGTCCGTCGTCAGGCGGTCGCGATGCTCGCGCACCACCGGTCGCCGGACGCCCGCGTGCTTCCGGTCTTCACGCGGATCCTCGCGGAAGACGATGACCGAAAGCTCCGGCTGCATGCCGAGCAGGGAGTGAAACGCTACGCGGAAGCCGGGCTCAGAGGTTGAGCCCGGCCCCCGAGCCTGTCGGCGGACTTACCCGGGCGATCCGACTACCCCAGGCCACGGCGCTGGTCGTGGGCACGATCATCGGATCGGCGATCTTCGTCCAGCCCGCGGAAGTGACCGGCCGCATCCCCTCCGTCTCCGGCGCCTTGCTCGTGTGGCTCGTCGCCGGAGCGCTCACCTTCCTCGGCGCGATGGTCACCGCCGAGCTCGCCGCGATCAACACCGAGACGGGCGGTGTGTACGCCTACCTGCGCGACGCGTTCTCGCCGCTCTTCGGATTCCTTTGGGGATGGGCGATGTTCTGGGTCATGCACGCCGGGATCATCGCGATCATCAGCATGATCTTCGCCCGGTACATGGCGTGGTTCTTCCCTGTCGGAGATCTGGGACTGCGGCTTCTGGCGGTCGGCGCGATTCTCGGACTCTCGTGGATCAACTATCTCGGCGTGCGCCAGGGGACCCGCGTTCAGACGGCGATCACCGTCACCAAGGTCGGCGCGGTCTTCGTGATGATCGTGATCGGTCTCGCCCTCGGAACCGACGGCGACCCGGCCGCGACGGCCATCGGCAGCACCGGGATCCTCGACCCTGCATCCGGCTTACTGGGCGGCAGCCCCTTCTCCGATTTCCTTCTCGCGCTCGTTGCCGGGCTTTTCGGGTTCGGCGGCTGGCACATGGTGACGTACTCCGCCGGAGAGACCGTCGATCCCGAACGCACGATCCCGCGCTCGCTGGTACTGGGCGTGACGATCGTCACCGGGACGTACCTCCTGCTCAATGCCGCGTACTTCTACGTGCTACCTCTTGAGACGGCGATGACCTCCACGCGGATTGCCGCCGATGCCGCCGACGCCGTCCTGGGCCGGGGAGGCGGGGCCGTGATGTCCGCCCTCGTCGCCTTCTCTACATTCGGTACGCTGACCGGCGTCATCCTCGCCGGCCCCCGGGTGTACATGGCGATGTCGCGCGATGGCCTGCTGTTCAGATGGGCCGGTGAAATCCACCCCTCCCGGCACACGCCGCATCGGGCGATTCTGCTCCAGGCGCTCTGGGCGTCGGTACTCGTCTGGACCGGCTCGTACGGAGCACTCGTTAGCCGCGTGATCTACACGGAGTGGCTGTTCTTCAGCCTCATGGCGGTCGGGCTCATCGTCATGCGTCGCCGCCGGGGCCGCCGCAGCACCGCCTCCACGCCGCTCGTCGCCCCCCGCCTCTGGCCGTGGGGCCCCGTCCTGTTCGCGGTCTGCGCGTTCGCGGTGGCTGTCAACCAGATCGTCGCCGAGCCCGCCAACAGCGTCATGGGCCTCGGGCTCGTTCTCCTGGGGATCCCCGTCTACTTCGCCGTCCGCAGCCGCGGGGCCTGAGCCCGGCGGTACCCGACTCATCCCGGCCAAACTCCGATCGCCGCCGAGGGGCTCGAGACGCTCATGGATCACGTGAGGTTCGTTGACAGGCACCGGATGCGGCGATGATCCTCACCCGACGACGATGCGAGCGCCCGGGTGTCCGACGGACCGCCCGGCCGCGTGGCGAGCCTCCGAGCTCGTCCCGCCTCGACACATACCGAACCCGACGGGGCCGACCAGAATGATCATCGACTTCCACAACCATTTCTTCCCGCCGGCGTTCGTCGACGCCGTGCGGCAGGGTCCGAGCAACTTCAAGGTCACCGAGGACCCGGAAGGCAACCCGGTCCTGCATTCCCCCGGCGACTACAACGTGCTCGTTCCGGGACACCGGGACCTGGAGTTCCGCACGCGCGTGCTGGACGAGGCCGGCGTGGATCGCCAGGTGATCACGTTCACGGCACCGGGCACGTTGATGGAGACGCCCGAGCGCGGCGCGGAGCTCGCTCGAGTGATCAACGACGGACTGGCGAAGGCCGTCCGCCAGGGGAACGGGCGATACCTGACGCTGGCCCACCTGCCGCTCCACAACCCGGAAGCGTCGGTGAAGGAGCTCGAGCGCTGCATGGTGCAGCTCGGGATGCCCGGCGCGATGCTGTTCTCGAACGCCAACGGGGTACCGCTCGCGGACGACCGGTACCTGCCGCTCTGGGAGCTCGGAGAAAAATACGGGGCGGTGTTCTACATCCATCCGACCTACCCCGTCGGGGTCGAGGCGATGGAGGAGTTCATGCTCATGCCGCTGGTCGGATTCCTGATGGATACGACGCTCGCGGCGGCGCACCTGGTGTTCGCGGGGATCCCCGACCGGTTTCCGAACACGGACTGGGTCCTGGGGCACCTGGGCGGCGCGGTGCCATATCTGGCCGAGCGGTTCGATCGCGGGTACGAGGCGTTTCGATCGAACCGCGAGTTCCTGACGAGACCGCCGAGCGAGGTCCTGAAAGACTTCTATTACGACACCGTGAACTTCGATCCGGCGGCGCTCCGCCTCGCGATCGAGTTTGCCGGGCCGGACCGGATCCTCGCGGGCAGCGACTACCCCCACATGATCGGGAGCATCGACAAGATGCTCGATTCGATCCGCGGCCTGGGGCTGGCCCCCGATGCGGAAGCGGCGATTCTCGGCGGCAACGCGGCCCGGCTGCTCGAGGGCGGCTGACCCGGTGTCCGCCGGGCGATCGATCGATAGGCGGGAGTTCTTCGCCGGAAGCGCGGCCGCAGGCGCGGCTCTGGCGATCGGGTGTGGCCGGGCAGCCCCACGAGCGACCGACGCCACGCTGATCAGCGGTGCCACCATCTTCGACAGCGTGGTCGGATCGATGCGACCGGATACGAGCGTGTTGATCCGGGGCGACACGATCGAAGCCGTGGCACCGAGCGCCGATCTGAACGAATCCTCGGGCATCTCGGCCGGGGCGCATCACCTCGACGGATCCGACAGCTGGATCATCCCCGGGCTCATCGACGCGCACGTCCACCTCTCCCACATCCTCTATCAATCGCAGATGACCGGGGACGAGGTCCTCCCCTTCTACCTCGGGCACGGTGTCACGTCGATTCGAAGCACGGGCGACAACGTCCCGGCTCAGACGATGGTCCAGCGTCAGGCGGACCGACGGCCCGACATCTCGCCGCGAGTGTTCCGGTGCAGCTTCCTGATCGACAAGGATCCGCCGTGGCACACGGATGTCGGATGGCCGTTGACCCACGTGGACGACGTCGCGCCGTTCGTGGAGGAGATGGCGGCATGGGACGTCACCACGCTCAAGCTATATATCGGCGTCACCCGCGAGATCGGACGCCGCGTGATCCAGGAGGGCCATGACCGCGGGCTCGTCGTGAGCGGACACCTTCTCGACTACCACACGGCCGACGCCGTCGCGGACGGGCTCGACTGTGTCGAGCACATTTACACAGTGTCGAACTTCCTTCTCGACGACCCGGACGATCGCCATTCCATCAATCTCGACTCTGACGAGGCGCGTCGGATCATCGACGTCATCGCCGAGTCCGAGGCGCGGGTCGATCCGACCCTCATGGTCTTCTGGGGCACCTTGCTGTTCATGGACCAGCCGGAGGTCATCGACCATCCCGACCACGCGGATATGCCGGCACGATTGCGCGCGTTCTGGGACCGGGATCGCGAACGCCGGGCGCTGGACTGGGGCGCGGCCCCGCTCGACGTACGCGAGGGCACGTGGGAGAAGTACCTGCGACTCACCGGCATGCTCCATGAGGCCGGCGTCACGCTTCTCGTGGGCACCGACGCCCCCGAACCGCAGGTCGCGCCGGGGGCATCGCTGCACCACGAAATGGAGCTCCTCGTCCAGGCCGGGATTCCGGAAGCGACCGTTCTCAAGGCCGCGACCCTGGAGAACGCCGCGATTCTACGGCAGGACGACCGACTCGGCTCGATCGAGGCGGGAAAGTTCGCGGACCTCGTGGTTCTCGATGCCGATCCGCTCGCAGACATCACGAACACGAGACGTATCGACCGCGTCGTGCGCGGTGGCCTCGTTCTGGAACCGTCCGCTATTCTCCGTGAAGCCCCGACCGAGTAGGGCTCAGCAGCTCTCAACCAGAGGCAGACCCATGAACGTGCGCTCGCTTTCCCGTGCCCTCGTGGTCGCCGCCGGCGCGATCCTGGTCGGATGCGCCCCGGCCGACGACTCGCCCGACCTCGAGGACGCGACGATCGACCTGGCTGCAATCGACGGAGTCTTCGCGAACTTCGCGAACGAAGACGGACCGGGGTGCGCCGTGGCCGTGTCGCAGGACGGCCAGACCACGCTCACGCGCGCGTACGGCATGGCGAACCTCGAATTCGATGTCCCGAACGGGGGCGAGACCATCTTCGAGCCCGGTTCGGTCTCCAAGCAGTTCACGGCGGCGGCGACGATCATGCTCTCGCTGGATGGCCTGATCGACCTCGACGACGACATCCGCGAGTACTTCCCCGAGATGCCCGACTACGGCGAACCGATCACCGTCCGGCATCTGATCCACCACACGAGCGGGCTGCGGGATTGGGGATCGGTCGCGGGAATCGAGGGGTGGCAGCGAACGACCCGCATCCACACGCACAAGCACGCGCTCGACATCGCGGCGCGGCAGGAGGCGCTCAACTACCCGCCCGGCGAGCACTACTCGTACACGAACACGGGCTACAACCTCCAGGCGATGCTCGTCGAGCGCGTCACGGGGAAGACGTTTGATGAATACTCGCAGGAGAAGATCTTCCAGCCGCTCGGGATGACCAAGACTCAGTGGCGGGACGACTTCACCGAGATCGTGAAGGACCGTTCGATCGGGTACGTCCAGCGTGACGACGAGTGGCACATGCTCATGCCGTTCGAGAACGTCCACGGCAACGGCGGGCTTCTTACGACCGTGGGTGATCTGCTCAAGTTCACGCACAATCTCGATACCGGAGACGTCGGCGGTTCGGCGTTCATCGAGGAGATGCACCGTCAGGGCGTGCTCGACGACGGTCGGGAAATCCAGTACGCGGGCGGCCTCTTCGTGCAGGACTACAAGGGCCTCGAGCAGGTCGCCCATTCGGGGGGGACGGCCGCGTACCGGGGCTACCTTGCCCGGTATCCCGAGCACGGTCTGGCTGTTTCGGTCATGTGCAACGCGGGCAACGCGAACGCGGGCGGACTCGCGCACGAGGTCGTCGATATCTATCTGGCCGACGCGATCGTCGAATCAGACGAGCTCGAGGAGAGCGGCGGCGTCGAGGTCCCGGCGGCGACCCTCGAGTCATACGCCGGCGGGTACCGCGATCCGCTTCAGAATTCGTTCTACCGCCTGTCCGTAGACGACGGGTCGCTCACGCTCGGCGGACTCGGCGGTCAGGGCGCTCCGCTGACCGCGGTGTCCGACACCCGGTTCGAGCACCCGGCGGGGATCGTCATCGAGTTCGATGCGAGCGAGGGCCGGCCCGTCCCGCTCTTCGAGACACCAGTCAACGGCCCGGTGCGGCTCATCCCGGTGGACACCCCGGAACTGACCGAGGCCGATCTCGGGCAGTACGTGGGCGAGTACTTCAGCCACGAGGCCGAGGTCACGTACTCGGTGGCCGTGGAGGACGGGCGCCTGAACCTGGTCGACCGCTACGGTGACGGCCGGCCCCTCGAATCGGCGTATCGCGACGCGTTCGCCGGTCCGGGCGGGATGGTCATCTTCCGTCGCGACGCCGCCGGACGGATCGAAGGTCTCAGCTTCAGCCAGGGCCGGGTCTGGGATCTGCGCTTCGTGAAGACGGGCTGAGGATGCGGAAGGTGCTGATGCAAGCGGCGCGGACCACCCGGGCCAGGCGGCTCAGGGCTGCGGCGCTGGCGGCCCTCCTGTCAGCAGGAGGCGCCCTCACGGCATCCGCCCAGCAGGACGCACAAGACACGCTCGCCGATCGCTTCCAGGCCACGCTCGACAGCCTGTGGTCGGCGGCTCAGGAGACCGACGAGATCTTCCCCGGCGCGACGGCAGCCTACATCACGCCCGACGGCGAGGTCTTCTCGTTCGCCACCGGGTACTCCGACATCAACCGGCGAATCGAGATGGCGGAGGACATGCGGATGCCGTCCGGCTCGATCGGGAAGATGTACGTGGCGGCGACGGCGATCTCGATGGCGCTCGACGGCACGATCGATCTCGACGACCCCATCTCGACGTGGGTCGGAGATCGTCCGTGGTTCCCTCGGCTACCGAACGGGCCGGACATCACGATCCGACACCTCCTGACACACGCGGGCGGCCTGATCGACCACGCATTCGACTCCGAGGAGTTCGTGGCTGCGGTCCGCCGACTCGTCGACAGCGGCGACCCGAGCGCCACGCTCCGGCCCGAGGAGCTCGTCGAGTTCGTGCTCGACCGCGAGCCTCTCTTCCCCGCCGGCCTCGGATACAACTACTCGGACACCGGATACATCGTCCTGGGCCTCGTGCTCGAGGCGGCTTCCGGGTCCACGTTTTACGAAGAGCTGCGCAGTCGAATCCTGGTTCCACTGGACCTGGACATGACGCACCCGCAGGACCGACGCATCGCGCCACGCCTGGCCCAGGGCTATGCGGCCGTCAGCGCTGAGTTCTTCGGAACGCCGCTCGAGGTCGTGGGAAGCGACGGGCAGATGGTGCTCAACCCCGCGATCGAATGGACCGGTGGGGGCCTGTACAACAACCCGCAGTCGCTCGTGCGCTGGGTGAAGCTCCTGTTCGAAGGAGACGCACTCGAGGGCGAGTATCTCGGAGACCTGCTCGAATCGGCGGTCCGAGGCGCCTCGCCGATCCCGAGCAGCGTGTACTCGCTCGGCGTGACGATCACGCAGACGCAGCTGGGCATCACGTACGGCCACTCCGGGTTCTTTCCCGGTTACAACTCGGGCGTCCTGTATTTTCCCTCGAGCGGTGCCGCGATCGCACTTCAGATCAACACCGACGGCTCCCGAGCGGGCGACCACCTCCAGACGCTCTCTCGGGTCTTGCTGGCGGGTCTCGGAGGAGCAGAGAGTCGCGAGCAATGACCGCGCACGACGTCGAGGCGATCGAAGGAGCGAAGAAACCGGAGAGCCGGGCCCGACGTATTTCCAATGCCGTGGAGATGCTGGCGGGCTGAGGCTTTCCAACCCTGCGAGGGTACCGCCCGTCTCACACCGGAGACGGACGCCCTCGCGCAGCCGGGCATCCGCATAAACCGGTCTCACTCACAGCCCCGAGCATGACATGTCCGGAGTCCTGCAGGACGTTCGCGTCGCCATTCGATCCCTGGCCCGTCGCCCCGGCTTCGCCGCGGTCGCCATCCTCACCATCGCGCTCGCCATGGGCGGAGTCACGGCAATCTTCACGCTGGTGAAGGGGACGCTTCTCGACCCGCTTCCCTACCCCGAGTCGGATCGGCTGGTCACCCTGGACGTGGTATCGCGCCAGGGCTTCTACATCTCCACGTCGATCCCGAACTACGAGAGCTGGCGCGAGACGGCGGAGTTCGACCGGTACGGGGCGAGCGCCGGCTGGAGCATGACCCTGACGGGCGACGGACCGGCCGAGATTCTCGAGACACAGCTGGTCCTGGGAGATCTCTTCGCGACGCTCAGCGCCACTGCAGCGCGCGGGCGGCTGTTCGGTCCCGCCGAGACGGACCTTGGGGAGGTTCCGAATGTCGTGTTGAGTCACACGTTCTGGACCGATCGTTTCGGGGCCGACGAGCGCGTGGTGGGCCAGACGATCAATCTGGACGGACGACCGCACACGGTCATCGGGATCATGGACGCCGACTGGTTCTTCCCGAGCCCGAGCACGCAGATCTACATACCGATGGGCAGCTTCCCCGGCCTCCCATGGGCGGACCGTGAGAGCTCTTTCGGGACCCGGGTATACGCCCGGCTCGCGGCGGGGTCGTCGGTCGAGTCGGCAACGGCCGACGTGGCTCGCATCAATGAGGGCGTCACGGAGGAGGTCGGCCTCCCGAACGCGAGCGTCGAGATCCGCACGCTGAGCGAGATGGTGGTAGGCGATTTTCAGGCCGCGTTGTGGATCCTCTTCGGAGCCGTCGGGTTCGTCCTGCTGATAGCGACGGCAAACGTGGCGAACCTCACGCTGGCCCGGGGCGAGAGCCGCAAACAAGAAGTCGCGGTGCGGACGGCGCTCGGCGCGGGCCGGACCACGATCGTCCGCGGTCTGCTCATCGAGAGCCTGCTGCTCTCGATGCTCGGGGGCGCGATCGGCGTCGTCGTCGCCGTGTTCGCGTTGCAGGGACTCACGCCTCTCCTCCCGCAGTCGATCGCGACGGCAGGCGACCGGCTCACGCTGGATGGGACCGTGCTGTTCTTCTCGTTCCTCGTCGCCACGTCCTCGGGTCTGGTCTTCGGAGTGGTCCCGGCGTTACGGGCCTCACGGCCCGATCTTTCGGACGACCTGAAGGAGGGATCGCGTACGTCCACGTCCCGAAACAAGCGGCTCCGGAGCGCCCTCGTGGTCGCTGAGGTCGCGCTGTCGATGGTGCTGCTGGTCGGGGCGGGGCTGATGATCCGCACCCTCCACGAGCTACGGACCGTGGACAAGGGATTCGAGACCGAGGGTCTTCTCACCGCGCGAGTGACGATCAGCAATCAGCGCTACGACACCCAGGAGACCTGGGCCGGATTCTACGATCAGCTCGAGGACCGCCTGCGGGCGGCGCCCGGGGTGGCCGACGTGGCCACAACGCTGCTGCTCCCCCTGGGCAATCGCTCGTGGGAACGCCGCATCTGGCCGGAAGGCACGCCGATCCTGCCCGACAACGGGGACTCGGTCCTCTACGGCGTTGTGTCCGAGGGGTACTTCTCGACGATGGGCGTTCCGATCATGGCCGGCCGCTCGTTCACCGACGCGGATCGCGGCGCCGGGAATCCGGTCGCGATCATCGACGAAACGATGGCGGAGCGCTACTGGCCGGGCGAGAGCGCCATCGGGAAGCTCGTGACGTTCGAGAACGCCGGGACTCCACCGCAGCCGATCTACCGGACGGTCATCGGCGTCGCGCAGAACGTGAGGCATTACGAGCTCGAGAGTCCGTCGCGAATCCAGGTCTACATCCCGCTCCTCCAGTCGGGAGCGACGACCGGGGTCGAGATGTCGGTCGTCCTGAAGACGACGGTCCCACCGGACCAGCTCGTGTCCGCCCTGCGCCAGGAAGTCGCAACGATGGATGCGGACGCACCGGTATCACGCATCGCCACGCTGCAAGAGAATGTCGACACCGCCCTCCGCAGCAACTCGGCGATGGGCGGCATCCTCGCGACGTTCAGCGGTCTCGCGATGCTCCTGGCGGGGATCGGGATCTTCGGCGTCCTCTCGTACTCGGTCGCGCAGCGCACCTCCGAGATCGGCATCCGGATGGCGCTGGGCGCGGACGGACGCGCCGTCCGGCGTTGGGTCGCCCTCGAAGGGGTCGCCCTGGCCGGAATCGGCATCGCGATCGGTCTGGTCGCCGCGATGGGTCTGACTCAGCTGCTGTCGGGGTTCCTGTTCGGGGTTCGACCGATCGACCCCCTGGTCTATGGCGGGCTCGCCCTGTTCCTGCTCGTCGTGACGTTCGGGGCGACGTATCTGCCGGCACTCACCGCCACGCGGGTGGACCCGGCGATCGTGTTGCGCTCCAGCCAGTAGAGTTTCAGGGTCGCCAGCGAAACGCCAGTGCCGGGCGTCCGCCCACGGTGGAGATTCCTCCGCTGAGGGCGGGCGGTCCCGAGCCCGTCCAGCGCTCTCGGGGAATCAGACCGGCGACCAGACCGAGCGCGAGCCCGCCCAAGACCGGATACCCGGCGCCCGACTTGCCGTCACTGGCGATCCACACGGGGAATGCGACTGCCAGCCCGGCCGCCGCTCCCAGGGCGAGGCCCGGAAGAACGCGTGACGGGTCGATTCCCACCCCCCGGCTGACCTCCAGGCGCGAGGCCCTCCTGACATCCACGAACACGGCCGCTGCCCCGCCATCGACTTCGAGGAAGAGGAGCCCGTCGGTCTCGAAGTGAGCGACTCCCGTGATCGACCCACCGTCGGTGGTGAGTCGAACGCGATCTCCGTCGGAAATGACCGGTCCATTCTGCGAGTAGAGCGAGCCCGGGCCCGCGAGCAGAAGAACGCTCGCGAGCACCGCGATCGAGTGCTGATGGATACGTGACACGTCAGCCTCCAGGTAATCGGTTGGTCGATACCCGGAGGCTCGGCTCGCCGAATCAAGTCACGGTCAAGCCGCGTTCGCGCTAGTTGATGCGTTTCGCGTGGTCACCCCACTCGCGATCGCGGAGGACGTACTTCTGAACCTTGCCCGTCGAGGTCTTGGGCAGGTCGCCGAACTCGACGGCATCGGGACACTTGAAGTTCGCCATCGCCGAGCGGCAGTGGTCGATGATCTCCGCCTCGCTGGCGCCGGCGCCAGACTTGAGAGTCACGAACGCCTTCGGGCGCTCCCCCCACTTCTCGTGCGGAACGGCGACCACGGCGCATTCGAGCACGGCGGGGTGGCTCGCCACCGTCTGCTCGACCTCGATCGTCGAGATGTTCTCGCCACCCGAAATGATGATGTCCTTCGCCCGGTCGCGAAGCTCCACGTACCCGTCGGGGTGCCACACGGCGAGGTCGCCCGAGTGGAACCACCCGTGCCGGAACGCATGGGACGTCGCCTCGGGATCGTCATGGTATTCCTTCATGACGATGTTCCCCCGCATGACGACCTCGCCCATCGTCTCGCCGTCGCGCGGAACGTCGACGCCTTCCTCATCCACGACCCGGACCAGATCGGACGTGACGTAGGCCTGGCCCTGCGTCGCCATCCACGCGGCCTGCTGTTCCGGCGACAGGCCGTCCCACTCGGAGTGCCACTCGGTCACGGTCGTCGGACCGTAGGTCTCGGTCAGTCCGTAGACGTGGACGGGTCGGAAGTTCAAGTCCCGAAGCGTGGCCAAAAGCGTTGGCGAGGGGGGCGCCCCCGCGATCGTTACCACGACCTCGCGCTCCATTCGGCGAGCCCGCGGACTGTTCACCAGCATGATCTGGACGGTGGGCGCACCGTTGTAGTGGGTTATCCCCTCCGACTCGAGCAGGTCCCACACGCGTTCCGCCTCGATCTGACGCAGGCAGACATGAGTGCCGCCCACGGCCGTTACCGCCCAGGTGAAGCACCAGCCGTTGCAGTGAAACATCGGAAGCGTCCACAGATATACGCTGTCGGCGGTGAGCGACGTTGCGACGACCTCGCCGAGGGCGTTGAGGTAGGCGCCCCGGTGCGAGTAGACGACGCCTTTCGGTCGGCCTGTCGTCCCCGACGTGTAGTTCATGGAGATCGACTCCTCCTCGTCCGCTAGCACGCGGGGAGGCGCCTCGTCCGATGCACCGTCGAGAACGCGCTCGTACGGGTCGTCGGGCGTCCCGGTATCGGCGATCTCGATGACCTCGAGACCGCTGGTGTCCAGCGGCTCGATGACGTGAAGCAGCTCGCGATCGACGAAGAGTATCTCCGACCCGCTGTGCTCGAGGATGTAACGGACCTCTTCGCTCTTGAGCCTGGTATTGATCGCCACGAGAACGCAGCCCGCGCCGGGCACCCCGTAGTGCGCCTCGAGCATCGCGGGAGTGTTCGGCGACAGAAAGGCGACCCGGGCCCCTTTCTCTAGACCGCGAGAGAACAGCGAGTTCGCGAGTCGATGGCACCGGTCTTCGAGCTCCGAATACGTGTACCTGCGTTCGCCGTGAACGACAGCCGTCTTCCGGGGAAAGACGCTGGCCGCGCGTGCGAGGAAGTCGAGGGGCGAGAGCTCGGTCCGATAGACCCTCTGCTTCATATCACTCATCCGTTACGTCGATCACGATGTTCCCGGTGATGGTCCCGCTCTCCATTGCCGCGTGGGCCTCGGCTGTCCGATCGAGCGGGTAGCGAGCTCCGACGAGCACCTCCAGCTGACCCACGGAGAGCCAGACGTTGAGCTCCCGCAGGGCCGACCGCCGAACGATCGGTGGCAGGAGGTAGCCCTGGAGGAAATGCACCCGCACGTCCTTGAACGCGAGCGGGTAGTACGGCACCGTTGGGGTCGGGTCCGACGTGGACGAGAAGGACACGATCCTCCCGTTCGGCCGTACGGCGCGGGTGTCCGTCTCGAGGTTGGCCGCCAGATCGACCTCGATGATGCGGTCGACGCCCTCCCCGTCGGTGAGGTCCAGCACGCGGGCGGCCACATCCTCCGACCGATAGTCGATCGTCGCGTGCGCGCCCGCCGCAGTCGCGAGCGCGGCCTTCTCCGGAGAGCTCACCGTGGACAGAACCCGGGCCCCTCCGATTGTCGCGAGCTGGATCGCGAGGTGTCCCACTGCACCGGCCCCGCCCTGAACCAGCAGGGTCTGCCCGCCGATTGGTCCGTCCCCGAAGACGGCGTAGTAGGCGGTACACCCCGGGACGCCGAGACAGGCGCCGGTGGCAAAGTCGGCTTCGTCAGGCAGCCGGACCGCCTGATCGGACGGCAGTGTGACGACCTCGGCCGCCGTCCCGAAGGCGCGTTCCCCGCCCTGCGCGTTCCACATCCAGACGCGCTCGCCCAGCCGCTCCTTCGGGATTCCCTCTCCGACGGCTTCGATCACGCCGGCGCCGTCGGAATGCGGGATGACGCGTGGATGAGACATGCGCAGACCCATCCACCCGGCACGGCGCTTCGTGTCCGACGGGTTCACGCCGGATGCCCGGACGCGAAGGCGCACCTCGCCGGGGCCCGGCTCGATGGCCGGCATGTCCACGAGGCCGAGAACCTCATCGGCTGGACCGGTTCGTTCGTACACGATCGCCTTCATCGGGGGATCGTAGCCGGGGCGACTCGGGGCCCGCCACCGCCGACGCCACGTACCGGGACGAGCCGCCGGCGGTGGCGCACCCCCGGACCGGGCCGCAACTTTCGCCTATGCACCTCCTCGACACCGTGGCTCTCGTCACGGGCGCCGGTCACCGGCTCGGACGCGCCATCGCACTCGGCCTCGCGAACGCCGGCTGCAACGTCGTCGTCCACTACGGCCGCTCGCGCGAGGCCGCGGGCGAGACCTCGGACATGATCCGCGACCTGGGACGCGAGTCCCTGACGCTGGCGGCGGATCTGGCGCGCCCGGAGGACATCGAGGCTCTGTTCTGCTCGATCCAGGAACGGTTCGGCCGCCTGGACGTCCTCGTGAACTCCGCCGCGACGTTCGAGCGGACGCCGTTCGATGAACTGACGGTCGAGCAGTGGGACCGGGCGCTGGATGTGAACACCCGCGCGCCGTTCCTGTGCACCCAGCACGCCGCCTGCCTGATGCGCGACACCGAGACGCGTCGCGGCGAGGGGCTCGATCGGGCTCCCGGATCGATCGTGAACATCGGGGACATGGCGGGCGTGACGAACTGGGTCGGCTATTCCGCACACGGTGTCTCGAAGGCGGGGCTTCTCCACCTCACCCGTCTGACGGCGCGTGAACTGGCACCGGAGATCCGTGTGAACGCGATCGTCCCCGGCCCGATCCTCCCCCCTGCTGGAGAGGCGATGGACGAGGAGGCCTGGGCGAAGAAGGGAACTCGCGTTCCCCTCGGACGACCGGGCGATCCGTCTCGAATCGCCGACTCGGTCGTTTTTCTATCGACGAACGACTACGTGACCGGTGACGTGATGTTCGTCGACGGAGGCGAGCACCTGCTCCCTGGAGGAGGAAGAGATGGCGGCTGACGATCGCATCATCATACGGGACCTGCTCCTCAGGGGGATCATCGGGATCAACGAATGGGAGCGGGAGAAGGAGCAGGACATCCTGATCAACCTCGAGGTCGCCGTGGACGCCCGGTTGCCCGGCCTCACCGACGAGATGTCGGACTCCCTGAACTACCGGACGATCACGAAGGATGTCATCGAGTACGTCGAGTCGTCCCGGCACTTTCTCGTCGAGGCGCTCGCGACCGGGATCGCGCGAATCGTGACGACCCGTTATGGAGCCGAGCGGGTGAAGGTTCGTGTGGAGAAGCCCGGAGCCCTTCGTTTTGCCGGGTCGGTAGGGATCGAGATCGAGAGGACTCCGTCCGATTTCGAGTGAGCCGCTCGTCTTCCTGACCCTCGGCTCGAACGTCCGCCCGGTGAAGCACGTCAGGTGGGCGGTCCGCGAGATCGACGGCGCGATCGGCGTCGCCCGGGTCTCCACGGCCTACCAGGCAGAGCCGGTCGGGGCTCCGGGAACCCCCACGTTTCTCAACGCCGCCGTCGCGGTCCGCACCGACCTCGTGCCGGGCGAGCTCAAGTACCGTGTCCTGAGACCGATCGAGGCCCGCCTGGGGCGCGAACGGACTTCCGACCCGAACGCTCCGCGGACCATCGACATCGACATCGCGATGATCGGCGACCTCGACATCGCCGACGACGAGCTCGCGATCCACATCCCCGACCCGGACATCCCCCGGTGTGCGCATCTCGCTCTTCCGTTGCGGGACCTCGACCCCGCACTGCGGCACCCCGCCTTCGACGGGAGCCTGGCCGAGATCGCCGCGGCGCTCGATGCGGGCGGGATCCTCCCGCGACCCGACATCGACCTGGAAGAGGACGTCGTCTCGAGGGCTCGGGAGAGGTGATCGACCGGTTTCGGGACCGGTGGGCCGGGATCCGACTCGGGGTCCTGGCCCCGGCGCTCGCGTGCGCGCTCGCCCCGGCCGTCTCGGCTCAGGAACCGCCGACGATCGACTCGATCCTCATCGAGCGGGGCGACGTGTTCCCCCCCGAGTCGCGTGACGCGAACCCGCTGGCCCCGTTCCTCAACGCCCTGCACATCACGACGCGCCCCGGGGTGATCCGGCGGGAGCTCCTCTTCGATGTCGGCAGCGTCTACGACTCGCTGCTCATCGACGAGTCCGAACGAAACCTGAGGCAGCGGTTTCTCTTCCGGACGGTGCGCGTGGACACCCTCACGATCGACGATCGTCTCACGGCGAGAGTTCGAACGCGCGATGCGTGGAGCCTCCTGCCTCGCGCTCAGTTCCAAATCGCGTCCGACGGTCGGCTCACCGGGACGTTCGGCCTCACGGAGAACAACCTGCTCGGGACCGGAAACCGGGTGCGCGCCTGGTACGTGCGCGAGTCGGACAGGGACGGGATGGTGCTCTCGGCAGGCCTTCCGCGCATCGGTGCCACGAACCTGGCGGCCAGCGGATCGTGGGCCGTCCTCTCCGACCTCGAGAGCGGGACGTGGAACGTCTCGACCCCGTTCCGATCCAACTCGGATCGGCAATCGGTGTTCTACAGCGGCGAGGCCTTCACGGGGCGGGCCCGACAGTATCGAGCCGAGTCGCCGGTTCTGGCGGACACCGCCGACTATCACCGCAGGGCGCTCATCAACCGGGGATACTACAGCTACGCCCCGATCGCACGACCCGATCGCTACCTCCGCGTCGGGGTCACCGCCGAAGTGCGACGCGAGGAGTTCATCCGGACGCCCGACGCGCCGATCGATCGCGACAGCGTGTTCGCGCTCGTGCCCGACTCGATCTACGGACAGGTCGCAATTTACGGCGAGTACCGCCGATCGCGGTTCGCACGAGTCGGCCGCTTCAACGGGTTCGCGGATGAGGACCAGGACCTGAGCGATCTCGTCTTCGTGTCGGCGATCCTCGCTCCGAAGGCCTGGGGCTATCGCGAGACCGGCATCGGCGGACGCCTCCTCGCGAGGACCGGCGTCGCGGCCGGGCCGGCCATCCTGAAGGCGGCGATCGACGGGAACGCGCTCTTCAACAGTGCCGGGCTCGATTCGGGCCGTGTCGTCGGGACGGGTACCGTTGCCCTACGCGTAGGAGAGCGCCACGCGACGTTCCTCCAGCTCTCGGGAGGCGTTCAGGAGAACCCTCCGCCGGGGGGGGAGTTCGATCTCGGGTTCCAGGTCATGCCCAGGCTCTGGGGACCGCATGCCTTCGTCGGCACGCGCAGCCTGCGGATGACGCTCGAGCACCGGTTCTTCGCGATCGACGAGATCCTCGACATCGTCGGGGTCGGCCTTGGCGCATTCGCCGACTATGGGGGAGCGTGGTACGAAGACCAGAGACGCCGGCTTGGCGGGAACGCGGGCCTATCGGTGTTTCTCGGGGCCCCACTGACGGGGCTCGCGCAGATCATCCACCTGAGCGGAGGCTACAGATTCGGAGGTGGCCTCGGCGGCACCGGGGAGTCGGGTTGGGCCCTGACGTTCGGGTCCGGCATCATCTTCTGACGCCAGTCAGAACCCGCGGATCTTCGGGCTGTGCCCTTCCCTGAGCGCCACCGCGATTCGCGCCGCCGCGCGCACGTTGCTCTCGAGCAGCGCCACGTTGGTCTTCACGGTCGCCCCGCCGCTCGCCTCCGCGAGACGTGCCAGCAGCCACGGAGTGAGCGCCTTCCCCGTGACCCCCTCCGACTCGGCGTCCGCGACCGCCGTCTCGATGAGCCCGGCCACTTCGTCCGACGCCATCTCCGCCTCTCTCGGCGGCGGGTTGCACACGAGGACGGCGGTCCGCAGCCCCAGCTTCCGGTGCGATTCGATCGCCCGCGCGACCGCCGCCTCGTCCTCCATGACGTGCTCGATCGGAAGCCCCGATGTCCGGGTGTAGAACGCCGGGAACTCGTCGGTCCGCAGGCCGAGCACGGGCACGTTCAGTGTCTCGAGCACCTCGAGCGTGCGCGGCAAGTCGAGGATCGCCTTCGCCCCGGCGGACACCACACTCAGGGGCAACCGGGACAGCGCCGTGAGATCGCCCGAGACATCCATCGAGGACTCGCCGCCCCGGTGCACGCCGCCGATCCCCCCCGTCGCGAATACGTCGATCCCGGCACGCGCGGAAAGAAAAGCCGTCGCGGCAACCGTCGTCGCCGCAGCACGACCGGAAGCGACCGCGGGCCCCAGGTCCCGGATCCCGGCCTTGAGGACATCTTCCTCCGACGAGAACAGCTCCACCTGGTCCTCGTCCAGGCCCACGACCGCCTCACCATCCACCACGCCGATCGTCGCCGGGACCGCTCCCTCGTCGCGGACGATCTTCTCGAGACGGCGCGCGACCGCGGCATTGTCGGGATAGGGCAATCCGTGGGCGATGACCGTCGATTCGAGGGCCACGATCGCCTCCCGACCCGCGAGGGCCGCCTCGACCTCGTCCGACACCCGCAGCACGCGCTCTTCGCCGCCCTCGACGATCAGATTCCGACTCAATGTGTCGCTCCCTCGCTGAAGGGGACCCGCCCCGATACGGTCCGCCCCGACAGAGACGCCGACGCGACCGCCTCTAGATACGGGTCAAACCCGCTGCAAGGAAGCCGGGTGTCGACGGGAGACTCCCCGAGTGCCAAGCTTCTCGGTGGAAGATCGGGCAATCGAAGGCGAGGATCATGGGCGAGTTCATTTCGACCGTTCGAACGTGGCTCGAGGCGCGGCTGACTGAGATCGGTCAGGGGAACCTCCTGTGGGCGCTGATCGCGACCGGGATACTGGTTCTCGTCGGAGTGGTCGTGACGGGCTTCGCGCGGTTGATCGTCCGCCGGATCGATCGTCGTCTGCAGGCGTGGGAGGGAACGCGTCTCAAAGCGGTCCGGCTCCAGGACCAGGAGCTCCTGTCGTCGGAGGACACGACGAAGATCGCTCGGGGGATAGCTCGATGGTTGGGGTACGCCGCGTACGCGATCATCTGGTACGTCACGCTCCAGCTCATCTTCCTCTCGTTCCCCATCACGCGTGGCGTCGGCACCAACCTCCTCACGAGCCTCGGAGACACGGTCCGTTCGATCGGCGGTGCGGTCGTCGACTATCTGCCGAACATCATCTTCCTCGCGGTCCTGTATTTCCTCGCGACGCGGACCGTGAAGCTCGTCCAACTCGTGTTCCGCGGGGTGGCGATCGGAAGAATCCAGATGCGCGGGTTCGACGCGGACTGGGCGCGTCCGACGTTCAAGATCGTCCGTTTCCTGATCTGGATCTTCTTCCTGATCGTCGCTTTTCCCTACCTGCCCGGCTCGGAGTCTCCCGCCTTTCGCGGCGTGTCGATCTTCGTCGGTGTTCTTCTTTCGCTCGGTTCGACTGGCGCTGCCGCGAACTTCGTCTCCGGAATCATGCTCACCTATACGCGTGCGTTTCGGATCGGCGACCGGGTCAAGATCGGCGCCGTCGAGGGAGCCGTCATTGACCGCACCCTGTTCGTCACGCGCATGCGAACGCCGAAGCGGGTGATCGTCACCGTACCGAACTCGATGGTCATGACCTCGCCGGTCGAGAACTTCAGCCTCGAGGGACGAGATAAGGGGGTCTACCTGCATACGCCGGTGACGATCGGGTACGACGTTCCATGGAGGCAGGTGCATGAACTTCTGCTCGAGGCCGCGGCCGCTACCGAGAAGATCGGAGAAGAGCCCGAGCCGTTCGTCCTGCAGAAGAGCCTGGACGACTTCTCCGTCTGCTACGAGCTGAACGCGGCAACGAAAGAGCCGCGACTTATGCCGCAGATCTATTCGGAGCTGCACCAGAACATCCAGGATCGGTTCGCGGAGGCCGGAATCGAGATCGCCTCGCCGCACCACTACGCCTTGCGGGACGGGAACGACGACCTGCTACCCGAGGCTTCGAAACAAGAGAATCCGACCCGGCGAGCGTTCAGGTTTCTCGGGCTGGAACCGAAACCCGAGGCCTGACTCCGCCCCGAGCCATGCGGGCATTTCTCAGGCCACATCCAGTCGGCGGGCGAAGCCCTCGAGGAAACCCTCGATCTCCCTGCCATGGATAAGGAGCTTGAGCTCACCCTCGTCGAACCAGATGCCGCCGCACGAGGCGCACCGATCCAGCACCACGTTCCACACGACCTCCTTCACCAGAGGCGTGGCGTCGACCGGACAGTTTCGGGCCGCCTCGCGACCCGCCCGGATGGTCGCCTGACACGTAGCGCATATCGGAAGACCGTGTGGCGCGACGGCGAGATCGCCTCCGCATCTGACGCAGCGTGATCCAGCGTGACCCAAGGGGAGCCTCCGAGCGGTGTGGGTGGGACTGCCCCGCCAACTTGACGGCCGCCCGGCGCGGCCGAAAGGCGTCAGCAAGGACTGCGTGAGGTGGCAGGCGATCGGGACGCCGTGTACCGTTCCCTCATGGTGAAATGGAGGGGAGCGACGGAGCTCCGACGTGGAGGATCGACGGGGCCGCGCACGGGCGATGCCGATCAAGTGCGACACACTCGGTGGCTGAAGGCGAACGGATGAACCTTCGGCAGCCCGATCACGTACACCTGTGGTAGCGAGCCACCCGACCCGAACCGGTTGAGCCAAATGGAACGACTTCGAATCCCGAATCTGGCGACGTACCTCCCGATCGCACCGTCCGACCTGCTCCTCGCGGCGCCGGTCGCGGCACGCGTGTTCTTCGGGGCGACGCCCGCAGGCCGGGCGCTCCAGGTGGGCGCGATGGGAATCTACGCCGGTAGCGCGGCGATCGACTGGGCGTTCCGGGTCGACGCGAAGAAGGTCGCGTTCGAGAAGTCCTACGGGGTGGACCCTCTCAACCCTCCCGAGGCCACCGGCCCCGAGCGGCGGACCGACGTGGACGAGCTCGTCGCGGTGCTGAACGAGAACTACCAGCCGATGACGATCCCCCGGCGTGAGCTGGCGGAGGAGGTCGATCGGCACCTCACGGACTTCCTCGCCCAGCTGACCGGACAGCGGCTCGAGACGAGCGCACAGGTCCGGAGCTACATGCTCGCCCAGGTCATCTTCCCCTTCGCCCTCGGCGCGGCGGATCCCCTCACCGGGGACGTCGCGATCTTCAAGAGCACGGGGATCTTCGAGCCCCACGTGATCGCCCACGAGTTCTGTCACCGGAAGGGCTACCTCAAGGAGGTCGAGGCCCAGGTCCTGGCGTACCTCGCCCTCGCCGGCTCGGGCGACCCGATCCTCGAGCAGTCCGCGCGCTGCGAGCGCCTCGACCGTCAGCTGTTCGTCCTCGCGGAGAGGGATGCCACGAAGTTCAACGAGCTTCTCGGTGAGATCGGTCTGCGGGAGGAACTCCGGACCGCGTTCGAGCTCCGTCACCCGACCGAACAGACGTACGCGCGCCTCGTCACGCCGTTCATGAAGGGCGCCTACGACGCCCGGATGAAGCTGACGGGACAGAACGGCCTGAGCGACTACGACGAGGGGTTCACGAACTTCCTGATGGCGGTCGAACGCGCGGGATAGCATCACCGCGGTTTCCGGCGTCTCGCGCGCATTTCTTGCCCCTCACGGGCAACGCGAGCATACGAGCCCCCAGACGCCGGGAACTCCTTGCAGGACACCACACTAGCGAGCATTCGGCCACGAAATGACCCATCCGGGCACGACCGGGTTGGGGCCCGTGCGGCCGCCTACTGCGCGCTCGCGGCGGGACTTCTGCTCCTCTTCCTGGGTGTTCGCAGCGCCACGTGGCGGGTCTCGCCCGAGCTGCACACCGGCTTCCAGCTCGCATCGGCCGTCGTCGCGCTTATCGTCGGGATTCTCTCGCTCGTACGCTTCCACTCGCGAAAGAACGACACGCTCCTCCTGATCGGAGCGGGGATGGTCGGAGCATCCGTCCTCGACACCTATCACCTCCTCGTCACGACGGGAGCCTCCCTCCCGCTCATGCCTGCGGATCACGCCGCAACCGAGCCGTGGAGCTGGTTCGGGTCGCGCATGTTCCTGTCGCTTCTGCTGCTCTGGAGCTGGACCGCGTGGCAGCGAGAGAATCGGAGCAGTCAGCGAGGCCTCTCAGAGCTGCGGATCTACCTCGAGGTCGGGGCGATCACCCTCCTGTCGATCGCCCTGTTCGGGCTCGTTTCGTTGCCGGCGGCAGTCCGTTTCGACGCGATCGTGCCACGTCCGTTCGAGCTCCTGCCGGGCGCCGTGTTCGCCGGGGCCGCGATCGGGTACTTCTCGAAGGGCAACTGGCGGAACCGCCCGTTCGAGGTGTGGCTGATCCCGGCGCTGATTATCTCGGTCGCGATCCAGTGGCTCTTCATCCCGTTCAGCACGTCTCCGACCGACGCGTTCGCGACGATCTCGCACGTCCTGAAGCTCACGAGTTACGGGTTCATCCTTGTCGGCCTCATCGCGAGCATGTACGGGCTCTACCGACGGCTGGAGCGCTCGGCGTTGCTGATCGAGCACAGCAACCAGGCGCTGCGCAACGAGATCACCGACCGCAAGCTCGCGGAGGCCGCGGCACGACGTAGCGAAGACAAGTATCGGAACATCCTCGAGACGATCCAGGAGGGGTATTTCGAGGTCGATCTCGCCGGGAACTTCGTGTTCTGGAACGAGTCGCTCGTCCATCTGCTTGGGTATCGGCACGAACGCATGGCGGGGCTCAACTACCGGGCCTATACGCGGGACGCCCACTCGGCCGCCGTGTTCGAGGTATTCAGTCAGGTCTACCGGACCGGCCAGCCCGTCACATCGTTCGGCTGGGACATCGTCAGACCCGACGGTACGCGTCGATACGCCGAGGCGTCGGCCGGACCCGTGCGCGGCGAGGACGACGAGATCGTGGGGTTCCGCGGCATCGTCCGTGACGTCACCGCTCGCCGGAGCGCGGAGGACCGGCTGGAGTCGAAGTCCCGTGAGCTCGCGCGCTCCAACGAAGAACTCCGTCAGTTCGCCTACGTGGCCTCGCACGACCTCCAGGAGCCGCTCCGCATGGTCGCCGGCTACACCCAGCTGCTTGCGAGCCGCTACGAGGGCAAGCTGGACGGGGAAGCCGACCTGTTCATCCGGTACACGGTCGAAGGCGTGAGTCGCATGCAGGCGCTCATCCGCGACCTGCTGGACTACTCCCGCGTTCAGACGCACGGGCGCACGTTCGAGGTCGCGTCGATGGACACGGCCCTCGAGTGGGCCCTGGCGAACCTGGAGACCGGGATCGAGATGTCCGGGGCGACGATCACCAGCGATGCGCTTCCCGACGTCAGGGCCGATCCATCGCAGATCGGACAGTTGTTCCAGAACCTGATCGGGAATGCCCTCAAGTTCCGCGGTGAGCGGCCGCTCGAGATCCACATCGGCTCCCACAAGCGGGGCGGCGAGTGGCAGGTGTTCATCCGGGACAACGGGATCGGCGTCGACGCCGAAGACCGCAGCCGCATCTTCGACATCTTCCAGCGCCTGCACAGCCGGGACGAGTTCGACGGTACCGGTATCGGGCTCGCCATCTGCAAGCGGATCATCGAGCGGCACGGTGGCCGCATCTGGACGGAGCCGAGCCCCGGTCAGGGGGCGACCTTCGTCTTCACGCTGCCACGCACCCGCGCGGCGCCCGTGACGACCGCGCCCGCCAAACCGATGCTCCCCGCGAACGTGGACGCAGCATCCGAATCCACGCCGGACGCGGCATCCGAGGAGGTATCGCAGGCACCGTCCGGGGACGTCCACGAGGAGGCCGCCGAGGCCGAGTCGTTCGCCGACGCCGTCGATGCGGGTGACGAGGAGTCTGTGGCGACCCGCTAAACCGTTGCACAATGCGGGACTACGCCGTCCCGACCCTTCCGGGAGCGCTCAAACGCTCGGGTGACCCGACGCTGCATGTGAAAAGATTGCATGCACTTACGTCAGTCCGTCTCGAATCCGTTGTCAGTACGGAGGTTACGGCGGTCGCGGCCCCCGGTTTGCTCCTTTCACGGCCGAGATCTCACGTCGATCCGCCGGATCGACCCTGTCCGAGACCGAGACGAGACGGTTTTGACACAACGCAGCGGACGTGGCAACGAGGCGAAGCCGGGACGCCCGGGTGGACCGTTTCAGGTCCATGACGGCGGTCACGCCGATGCGTCACGCCGCATGACCGTCCTACTGATCGACAACGACGTCGTCTTTCGGGATCAGTTGACCGACGCACTCGACCGTTTCGGAATGGCCCTGCTGTGGCGCGCCCGGATCCTGGGCCTCCTCGACGCCGTGGCGAACAACGAGCCCGAGGCCGTCATCCTCAGCGCGGACCTCCCGGGCGCCGACCCCCTCGAGCTCATTCGCGCGATTCGTCAGCAGAACTCGTGGGCCGATCTCCCCGTCTTCCTCGTCGGATCATCGATGGACCGGGCGGACGAGCTTCGGGCATACGCCGAGGGCGCCGACGCAGTAGTGGCGAGGGACACCGCAACGCCCGAGCTGGCGGCTCGCCTCCTCGGTCTGTCTTCGATAAAGAATCGACGGCGGCGCGGCACGGCGAAGAGCATCGCGGACGCGGCGCTCGCCCTGTGCGCCGCGCCGAAGAGCCCGGAACCGGCCGCGCCTGTCGCTCCTACCGCAGGAGCGCCCGCAGCCCAGCCCGGCATGCCGCACCCCGTGCATACCGCGCCGCCGCATGCGGCCCCAATGCCCTACGGCTATCCGGCGCCGGGGAATCCTTACGGCTACTACCCGGTCCCGGCGTACGGTCACCCCACGCCGGGGTACGGCCCGCGGCCCGGAGAACAGATGCCGCCGCAGGGGGTGCCGATGCCGCCGCAGGGGATGCCGGCGTATCCGCCGCACGGTCAGCCGATGCCGCCGCACGGTCAGCCGATGCCACCGCAGGGGATGCCGGCGTATCCGCCGCACACCATGCCGGGGGCGCCACAGCCGCAGCACACCGCGGCGCACGCGCCGCCCAACGGGCAGTTCGTGCCGCCGACCGGCGTCGCCACGCCGCCCCCGAGCACGACGGGGCTCGGCCCGGAGTATCGCGGCGAACCGCCTCCCCTTCCCGGCCAGACCGGGATCGGAGCGCCCGTGTCGCCGGCCTCGGTCCCCGACGTCATCGTCGTCGAGGACGACCCCTCGTTGCTGGAGATGCTGCGGTATGCGTTGACGAACCGGGGGTTCACAACGCTCAGCTTCTCGAACGGGCTTGATGCGCTGCGCGCACTCCGCGAGATGGAGACGGCGGGCCGACAGCCAGTCGTACTGCTGGACGTCGATCTCCCCGGCGGTCCACAGCAGTGAGGCGACCCAGGTTCTCGGCATCCAGTCCGGGGCCCTCGACTATCTGGTGAAGCCGCTCCGCATGCCGATTGTTCTCGCGAAGGTCGAACGGCTCCTCGGTCGCGGCGGCGTCTCGTCCGCCGCCGGATCCCGGTAGGCGGCCGATGAGCACAGACTTCCTGATCGCCCTCAGCCTGTTCCAGGGCGTACTGCTCGTGATCGTCGTGGCCGGTCTCTTCATCGGGCACGTCGTGAGCAATCGGCGCGATCGGCTCCGCTCGGTCGAGCTCGAGATCGTGCGCGACGCGCTACGACGTTTCCTCGCTCGACGCCTACTCGCGGACGAGGCGATCGGTGTACTGGACGGCGTCTCCGTCGGCAGCCTCAACGCGTTCCTGCATGAGTTCACCGCACAGGCGTCGGGTCACGAGGGAGAGGCCGTCTTCGAGCTGATCCGCGGCACGCGGTGGCACGATCGGATCGTCCGACACGCGAGGTCGCGATTCTGGTGGCGCAGGCTCGGTGCGGCCCGTGCAATCGCCACGATCGCGACGGCGGAGCACCTGATGCTCGTCCATACGCTCGTGCACGACGATACGCCGGCGATCCGGTTGGCGGCGGCCTCCGCGCTGGAGCGGCTGCCCTCCCCCGCGCTCGCGGCCGCGATTCTGGACCGGGCGATCGGCGGACACGCGATCGCCCGCAATCACCTGATCGAGGTGCTCGCGGCGAGCCAGACGATCGTGTTTCCCGTGCTCATCGACCGCCTCGTCGCGCCGACCAGCGACGCCGAGCTGCGCGTTCTGCTCGACCTGGGATCGCTGCTCGGGTATCCGACGCTGCTCCCGCACGTGATCCCGCACGCGATGTCGGCCAATATGGAGATCCGGGTCGCGACAGCGACGTGCCTGCGCAACTTCCCACACCCGCAGGCTACGAATGCGCTTCGGCGGCTCCTGACCGACCGCAGCTGGCAGGTGCGAGCCCGTGCGGCGGCATCGCTGGGAGCGGTCGGGGCGGCCGAGGCGATCGACGACCTGCTCCTCTCGCTCTGCGATCCCAACTGGTGGGTCCGGCTGCGCTCCGCGATCGCGCTGCGTCTCGTCGGCCCCGCGGGCATCGCGGCTCTCGAGCGCGTGGACGGACGAGTCGATCGGTACGCGTTCGACATGGCGCACTACGTCCTGGAGTTGGATAACGGGGCCATGGCGGAGTACGTCGGCGGATCGGCTACGGACTTCGCCACGACCCCGTCTGGAGCCATGGCGAGCTGATGGACATCCAGGCGTTCCTGCTCGAGGCCGTGAAGACGGTCGACGAAACCGTGATCTGGTACTTCCTGGGGCTGAACTCGTGCTACGCGATCCTCATCGCGCTCGCGATCCCTGAGATGTTCCGGCACTGGGTCGAGGGGAAAAACGAGGACCTCGAGCGGCACATGCGGTCGGATGCGCTTCCCCCGATCTCGGTCCTCATGCCCGCTTACAACATGGAACTGAACATCGTCGAGAGCGTCAGGGCGCAGCTCACGCTCCGATATCCGCACCACGAGGTGATCGTGGTCAACGATGGCTCGAAGGACGAGACGTTCCAAGTGCTCGTCGACGAGTTCGAGCTTTACGAGGTCCCGCCCGCGATCCCGCGACGGATCCAGACGGCGGAGGTCCGGGGCTACTACCGGTCTCGTTCCGCTCCGGGGATGCTCGTGATAGACAAGGAGAACGGCGGAAAGGCTGACGCCCTGAACGCCGGCCTGTGCGCGGCTCGCTACCCGCTCGTCGTCTGCGCCGACGCGGACACCATGATCGCGGAGGATGCGCTCCTCCGGCTCGCGCGCCCCTACCTGCTGGGAGATCCCGTCGTCGCCACGGGCGGAACGATCCGCATCGCGAACGGCTGCGGGATCGAGCACGCCCGGGTGAAGACGCCGCGCATGCCCCGCAGCTGGCTCGCCGCCATCCAGGTGCCGGAGTACCTGCGGGCGTTTCTGTTCGGCCGCGTCGGCTGGAACCGTCTCGGCGGCAATCTGATCGTCTCGGGCGCGTTCGGCCTGTTCAAGCGCGAGACGCTGATCGACATCGGCGGGTACCACACGGGGAGCGTGGTCGAGGACCTCGACCTCATCGTCCGTCTCCACGAGCACATGCGCGAGATCGGCGAGCCCTATTCGATCCCGCTGATTCCCGACCCCGTTGCCTGGACCGAGGCACCGCCCGACATCGCGACGCTAAGCCGGCAGAGGGAGCGATGGCACCGTGGACTCGTCTCCACGATGTTCACGCACCGCAGGACGTTCTTCCGGCCGAAGTACGGGCCGATCGCCTTCATCCACCTCCCGTTCTTCCTGTTCGGAGAGATGATCGCGCCGCTCGTCGAGCTCATCGGATACATCTTCACCGCCATCGGGCTCGCGATCGGAGCCATCTCATGGGCGTTCGCAGGGATCTTCTTCGCCGCGGCGCTCGGGTACGGCGTCCTCCTCACGCTCTGGGCGATCGTCATGGAACAGATGACGTTCCGCTTCTACCGGGCGCCGGGGGACTTCGCGCGCCTGATCGGGTACGCGTTCCTCGAGCCCTTCGGATACCGCCAGCTCACGGTCTTCTGGCGGCTCAAGAGCTTCAAGAACGCATGGCAGGGCAAGGAGTCCTGGGGCGAGATGAAGCGCTACGGATTCGAGTCCACCGGATGATGCGCCTCGCGAAGGCCCCGGGGTTCCGGGTCGCGGTGACTTCGCTGGCGACCATATGTCTCGCGCTGGCGGCGCGTCCCGTGGCCGGGCAGGCCGCGCCGGGCTGCGAGGCCGAGATGCCGTCCATCGTCGAGGCGGGGTGGCGCGAGTACCGCTCGGCCCGGATCAACCAGGCCGAGGAGCTGTTCGAACGCGCCGCCGCGTGCCTCCCCGACGACGTCGGCGCCCGTGTCGGGCTCGCCTACGCGGCGATGCGGCAGGGACACGACGTCCACTCTCGGGAGCTGTTCGAGGCGCTGCTCGACGACGACCCCGAGCTCGTGGACGGCCTCGTCGGACTCGGACTGCTGGCCTGGCGGGACGGCGAGGCTCGCGAGGCGGCCGGCCTGGCGGAGCGCGCGATTCAGCTCGCTCCACAGAACGTGGAGGCCCGGGCACTCTTCCGCCGCACGAGTGTCGGCGCGACCGCGGAGCTCCAGGTCATCGATCGCGCCCCGCTCGTCCTCCCGGATACGCTGGAGTATCCGGCCCGGACGAACGGCGACCGGTTCGAGATCCGCACGGCGAACGGGTGGGAGCCCTTCTACATGAAGGGAGTGAACCTCGGCGCGGCGCTTCCGGGGAAGCACCCGAGCCAGTTCCCGGACTCGGCCACGTACGCGTTGTGGATCGACCAGATGTCGGAGATGGGCGCCAACGTCGTGCGCTCCTACACGATCCACCCTCCGACGTTCTACCAGGCCCTTCTGGAGCATAATCGCGAACGACCGGACGATCCGCTGTGGCTCGTCCACGGTGTCTGGACCGACCTGCCCCCGGACCACGACTACGAGGACCCGGTCTGGGAGGCGAAGTTCTTCGAGGAGATGCGGCGCGTCGTCGATCTGCTCCACGGTCGCCGGGACATCTCGCCGCAACCGGGCCACGCAGCCGGCAACTACACGGCCGACGTCTCTCGCTGGACGCTCGCCTACATCATCGGCCGGGAGTGGGAGCCGTACTCGGTCATCGGGTTCAACGAGATGCGTCCCGAACTCACCAGCTGGAGCGGCCGGTATCTGCGGCTCGAGCACGGCACGCCAATGGACGTATGGCTCGCGAAGGCGTGCGAGGAGATCATCGCCTACGAGACCGAAACCTACCGGTCGCAGCGTCCGGTTGCCTACACGAACTGGCCGACACTCGATCCCATGCACCACCCGACGGAGTCCACGGTCTCGGAGGAGGTCGCGATTCGTGAGGGACTCGGGGAGGACGTCGGTCGAACGCCCCTCGAGTACGACAACGACGGCGCGGGTCTCGCCGCCGGGGACGTCCGCACGACTGACGCGTTCCCCGCCGGATACTTCGCGTCTTACCACGCGTACCCCTACTACCCCGACTTCATGGTGCTCGACCCTGACTACGCCGGGGCCGCGTCGTCCATGGGACGGTCGGCGTACTTCGGGTACCTGAAGGACCTGAAGCGGTCGCACCCGAACATGCCCGTCATCATCGCCGAGTACGGCGTGCCGACGAGCCTGGGCATCGCGCACGTACAGCCACAGGGCTGGCACCACGGAGGACACAGCGAGCCGGCGATGGCGGACATCGACGCAAGGCTCACCAGCGAGATCGCGGAGGCGGGGCTAGCCGGCGGGGTTCTGTTCGCCTGGATAGACGAGTGGTTCAAGAAGAACTGGATCGTCATCGATTTCGAGATCCCGCTCGAACGGAACCGGCTCTGGCTGAACCGGCTCGACGCCGAGCAGCACTACGGGGTGTACGCGATGGAGCCGGGGAGCGCGGTCCCGGGTGAGACCCTGGATGAGCGCGCATCCGCGTGGGAGACGCTGCCGACCCTCTACGATGCGGCGGATGGATCGACGCTCAGGGCGGCAGCCGATGAAGCGTACCTGAGACTCTACTTCGAGGGACCCCGGGAGGGCGCCGGGCGCATCCTGCCCGAACGTCTGCTCATCGGCTTCGACACCGTGGACCCCGAGGCCGGGGACCACCGCTGGCCGGGTCGGATCGGCGACGCGCTGCCCGTGGGGCTCGAGTTCGCGCTCGACATATCGCCCGATGGCGCACGCCTGCTCGTCGATCCGCCCTCGAACCCGTTCCGGCTCGCGCCGGTTCGACAGGGCATGGATCTGCCTCCGGCCGAGATGCCGGCGCTGGCGGACGCGCCCGAACAGAATCTGACGGGCGTCTACAACTCGCCGCCCAGATCGCAGTTCACCGCGCGGCGGGAGCAGCGATTCAATCGGCCGTACCGCTCGCAGCCCAACGCGGACGGGCGCTACGACTCGCTTCGCGTGATCACTAACCGGCCACGCTTCGCCCGGGACACGACCGAGTTTCTCGCCGCAGGATACGACCGCGGAATCCTCCCTCGGGGCCCGCTGCCGGACGGGATGTGGGAGGTTCGCGAGGACGAGGGAGTGATCGAGGTCCGAATCCCGTGGATGCTCCTCAACTTCACCGATCCGAGTGACCGACGAGTGCTCCAGGACCTGCCGGACGGCGTGTCGCGGGCGTCGATCGGCGCGGAGGCGAGCGCCCAGTGGGACCCGGCGACGGTCGGTGCCTTCGGGACCGTGACGGTTCCGCACATCGGGATCGTCGCCGCATGGGGAGATAACGACGACCTGAAAGGGGCGCCGGCCCGCAGATCCGACGTAGCCCGCTTCACCTGGGAGCGGTGGGAACAACCGAAGTGGAGGGCGCGCCGGCGCCCGGTTTTCGACGCGATGAGGAAGGTGTTCGCCGAGATGGATCCGGTCGTGACACGCGCAGACGCGAACGTGGCGGGAGGTGGACGATGATGAGGTGGCAGAAGACGGTGCAGCCAGGCTCGAGGTCCCTTCTTCGGGCTATTGTGGCTCTCTTAATCGCCGTCGGCAGCTCGGCGGACCCGATCGTCGGGCAGAGCCGCGCCGATTCGGCCTGGACGGCGGGCAACACCGACCTCGCCGCGGAGTTGTACGCCGCGGAGCTGGGCGAGGGCACCCCGAACCAGCGTGCCCTCCATCGGCTCGCGCTCGTCCGTGCGTGGTCCGAGCGGTACCACGAGAGTCTCGAGCTCTTCGATCA
>JBDHIO010000121.1:0-43608 GCA_039587355.1 Gemmatimonadota bacterium | reverse complement strand
AAAAAAAGTTCCGTCCCAGTCGGCCGCGGCGAATACCTGGTGGAGCATCCCTCGTTCCGGCATCGTCAGCGTGCCGGCCTCGATCTCCTCCCAGCGCTTCTCGATCGACGCTCGACCGGTCACGCCGGCCTTTCGCAGCTCACGGCCGCGGGCCATGTAGGGCTCCAGTGACTCGTGGTAACAGGCGGCCTGAAAACGGTCGTCCGATGGGTCATCGGCGATGCAGACGAACTCGCCGCTCCCCTCCCTGACCACCCTCGCCTCGTTGTCCTCCACCACAATCACGGTCGCCCCGCTCCGCTCCGCCACCGGCAGCGGAAGAACGGCCTTTTCGAGATCGGCGATCTTCATCGCTTGCTGCGACTGAAGGGTCGCGGGCAACAGCAAGGCCGCGAACGCGACCGATACCGATGCCGATAGACGAATCGCTGGCATTCATGCCTCCTCGAGGGTCGCCCCGCACCTGCGCGGAACATCGGTTGAATAGGTGCGGCCCGCAGGGCCGATGCAACAAACCATCGCCGGGGTCGGCGTTGCGTGACGCGGATGTGCACGAAAGATTCGCCGGCTGGCCCCGCAGACCCGGGGCGAACGGACCTTCCAGGAGACCGCATGAACCCCATGACCCTCCGACAGAGAGCGTGCGAATCGTGAGCCTCAGGATCGCCGTTCCCGCCGAAACCACGCCGGGCGAGACCCGGGTCGGACTCACGCCGGACGCCGTTAAGCGCCTGGCATCGGACACGATCTCAGTCACCGTACAAGCCGGGGCCGGCGAGGCCGCGGGGTTCGGCGATGAGGACTACACGGCCGCCGGGGCCGATGTCGCCGCGGACGCTGCGTCGACGATGGCTTCGGCGAACGTCGTCCTGAAGATCGCGTCACCGGCGGCCACCAGTGACGGATCGCACGAGGCGGATCTGATCCCGGAAGGGGCTGTCCTCGCGTGCTTCATGCGACCCCATGAGAACGCGGATCTCATCGCGAAGCTCGCCTCGCGCAACGTCACCGCGCTGTCGCTCGAACTGGTCCCCCGAATCACGAGGGCCCAGCCGATGGACGCCCTCTCGTCCCAGAGCAATCTCGCCGGGTACAAGGCTGTCCTCATCGGCGCGAATGCGCTCGGCTCGATCTTCCCCCTGCTCATGACCGCCGCGGGCACGCTATCACCGGCTCGCGTGCTGGTGCTCGGAGCCGGCGTGGCCGGGCTGCAGGCGATCGCCACGGCGAAGCGACTCGGCGCGGACACCTGGGGATACGACATCCGGTCGGCCGTGAAGGAGCAGGTCGAGAGCCTCGGCGCCCGCTTCGTGGATCTCGAAGAGGGCGCTCCTGCCGATGCGGAGACGGAAGGCGGATACGCGAAGGAACTGGACGAGGCCGAGCAGGCCCGCAAGCGCGAGCTGCTCGCCGAGCACGTGTCAAAGGCGGACGTGGTGATCACGACCGCGCTCGTTCCCGGCAAACGGGCCCCAGTCCTGATCACGGACGACATGGTGACCCGGATGAAGCGCGGGAGCGTCGTCGTCGATCTCGCGGGCGAGGCCGGCGGCAACTGCTCGCTCAGCCAGCCCGGCGAGGTCGTCACCTCGCAGGGTGGCGTCCACGTTCACGCCCCCCTCAACGTGCCGGCGACACTTCCACTCCATGCGAGCCAGCTGCTCGCCCGGAACCTGACCGCCTTGCTGAAGCCGATGATCGCGGACGGCGGCATCTCCGTGGATCTCGACGACGACGTGGTCGGTCCCTGCTGTGTCACCCACGGTGGCACCGTCAGGTTCGGCGAATGAGGACCTCTCCCGCTTCCGACAACACGAGGATCATGAGATGACCGGTACGCTGCTGGTCGGCCTGTACGTGTTCGCCCTGGCGATGTTCGTCGGGTTCGAGATCATCACGAAGGTCCCCCCGAAGCTGCACACGCCACTGATGTCCGGGTCGAACGCGATCTCGGGCATTTCGATCGTGGGCGCGCTGCTCGTGGTCGGGGCCGGGGAGTCGCCCGCGCTTCAGTGGATCGGGCTCGCCGCGCTGATCATGGCGACGATCAATGTCGTCGGCGGCTTCATGGTGACCGATCGCATGCTCCAGATGTTCAAGAGCAAGGACGGCTGAGCCCATGTCATTCGAGACGATCATTGCGATCACGTACCTGGTCTCCGCCGGCCTCTTCATCCTCGGCATCAAGCGGCTCAGCCACCCCGAGACGGCGCCGGGAGGAAACCGGATGGCCGCGATCGGGATGCTGCTCGCGGTCGCCGCCACGCTTCTCGACGAGCAGATCCTGAGTTTCACCTGGATCATCATCGGGGTCGCGGTCGGGGGACTGATCGGCATCGTCATGGCCCGCACCGTGAAGATGACCGCCATGCCCGAGATGGTGGCCGTCTTCAACGGCTTCGGCGGAGCGGCCTCCGGTCTGGTGGCTGTCGCCGAGTTTCTTCGGGTGTCCGGATCGGGCGCCGAGATGGCGGTGGACACCGGGGTCTCGATCATGGCCGGCTCGATCATCGGAGCCGTCACGTTTTCGGGCAGCCTGATCGCCTTCGGGAAACTCCAGGGCTCGGTCACCGGAAACCCCGTCCAGAACACGTTCCTGCGGTTGCTGGCCATCATCATGGGCCTGGGCGCGGTCGGTGCCGCCGTCTACCTGATCGGCGTCTCGGTCGACCCGATGGTGTATTGGGGTCTGATCGCGGCCGCTCTGGTCCTGGGAGTTCTCTTCGTGATCGCGATCGGCGGCGGAGACATGCCCGTCGTCGTGGCGTTGCTCAACTCGTATTCGGGTCTCGCGGCGTCCGCCGTCATCCTCACGAGCATCATGTGCCGGGCGATGAACCGCTCGCTCTCGAACGTGCTCTTCAGCGCATTCGGGTCCGCGTCGGCCTCCACTTCCTCGGCCGACGGCGGCGACAAGGTGGCGACCGCGATCGAAGCTGAGGACTCCGCCATGATCCTGGGGTACGCGAACCAGGTGGTATTCGTGCCGGGGTACGGTCTCGCGGTCGCGCAGGCGCAGCACAAGATCCGCGAGCTGGCCGATCTCCTCACGGCCCGTGGAGTCAGCGTTCGGTACTGCGTGCACCCGGTCGCCGGTCGGATGCCGGGTCACATGAACGTCCTGCTCGCCGAGGCGAACGTCCCCTACGATCAGCTGTGCGAGCCCGACGACGTGAACCCGGACATGGAGAACATCGATGTCACGGTCGTGGTCGGAGCGAACGATGTCGTCAATCCGCTGGCGCGCGATGACGCGTCGAGTCCGATCGCGGGAATGCCGATCATCGAGTGCGATCGCGCGAAGAGCTGCATCGTGATCAAGAGGTCGCTATCCGCCGGGTACGCCGGGATCGACAACCCGCTATTCTACAAGTCGAACAATCGGATGTTCTTCGGCGACGCCTCGGACGCTCTCGCGAAGATCGCGGAAGAAGTCAAGGATCTCTGACCCCCCGGGCCCCGGGGGATCTCTCCGGGGCCCTCACGTCCACACCCACCAGACTGTCAGAACGCCGGCCTCCTGCACGTTCCCCATCTGACGACCGAAGATCCGCCGCCTTTCGAGGCGGCGCCCTCGCACCGGCCAATGCGCCGCCCGTGGGAGGACAGATGCGACCGACGCGATTCACCGCGGCCCTGACGGCGGCTCTGGCTCTCGCCTGCAACGACGGCGTGGTGGCCCCGGGGCCCGGGTGCACCGAGGACTTTCGATACGGACTCAACATCACCGTACTCGACGGATCGGGTGAGCCGGTGGCCCAGGGTTCGATCGGGATCGCGAAGGACGGGTCGCACGAGGAGACGCTCGAGATCATCGGCGCGGAAACCATGGTCGGCGCGGGCGAGCGACCAGGTACGTACGACGTCACGATCTCGAGGACCGGGCACATGACCTGGTCGGCCGAGAACGTGACGGTCACGGCAGACGAGTGTCACGTGATCCCCGTGTCGCTCCAGGCGAATCTGATCCCGGTGCCGTGAACCGGTGCCGGACCGGGTCCCCGGACTCGAAACAAGGGAAGTGGGTGGCCGTCGTGTAATTCTGCGCGCTCCGCGGAAAAAGATCCGCGATGCGGCGGTCACCCCTTTCGTCTCCCCCTTCCCATCGGGCCCCGTGCCCCCGATTGTCGTCTGGCGAACTGCCGACACACCCCCTCCCTTCCGGAGACACGACGATAATGCACCACGCCACCATCGCACGGATCATCGACGCGATTCCCGCCGAAGCACAGGCGATCCGAGGGACCGAGCTGGACGCAGCGCGACGGCTTCTCCTTTCGGATGAGCCCGCGGCGGTGCTGGGGATCGAGGGTTCGTTCGCCCTGTACGCGCGCGACGGCGACGTCGTGCGCATGGCACGGAGCCTCGATCGGCCGCTTCGCTACTTCCTCGCCAAGGAGGCCGACGGTCCCGCGCTCGTCCTCTCCGACCGGATCGACACGATCCGCGACGTGCTCGAGACCGAGGGCCACGGCGACCAGTTCCACCCGTCTTACACGCGGATGGTACCGGCCCACCACGTGACGGAGATCCGTCTGGTCGGCTGTCCTGACCCGAACCCCGTCCACCGGCGCTTCTTCGACCCTCTGCCCGAGGCGCTTCCCGCGGACGTCGACGCGATCGGCCACGCATACGTCGGCGCGCTGTTCGCCGAGGTGAGGGAGGAGATCGAGGCGATCCCGGCGGACGCGCCGCTCGGCGTGCTGTTCTCGGGCGGGATCGACAGCGGTGCGGTCCTGCTCGCGGCCTACCGAACGCTGCTCGAACTCGGACAGTCCCCCGCCCGCCTGAAGGCCTTCACGCTGTCCGTCGATGGCGGTGGCCCCGATGCGGAGCAGGCGGATCGGTTTCTCCGCGAGACCGGGCTGGAGATGCTCGGCGAACGGATCGACGTGAGCCGGACCGCCGTTCGGCCGCTCCAGGCCGTGGAGGTGATCGAGGACTACAAGGCTCTCGACGTCGAGTGCGCGGCGGTGGGACTCGCGCTCCTCCAGGGCATTCGCGATCGGTACCCCACGTGGAGGTTCGTCCTGGACGGCGACGGCGGCGACGAGAACCTGAAGGACTACCCGATCGAGGAGAACCCCGAGCTCACGATCCGCAGCGTCGTGAACAACCGCATGCTGTACCACGAAGGCTGGGGCGTCGATGCGATAAAACACTCACTCACGTACTCGGGGGGGCTCAGCCGCGGCTGCGTGCGTGGCTATGCTCCCGCCCGGCTCCACGGGTTCGCGCTCGCCTCCCCGTTCTCGTCCCCGAGGGTCGTCGGCGTGGCCGAGGCCATCCCGTTTCGTGACCTGACCACGGGCTCGCACGATCGGCTGTACGCCCTCAAGGGTGATGTGGTCGCGAGCGGGATGCGGCAGATCGCCGGCATCGAGATGCCGGTCTATCCGAAGCGCCGGTTCCAGGAGGGGGCGGCGGACCCGGCGGTCGCATCCGACGTGTTCGGAACCGAGGCACAGTACCGCCGGCACTTTCTCTCGATCCACTCGTAGCGAGAATCCGGTGACGGGAGACAGGCTCGGATCGCGCGAGATCCGGTCTCTTCGCCCCGCGAAGCCGGAGGTGCGGGTGAACCGGCCCATCGGGCACAGGTGGGACATCGAGCGTGGGCTCGGGACACCGAATCGCCACGTGCTGACTGTGTTCCTCGCCGGAGCCGAGTGCCCCTTCACGTGCGTCTTCTGCGACCTGTGGAGGCACACGACGTCAGGCGTGACCCCCGTCGGAGCCCTTCCGAACCAGCTCGAGATCGCCCTCTCGGAGGCAAGCGACGGTGCCCCCCACGGTGCGGGCCATGCACTTAAGCTCTACAACGCGAGCAACTTCTTCGACAACCGATCCGTCCCGCCGGAAGACGACGACGCCCTGGCTCGCCTGTGCGAGCCGTTCGAGCGGGTGACGGTGGAGACGCACGCCCGCCTCATCGGGGAGCGCGCGGAAGCGTTCGCGGAGTCACTCGACGGACGACTCGAAATCGCGATGGGCCTGGAGACCATCCACCCCACCGTCTTCCCGCGCCTGAACAAGGGAATGACGCTGTCGGATTTCGATCACGCGGTGGGGTGGGCCCGTGATCGAGGGATCGGCGTCCGGGCGTTCGTCCTCGTCGGACTCCCCTGGACCCGCCCGAACGAGTACGCGACGTGGGCGGGCCGTTCCGTCGATTACGCCGCCCGTCTGGGCGTCGACCGCGTGTCCCTGATTCCCCTGCGGACCGGGAACGGAGTCCTCGAGGCGCTGGCTGAGCGAGGCGACCTGGCCCCCGTCCGCCTCGGCCACGTAGAAGAGGCCCTGGAGCGCAGTCTCGACGCGGTCGCCGGCCGGATGATCGTCGAGGTCGACGCGTGGGACCTCACGGACCTCGCGCACTGCGACCGGTGCGCCGCCGCCAGGATCGACCGGTTGGCCCGGGCCAACCTCGAGCAACGGATCCTCCCCCCGCCGGAGTGCGACTGCTCGTTCTGACCTCGCGTCTCGTTGACCCGATTCCGGACCTCGGGGTACTTTTCACATGAGAAGAACCGACGGCGATTCGGGGTATGCCCCCAGCGTCCCGGGGGGCGGCCACCGGGCACATTCGCTTCATCTATAGAGGCTTCCATGTCCAACACGGAACAGCAGACCGGAAACCACGTCAGCGAGGCCGAGGCCCGTCGAGTGGCGGAGGCGGCCCGCGAGACGGATTGGACCGGCCGAACATTCGTCCGGAACCTGTTCCTCGGGAAATTCCGGCTCGACGCGATCGATCCCTACCCCGACCCTCAGGATTTTCTGTCCGACCGTGCGAAGGCGTGGACGGAGGACCTCCGGGTCTTCCTGCGCGACGAGGTCGATTCGGACGAGATCGATCGGGATGGAAGGATCCCCGCCGAGGTCGTGAAGGCGCTCGCGGAAAGGGGCGCGTTCGGCATCAAGGTCCCTCAGGAATACGGCGGGCTCGGGTTCAACCAGACGGAGTACGCGAACGCGATGCGCGTCGTCGGCAGCGTGGACGGCAACCTCGTGGCTCTTCTCTCGGCCCATCAGTCGATCGGCCTGGGGCAGCCGCTCAAGATGTTCGGCACCGACGAGCAGAAGAACGAGTACTACCCCCGGCTGGCGAAGGGGGCGATCTCTGCGTTCGCGCTCACCGAGCCCGACGTGGGGAGCGATCCAGCCAGGCTGTCGACGACGGTCGAATCCAGCGACGACGGTGAGCACTACATCATCAACGGCGACAAGCTCTGGATCACCAATGGGACGCTCGCAGAGATCTACGTGGTCATGGCCCGCCACCCCGAAACCGGGAAGATCTCGGCCTTCATCGTCGAGCGTGATACGCCGGGCGTCGAAGTCGTGATTCGCTGTCACTTTATGGGTCTGCGAGCGCTCGAAAACGGCGTCATCCGGTTCACGAACGTCCGGATCCCTAAGAAGAACCTGCTGTGGAAGGAAGGGCGCGGGCTGAAGCTGGCGCTCATGACGCTAAACGTGGGTCGTCTCACGATTCCCGCGTCATCGGTCGGGGGTGCTCAGGCAGCGCTCGAGGCCTGCCGCCGGTGGTGCAACGAGCGGATCCAGTGGGGGGTGCCGGTCGGAAGGCACGAGACGATCGCCCACTACCTGACGTCGATCGCCGGCACGACCTGGGGCATGTCCGCGATCGCGGATCTCACGCAGAGCATGGCGGACCGGGGCGGATACGACATCCGGCTCGAGGCCGCGATCGCGAAGCTGTGGAACACCGAGATGGGCTGGCTGCTCATCGATGACGCGTTGCAGGTGCGGGGAGGCCGAGGATACGAAACGGCCGATTCACTCGCGGCACGCGGCGAGGAGCCGATCGCGGTGGAGCGCTGGCTGCGCGATTTCAGGATCAATCGGATCTTCGAGGGGTCGAGCGAGATCATGCGTCTCTTCATCGCCCGCGAGGCGGTGGACAAGCACCTGCAGGTCGCCGGGGATCTGGTGGATCCGAATCTCGGGTTCGGCGCGAAGCTCAAGGCGCTCCCCAGGGCCGCGGCGTTCTACGGCGTCTGGTATCCGACCCGGTGGCTCGGCTGGAGCCTTCCTCCGAAGTACTCGAGATTCGGGAGCGGCGCGAAGCACCTGAGGTACGTCGAGCGGACGAGTCGCCGGCTTGCCCGGACGATCTTCCATTTGATGGTGCGTCACGGGCCCGCGCTCGAGCGCAGGCAGGGCCTGCTCTTCCGCTGCGTCGACATCTCCGCGGAGCTGTTCGCGATCTCGGCCGCGGTGTTGAAGGCCGAGATGATGAGGCGCAAGGGACACGACGGTGCAGCGGAGGCCGAGCGCCTCGCGGACGCGTTCGCCAGAGACGCACGGCGGCGGATCAAGGAACTGTTCGGCCGGGTCAGGTCGAACGACGACACGCTCAACTACGCGATCGCCCAGGACATCATGAAGGGCGGCTATACGTGGCTCGAGGAGGATATCGTGGGCCTGCAGAAGGCCGCGCGTGAGAGCATCGGCTCGATCGAGCCGGGCGCGTCAGGCTCCGAGCCGGAGACGCCCACGGCGGAGCGGGTGGAGGAGACGGCGGTCCCTAGACCGCATTCGGTCGAGGGTGACACGGACGAGGCGGTCGCCACGGTCTGAGACCGGGGCGGCGCGCCTCAGGCCCCGCCGAACCTCTCGATGAAGGTCTTCTGACGATCGGTCAGGCTGGACCAACCCTGCTCTCGGAGTTGGTTGGCGATCCGGTCGTACTCCTCGCGGTTGACCTCGTGCAGCCGGGTCGGCTCGATGCTGCTCCAGCGATCCTGTAGCTGCCGCTCGCCCATCTTGACCGCCGGGCTCTCGACCTTCCGCTGAAACTGTTTGGCCGGGGAGCGATGCCCCATCCAGCGGAGATACAGCCAGCCGCCGAGGAACCCGCCCAGGTGCGCAAAGTGTGCGACGTTCCCGCCCGCCGGGCCAAGGCCCGACCAGAGGCTCAGCAGGGTCAACCCGATCACCGCCGTCCGGATCTCGACGGGGATCACGAACCAGATCAGGATCTTGTCCCGCGGCCAGTACCGGGCGTAGGCGAGCAGGATCCCGTAGACCGCGCCCGACGCACCGACCATCCGGATGCCCATCCCGCCGTCGGAAAACGGGGTCATCGTGTAGAGGATGTGGACGAGCGCCCCAACGAGCCCGCTGATCAGATACAGGCCGAGGAAGTGGCGGCTTCCGAGACGCACTTCAAGGCGGGGCCCGAAGAAGAAGAGCCCCAGCATGTTGAAGAATATGTGCCCGAGGCCCGCCGGCGAATGCAGGAACTGGTACGTGATCAGGGTCCAGGGCCTGGTGAGCACCTCGGCCGGGACCAGCGAGAACTCGAAATAGATGAAGGGGAACTGCCGCATCAGGACGAACGCGAGCACGTTCACCAGCAGGAGCTGGCTGACGACCCGGGTCAAGAGGCCACCAGCTTCGTGAACTCGCCGGCGAGCGCGGGGCCGACGCCGGCGTCTTCGTGCTTGAAGAACACGTACGCCTGGTCGCACCCGAAGGCGTTCAACCGCTCGGCCCAGGCATCGAGCTCGGCCGGCTCGTACGCCGTCTTCCGAAGACGCAGGTAGACCCAGTCCGCCGTGGCATGCGCCGGCGCGTCATTCCCCTCATCCGTCTCGGCGATACACAACGCGCAATTCCGACTCGCCAGAATATCGAGCACTTCGTCATCGAACCACGTGGCGTGCCGGAACTCGAACGCGGAACGGCCCGGGTTCGGGAGCTGATCGATGAAGTCGCGAAGACGGGCGTCATCCCGCTTGAAGTTCGGGGGGAGCTGATAGAGGATCACCCCTGCCCTGTCCCCCAGCGCCGATGCCGTCTGGACGAGGTATTCGGTCTGTTCCTCGGTGTCCTTCAGACGCTTGAAGTGCGTGATCCGCCTGGACGCCTTCAGCACGAAACGAAACCCATCGGGCACTGATTCGGCCCACGCCTCGAGCACGCTTTCGCGCGGCATGCGATAGAACGTGTTGTTGATCTCGACCGCGTTCAACTGCGTGGCGTAGTAGGACAGCATCTCCTTCGAAGGGAGGTCCTCGGGATAGAAGGCCCCCTTCCACGCCGCATAGCTGTATCCGCTCGTGCCCGCCCACACCTGCATCCGCTCTCCTTGTTTCGAGCCGTGGATGATACGGCGTCGGCCGTCGAGGGCCAACGAGACTTCAGACGGGCCCGGATCAGCCGTCGATCTCGAGTACGATCTTTCCGAAGCTTCGGTTTGCCGCCATGTCGCGGTGAGCGGCGGCGGCCTCGCGAAGCGGCGCCACCGATTCGACGATCGGCCGCAGCCGACCATTGTCCGCCGCATCGGCCGTGTCGTCGAACAGGGACAGAAAGCGTTCGACGAACAGATCACGCACGAGGGTCTTCTCCTCGATCGATCGGGCCCTGAGGACCGTGCCGATCACCGAGGCTCGACGTGTCATCAGTGCCCGCAGATCCACCTCGACGGTCGAGCCGCCCAGAACCCCCACGATCACCAGGCGCCCCAACTCGGCCAGACACGACACGTTGCGGTCCCAGTAGGGCGCGCCGACGGTGTCCAGGATCACATCGACGCCTTCCCCGTCGGTCCATTCACGAACAACGGCGGCGAAGTCGGACGCCCCATAGTCGATCCCCGCATCGAGCCTCAGGCCGATGTCGCGGATCCGGTCCAGCTTGCCTGCCGAAGCGGTCCCGGCGACCCCGCCAGCGCCCGCAACATCGGCCAGCTGAAGAGCCGCGGTGCCCACGCCGCCGCCGGCCGAATGGATGAGTGCCCGCTCACCGGCGGCCAGCGATCCGCGCAGGAACAGCGCGTCCGCTGCGGTGAGAAAAGCCTCGGGGATGGCTCCCGCCTGGATGATCGAGAGCGTCGAGGGGGCCGGGATCAGGTGCTCCACGGGGACCGTGACGAACTCGGCGTATCCCCCGCCTCCGACGATTCCCATGGCGCGAGACCCGGCCGGGAACGCCCTCCGTGCCTCCTCTTCCCTCGCTCGTCCGGCGGCGGGACCATGGCGCACGACCTCGCCGGCGAACTCGAGCCCGGGGATATCGGCGGGCGATCCCGGCGGAGCGGGATACCGCCCTGCCCGCTGAAGCAGGTCCGCGCGGTTCACTCCCGCGGCCCGGACCCTCACAAGCGCCTCTCCCGGACCCGGCTCCGGCTCCGGAAGCTCGACCAGTTCGAGAACTTCGGGTCCCCCCGGCTCTCGAATCCGGATGGCCCTCATCCGCCCTCCCCCTCGTCAGAGAGGGTGCGCCGGGCCGCCTCGAGTCGCTCCGGAGTTCCGATGTCGTGCCAGGCGTAGTCCGTCGCGTCGAAGCACGCGATGCGTCCTCCTGCCGCGGCCAGCCGCACGTAGACGTCGATGATCGAGTAGGTCCCGCGCTTCTGGAAGTAGCGCAGGATTCGCGGCGAGAGTACGTGGATCCCTGCGAACCCGACCTCCGTGGTCGGTCCGGCCGGGTGTCGCGCGACGACCTCCCAGCCGTCGGTTCGGTTGCGTCGGGCGCAGAGCCCCTCCGCGTCGACGACGAGGGGCCGCGAGGTCTCCCTCCGAGTGACGACGAGGGTCGCGAGTCGATCCTTCTCGTCTTCCGCATGCGCCTCGTAGACGCGGGACAGGGGCAGGTCCGTCAGGATGTCCGCGTTGTGCAGAAAGAAGGGCGCCTTCGCGTCGAACGACTCGCGAGCGAACGCGAGCGCGCCGCCGGTGTCCAGCGGCGCGGCCTGTTCGAGGTCCTCCCGGGACACGGTCACACGAACGCCCTCGTGGGCGAGGTCCCGCGCCGCCTGCTCCACGAGCGCACCATGGTGATGGGCGTTCACGATGATGTGATCGGCCCCCGCACCCTCGAGAGCCGTGAAGACCCGCGAGAGGGCCGTCCGTCCCGCGATGTCGACCAGCGCCTTCGGAGTGTCCCGCGTGATCGGGAGGAGCCGTCGGCCTTCGCCGGCCGCGAGGATCATCGCCTCCATCGTCAGTCCAGCGTCGGCGTCAGGCGGGCCAGTCGGCACTCTCCCGGTGTACGACGGTGACGTCGACATCCCCGGACAACCGCAGGTGCGAGGCGAGCCTCTCGGCGAAATAGACGGAGCGGTGCTGTCCCCCCGTGCACCCGAAATACACGCTGAGGTGGGAGAAGCCCCTCTCGCGAAACTCCTCGACGTGTGAGTCCACGAGGTCGCGGACCCGTTCCCAGAACCGTCCGACCTCCGGCTGAGCCTCCAGAAACGCGATCGTCTTCGAGTCGAGGCCGGTCAACGCCCGGTACTCCGCCTGGCGCCCCGGGTTCGGCAGGCCGCGGCAGTCGAACACGTACCCGCCCCCGTGACCGCTGGTGTCCTGCGGGTATCCGCCGGAGAACCTGAAGCTGCCCGTCGACACCGTAAGGCCCTCTGGCGCGGCGACGGGGTCGGCATCGGCGCGCCATCGGTCTACGATCCGACCCAGCACCGCGGAGAGCTCCGGGACGTCGAGCGGGAGCCCCGCGTCGAGGAGGCCGGAGACGTTCCGCGCGGCATAGGGGACACTCTGGAGAAACCGCGGCTTCCGCTCGAAGAACCCTCGATACCCGTAGGCGCCGAGCGCCTGGAGGATCCTCACGAGGACGTATGCCGGCCAGGTCTCCATGAACGCATCGCGGTCCACGGTGTGATGTCGATCGAGCGCGCGCAGGTAGTGCTCCAGAAGCTCCGCCCGCGTCTCATCGTCCAGATTGGCCTTCGCGTCGTACAGGAACGAGGCGACGTCGTACTGGAGGGCGCCGCGTCGCCCTCCCTGATAATCGATGAACCACGGGTCGGGCCCGTCGGGCCCCTCGCGCACCATCACGTTGCGCGACTGGAAGTCGCGGTAGAGGAAGTGGCCGGTCTCCGCGGTCAGGAGAAAGCGCGCGAGGCGACCGAAATCCCTCTCGAGACGCGCCTCGTTGAACGGGATGTGCGCGAGCTTCAGGAAGTGGTACTTGAAGTAGTTCAGGTCCCACAGAATGGACTGCCGATCGAAGGCCGCTCGCGGATAGGACTTCCGAAAGTCGATCGATCGGCCCCCTTCGATCTGGAAACGAGGCAGGATCTCGAGGACGTGGCGATAGAGCGGGAGCAGCGAGTCCGGGAACCGGTCCGTCCGGGCGCCCCTGGCCCGCTTGACGGCCTCGAACAACGTCACGTCGCCGAGGTCCTCGAGCAGCCAGACTCCGGCGGGCTCGTCGAGCCCGAGGATCTGCGGGACCGGGAGTCCGAGCTCGCGAAACGTCCGCGTGAACGCGATGAACGCCGCGTTCTCCTCCCGGTCGGGCCCGTAGGCCCCGACCGCCGTCTCTCCGCCCGCGGCCGCCAGTCGCCAGTACCGTCGGGCCGACCCGTCCCCCGCCACCGGCGTCACCTCCACCGGAGCCGCGCCGAGCCACTCCTCGAAGAGCGCGGAGACCCGGTGAACGAGCCCGCGGGTTCCGCTCACGCCGCGCCGGGATCGATGAGGCCGCCGACAATGTCCGACAGCCGCGACACGCCCTGTCGAGCCAGATAGCGCTCGATTCCGTCGTGCGTGCTCCGGGCCGCGTCCGGGTCGACGAAGGACGCCGTCCCCACCTGCACGAGGCCGGCGCCCGCCAGGATGTACTGGATCGCATCCTCCCCGTTGCGGATCCCCCCGATGCCGATGATCGGGATGCTCGTGACCTGCCGTGCCCGCCACGTGGCGTACACGCCCATCGGAAGGATCGCGGGACCGCTCACGCCCCCGGACCGATTCCCGATGAGGGGGGTCCTGGACTCGATATCGACGAGCATTCCCGGAAACGTGTTGATGGCGCTCAGACCGTCGGCCCCCTGTTCCTCGCAGATGCGGGCGAACACACCGACGTCGGCGACATTCGGCGTGAGCTTGATGACGAGCGGACGATCGGTCTCGGACCTCAGACGCGCGACGAGAGCGCCCAGTTCGGCCTCATCGGTGCCGAACATCGTGCCGCCCTTCACGTTCGGGCACGAAACGTTGATCTCGTAGCCCAGAAACCCATCGTGCGGATCGAGTCCCGCGACGACGGCCGCGTATTCATCGGTCGTTTTCCCGACGACGTTCACGAACACGTGGGCCCTTCGAAGATGATCCCTCAGCCACGCGAGCTTGTCCGAGATGAACCGGTCCAGGCCGACGTTCTCGAGACCGATCGCGTTGATCATCCCGCCGGGCGTCTCGGCGACACGGTGCGGCGGATTCCCGCGGCGGGGCTCGACGCTGACCGCCTTCGTGAAGATGCCGCCAATCTCGTTCAGCGGGATGAGATCGGCGTACTCCTGACCGTACCCGCACGTCCCGGACGCGAGGAAGACGGGGCTGTGTACCTCCACGCCGAACAGCTCCTGGGTCATCTGCGGCCGGACGCCGTCCGCCGCGCTCACGCCGTACCCCATTCGAGGTCCGTCGCGTGGAACACCGGGCCTTCGATACAGGCCTTCACCCAGCGGCCATCACTCGACTCGACAACGCATCCCTGACACGTACCGATGCCGCACCCCATGTGCTCCTCCACGGACACCTGAAGATCCCGGCCGTGCTCGGCGGCGAAGCGCGCGAGGGCCGCGAGCATCGGCGTCGGCCCGCAGGCGCACAGGACCCCCTCCGACGCCGGGTCCAGTCCCGCTGTCACGCGTCCCTCGTGACCCGCCGAACCGTCTTCGGTATACACGTCGGGCTCGACCCCCGAGAGCTCGCGCAGCAGGTCGAGGTCGAACACGGCGTCCCCGTCGCGCTCGCCATAGATGAGTCGAACCGGTCGCCCCTGCTTCGTTCGCTCGGAGGCCAGGAAGATGAAGGGAGCGAGACCCACACCACCTGCGACGCATTCCGCGAGCCGGTCTTCCGGAGTCTCGAAGCCGGTGCCGAGCGGTCCCAGCACCAGCGCGGTGTCCCCGGGCGCGAGATCCGCGAGAGCCCGGGTGCCCCGACCGAACACCCGCAGAAGGATGCCGATTTGCCCGTCGTCCGCCGTCCACCCCACGCTGAAGGGCCGCGGCAGGAGCCACGTCCCGGGCGTATCCAGCCCCAGACCCAGCATGACGAACTGGCCCGGGATAGCACGATCCGCGATCTCGGGGGCACGGTACTCCTGCCACCACGTATCCCGCGCGACCCGACGCGAGGTCAGCAGCTCCGCCTCGGTGCGCACCGGTCCGCGGGCCGGGGCGGTCAGTTCCCCGCCCCTTCCGTCGCGGCGTCTGCTCCGAACCGACGGATGACGTCCGAGCGGTACGAGACGATTGCCTGCGCGATCGCCCGGGCGACCTCGCGCTGCCCGTCGGCGCTGGCCAGGTACGCGGCCTCGCCCTCGTTGCTGACGAAACCGACCTCGATGATCACGGACGGCATGCGCGCGAGCGCTCCCAGCAACACCCACCAGGGGCCCTGCTTAACGCCCCGGTCCGGCACCCTCGAGCCCCGGGCCTGGCGAAGAGCGTTCTGGACGAACCCCGCGAATCGCCGCGACTCCGACAGGTTCTCGGTGCGATCGAGTCCGGTGAGAATGAACAGCCGGTCATCGATCGACCCGGGGCCCTGGTCGCCGACGTCGGGCGTGCGGTTCTCGCGTAACGCGACCTCGCGTGCCTCCTCGGAGCGCGCGGGGCCGAGGAAGAAGGTCTCGAACCCCCTGGCAGAACTCGCCGAGGGAACCGAGTTCGCGTGGATCGAGACGAACAGGTCTCCGCCCCGCTCGACGGCGTACGCCGACCGCTCGTCGTGCGGTACGTAGACATCCCTGTCCCGCGTCAGATACGCTTCGAACCGGGTCTCGTTTCGGAGCGCGTCCCTGAGCTCGTGTCCGATCGCCAGGACGATGTCCTTCTCCTGCTTTCGGTTCCCGATCGTGCCGGGGTCACGGCCTCCGTGACCGGGATCGATGACGACTCGCCAGGGCTGTTCGGGATCGACTCTTCGCGCCATCACCTCTTCGATCGAGGCGGCGACGACTGGTGCGGCCCCCGTATGGGTCGGCAGCCAACCGGTGACGAACTCCACGGGAATCCAGAACGATCCGCCCCACAGGTACGGCGCATTCGCGAGCTGGAACGAACGACCGGCGTAGACGAAGAAGGGGGACCCCGCCTCGAGGACCAGCTCCTCCGTGCGAAGACGCGCCCTGAGGAACGACCCCGTGACGGTTCCTTCTTCGAGGACTCCCGCCGCCAGCTCGCGCCCGTTGACCGCCGGGTACCCCCGGTGGGTCGATACACGGAGGGCCGCGTTCCGCCCCCCCACCTCCGCTTCGATCCGATCCGGGGCGGCCTGCCCCATAACCGGTGTCGGGGCGACGCACAGCGCCACCACGAGCAATGATCGTCCCCTCACGTCACCTCCGCTGCGCCTCCGAGACGGCGCGTTCCTCATCCCGCTTCATGGCCTTCTTCTTCAGGTCCTCTCGCCGATCGTACCGCTTCTTGCCGCGTGCCAGCCCGATCTGGATCTTCGCCCGCCCGCGACGAAAATGGATATCCAGCGGCACCAGAGTGAACCCCGCCTCCTGCGTCTTCGCCCGAAGGCGGTCGATCTCACGACGATGCAACAGAAGCTTACGCGGCCTGACCGGGTCCGGCGCATCCACCGATGCGTTCTCGTAGGGCGAGATATGCAGATTGTGCAGCCAGAGTTCCCCTCCGACCACCCTGGCGAATGAATCGGCGAAGCTGGCTCGGCCGCCACGGAGGGATTTCACTTCGGCACCCTTGAGGACGAGTCCCGCCTCGTGCTCCTCGAGTACCTCGTATTCGTGACGGGCCTTTCTGTTGCGCGCCACTATCTTGATGCCTTCCGTCTCAGCCACCCTTCCCCCTTCCCCGCACCGCGGAGGCCGAATGTACGGCCCACCCAGGGGTCACTGGAAGATCTCCCGCTGTCGCCGGACCAGCCTGTGCACGCGCAGCGTCTGCGCCACCTCGCCTCCCACCAGAAACAGGATCGACGCGTAGTACACCGCCAGGACCAGCACCACGAGCGTCGTGAACGTGAAGAAGATCGATGAGACGTTCGAGTACGCCGCCACGTACCGACCGAAGGCGAACTTCAAGACCTCGAACGAGACGGCGGCGACGAGTGCCGCGACCGCGGCGGTCCGCCACTGAAGCCGCCGCGCCGGGACGAACCGATAGATCAACAGGAACATGACGAACACGGTCGCGAAAGCGGTCGTGAACGCCGTGAACTCACGCCCGAACGGCAGCGAGATCTGCCCCCCTCCCGGCAACCGGGCGCGGTTGAGCTGCACCCAGATCGTCAGAGCGAAGTTCGCGACGAGAAGCAACGAACTGACGGTGACGAGCTGGATGTCGAGCAGCTTCCCCTTGATCACGCTCTGCGTCTCCTCGATGTCGAAGACGATGCTGAGCGCGGTCCGGAGAGCCCCGAACAGACGGGTCGACAGCCATACGAACACGACGATGCTGATCAATCCGATCGAACGGGCGCTGTCGAGGATGACGTCGAGCTGCTGACGCAGGTCGTCCTGCACCGCGGGCGCGTCGACGGGGACGATGCGCCACAGATAGATCAGCGCCTGGTCCCGGAAAGCGGCGCTGTCGGCCCCCAGGAGCCACGTCGGCACGAACACCAGCAGCAGAAGGAACGGGACCGCGGCCAGGACGACGCTGAACGTGACGCCCGAAGCGAGAAAGAAGATCCTGTCGTCCGCCGCCCGGTGATAGACGCGCGCGACGAACGACCGAACCTGATGCGGCTCGGGTCTCACGAGTCACCGGCCTCCGGCAGGGAGGCTAGGAAGCTTCGGCCCCCTCGGGCTCCTCATCCGGGACGGCCTCGTCCTGCGCGGCATCCGCGTCCTCCGAATCCTGCTCGCGTGCGTCGAGCGCCGCCCGATAGGCATCCTTCGACTCCGCGACGCGAGCCTCGAGATCCGAACGCGCGCGGGCGGCCGCTTCCTTCCCGGCCTTGAGAGCCTCTTCGGCCCGATCGCGGTTGTCCCGGACGGTGTCACGCACCGTGTCGACGCGGTCCTCGATCTCGAACCGTGCCTTCTCGTAGCCCCGCTCCACGTTGCCCTTGATGTCGCCGAAGCGCTCCTCGGCGCCGTCCCGAAAGCGGCGGGCGCCGTCCCTCAAGTCCTGCTGGGTCTCGCGCCCGCTCTTGGGGGCGAAGAGCAGCGCGGCCACGGCACCGACGGCGGCCCCCATGACGAAGGCGGCGAACCCCGACCCGTGCTTCTCGACGATCACGTATGGCTGTTGATTCTCGGTCATGCGTCAAACCCTGAGTTGATGGAGTACGGCGGACGATCCCGGATCCGCCACACACCTTCCAATCTATCGCCCCGGAAGTTCAGCGGCTTCCCTCTTCGACGACCCGTGCGTACGCCGCCGGATCCCACTCAGGGCGTGCCTCGCCATCCGCGATGGCCACGCCGAGGTGAAAGATCAGCCGTGCTATGCGCGACGTCTTGTCGTACAGGACCCTCTCGGGCTCGTCGTCGACGCCGTGATAGTCCTCGTGCGCGCCCGTGAAGAAGAACAAAACCGGCACACCCATCCGCGCGAAGTTGTAGTGGTCCGACCGGAAGTAGAAGTTCTCATCCGGCCACGGATCGTCGATCATTGTGAGGCCCAGCTCCGGGTGCCCATCCACCACGCTCTCGAGCGTACGTCCCAGCGAGCTCTCGTCCCTGCCGATCGCGACCACGGTGTCCTGCCAGTTCCGCCCGATCATGTCGATGTTCACGTTCGCCACGGTGGCATCGAGCGGGAAGACCGGGTGTTCCGAGTACCAGCGCGAACCCAGCAGCCCCTTCTCCTCGCCGGAGACGGTCATGAAAACCAGCGACCGGCGAGGCGGCGTCTCGAGCGAGGCGAAGGCCTCGGCCAGCTCGATGATCGCGGCCGTCCCCGAGGCGTCGTCGTCCGCGCCGTTGAAGATCGAGTCTCCGTTTACCGGATCGCCGACGCCGACGTGGTCCATATGAGCGGTGAAGACGACGAACTCGTCCTTGAGCACGGGGTCGGCCCCCTCTATCCACCCGATCGTATTGTGGGCGAAGGTCTCCCGGATCCGCGCGGACGTCTCCATCGCCGCGGTGTAACCGGAGGCCGGCGTGCCCGCGGCCACCGCGGCCGCGAGTTCCGCCGGCAACGCGGAGTGCTCGACGAGCGCGACCGGGACCAGGACCTCATCCGCGACACCGACGGACATCTGCTCCCGATCGAAGAACCGCCGCAGACCCTGGAAGTAGAAGTCCGGGGCGTCGACGGAGATGAGCAGACCTCCGGCGCCCCTCTCCGCTAAGCTCCGGACGGCACCCAGGGCTTCCTGAAGCCCATCCTGAGTCGCGTGAATGATCGCGACGTCGCCCCCCAGCGTCGCCGACTCCGCCGGGCTGGTCACACGCAGCGGAGCCTCCACCTGGCCCCGGCGACCACCGGGCACGGCGATGAGGACGTCGCCTCCGAGGGGGACGCCACCGGGCCCATCGATGCGGACGGACTGCTCGCCGGGGGGTCCGGGCGCGGTGAACGTCAACGGGTATGCCTGGAGGTAGGAGTCGTCATCGATCGGACGGAGACCGAACTCCCTGAACCGCCGCCCAATGTGACGCGCCACCTGCTCGAGCTCGGGACTCGGCGTATCGCGCCCCCGCATCGAATCGTGGGCGATGGCCCCGATCCGCGCCTGGAGGTCCGCCACGGTGATCGTGCCCGCGGCACTGCTCGCCGCGTCGGGATCGGTCTGAGCCGACAACTCGGCCCGCGGTTGCGAGCAGGCGACTGTGACCAACAGGAACAACAACCCTGCGACCCGCGCTCCACACGTCCTTGCAACGTCCAACGTCGAGCCTCCTTGTGGCGACCATTGTGGGGGTCGGCTAGTCTTTCCCGGTGAATGAACCGACCGCAAGCTATCAGCCTCCCGTAGAGGCGACCCGCCAGCGCCTGGACCTCGCGAGCCCTCGCGAGATCGTAGGTCTCGAGCACCTCGAGATCATTGCCCGTGGGGTCGTCGAAGGCTTCCTCATCGGCCTGCACAGGTCCCCTTTTCGGGGGTTCTCCGCCGAGTTCGCGGAGAACCGCCCCTATAACCGGGGGGACGACCTTCGGTTCCTCGACTGGAAGGTCTACGCCCGATCGGACCGCCTGTACATCAAGCAGTTCGAAGAGGAGACCAACCTCCGCGCGTACGTCCTGCTCGACGTGAGCGGATCGATGGACTGGGTGTCCGACGCGGAACGAACGCCGACGAAGCTCGAGTACGCGAGGCTGCTCGCCGCCTCCCTTTCGCTCCTGTTGATGCAGCAGGGCGACGCCACCGGTCTCGTCGCGTTCGACGATGCGATTCGGGCGCACATCGCGCCTCGTACGACGCGAATGCACTGGCGACGTCTGCTCGGCCGACTGGAGGCGCTGAAGGCGACCGGCACGACGGAGGCGGGCACGGCGATGAAGGACGTCGCCCGCCGGCTGCAGCGGCGCGGACTCGTGATCCTCATTTCCGACCTACTCGTCGATCCCGAGACGACCGCGACGGCCCTCAGATTCTTGCGGCACCGGGGACACGAGGTCTTGATCTTCCACGTCATGGACCCCGGCGAGCTCGAGTTGCCGGCCGCCGGCGAAGCGGTGTTCTTCGACCCGGAGACGGGTGACGAGTTGGGGACGAATTCGGCGGCGCTCAGGCGTCAGTATCGAGAGGCGGTCGAGGGGGCGATCACCGGGTGGCGGCGCGAAGCCGCGAGGTTTGGAGCCGAGTACGCGTTTCTGACGACGGACACGCCGATCGGTCTCGCCCTCCGTCGCTTCCTTCGAAAGCGGACGCGCCTCGGGTGAGCTTCCTCCACGCGTGGGCCATCGCCCTGGCGGTGTCGGTGGCGATTCCTCTCATACTTCACCTGCGAAGACGCCATACGGATCGTCGGGTCGCGTTCCCCGCCCTTCGGTATCTCAGCCGGGCCGAGGACGCCCGCTCGAGGTCCCTGGTCGCCTCCGACGTCCTGCTCCTCGCCACGCGGATCGGGCTGCTGCTCGCCCTCGTGATCGCCGCGGCGGGGCTCCTTCTCGGACGGGGCGGGCCCGCCGACCACCACCCAACGGACCTCGCGCTAATCGTAGACAATTCGGCGAGCACCGGTCGCATGCTCGGTGACCGCCCCCTGTTCGAGGACCTCCTGGACCGGGCCCGCGAGTCGCTCGCGGCTACGCGACCGGAGGATCGCGTATGGGTCTTCCCGACGGTCGGGAGCCCGCTCGCGACCGGGGTGAGCGGTGCCCGCGCCGGAGAAGCGCTGGGGCGCCTTGAGCTCGCCGACGGGGGCGCCGACCTCCGCGACGCGGTGATCCGCGCCACCGCGGCGCTCCCGGCCGATGGCGGCCGGCGCCGAGAGGTCCAGCTGGTCTCCGACCTCCAGGCGAGCGCTCTCTCCGGTCCGGTAGTGCCGGGTGGCGAGGACACGCCGCTGATCGCGTACGTGCCGCCGCCCGCCGACGAGCTGAACGCCGCCGTCTCGGCGATCCAGCTGACGGGCGGCACCACCGTCCCCTCCGGCGTGGGGCACGGAGTCGTCGTGTCGGTGTCGCGGGCGGGCGCGGCGGACGATGCGACGGACGCGGGCGAGGCCTCCGTCCGGCTCCAGGTCGACGGACGCATCGCGGGCGCGGCACGGATCCCCTGGGGCTCGACGGGAACGCTCGGCCTGCCGGAGCTGCCGATCGGGACCCACGAGGGACGGGTCGAAGTCGACCCGTCGGGCACCCGCGCGGACGACCTCCGGTACTTCGCCATCCAGGTCGTCCCGCCCCCCGGTGTCCGCTTCGTCGGCCCGGATTCCAGCTTTGCGGGATTCGGCGTGGAGACGCTCCGGCTCGCGGGACGGCTCGACGGCGCGGGAGGCACGACCGTCACCCTGATCGATGGCGTACCGGAATCGGGCTTCATCTCCCCGGCGGCGTCCAACGGTGCGCAGACGCTGGTCCTTCTGCCGCCGCACGACGGCGTGGACGTACCGGCCTTCAACCAGATGCTCGCCGGCATCGAAGTGGGCTGGACCCTCCGTATCGACCCCGAGCGCGGCAGCCTGGCCCTCGAGGAGCCCGACGCCTCCTTCTCATTCTCGGGGGTCAACGTGCGCGAGCGGTATCTGCTGCGACCTGGATCCGGGTCCGTCGCGGCTCGGGACACCGTCATTCTGCGCACCGAGGACGGCGAGCCATGGTTGATTCGGACGCATGCCGACGGCAACACCGTCTTGATGCTCGCCTCCCCCTTCTCCGCCCGCGCGAGCGACCTTCCGACGCACCCGGCGGTGATCCCGTTTCTCGAGTCCCTGCTGGTCCAGTGGTCGCATCTGGCCGGCTGGCCGGCCTCCGACTTCGACGCTGGGGCGCCGCTCACACTTCCGTCCTGGGCGGCGTCGGTGGTGGATCCGGGCAACCGGCGGGTCTCGGTCGAGGCGGGGGGCCTGTTCACCCCCGAGACGACGGGTATCTATCGCGTTGAGGGGAGCGACCCCGCGGGCGCCCCTCGCGCCGCCCACTTCGCGGTGAACGTCCCCGGCCCGGAGATGGATCCGACGTTGGCGACCGGCACGAGGGTGGAAGAGTTGTATCCCGGGAGGGACGTATTCACGGGCGGTCCGGGCAGCGACGGCTGGGCCGACGAGACGTTTCGTGGGCGACGCGGGCGTGACACCGCGCCCTGGCTTTTGGGCCTCGCACTGGCGCTCGCCGCCCTCGAGTTGTTCCTTGCCACGCCTGGTCGCGCGAAGAAGCGGGCCCGGGCGGAACAGTGGCGACGCACCGACGCGGATATCGAAGCGAGCACCGGGGCCACGTAACACCGGAGTGAACCCAGAAATCTCGCGCTTCGAGACGATTCAACAGACGTTTCTCCGACTCGTAGGCGACTCGGGACTGCCCGGGGAGCTTTCACGAGAAGGGGCCTCTGCGTCCATATCTCACCTGCCTGGCGCCTCGCCGGCGGCCTTGGCTCTGGCGCTGGACGCCGCGGGGGCGGGGTCTCCCATCGTGATCGTCGCACCCACGCCGGGTCGCGCGGACGAGATCCACGCCGACGTCACGGCGCTCCTCGCCGACGCGGCGCGCTGCTTCCCGCAGCGCGAGACGCTGCCGTACGAAGACGCCGACCCGCACGTCGAGATCGCCGCGCAGCGAGTCGATGCTCTGGGCGCGCTGCTCGGCGGGCGGGTCTCGGTACTCATCACGACGCCGCGGGCCCTCGCCGAGCGTACCCCCGTCCCGGTATCCGCCGGGGAGTCGTTCGTCCTCGCTCTCGCCGTTGGCGACGAGCCCGGACTGCAACCGCTGGCCGAACGTCTCGAACGCATCGGATTCGCGCGGACGGGGACCGTCCGGGAGGTGGGCGACTACGCCGTGCGAGGCGGACTGATCGACGTGTTTCCGTTCGGGCACGCCCGGCCGGTTCGCATCGAACTGTGGGGTGATGAGGTCGAGTCCCTGCGGCTCTTCGACGCACTGACGCAGCGATCCACGGACAGGATCGACCAGATCGAGATCCTCCCGATCGACCTGTCTCCGGGCGACGAGGCGACGGAGCCCAGATCCCTGCTCGAGTTGCTGCCGGAGACGACGGTTCTCTTGAGGCTGGATCCGACTCGGGAAGGCGACGTGCGTCGTCATCTCTGGGAGGAGGTCCGGGACGCGCGCGACCGGGCGGGTCCCGACGCTGCGCCCGTCGAGGCCCTCGTCGAGCCTCCCGAAGACGCGGAGACGCGCATCGCAGGACTGCGGCGGATCGATGTGCTGGCCGAGTCCGATGCTGCCGTCCCCGATGTCCCCCTTCCGCTGTCGCCGCCCCCCGCGGTCGATCGTGACATGGGGCGGCTCGTACAGCTTCTCACCACCGCCGTCGAACTGGGCGAGCGACCGGTGATCCTCTGCGACAACGACGGCCAGATCGAGCGACTCGAGGAGATCCTCAGGGAACGGGGCAGCCCGGCCCTCGCACGCCTGGTGACGCTCGGGATCGGGTCGCTCAGCGGCGGGTTCCGCGTCGGCGGGGCGGGCCCATCTCTCGTCCTCACGGATCACGAGATCTTCCGTCGAACCTATCGACGGGCCCGCACCAGGTTTCGCGGAGCGGCGACGCTCGAGTCGATCGCGTCGATCCGGCCGGGGGACTACGTGGTCCACATGGACCACGGCATCGGGCGGTATCGGGGAATCGCGCGGGTCGATGTTGGCGACGAAACGATCGAGACGCTGACCATCGAGTATGCGGACGGCGAGTTTCTCAAGCTGCCGCACTATCGCCTCGACCTGATCGAGCGGTGGAGCTCGACGAGCGGCGGCGAGATCGAGGCCCCACCGCCCGTGCACAAGCTCGGGGGCAAGCGCTGGAAACAGCTGAAACGCCGGACCATCGGGGCGATCGAGGCGAGCGCCGTCGAATTGTTGCAGCTCTACGCGAAGCGCCAGATGACTCCCGGGCGGCCCTTTTCATCGGACACGACCTGGCAGCGGGAGATGGAGTCGGCGTTTCTGTACGATGAGACGCCGGACCAGCTCACGGCCTGGAAGTCGGTGCGAACGGACCTCGAGGAAGCGCGCCCGATGGATCGGCTCGTTTGCGGAGACGTCGGGTTCGGGAAGACGGAGATCGCGATCCGCGCCGCGTTCATGGTCGTCCAGGACGGCGCACAGGTCGCGATCCTCGCGCCGACCACGATCCTCGCCGACCAGCACCAGCATACCATCCGAGAGCGGCTCGCCGGCTTCCCGCTGAGGATCGAGGGCCTGTCGCGCTTTCAAACCGCGGCCGAGCAGCAGGACGTCGTTCGCGGGACCCGGTCGGGCGACGTGGACATCGTGATCGGAACGCACCGGCTGCTCTCGAAGGATGTCGCCTTCAACGACCTGGGTCTGTTGATCGTCGACGAAGAGCAACGCTTCGGGGTCAAGCAGAAGGAACGCCTAAAGGAGCTCCGCGAGTCGGTCGATGTCCTGACGATGACGGCAACGCCGATCCCGCGGACCCTGCACCTCGCCCTCGGCGGGATCCGCGACCTCTCGCTGATTCGCACGCCGCCCAGGAACCGGATGCCCATCATCACGCACGTGATGCCGTGGGACGACATCGTCCTCGAGGACGCCCTGATGCGCGAACTCGATCGGGGCGGCCAGGCGTTCTTCGTGCACGATCGGGTCGAGACGATCGAATCGCTCGCCGAGCGGGTTCGCGGCCTCGTTCCGCACGCCCGCGTCGCTGTCGGTCACGGTCAGATGTCCGAGCGCGACCTCGAGCAGGTCATGCACGACCTGATGGAGGGCGAGGTCGATGTGCTGGTTTGCACGTCGATCATCGAGAACGGGCTCGATGTTCCGAACGCCAACACCATGATCGTCCATCAGGCTGACCGCTTCGGACTGGCCCAGCTCTATCAATTGCGGGGCCGCGTGGGCCGGTCTCACCGACGGGCCTACTGCTATTTGATCCTCCCCTCCGGAGTATCGAAGGAGGCCGAGCAGCGGCTTCGCGTGCTGGAGCACCACACGGAGCTCGGATCGGGCTACCAGGTCGCGCTGAAGGACCTCGAGATGCGCGGGGCGGGTAATCTTCTCGGAGCAGAGCAGAGCGGTTTCGCCACCGCCGTCGGGATCGAGACCTATCAGCGGCTCGTAGCCAGCACCGTCCGGCGGCTTCGGGGCGACCCGGGCGATGAGAAGCGCATGGCGCAGGTGGCGCTGGATGGAGAATCGCTGCTCCCGGACGACTACGTCGGCGAGTCCGAGCACAAGATGCATCTTTATCGGCGGCTCTCGCGTCTCACGGAGTGGAGCGAGGTCGCGGAGTTGCGCGAGGAGCTGCGCGATCGGTTCGGACCGCTGCCGGAGCAGGCGGACCGGCTGCTGGACTCGGCCGAACTACGGATTCTGGGCTCCGCCGTCGAGGCGTCGTGGATCCGCGCATCGAACGACGATGCGCGTCTCACGTTCGAGGAGACGGCGACGCCCCAGCTCGGGCTGCTCCGCAACGCGTTCGCGGACCGTCAGATGGACGTTGAAGTGCGTCGCTTACAGCCGTTATCCTTGGTATTACGACGAGCGGGGACCGAACCCCTGCTCCCGACGCTCATCGAGGCGCTTCGGCTCCTCGCCCGGGCGAGCGGAGAGCGAGTCGCGGTCACCGCGGGAGGAGAGTAGAGGATGAGAGCGGGTCGTTTCGAGCCGGTGAGCCGATGGATGTCGGCGGCGGCTCTCTGTGCCGTACTGGCACTCGCGTCGGCCGACCCGGCCGCCGCCGTTCAGGAAACCGAAGCCCTGACGCCCCCATGGCCTGCGGACGTGTCCGAGGTTGATCGCGTCGTGGCCATCGTGGGCGACACGGCGATACTTCTGTCGGACGTCCGAAACGAGATGTTCCGGCTGCAGGCGCAGGGCCAGGTCGGCCAGATCCCGGTGGAGGGAACACCGGAGTGGCTCGCCGTAGCCCGACAGGTCGTCACCGCCCTCGCGGATCTCGTCGTATGGTTGCAGGAGGCGAAGCGGGCCGGGATGGTCGCGCCCGCGGACCAGGTCGACCAGACGGCCGAGAACTACTTCCAGCAGGCCAGGCAGGGGTTCTCGACCGACGAAGAGCTCGCCGCGGTGATCGAGGAGTCCGGCATGAACATGCTCCAGTATCGTCAGATGCTGCGGGCGAACGCCGAGACCGAGGTCCTGCTCCAGACGTTCAGGCAGTCGCTCGCGGCGCGGCCGGATCTGCCTCCCGTCGTCGTGAACGAGTCCGAGATCCAGGCTTTCTTCGAAGCCGAAGTCGGGGACCAGGTGCGGCCGCCACTCGTCTCGTTCAACCAGCTGATCATCACGCCGTACCCCGACGGACTCGCCCGGGACAGCGCGATCGGGCAGGCGGCGCGGGTCCAGATCGAGTTGAACGGCGGCGAGGAGTTCGAGGTCGTCGCCCGGCGGCACTCCGAGGACGAGGGCACCCGGGAGGGCGGAGGCGAGCTGGGATGGATGCGCCGTGACGACCTGGTGCCCGAGTTCGCCGAGGCGGCGTGGAGAGCCAGACCCGGCACCACGATCGGGCCGATCCAGACTCGTTTCGGACTCCACATCATCAAGGTCGAGAACTCCCGGGGCGGGGAGCGCTTCCTGCGGCACATCCTGATCCGGCCCACGCTCGACGATGATGATCACCAGCGCGCGATGGACTTCGCGGTGGTCATGGCGGACAGCCTCGCGGCCGGGGTGGACCCGGAGCGCCTGCAACGGGCGAACCTCGAGGTGGCGAACGACCAGATTCGGTTCGACAACATTCCGATCCAGCAGTTGACGAATCAGTTCGCCGGAGAGGCCGTCGCGGCTCTGTCGGCCCCGACGGACGGCGAGGTGTACGGTCCCTTCCCCATTCAGCGGGGCGGCCCCACCGAGTACGCGGTGATTCATGTCCTCCGGTATCGCCCCGAGGGACCGGCGGAGCTGGATGACTGGCGAGACATGATTCGGCAGAATCTGCGGGTCTCGAAACAGGTCGAGGCGCTGCTCGCGGACATGAAGGCGAATACATTCATCGACATCAAGCTCTGAACGAGAATCGTGGGGGGGGCGGGAGGATGAGGAACAATCCGCGGATCGCGATCACCATGGGTGATCCTCGCGGGATCGGACCCGAGGTCAGCGCCGCGGCGGTCGCCGCCCGCGCAGACGTCGGAATCGATTTTCGCATCGTCGGGCCGACCGGCCTCGATGGTGTCGAATCGGTGCTCGGCGACATCGGGACCTGGGATTCCATCGGAGACTGGGATCCATCGGGCGGCGCGAGACTCGCCGGGCGCCTGTCCGCGGCCGCGATCGAACGGGCCGTCGCCCTCGCGTCGGCGGGGACCGTGGATGGAGTCGTCACGGCACCGATCAGCAAGGCGGCGCTCCATGCCGGTGGCTACACCTACCCCGGTCACACCGAGTTCCTCCAGGAACTGACCGGTGCGCCCGAGGTGACGATGATGATGTCCGCCGAGGACACGCCTCTCGACGGTCCACTGCGCCTTGCGCTGCTCACGGCTCACGTCCCGCTGCGCGCGGTGCCCGAGATCCTCACGATCGAGCTCGTCCTGGATCGGACTCGGATCGCACTGCGAGCGCTTCGAGACTGGTGGGGGATCCCACGACCGCGCGTCGCCTTCGCCGGTCTGAACCCTCACGCTGGGGAGGGAGGGCTGTTCGGCGACGAGGAGGCGCGGGTGCTCGGCCCGGCGGCCGAAACGCTCTCGTCGGACGGTGATGTAGAGGTGCTTGGTGTGTTCCCCGCCGATACGGTGTTCAGGAAGACGATTGAAGGGACGGCCGACCTCGTGGTCGTACCTTATCACGATGTCGGGCTGGCGGTTCTCAAAACGGTGGCGCGCGACTCCGGTGTCAACGTAACTGCGGGCCTCCCGTTCCCCCGCACCTCGCCCGACCATGGAACGGCTCTGGATATCGCGGGCACCGGTCTCGCCGACCCCGGCGCCATGGGGGCGGCGATCGATCTTTGCGTACGGTTCTGCAACGCGGCGGTGACGGTCACATGATCCGATTCAGGAACGTGACGAAGACGTATCCGCGAACGGGCGCGGCCGTTCGCGACGTGACCTTCCACGTACGGAAAGGCGAGTTCGTGTTCCTCACGGGGCATTCCGGTGCCGGGAAGACGACGCTCCTGCAACTCATCCACTTCCAGACCCGGCCGACGGAGGGCCAGGTCCAGGTATCGCGGTACAACTCGAATCGGGTGAAAAGGCGTCAGGTGCCGGATCTTCGTCGGCGAGTCGGCTACGTCTTCCAGGACTTCAAACTGCTGGATCGACTCACAGCCGCCGAGAACATCGAGTTCGCGTTGCAGGTGACCGGTACCCCCCGGCGGGAGATCGACAATCGGGTGCAGCGTCTGCTCAGCCAGGTCGGGCTCGCCGCCAAGGCGAGGTCCCTGCCCGACGAGCTCTCCGGGGGCGAGCGACAGCGGGTGGTCGTCGCGCGTGCTCTCGCGACGGATCCGCTCGTACTGCTCGCGGATGAGCCCACGGGGAACCTCGATCCGAGGGCGGCGGACGGCGTGTTTCAACTGTTCAGGACGCTGAACCGCCTCGGGATGTCCGTCCTCATGGCGACCCACGATGCGCAGATGATCCGGGATCATCCGGAGATCAGGGTGCTCGAACTCGAGCATGGCCAGCTCGTGTACGACTCGCTGGCCGCCTCCGCGGCGGAAGCGGTCGATGAAGCCAGGGCCGCGGCGACCACGAGCGGTGAGAGTACGGCCGAGCCGGCGGCGGGACCGCCCCCCGGTTCTACTCCGCCCGAGCCGCCGCCTGCCGCCGAGGTGACACCCGAGGCCTCTCCTGGTACCGAGAGCAGCCCGGACACCCCGTCATGAGGGCGATCCGCGAGGCGTTCGCGAGCTTTCGCCGGGCGCCGCTCCTGAGTGGGCTGTCCATCGCGGCGATCGGGCTCAGTCTTCTGATCCTGGGTCTCTTCAGCCTGAGCGCCCACAACATCAGCACGGCGATCGGCGACGTCGAGCGCCGCGTCGAAGTCGTGGGCTACCTGCTGGAAGACGCGGGAGACGAGCGGATCGCGATCGCTCGCCGCGAGATGGAAGCATACCCCGAGGTCGAGGACGTACGGTACGTCTCCAAGACCGAGGCGCTGGTCAACGCCCGTCGCGACCTGGTCGAGTTCTCGGATGTCTACGAGGGGCTCGACGTGAACCCGCTCCCGGCCTCCCTGCACCTCCGGCTGAGCGAAGGGTATCGGGGTCCCGAGTCGGTCGAGGCCGTCGCCGCTCGGCTTTCCGGGTACGAGTTCATCGAGGATGTCCGGTTCGGCGAGGGGTGGGTCGAGCAACTGTTCACGATTCGCCGTATGGCCGGCGGCGGCGCGGGAATCCTCGGAACCGCGTTCGCTATCGTGGCGGTCCTGCTGATCGGTACTTCCGTGCGAATGGCCATTCTCGCCCGGTCCGAGGAGATCGAGATCATGCAGACCGTGGGCGCGACGGAGGGCTACATCCAGCGTCCGTTCCTCGTAGAGGGCTGCATCACGGGGCTGCTCGGTGGCCTGCTCGCACTCGGAGTGACGAGACTCGGATACACGTTGTTCCTGAATCGGTTCGCGGGGTTCGAGTCTCTCGACTGGCTACCCGACACGTGGGTGGTCGGCGGGATCCTCGGGGCGTCAGCGCTCGGCGCCCTCGCCGCCTGGTTCGCAGTTCGCCGCGAACTCGGGAAGGCGTATGCGATCTGACCGCCGTCGCGCCGCACGCATCCTCGCCGCTCTGGCGCTGGTCCTATTCGCGCGACCGGTCATCGGCCAGGACCCCGATGACCTTCGTCGGCAGCTCGAGGAGAGCCAGGAACGGCTGGAACAGATTCGCGCGGAACGAAGCGGGCTGCAGAACCAGCTCAACGATCTCGGCAGCCAGGTCCACGACGTATCGGAGGAGATCCAGAACATCGAGCGGCAGATCGCCGCCTCGGCCAGCGCGATGGTGGAACTGGACGTCCAGATAGGGGCGCTCCTCGACCAGGTGACGATCATGACGCGGGACATGCTCCTGAACCGCGATCGCCTGACTGCGCGGAAGGCGGTGCTGCGACAGCGGCTCCGCGAGATCTACAAGCGCGGTCCGCTCGCGACGTTCCAGGTCCTGCTTTCGTCGCGCTCGTTCGCCGACCTGATCAACCGATACCGGTACCTGCACGACGTGGCGATGTTCGACCAGCTCCTCGTCGCCGAGGTCGAGGACCTCGAGTCCAAACTCGCCGGGCAGCGTAGCCAGCTCGCCCTGGAGTCGGACCGGATCCGGCAGACGAGAGACGAGAGGGTCGTCGAGCTCGACCGCCTCGAGCAGCTCGAGCGGCAACGCCAGCGACGGCTGACGACCTACGCGAACCAGCAGGTGCAAGCACAGACGCGACTCACACAGCTCGCGGACGAAGAGGAACAGGTCCTCGGACTCATCACGGCACTCGAATCGCGCCGTCGCGATTCGGAACGGAGTCTCGGAGCGTCGTCGACGCCATCCCTCACGACGACCGCCCTGGGGCAGCTGGACTGGCCGGTCGAGGGCCAGATCCTCTACGGATTCGGACCGCAGAGCGACGGCGCGACGACGATCTTTCGGGAAGGCGTCGGCATCGCCGCGCCCCGCGGAAGCCCGGTGAAGAGCATTAGTGAAGGGACCGTCGTGTTCGCGGGGCCCAGGACGTCGGGCCAGACGGTGATCGTCGACCACGGCGGCGGCTACTACTCCGTGTACACGAGGCTCCAGAGCCTCACCGTGATCGAGGGACAGGCGGTCCAGCTCGGACAGATGATCGGCCGGGTCGGTGGCGAGGTGGATTCCCCGCACATCGAGTTGCAGATCTACGAGCCGAGCGCGGGCGGCCCCCGGGTGGTCGACCCGATCCGCTGGCTCCGTGACCGGGGTGAGTGAGGGGGCGCCCGGGCTGCCGTCGGTCCGGGGACACGGGGAGTTGCAAGGCAGGATCGCGGCGTCGGTCTCGGCCGGGCGCATGCCCCAGTCGCTCCTCCTTTACGGGTCCGAGGGAGTCGGCAAGCGGAGCCTCGCTCTCTGGACGTCCGCCTTACTTCAGTGTGAAGGCGAGCCGGCCCCCTGTGGGAGCTGTCGGTCGTGCCGTCTGGCGGCCCGGTTCGAGCACCCCGACATCCACTACCATTTCCCGATGCCGCGGCCCAAGGCAGGCTCGCGGAACAAGATGCGGGAGACGATCGAACGGCAGCGACAGGAGCGCCTGGCGCAACTTCGGGATGAACCCGGTTCGCCGCTGGACGAGGGGGAGGTCACGGGCATCTATCTCACGGCTGTCGAGAACATCCGGGATCAGGCGTCGCGCAGACCCGCGATGGGCTCGCGCGCGGTGTTCCTGGTGGCCGAGGCGGATCGGATGGTGCCGCAGCGTGCCAACCCCGAAGCGGCCAACGCGTTTCTCAAACTCCTGGAGGAGCCGCCCGAGTTCGCCTACATCATCCTCACGACGAGCCGCCCGCACGCCCTCCTCCCGACGATCCGCTCCCGGATGGCCAGTCTCCGGGTAGCCCCGATCGCCGAGAGCGAGGTCGCGAGCTACCTCGAGGCCGGGCGGGGAGTGCCCGCGGATGAGGCCGTCACGCTTGCCCGTCGAGCAGAAGGGTCGATCGGACGGGCGATCGAGCTCGCGGCCGAGGACGACGACTCTGGCCTCGCCGCCGACCGGCTCCTCGCTGCCGCACTCATGGGGTCTCCCTCGGATCGGTACAGCGCGGCCGGCGCCTATACGGCCCGCGGCGCCAGGTCCATTCTGGCCCCCGCCCTCGAGGATCTGGAGGCGAGGCTGAGGGACCTCCTTTGTCATACGAGCGGCGCCACGCACTTGGCCCACGATGCCGCGAAGTCCGCGCGTATCACCAGCCGTTTCCCCGTCCGTGCCCCCTCCGTGCTGGAAGCTCTGGCGGCGGTGGAGGAGGCGCGGGAAAGCGCCGACAGAAACCTGAATCCGCAAGCGACCGTATCGGTGCTGCTCGCGGATATGACCCGGGCGTTCGCCTCGCGCTGATCGCCGAATCGCTTGCCTCTCGCTGGAATCGCGAGGGCACATCGGGTTATATTCAAGGCTGAACCAGGGTGACGTCCTTTCGGTCATCCGTTCAGGGAGGGATTCAACGAGGAAGGCGGCGCGGGGTGCGGGAGCTGACTCACATCGATTCGTCCGGCAAGGTTCGGATGGTGGACGTCGGGTCGAAGCCTGCCACCCGACGGACCGCAGTGGCCGAAGGACGAATCCGAATGGAGCCGTCCACGCTGGAGGCCATTCGAGCGGGCCGGGTTGAAAAGGGAGAGGCTCTGGCCGTTGCCAGGGTCGCCGCGATCGAAGGCGTGAAGCGCACGGCTTCGTTGATCCCGCTTTGTCACCCCATCCCCATCGACAGTGTCGATGTCGACATCGATCCGGACGAGACGCTTCCCGGGCTCCGTATACGGGTGCGGGTCTCTTCGGAGTGGCGAACGGGGGTGGAGATGGAGGCGATGACCGGGGTGTCGGTCGGGCTGCTTGCGGTTTACGACATGTGCAAGGCGCTCGATCGAGGCATGGAGTTGGGTCCGGTCCGGCTCCTCGAAAAACATGGTGGACGTTCGGGCAGCTGGACAGCGTCAACGCACGACTGACGCGCCTCGAGCGTTGTTAAAATAGATGGGTATGATGGAAACTGTGATCTGGGAGGAACGGGCGCGTGCCGCCCGAATGACGTTCTCAAGCGGGCTCCGAGCCTTTCGGAAGCCCGGTGCTGGACGGACCCGCACTGTCAGGCTGGTACTGCCGGTGCTGGCGGCCGTGGCGTCGCTCGGTTTCGAGCACGCAGAGGCCGGAATCTTGCGTGATCCCCCCGTGACAAGCGGCCTCGCACGCGCCAGTTACGGCGAACTCGGGCTACGTTCGTCGGGACTGAGGCGGACGGCGGCGATTCGCGACTATGCCGGGCGATACGACATCGGCTGGCAGCTGTCGGAGCGAATCCACGACGCGGCGATCGATGCCGGGATCGATGTGGATCTCGCGTATCGACTGGTTCGCGTCGAGTCGTCGTTCAAGCAGCGGGCGATCGGGCCGGCGGGATCGATCGGCGTCACCCAGGTGCAGCCGAATACGGCGCGCTGGCTGGACCCGAGCGTGACGCGTGAGGACCTGTTCGACGTCGAGACGAATCTGCGGCTGGGCTTCGGCTACCTGCGGATGCTGATCGACCGGTACAGGAGCACCAGACTCGCGTTGCTCGCGTACAACCGTGGGCCGGGGACGGTGAAGGAGGTGATGGCGGCCGGGGAGGACCCGGCAAACGGATACGCCGCGCGCGTCCTGGGAGGGCGCTTCCGGTAGTGCCGCCCGGCGTCTTCGACGACCGGCGGACGGCCGGAGACGCGGGGACCTCAACGAAGGCGGTTTGGTGGATCACAGGCAGGCACTCAAATCGAAGATCGAGTCCGGGAACGCCAGAGTCGGAGTTCTCGGACTCGGTTACGTCGGGCTTCCCGTGGTCGTGGCGTTCTCCGAGGCAGGGTTCCCCACGCTCGGGTTCGACGTCAGCGCGGAGGTCGTGGATCTCATCGGCCGTGGCGAGTCGCACATCGGGGACATCCCGGCGGCGGCCGTCCGTTCCGTCGTCGACGCGGGGACGCTCGAGACCACGACAGACTTCGGACGCCTGTCCGACGTCGATGTGGTCATCATCTGCGTCCCGACACCCCTCTCCAAGACGGGCGACCCCGACGTCTCCTACATCGTCAGCGCGCTGGACGAGATCGAGGCAAACCTGACGCCGGGGCAGCTGATCATCCTCGAATCGACCACGTACCCGGGCACGACGCGAGATCTGGTTCAGCCGCGCCTCGAGGCGTCGGGGCTCGAGGCGGGCTCGGACTTCTTCCTCGCGTTCAGCCCCGAGAGAGTCGACCCCGGCAACGAGCAATTTCATCTGAAGAACACGCCGAAGGTCGTGGGCGGTCTCACCCCCGCATGTCACGACCTCGGGCGGTCATCGACGTCGTCGTGGAGGTGTCGTCACCTGAAGCGGCCGAGCTCACCAAGATTCTGGAGAACACGTTTCGGGCCGTGAACATCGGGCTCGTGAACGAGATGGCGGTCATCTGCGATCGGCTGGGTATCGACATCTGGGAGGTCGTGGACGCGGCCTCCACGAAGCCCTACGGGTACATGCGGTTCACTCCCGGCCCGGGATTGGGCGGGCACTGCATTCCGATCGATCCACACTACCTCGCCTGGAAGATGCGGACGATGCAGTATCGGACCCGCTTCATCGAACTGGCCGCCGAGGTGAACGCCGAGATGCCCCGATACGTGGTCTCGCGGGTCGGCGAGGCGCTCAATCGGGCCCGCAAGTCAGTCAACGGAAGCCGGGTTCTGCTGCTCGGCGTGTCCTACAAGCGGGACGTCGGCGACACGCGCGAAAGCCCGGCCCTCGACATACTCGAGCTGCTGCGTGAACTGGGTGCCGAGGTCGAATTCCACGATCCGTTCGTGCCCTCGCTGCGACACGACGGGAGGACCATGGAATCGGTGGAGCTGACGGCCACGGCCCTGGCGAACGCGGACTGCGTGGTCGTCACCTGCGATCACAGCGGCGTCGACTACGACATGGTTCTCGAGGAAGCGGACATCATCGTTGATCCGAGAAACGGCCTCGAAGGTCGGGTCGGGCGCGGGCTCGTGTATCCGATCGCGGGCCCGCCACGAACCGCGGAAGAGGTCGAGACGGCGGGTCAGCCGCCCGTCGATGTCGCGGTGAACCCGGCCTGACGGACGGGCACGGCGGTCTCACGGCCGGCCATGTCGGAGAGAATCGCGCCGCATTTGAGCCCGAGGCCGGCCACGTGCAGCAGAGGACTCGAGACGACCGTCTGAACGGGTCTGGCCCTGGCCACCGCCTCGAGGAACCCGGCCACGCCTCCGAACGCGGGCATCTCCGCGTAGGCCCGACCGATCTCGAACGCGAAATGTGCGTCCGAGCCCGCCGCGACGGGAAGGCCCCGGCGGCGTCCGGCAGCGATAGCGGCGCGGTTCCATAGAGGAACGAACGCGCGCGCGTTGATCCCCTCCACGACATCGGCCACCGACATCGCTTTCCGTGCCCTCCGGAGGGCCTGGCGCGCGTATGCGTAGGGGTGGGGGGCATAGACGACCCCTCCCTGGGCCCGAATACGCTCGACGGTCTCCTCGAGCGGCAGGCGCTGCGGCACGCGTTCGTCGAGGAAGAGCCCGATCAGCTCGGTACGACAGCGACAGCGGATCTCTTCTCCGACGATCACCAGGTCGCGGTCGAGCTCGCGAGCCTCGAGTGCGCCCTCGATCGTGCCGTGATCGGTGACCGCAATCCGGTTCAGGCCTACCTCCCGGGCGCGCTCGACGAGCACGGCAGGCGGTGTGTGCCCGTCCTGGGAGTATCCCGTATGTGAATGGAGGTCTACTCGAAACATCGCCGCCGCACCCACCCGCGCTGGTTGCCCCGCAACGGCCGACCGGTCGTCCCGGTTCAGGCCATCGATGTGTCGCGCCGGACATATGCAAGGTGCGAACCCGCTGAACCAATCGGGGACCGATGCCGTAACGGTTTGTCCTACATGGGGTTACGGACGTCTCAAGAGGATGCCAGATCGGGAAACACGACGGGGTGTCGTGTGGTTTGCGGTGCCTGGGGTCGTTTTGCGCCGGCGCCCTGGCGCCGGCTTCCGCCTAGCGGCCCTGGCTTCTCACCTCGAGCCGATCTCCGGGACGGATGACCGTCGAGGTCAGGCCGTTCCAACTCATCAGGTCTCGCGTGGAAACCGAGTGCCTGCGAGCGATCGTCCAGAGCGAGTCGCCCCGTTGCACGACGATGGTCCGCGTCCCCTGCGCCTCCACCTGACTCTGCTCCCCCACAGAACTCGATGCGGGCGCGGCCTGGGCCGGCTGCTGCGCACTCGCGGACGCGGACCGGGTCGCGGACCCGCCCGGGCGCGCGGGCCTCGGAATCACGAGTCGCTGCCCGATCTGGAGTCGGCGCGGATCGATGTTGCCGTTCGCCGCCCGCAGTGCCGTGACCGACACACCGTACGCATCGCCGATCCCGCCCAGAGTCTGTCCTCGGGCCACGACATGGAACGTCCACGTCACCCGCTCGTCGGCGGGGACCAGGGCGTAGCGCGTCTCGAACACCGGGCCGGTCCCGGCGGGGACCTTCAACTGGACCTCGCGGTCGGGCGGAGTCACCCGCTGCGGAAACTGCGGGTTGAGGTCGCGAATCGTCTCTTCATCGGTGCCCGCGGCCTCGGCGAGAACATCGAAGCTGGTCGCATCCGGCACCGTCACTATCTCGAAGGCGATGGGACTCTCGGGCTGAAGCCCGTGGAAGCCGTACCGCTCCGGGTCGTGACCGATGATCGCGGCGGCGATGATCTTGGGGACGTAGTTCCGGGTCTCCGAACGAAGCAGCCGTGCGTCCGCCAGGTCCCAGAACGTACCGCCGCCCGTCCGTGCGAGCCCCCGGGAGACCCGGCCGGGCCCTCCGTTGTACGCCGCCGCAGCCAGATACCATGAACCGAACTGCTCGTGAAGATCGGAGAGATACCGGAGGGCAGCCTCCGTCGCCTTCTCGGGATCCCGGCGTTCATCAACCCAGAACGACACCTCGAGATCGTACATCCGTCCGGTGCTCCGGATGAACTGCCAGAGACCCACCGCGGCCGCGCGGCTGTAGGCGTTCGGGCTCATCCCGCTCTCGATCAACGAAAGGTAGATGAGATCCTGCGGCATTCCGTGCTCCCTCAACTTCTCCCGAATCATCGGCTCGAAGCGGCTCTTGCGCTCGAGGTAGATCTGGAAGCGTTCCGGGATGACGTTCTGGAAGTAGTTGATCCAGGCCTCGACGCGATCGTTCGTCTCGAGCGGGAGCCGGTTCTCCACGTCGTGCGGGTCGCGCACCATTCCGACGGGATCGTCACCGAGAAGACCCCGCAGCGTGCGATCGATCTCGTCATCGGTAGGACCCACGAAGGCTTCAGGCGCCGGCTCGCGGTCGACCGCGTCGGCCTCTTCGACGACTTCCTCGGGAAGGGGATCCACGGCGGTGGGTTCTGCGGCCAGCGGTTCCTCCGCGAGGCTCACTTCGGCGTCCGGAGACGGCCCGACCACGGGTTCCGGCTGAACGGTGCACGCCGCGAGCACGAACACCGGCAAGGCCGCAAACAACAGCCTGACGGTCCTGAAGACGTCCGCGGACGTATCGATCCCCGTGCGTATCATGCCTGTCATACCTCGTCTCAAGAGGCCGCCGCGACGTCAACCACCCGTTTCACGGCCTTCCAACCGCTCCCTCTCCATGCAATCAGACGGATGGTCACCGATTCGTGTTGCATCCGTCAACGGCGGGCGGCGGCACCGGACCCTGAAAACCGCTACACGCTGTAGTTTGGCGCCTCTCGCGTGATGACGACGTCGTGCGGATGAGACTCCCTCAATCCACCCGAAGTAATGCGCACGAACCGGGCCTCTTCCCGCAGCTCCCGGATCGTCCCGGTACCGCAGTAGCCCATGCCGCTTCGCAGCCCTCCGATGAGCTGAAAGACGGTGTCGGCAACCGGACCCCGGTACGGCACCCGTCCCTCGATGCCCTCCGGCACTAGCTTCTGCGCGCTCGCGCCTTCCTGGAAGTACCGGTCCGCTGAACCGGCTTCCATGGCGGAAAGCGAACCCATCCCGCGGATCACCTTGAACCGGCGTCCTTCGAGGAGGAACGTCTCGCCGGGGCTCTCGTCGGTGCCCGCGAACATCGACCCCATCATGCAGCAATTCGCTCCCGAGGCGATCGCCTTCACGACGTCTCCGGAGTACTTGATGCCGCCGTCGGCGATCACAGGCACCTTGCCGGCCACGCCTTCGACCGCGTCCAGAATCGCCGTCACCTGCGGTACGCCGACACCGGTAACCACGCGAGTCGTGCAAATCGATCCAGGGCCGACCCCGACCTTGACCGCGTCCACCCCACGTTCGACGAGCGCAGCAGCCCCGTCCTTCGTCGCGACGTTCCCCGCGATCAGCGGAGTATCGGGGAGCGCCTCGCGGACTCGCGTGACCGCCTCGAGCACCGCCTGCGCGTGCCCGTGCGCCGTATCGACGACGAGAACATCCACGCCGGCTTCCGCCAGCGCGATCGCCCGCTCGACATCCCGCGGCCCGGCACCCACGGCGGCCCCGGTCCGCAGCCGCCCCCGCTCGTCCTTGGTGGCGTTGGGGAACTGGCGCCGCTTGAAGATGTCCTTGACGGTGATCAGCCCCTCGAGACGCCCGGCGTCGTCGACGACGGGCAGCTTCTCGATCTTGTGCTGACGGAGGATCTCCTCCGCGTCGTCGAGCGACGTTCCGAGAGGAGCCGTAATCAGCCCTTCCGACGTCATCACCTCTCGGATCGGGCGCGCCGGATCGACCTCGAAGACCAGGTCCCGGTTCGTGAGGATTCCGATCAGCAGACCCTCGCCGTCCACCACGGGCACGCCGCTGATGCCGTAATCCGTCATGTGTCGGCGCGCCTCGCCGAGCGTCGCCTCGGGCCCCAGCGTGACAGGATCGAGAATCATTCCGCTCTCGGAGCGCTTCACCCGGTCCACGTGCTGGACCTGGGCGTCGATCGACATGTTCTTGTGGATGATGCCGATCCCCCCCTCGCGCGCGAGAGCGATCGCCATCCCCTGTTCGGTCACGGTGTCCATCGCGGCGGACATCAGCGGAATCGCGAGACGGATACCTGCCGTGAGTTGAGTCGAGACATCGACATCCGACGGATGGACCTCGGCGTGCGCGGGGGCCAGCAATACGTCGTCGAAGGTCAGTGTCTCGCGGATCGTACGGTCCATCAGCGTTTCACCAGAGAATGCGTGGGGAGGGGATGCACGAAACCGCCCGTTCCCGGCCCCCGTCGGGCCGACTTGAACGCGCGGTCTCTATCTGCAACCTCAGTGCGGGCTTCCATTCGCCATGGTAGACGGCCGGCGGGCCCGCGTCAAACGCATCGACCTCCCCCGGCCAGGACCTCACTCCACCACGATCTCCCTGCTTTCGGGCGGAGTCTCGGGCTCTTCCGGGGGCGGGGGCTCCGGCGTTCCGGCCTCGAGCTCTGACAGGAACTCCTTGCCGGCCTGCCGAAAGGAATCCAGGACCCGGTCGGCCCGTCCGAGCACCTTCATCGTCGTGTTGACGGCGTTCGCGCTCATCCGACCGCGGCGCATCTGCTCCTGAACGCCCTCCGCGAACTTCTGGAACACCGGCGGGTTCGGCGCGGCTCGATCCGCGTACTCCGAGCTCAGGAAGTCGATGAAGTCCAGCACCTCGTAGACCTTCTCTTCCGGAAGGGCATCGAGCTTTCGCCAGACCTGCTTTTTAAGGATCTCGTTCATCACGGCTCATCCGTTCGGGACGTCGCGTCCGCCTGCTGCATACTCCGTTGAACAGGCCCCAGGTTTCAAGTGCCGCGTCCGAAAGGCAGTACGAGTGTGAAGCGGCACCCACCCTCGGACGGCGCGTCGACTCCCAGGGAACCGTTTGCCGCCCGGACGAGACGAGAACAGATAGCGAGTCCCAGTCCGTGCGTCCATCCGTGCGTCCGCTCGCCCGATCCCGGGAGCGGCGCATCACGAAGACGGGCACGCAGCGCTTCGATGTCCGCGTCGGAACCCGAATCCGTCACGGTCACCCGGAGCCCCTCATCCCGCTCGACCACCCGGACTTCGACCCTGCCGCCGGGGGCCGTCGCCTGTACCGCGTTCGATACGAGGTTGATGAGAATGCGAGTCATCAGGCGTCGATCGCCGACCCTCGGACCGAGGGTCTCCAACCGAAAGGCGAGGTCGATGCCTCCGTGCCGCGCGAGCGGGCCGACAAGCTGATCCACCTGCTGGAGGACTTTCTCGACCGAGAAGGGCTCCGATACGACCTCGATCGTCGTCGCATCCCCCAGACGGGCCACGTCGAGCAGGTCGTTCACGAGCCCGACGAGCGAGACGGCCGCCGAGTAGAGCACGTCGACCTGTCTGCGCTGGACGTCGTTCAGCTCTCCTGAGTGCCCCGTCGCGAGCGCGTCCGCGAGGAAGAGGATGGAGTTGAGCGGCGAGCGCAGGTCGTGCGAGACATCCCGCAGCAGGGAACGCGAGTCCTCGGTTCTCCCCTCGAGAACGCGGAGCCCGAGAAGGGCGAAGTCGCGATCGAGCCGCCCGTGCATCGCCCTGGTCGAACGTCTGTCCGCCCCCTGCTCTTCGGCCACGAGAATCGCTTCGCGGAGCGGCCGCACAGCGGCCGCCAGAAGCTCGAGCGAAGCCGGCGTCGGCGCGGGGTCGGCGCCCGGGCGCTCGCCCTGTAGCCGCCCGAGCAACCACGATGCGAGGGGCTGGACCTCCACCGGAAGCCCGTGCAGGATCCGGCCGGAGTCGAGCTGCGCGCTCGCCCGCCCTTCTGTTTCACCGTCGACCCGGGACCAGATCCGGGGAGGCGTCGTCACGATCGTCTCCGTCGCTCGCCCCGCCCTACTGGACGAACGCGTCCTTCGACAACTCGTGCTTGTCCATCAACCGGTACAGCGTCGTGCGGTCGATGCCGGCCTGCCTGGCCGCCTCGGACATGTTGCCCTGTGTCCTGGCCACGACCTGAGCCAGGTACTCGCGTTCGAAACGACCGATCAGCGCGTCCTTGGCGTCGTGGAACGGGGCATGGAAGTCTATGAGCGAGGCGACCGAATTCGGCGTCACGGGGCCGCCCATCGCCTCGAGCGTGCTCCCCTCGTCCAGGATCGACAGCCGCTCGCGCTCGATCAGTTCGCTCGCCTCCGAGAGAACCACGAGATGCTCGATGACGTTCTGCAGCTCACGGACGTTGCCGGGCCAGCTGTATCTGACCAGCGCTTCCATGGCATCGGGCGACAGCCGCGGCGGCAGCGCTCCCGGCAACTGGTGGCGCCGCCAGAAATGATCGATGAAGTGCTTGATGAGCACCGGGATGTCCTCCGAGCGCTCACGGAGCGGCGGGAGGTGCACGGGGACGACGCGAAGCCTGAAGTACAGATCCTGGCGAAGCTGACCGTCCCGGATCGCGAGCTCCGGCTCGCGGTTCGTTGCCGAGACGAAACGAACATCGACGACGGCGTCGTCCTTCTCGCTGCCCACGCGACGGAGGACGCCGTCCTGGAGCACCCTGAGAAGCTTGGCCTGAAGCGGCATCGGCATCTCGCCGAGCTCGTCGAGGAAGAACGTGCCCTGGTCGGCGACCTCGAGCAGTCCCGGCTTGTCCCGCACCGCCCCGGTGAAGGCGCCCCGCCTGTGCCCGAACATCTCCGACTCGAGCAACTCGCCCGGAAGTGCGGCGCAGTTGACCGCCACGAACGCCTTCCGCGCGCGTCGGCTCTCGCTGTGGATGTACTGCGCGATGAGTTCCTTACCGGTGCCGGAGTCTCCCGTAATGAAGACGGACGCGTCGGTGCGGGCCACCTTCATCGCGGTCTCCACCGCATTTCGCATCGCGCTGGAGACGCCGAGGATCCGGACGCGTCCGTCCACGAGGACACCCTCGCGGCGTGACGAGTCGGACAGGGTCCGCTGACGCAACAGCGTGTACGCCGCCCGTCCGATGACGACGAGCAGCTGCGTCGCCGTGAACGGCTTCGGGACGTACTCCCACGCCCCTGCCTTCATGGCGCGAATCGAGGCCTCGGTCGTCGCGTGACCGGTCATCATGATCGCGATGGTGCCGGGAGACCGCTGACGCACCTCGGCCAGGATGTCCAGCCCATGCACCTGCGGCATGCTCTGGTCGATGAGCACGATGTCGTACGACTGGCTCTTTATGCGGTGGAGAGCGTCATCCGCCTTCCTCTCGCACTCGCACTGATAGCCGTCGGCAGCGAGAACCGACTCGCAGCTGTCCAGGATGCTCTGCTCATCGTCGATGACCAGGATCCTGATGCTCGCTCGCTCCTCGGGCCCGAGAAGGGCCGAACCCGAATCGTCCAGGTCCTCGACGAGTGAGTCATCGGTCGGCAGTTCGTCCGCGATGTCAGGCGCTTCAATTCGCACGCAACCTCCCCATTCACTGTCTTGGGCTCGTCGCCCGTCGTGCTCCGCTACGCCATCGCCCCTCGGCAATCGGAGTCGCGCAATGCTCGACTCCCCTGCAACCTGCCGCGTTTCGATGCGAGCGCTCGACGGTTCATTGCGAGCCCGCCACACCCCTCCCTACCGGCCCCTCCGAGTTGCCTCATTTGCGCAACATAGCGCGGTCTTCGACGCAGTACCCGCCCTCGTGTACGAGGCTTTGCACTCCCCGAAAACCGCCTGGATCCCACTCCGGAGAAGGGCCCGGATCATATGTTACGGCACCCGCAAGTTCAAGAACTGCGCCTATATCATCCGAAATCCGTTGTCGCTACCGGTGGTGACCACGCGCGGCCCCGATCGGCCTCCGCGAGCGTGTCGCACGGTCACAACGAACTCGGTGCGGATTGCGTAACACGAGCGCTCGCGCTCTGGATTCCTCGACAGTCATCCGACCGTTCAGTACGGAGGTGCGAAGGATCGAAGCCACGGTTTCAATCTTAGTCGTTGCGTCGAAGCGACTTATGACGCCTTCGACCCGGGCGGGCCGCCCGTCGCGATCGAGCTTCGGCGCATTCGGGTCATCGCATCGTCCGCATGTCAGGGCCAACGCCAGGCGCGCACGAGGGAACCTCACGGACCCCCGGGACATACTGCTAGGAAGGAGTCGTCGGCCCCGGTCACGGCCGGGCCGACGCAAGCCGGTGGCCCCCGCGAGTCACAGAATGCGGCGGCCGCGCAACGACCCGCCGGACGACCCGTCCCGGCGAGGCTCGAAAGCCAGCAGGGATGCGGACATCCGGGCGTGGCTGTCCGGCACCAGACTTGCTCCGAACGAGCATGAACGACCTCCGGGGCGGGGAGAGAGGTGCGCCCGGGGTCGGCCGAACTACCCAGGGGGAATGGAGAGGGATCGTTGAGCAACGGCGATAAGAGGCAGGGATCGGTTCCGGTACCGTACCCGATGCAGGGCGAG
>JBDHIO010000071.1:0-7891 GCA_039587355.1 Gemmatimonadota bacterium | reverse complement strand
CTCGGGATCGATCGCCACGAACCCGTCGTGAGCGCTCCCCTCGCGCGGCGTATATCCGGACCGCAACGGGATCTCGCGCTCGTTCACGTACTCCCACCACTCGTCCAGCTGATCGGTGATCAGGGCCAGCGCGACGGTCTTCGGTTCGTCGGAGGAGTGCATGCCGCGCTCCTCGTCCACCAGCGTCAGAAAGCTCGTCTCCCCGATCTGGAGGATCTTCGCGAACCCGTAGTCGGCGGCCATCCGGACGCCGAGCGTTTCCGTATAAAAGGCGGCGGCGGCCTCGACGTCCGCGTAGTAGAAGAACGCGTTGTTCGCCGTGATGCCCCGGGAGGCCGGTACCGTCGTGTCACCGGGAGTGACGTCGCCGGGTGCAGGCTCCGAGCAGGCGAGCGGGATGAGAAGGAGGGCCGCGGTGGCCGATCGCATGAGAAGACGCTCCTGTGGACTGGTTCGTGGGAGGCGGGTGGCCCCGCTCGCCGCGTGTCGCTGAACCTCGTAGCGTTCTCTTCAACCTGCCACCCCGAAACGAGAGGTCGCCCGGATGACGATGCGAATCAAGGGGGCGCTGTTCCCCGCGAGGGGCTTCACTACGACGCTGGCCGTCATGCTGGCCGCGTGTGCCCCTGCCGGCGATGCGGATCCCTCCACGGCGGCCCCGGAGGCGGACCCCCTCGCGATCGCTGGTGTGAGCGGACCGGCGCTCCCGATGGGGACCCCGGCGGACGCCGGGATGTCGGCCCCGAAGCTCGCGGAAATCTCGGCGACTCTGCAGGCAATGGTGGATGACGGGCGAATACCGGGTGCAGTGACCCTCGTGGCGCGTCAGGGACGAATCGTGCACTGGGACGCCGTCGGGATGCGGGATGTCGCCGCGGGCGACCCGCTCGAGCCGGATGACCTGTTCCGCATCTACTCGATGACGAAGCCGGTCACGAGCACGGCGATCATGATGCTGGTGGAGAGCGGGGATGTCGGGCTCGATGACCGGGTCTCGAAGTACATCCCGGGCTTCGCGGATGTGGTCGTTCTCGCCGAAGACGGTTCCCACACCGCCCCGGACTCACCGATCACCGTACGGCACCTCCTGAGTCACACCAGCGGCCTCACGTACGGGCTCTTCGGCGACACGGAAGTCGATCGGCTCTACATGACGTCGGGGCTCTTCGGGTCCGAGACCCTCGAGCAATTCGTGGCCGCCGTCGCCGACCTCCCGCTGCTCGCATCGCCCGGCACGGTTTGGAACTACAGCGTGTCTACCGATGTGCTGGGTCGAATCGTCGAAGTGGCATCCGGCTCGTCGTTCGACGTGTTCCTGCATGACCGGATCTTCGAGCCGCTCGGGATGGACGACACCGCCTTCTGGGTCCCCGAGGAGAAGCGCGGTCGGTTCATGAACCACTACGCGGGATCGCCGGAGGGCCTGCAACTCGTGGATTCGGCTGTCGACGGAGACTACTCCGTCAAACCGGGGTTCCTTTCGGGCGGGGGTGGTCTGGTATCCACGACTTCTGACTACATCCGATTCGCCCAGATGATCCTGCAGGAGGGCGAGCTCGACGGCGTCCGGATTCTCCGGACAGAGACGGTTCGGGCGATGCGCTCGAACGAGCTTGCCGAGGAGCTCGGCCACATCAGCCTCCCCGGGTGGATGCCCGGCGGATATGGCTTCGGGCTCGGCTTCGCGACGCTGGTGGACCCCGACGCGACCCCGATCGCCGACCAGGTCGAGCTCCATCGCTGGGGCGGTCTCGCAAACACGTTCTTCTGGATCGACCCCGGTGCGGAGTTGATCGGGATGGTCTGGACCCAGATGGACCCGTTCCTTGTGCACGGGCTCGACATGATGGTCCAGACGATGATCTACGACGCTCTGGAGGCCGTCGGACAGTGATCTGGATCGGCATTGTAGTGGGCGGCGGAGTCGTGTTTCTCATCGCCCAGACGATTCACCTCGGTCTCGTGCTCGCCTCAACCGACCAGGCGACGAACGGTCTCGGGTACTTCGGCCGCTCCCCGGACGAGCGTGCGGCACTGAAGGCGAAACTGGGGCGGCAGGCACGAGTGCTGTCGCCGATCCTGCGACTCGTCGGCCGGTTCTCCAGCTTCACGTTCGAGCAGGCCAGCTTCGAGCACGACGGGCTTCCCGGCCCGAAGGGAACCTGTTCCCCCGATAGCTTCGCCGCGGGCGCGAGCTATCTGCCCGACGCGGCGGACGTGTTCGTCGCGACGCAGATGAAATGTGGCACCACCTGGATGCAGCACGTCGTCTATCAGGTTCTCCAGCGGGGCGCGGGAGACCTGGCCGAGCGCGGCGCGGCCCTCTACGCGATCTCGCCGTGGTTGGAAGCCAACAAGAGCGTGTCGGTCGCCGAGGCCCCCCTCATCGGGTCGGAGCGTCCTTCGAGGATCATCAAGACACACTTCCCCGTGGAGGTATGCCCCACCGCGGACGCGGCGCGGTACATCTACGTGGCCCGGCACCCCGTGTCCTGCTTCGCGAGCTGCGTGGACTTCATCGCCGAGAACGCGGGGCGCATGGCCCCCGGGGTCGACGTGGTGGCGGACTGGTTCCTCTCCGACGCGATGTGGTGGGGTTCGTGGACGGAGCACGTCGAGGGGTGGTGGAGGGCCGCCTCGGGCCGTGACAACGTGCTCTTCGTTCACTTCGAGGACATGAAGGCCGATCTCGGGGCCGTCGTGCGGCAGGTGGCGGACTTCCTCGGCGTGTCGCCGCTGACTGCGTCGGAGGAGGCCGAGGTCATCCGGAAATGCGGTTTCGAGTACATGCGCGACCACGCGGCCACGTTCGAGATGCACCCGCCCCACCTCCTCGCGACGGACGCGCAGCTGTTCGTGAAGGGGACCGCCGACCGGCATCGCGACGTCCCCGAGGCGACCCGCGAGCGCATCGCGTCGTGGTGCGTTCGGGCGATGACGGACTCGAGCTATCCGCTTCTCGAGCGTTACCCCGACCTCGCACCGCCGCGCTGACCCGCCGAGCCGCCCGTAGTCTTCACTCGAATCGGAGCGCCTCGATCGGGTCCACCTTGCCCGCCCGATGGGCCGGCCGGTAGCACGCGAGCACTGCGACGATCAGCAGGAACCCTCCCGCCGCGACGAAGCTGATGGGGTCCGTCGTACTCACCCCGAACACGAGGCTCTGAAGGACACGGGAAAGGGCCAGCGCACCGACGACGCCGATGCCCACTGCCAGGAGGACCAGTCGGATGCCCGAGCGGACCACGTCCATCGCGACCTCCCTCGTGCTAGCGCCGAGGGCCAGGCGAACTCCGAACTCCCGGGTTCGCTGGCTGACGTTGTACGACATGACGCCGTAGACGCCGATGCTCGCGAGCACGAGGGCCACCAGGGAGAACACGCCGAGAGCCAGCATGATGAACCGGCGAGACGAAAGAGCGGATCCCATCCAGTCGTTCATGCTGCGCACGTTGTAGAGCGCAAGGGAAGGGTCCAGCTCGCCGACGGCTGCCCGGATTGTCGCGGCGTGGGGCGCCGGATCGCCATCGGTTCGCACCACGAGGCTCATGTTCGCCCGCTCCTGCCACTGGAGATGATGCCAGTAGATCTTGTCGCGCTCCTCCGCGTCGGGCCCGTCGTGGCGCACGTTGCCCGCGACGCCGATGACTTCGGCAACGAGGGTGTCGGTCCAGGGCATCGACAGCGACCGCCCGATGGGGCTCTCGTTCGGCCAGTGCGTCCGCGCCATCGTCTCGTTGATCACGACCCGCAACGGCGCGTCCCCCGCGTCGGTCAGATCGAAGCCGCGGCCGTCGAGGATCGGGATCTCCATCGTCTGGTGATAGTCTCGATGTACCCACCGGATGTCGGCGACGGGCTGCTCACCGTCGGCCGGAATCGCCCGATCGTTGAGCCAGTAGCTCGTCCCGGTCTGCGAGCCGGAGAGAGGCAGGTTCGTGATCGCGCTCGCGCTCAGAACACCGGGGGCGGCAGCGAGGCGGTCGATGACCTGCTCGAAGAACTGCCGGCGCCCTTCGACCTCGGGGTAGTCGCGTTCGGCGAGGGCGACTTCAGCCGTCATGAGACCGTTCGTCTCGAAGCCGACCCCTCGTTCGATCAGGTTCCCGAAGCTCCGGATAAGGAGACCGCTGCCGACGAGGAGAACGAGGGCGAGCGCGATCTCGGCCACGACGAGCGCGTTGCGGGCTCGGAGGACCGCCCTGGCCCGGCCCGACCTGGCGCCGCCTTCCTTGAGCGACCCCACGAGGTCGGGGCGTGAGGCCCGGAGCGCCGGAACGAGCCCGAAGACCACGCCGGTCAGGAGCGAAACCACGACGGTGAACGCGACGGCCGTTCCGTCGAGTCCGACCTCCGCGATCCGTGGCACCTCGGGCCCGAGCGCGACGAGCCCCTTCACGAGCCCATAGGCGAGCAACAATCCCAGGCCTCCGCCGGCGACGGCGAGCACGCCCGCCTCGGTGAGGAGTTGGCGCACAACCCTCAGGCGGCTCGCCCCGAGCGCCGTACGGACCGCGATCTCCTGATTGCGCGACGTCGATCGAGAGAGAAGCAGGTTCGCCACGTTCGCGCAGGCGATCAGCAAAACCAGCGACACGGCCCCGAAGAGCAGGATCAATGAGGCGCGTGCGTTCCCGACGACCTGCGTCTGCAGGGGAACGACGTTCGCGCTCCACCCCGCCTGGCCGTCCGGGTATTCGCGCGCCAGCCGACTGGCCACGGTCTCGAGCTCGGTCTGGGCACGTTCGACCGACACGCCGGGAGCGAGGCGGCCAACGACCTGGAGCCAGCGGCCACGCCACTCGCGCAGACTCGGATCGAGGCCCTGTGGCATCCACACGTCCTGCGAGCCTGTGGCGTTGAACGCATACGGAAGGTGATCGAAGCTGAATCCGCGCGGCAGGATCCCCACGATCGTCCAGTCGGCCCCGTCAAGCTGGAGCGTGCGGCCGAGGACGTCCTCGTCGCCTCCGTAACGCGTCTGCCAGAACGAATGGCCGAGCACCACCGGACGCGAAGTGGAGGCGACGTCATCCTCATCGGCCGTGAAGAACCGCCCGCGCTCCGCCCGTACGCCGAGCATCGGGAAGAAGTTCGCGTTGACCGCGACCACTCCGACGCGCGCCGGATCCGGGGTTCCCGTAATCGCCCGGCTGAACCAGGTGACCGCGGCGAGGTCAGAGAAGAGATCCGTCTCGTCGCGCCACGTGAAGAAGTTCGCCGGAGCCACGACGTTCGTCCGCTCGTCTCTCGGGACGTTGTGCTCCCAGACCATGACGAGTTCGTCGGGCGACTCGTACGGGAGCGGTTGGAGGACCACGTCGTAGAGGACGCTGAAGATGCCCGCGTTCACCCCGATCCCGAGTGCGATGGTGGACACCACGACGAGCGTGAACACGGGGCGCTTGATCAGCCCGCGGATCGCGAACCGAAGATCCTGTATCAGCATTTCTGGTCTCCACTCCTGCCCGCGCAACCACAGCGCGTGTATGACGGCTCCGCCGCTACGGCGGACGATTTCGAGTGTCGTGCGCATCGCCGGCCCGTCGCTGTTCGGCGCCTTCCCGCTCAGGTGGGCGAGCTCGGCCTCCCATTCGCGAAGCCAGGGCCGCCGCTCGGATCCGGGGGCGATCACGGCGGCCAGACCGAGCAGCGCGTCGGCGGCGGTGTCGAGGAACCTCAGAAGCGGACCGCGTCGAGACATGGTCAGGTAGCCGGAGCTTCGCGGGTGCCGGGGTCGCCGGAGAGCGATCGCTCCACGGCGCGAATCCGCTCGGTGGCCTCGCGCAGCCGAACCTCGCCCGCCTTCGTGATCTGGTAGTACTTCCGGGGCGGCCGCTTCTCCTTCCGGGCGACCTCGTGGGCCTCCCACTTCGCGCGAAGCAGACCGTATCGCTCGAGACGACTCAGCGCCGGATACACAGTCCCACTCGGCAGACCCGTCGCCTCCATGATGTCGAACCCGTAGCGGGTCCCCAGGGCCACGGCGTGCAGCACCTGAACCGTGGTGATCCCGAGCGTCTTCCTCGTCATGTCCTCTCCGCTGTCCGTCGCGACCCGTGGCTCCCACGGTGGACCGCCACCCATCGCGCTGTAGGGATGCTATCTATGTAGCATTACTACGCGCAAGCCGTGAGGGAGTTCCATGGGGTCGCGACGACACGTCGGAGTGCGTTGCCGGCGGCGCCGGTGTCACGGCATCTTCCCCTCCTCACGGATGTCCGGGGCGGAGGCGCAAAGGAGATCGACTGCATGTGGCATGACGACATACTCGGCACGATCGGCGACACGCCGCTGGTCAGGATCAACCGACTGGTGGAGGGGATTCCCTGCACCGTGCTCGCCAAGCTCGAGTACTTCAACCCCGGCGGTTCCGTGAAGGATCGCATCGGGCTCTCGATGATCGACGCCGCAGTCGAGGCCGGAGACCTCGAGCCCGGTGGCACCATCATCGAGGGGACCAGCGGCAACACGGGGGTCGGGCTCGCACTCGCGGCGATCGCCCGAGGCTATCGCTGCGTCTTCACCACGACCGACAAGCAGAGCCCCGAGAAGATCGCCCTGCTCCGGGCGCTCGGAGCGGAGGTGATCGTGTGCCCGACGGCGGTCGCGCCCGAGGACCCGCGGTCGTACTACCAGGTCGCGCGGCGCCTCGCCGAGGAGATCCCGAATTCAGTCTACCTGAACCAGTACGACAACCCGGCAAACACCGCGGCCCACGTCCGCTCGACCGGCCCCGAACTCTGGGAGCAGACCGATGGCCGCATCTCCCACCTTATCGTGGGCGCCGGGACGGGCGGGACGATCTCCGGGACCGCGAAGTACCTCAAGGAGAAGAACCCCGACGTCCAGATCATCGGCGTCGACCCCTTCGGCTCGGTCTATTACAAGTACTTCCACACCGGCGAGTTCGACGAAGACGAGATCTACCCCTACGTGACCGAGGGGGTCGGCGAGGACATTCTCGCGGGCAACATGGATTTTGAGATCATCGACGACTACGTCCGCGTCACCGACCGGGACTCGATGCTGATGACGCGCCGGCTGTGCGAGGAGGAAGGGATGTTCCTCGGCGGATCATCATGCCCGACGGCGGATACCGTTCCCTGGGCAAGGTCTACAACGATGTCTGGATGCAGGAGCACGGCTTTCTCGAGGACGGCCGTGTGCTCACCGCCGGAGCCATCGCCGGCGCGCGAGCATCGAACAAACCTCTCGTGTCCGTGCCCGTGGACACCACTCTCGACGACGCCATCGAGGTGATGCGTGAGCACGCGATCTCGCAGGTTCCCGTGACCGACGGAGACGACATCGTGGGCAGCCTCATCGAGCAGGACATCCTGAATTTCCTGATCGGCGACCCCGACGCCCGGGCTCGACTGGTCCGCGACCTCATGGGACCGCCCTTCCCCGTTGTTTCGGACACGAGCTCGGTCCAGACATTCGCCACCGGGCTGAGCGGGGACCGGCCCGCGGTGCTGGTGCGCCATGACGACGGGACACTCTCGATCCTCACGCGGTCCGACCTGATCGGCATGCTCGGCGCCTGACGGGTCCCGGATAACCGCATCAACGCTGAGGACACATTCCTTTGGGGGAGAATGCGCAGCAGTGCTGCGCATTCTCCCCCAATCGGACGTACTCGGCGTCGTTTGAGACGGTGTTGAGCGAACCGGGATGATCGAGAGAGGCCCGGCGGGGCGGGCGAAAACGCCCTACAGCTCAGAGCAGGGCGCGCCGGATCGTCGCGATGTCGGACGGGGTTACCCGGCAGCATCCGCCAACTCCCGAGGCACCCGCGTCGACCCACTCGCGGGCGCGCGCCGTCCAGTCGGTGGGGGTCGGCGTGCCGGTCCAGGTCTTCGTGGCGGCGTCCCACTCCTCGCCCGAG
>JBDHIO010000070.1:0-7862 GCA_039587355.1 Gemmatimonadota bacterium | reverse complement strand
CGGCTTCGAGATCGGGGGGATGTGCTCGGTGGGTGTCGCCATCTATCCGTCGTCTGGTGTGTGAGTACGAGGGCCCCGGGCGGACTCCCCGAGCGTTCCCGGGGCAGCCGGCGGCGGGGGCGCGGCAATGCCGCAAAATAGCCCTTCGGCAGGTGTCCGACCACTTCGCGTGGTAGCTAGAACCCCACCGGGCACTCGGCCCGCAGTCGAGGGGCGTTGGATTCGCCGTATTCGGCGACCGGGTCTCCATCGCCGGAGGTCGGCATGAGCTGAGTGAGCGCGTGGAGCATCGCGACCGTATAGCTCGAGAACGCCTCGTAGGGAGGGTCGTGCCGAAAGCCCCAGAGTCGGAGCGGCAGGAGCAGGAGCCAGCGCAGGTCACCCGCGAGCTCGAGCCCATCGCGAGCCGCGTGAGGGCGGCCATGAACAGGGCGGAGCCCTCCGGCGGCAGCAATTCGAGGTCGGGATACCGACCGAGCACGCGGGCCGCGAATCCGTCGGGGTGCGACGTCCGGGCGTCCAGGCCATCCGGGGACGCGAGCCGTTCGGCGGTTCGCGTCGGCTGGCCTTCGCCGAACATGACCCAGTCGAGGCGGACCTGCGGGTACGCGGACCGAAGTGCCACGAGGAACTCCAGGCGGGGCCCCGGTCGTCGTTTCCCCGGGTCCCCCGGACGCTCGTAGTTCGAAACCGTGCCGAGACTCAGCGCCTCGGCATCTCCCAGTTCCGCGTTGATCGCGGCCTGAAAGTCCCTCAGCGAAAGACCCAGAACGGTCTCTCGAAGGTGTCGAAGTCGCTCGTGGACGGTGTTCATGGAAATGAACATACTTTCGAGGCGGTCCGGGGCCAATGCGGATCGGGGTTTGCCATGGGGCGGAGGTATCCTGACCTTCACGACATGAGTGACGCCATGGGTTACGCACGGAGTCTCGCCGCATTCCGCCCGGGCAGGGTCGCCCCTGCGCGTGGTGGGCTCGCGCTGATCGGATTCGGCATCGTGGCCGCCGTTTCCGGATGTTCGCGGGACCCGGCGCCGGCGGACGATCCGGCGACGGAGGTCGCGGCCCCCGACGACGCATTGCTCGCCGCGTTGGCGCGCAGCTACGTGCCGGGTCGCGTGGGAGACATCGCGGTCATCCCTGCGCCGTCGGCGGTCATCAGCTGGGCCGACGGGAACTACGAGCACATGCACGGGAGTCCGTGGGACTACGACCGTCAGATCCCCTTGCTTATCCACGCGCCCGGGCGGATCACTGCCGGCGATCGGCCTGAACCCGTCTCGCACCAGGATATCGGTGCGACGATCATGGACTGGCTCGGCGTGCTGCCCGCCGATTCGATTACGGGCGAGCCCCTCCCCGAGGTGCTCGCCGCCGGCCCCACGCCCGACCTGATCGTCGTCCTGGTGCTCGACGCGTTCAGGCCCGATCTGCTTGTTCGGTTCGCCGATCGGTTGCCGAGTCTCTCCCGGATCGCGGCAGGGGCCGTCCGCTGGCCTGAGGCTGCGGTGAACTACGTGCCCACGAACACCGCCACCGCCCACACCACCCTTGCCACCGCGACCGACCCGCGGGTCCACGGGATTCCGGGGAACTCGTTCTATGACCGGGGGCAGGGCGAGTCCGTGGACGTGTACGACGGGGCGGACCCGAGCCGTCTCCGCATGCCGACCATCTCGGATCGGTGGTTGGCCGCTACCGGAGGCCTGTCCACCGTCGTCATTCAGGGCGGAACCGACTATCCGGCCACCGCGCTGGCAGGCCGTGGCGGATGCGCCGACGGCGGACACCGTCCGAACGTCATGTATTACGACAGCGGGAGCGGAGTCTGGGGTTCGGGTGACTGCTACGACTTCTCGGACGCAGCGATCGATCTCGCGGACTCACCGGTCGTCGAGGAGCGCGATCGGGATCCCTCGGAGTTCCGTCGAAGCGCGGGGTTCGCCCGCCTGGAGGCGCGTACGCTCACGGCACGCATCGCGGCCTCGGCGATCGGGGCGGACACCGTGCCGGACCTGGTGTTCGCCAACCTGAAGGCGACGGACTACGTATCGCACAAGTACGGGCCGTTTTCGCCCGAGATGCGGGAGACACTCGAGGAGCTCGATCGACAGATCGGAGACCTCTACGGGCTGATCGAATCCCGATCCGGCGACTTCGTCCTCGTCATCACCGCCGATCACGGGATGCCTCCGGAGCCCCCCGAAGGTCTCCCGCGGATCTCGTACGACGAAGTGCGAGCACTGATCGACGCGCGGTTCGATCCGGACGGTCCCGGGGTCGTCCTGCACTTCGAGGGGTCAGAGAACCAGCTCTATCTCGACCACGACCGGCTGGCCCGGCTCGGCCTTGATATCGAGGCCGTCGCGCGCTTCCTCGAGAGCCAGGCCTTCGTGGATCGAGCGATTCCCGAGGCCGACGTGGCCGCCAGAGCGGCGCTACTCCCCGACCCGTACGGCCGCTGACGAGCTCAGCCGTCGTCGGGTCCGGGCGCCGCCAGGGGGATCTCCAGCCGCGTATCGGCCCAGTGGAAGGCCAGGACCCCCTCGCGCCGATTCGTGACGGGGAAATAGAACGCCATGGTCTCCATGTGCTCCGCCGTCTGTGGCTCGAGCGACAGGCGCAATTCCACGCCTTCGTCCCCGGGGTACGGCAGGTGGAAGACGTTCCAATCCCGATGGAAGATGATCTCCCAATTCGCTCGGCTCGGAACCACCCACAGCGAGTATCGTCCGGCCGGTAGCAACTCCCCATCGACCAGGATGTCCGCCGTGGTTCGAAAGACCGTCGCCTGGTCGGCGCCGGGGTGCCACGGCTCATCGAACGGCACGAGGTGTCCGAAGATCTCGCGCCCGCGAGCGACCGGTCTGTTGTAGACGACCGTGATCTGAGCCTGCGCGAGGTTCTGTGATACCGCCGCTCCCTGACTCGCGACGACGGCCCCGCTCTCGGGCGTCGCGATCGGCAGGGGCTGGATCGCCTGATCGGCGTCGGGGGCCGGGTCGGAGCCCGGCGTGCACCCGGTGAGAGCCGCCGCTGCGACGGCGAGCGCAGCCGCCCGCCGAACCCGCGCGTACGCGTTGATCTGTCTGCCGCGTCCAGTTTGCATAACCGTCTCTCGTTCGATGCGATCGGGTGTCTGCGGTCCGTCCGTTCCGACTGACCGGTTAAACGTCAGGGGCGGTTCGCGCGTTCCCGTCACGAACTCGCCGTTCTGGCCCGGGGTGTCGGGAGCCGGGTTCACCACCCGAGCGAACCTGAACCGAGCGTCGACAATATGACCGATCGTTCGCGACTCCGAACCGGGTGGTGGTTCGGCTGCGTGGCGCTGACCTGTTTCCCGGTCCTCGCGGGTGCGCAGGACGCGCCGGCGCAGACCTCTCGTCCCGTCGGTACGGTCCTGCGCATGGAGCGCACCGAGGCGCCGACGATCGACGGACGGCTCGACGAGGCGATCTGGCAGCGGGCGGCGGTGCTCACCGACTTCATCCAGCGCACGCCCGCCGACGGGCAGCCGGCGACGGAGCCTACCGAAGTCCGCATCCTCCACGACGATGAGAGCCTGTATATCGGTGTGTGGGCGCACGACAGCGATCCGGGCGGGATCATTCCCGGCGAGGCCATCCGCGACGTCGACGTGACGAACTCGGACGCGATCGTCTTGATCTTCGACACCTATGGGGACGAGCAGAACGGGTTCGTGTTCGGTACGACCCCGGCCGGAATCGAGTACGACGGGCAGGTCGCGAACGAGGGAGAGGGCGGCGGGTTCTTCCTCGGCGGCGGGTTCAATCGGCAGCGTCGTTTCCAGGCGGGCGCCGGTGGCGGGTTCAACAAGAACTGGGACGGACGGTGGTTCGTCGCCGTCTCGCAGGACGACGGCGGGTGGTACGCCGAGTTCGAGATCCCGTTCAACACGGTCCGTTACGGGGCGGGCGATGTGGAGTGGGGGTTCAACGCCGAGCGCCGGATCCGGCGGCTAAACGAGGAGTCGCACTGGGCATCCGTACCCCGCGAGTTCTCGATCAACAGGCTGAACGTCGCCGGGACCCTCGAGGGGATGGAGCCACCCTTCCGCCGACTCGCGTCGGTCACGCCCTATGGGCTGGTCTCGTCGAAGCGAGACCGGGACGCCGGCGATACGGGGTTCACGAACGACTTCCAGCTCGGCGGCGAAGCCAAGGTCCAGCTGACTCAGGGACTGACGCTCGACGCCACGGTGAACACCGACTTCGCGCAGGTCGAGGTGGACGACCAGCAGGTAAACCTCACGCGGTTCAGCCTCCTGTTTCCCGAAAAGCGTCCGTTCTTTCTCGAGAACGCGGGGTTCTTCACGGTCGGGGGTGGTGGGGCGGACCTGTTCTTCAGTCGGCGCATCGGGATCGCCGACGGACAGCCGATTCCGATCATGGGGGGAGGGCGCGTCTCCGGTAGGGCAGCCGGCCTCAACGTCGGGCTGCTCCACATCGCGACGGACCGCGACGAGGGACGGGGGGTCGACCGCAACCAGTACTCCGTCGCTCGGGTCGCGAAGGAGTTGCCGAACCGATCTCGAATCGGTGGGATCTTCACGAACCGGGGAGGTGAAGGGGGTGAAGACTTCAACCGGACGTATGCCGTCGACGGGCAGCTCGGAGTCGGCGATGCCCTCACGTTCACGAGCTGGCTCGGTGCAACGGAGACCCCGGGCCTGAACAAGGACCACGCGGCCTTCAACTTCAACGCCGGGTGGAGCTCCCGCGCAGTGCGGGCCAGCCTGCAGTTCCAGCAGTTCGGTCAGAACTTCAATCCCGAACTGGGCTTCCTGCCGCGGACCGGACACCGGTACTACCAGGCCTTCGCCATGTACTACGTCCGGCGCGACTCGGATACGGGCCTGCGCGAGATCCGGCCACACGCGTCGTACTTCACGTACCGAAGCCTGAAGGACGACGTGCCGGACAACTTCGAGGAAACGGGCCGGTTCCACATCGACGCGCACTTCGAGTGGCAGAACGGGGCCCTGTTCAGTCCCGCGTTCAACTGGGTGCGGGAAGGCCTCTACGAGCCGTTCGAGATCCCGGGGACGGATGTCACCGTGAACGAGGGGACGTACGACGGCTGGGAGGCGGCGTGGCGGTTCAACACTAACCCGTCCGCCCCGTTCTCGTTCGACGGGGGGGTCGACTGGGGCGACTTTCTGTCCGGCACCCGGAAGGGCGGGTTCGCGAACCTCACCGCGCGGGCCGGCTCGTTTCTCAGTACGTCGCTCCGAACGGTGTACAACAAGGTCGATCTCGTGGAGGGGAGCTTCGACACCACGCTCGCCGGTCTGAACGTCGGGTTCTTCTTCACGCCGCGGATCTATCTGCAGTCGCTCGTCCAGTACAGCACGCAGGTGAACCGGTGGTCGTCGAACATCAGATTCAGCCTGCTGAACACCGCCGGGACGGGTCTTTTCGTCGTGTTCAACAGCGTCGAGGGGATCCAGGACCTTGACGGGAACCTCAGTCGTTCGTTCATCGTCAAGTATACCCATCAGATAAACATCCTCGGCGGCTGACCCTCCGGGGCGGCTCTGGAGGCAGCTATGTCGGACCACGAGGCACTCGGCGAGCTCCTCGTACAGGGAGACTGGCCCTCGATTCTCGACGCGATCGAGGAGACGCCCGAGCTGCTCGAGGCGAAGTTCGCGTGGGCCGGACAGACGCTGCTCCACCACGCGGTGATCTCGGGCAACCGGGACGTGGTGACGGCCCTGCTCGACATGGGCGCCGATGTCATGGCGCGCGACGAGGCGGACAACGCGACCCCTCTGCACTGGGCCGCTGATCGCGGCGATCTGGATCTCGCGAAGCTCCTCGTCGCCAGGGGGGGTGACCCCGACGCACGCGACGACGCGCACGGGTGGGGACCTCTCGGTTGGGCGACCCTGGGAGACATGAGGGCCGATGTCGCCCGCTGGCTGCTGGCCAATGGGGCGACGCCCCGGATCTTTCCGCTGATCGCTCTCGACGACGGGCCCGCGATCCGGGACCTTCTGGCCGAACGGCCGGAGGCGCTCGAGGAACGGATGAGCATGTGGGAGCACTACGAGTGTCCTCTCCACTTCGCCATCGCCCGGGGCGCCGAGGCATCGTTCGACGCCCTGCTCGATGCGGGCGCGGACATCGTCTCGCTCAACTGGCTCGGTCTGAGTCCGCTCGCGGTGGCCGGTTTTCAGCAGCGGGATGCGTTCGCGCTGCGGCTCGAGAAGCACCGCGTGGAGCCCGATCTGTCCGCCGCGCTCGCATGGGGGGCGTTTGCGTCGGCGAAAGCCGCGCTCGACGCCGAGCCGGGGGCGCTGTCGCCCAAGGCCAGGTACGGACGGCTCCTCATCTACTGCGCCGAGAACGATCATTCTGACGCTGTTCGCTGGCTCCTAGCTCAGGGCGCCGACCCGAACGTCGTGCACGACTGGTGGGACAACCGACTGACGGCGCTTCATCCGGCCGCGAGCCACGGGGCTCTCGAAGCGGTGCGGGCCCTGGTGGAGGCCGGGGCCGATACGAGGAGTCGGGACGAGCAGTTCGACGCGACGCCGATGGAATGGGCGGTGCACTTCGAGCACGACGAAGTCGTAGAGTATCTTCAGCTCGTCGAGGCGAAACGAATCATCGAGAACAGCCTGGAGTCGGAGACGACTCCCGAAGAAGAGGCGCAGTGAAACCCAGATACCTGTTCGTATGCGTCGAGAACTCATGCCGGAGCCAGATGGCTGAAGCGTTCGCGCGGATGCTGGGAGCCGATCGGATCGAGGCGCACAGCGCCGGCTCGTCCCCTTCGGGTGTGGTGAATCCGAAGGCGATCGCCTCCATGTCGGAGATCGGATACGACCTGTCCGAGCACCGGTCGAGGGCGATCGACGATGCCCCGCCGGGCCCGTACGCCGCCGTCGTCACGATGGGGTGCGGGGACGCCTGTCCTCATGTGCCCGCCGATCGACGCGAAGACTGGGCGATCACCGACCCGAAGCACATGCCCCCCGACGAGTTCCGTCTCGTTCGCGATGAGATCCGGACGCGGGTGGCCCGGCTTCTCGCGGAGACGGCGGCCCCCTCCGGATGAACCGTTCCGTCCTCCTTCTGGCTGGCGGGCGTTCCCGTCGGCTGGGACAGGAGAAGTGCGCGGTTCGGGTAGGCGCGTTGACGGTGCTCGAGCGGATGCTGGAGGCCGTTCGCGGAGTGGACCTCGGGTCGGAGCCCGACATCCTGGTGTCCGTTCGCGACGAGGATTCGTTTCGCGAGCGTCACGCCGGGTGGAGAGGGGCTCTCGACGGCGTCCGGCTCGTGGAGGACGAGCGGTCCGACCTCGGGCCGGTGGCCGGTCTCGCGGCCGGCCTCACCGCGGCCCGCGGGGACGTCGTCGCGGTTCTGGGGGCGGACATGCCGTTCGTGACGGCGGCCTTCGTCGAAGCGCTCTTCGCGGAGATCGCGGGCGCGGACGACATCGATGTGGTGATCCCGCGGGTGGATGGGCGGGAACAGCGGCTGTGTGCGGTGTACCGGTCACGCCTGGCGGCGGTGGCGCGCGACCTCGTCGGGACGGCGTCGGGACCGGAGCAGGGGCCCCGCGTGACGGACCTGCTCGATCGCGCCCGTGTGCGGGTCACGTCGGAGGTCGGCGTTCACGACGAGGCGGAGATGCGGGTGATCTGTCGTGGGATCGACACGCCGCCCGACCTGCAGTGGGCCCTGACGCGAGTGCTGGCCGGAGGGGGATGAGAAGAGGCCCGCCGACGTGGCGCGGGCTTCGGATGCGAACGCGTCAGGATGCCAGGGTCGCGTTCTGGGGTGCCTCCTCTGCCGCCCGCCACGTCTTCGGGCCTCGCGTGAGAGGACGTGT
>JBDHIO010000069.1:0-7661 GCA_039587355.1 Gemmatimonadota bacterium | reverse complement strand
TGGCGAACCCGGTCGTCCTGTTCGACGGCGTCTGCAACCTCTGCGACGCGGTCGTCCAGTGGCTGCTCGAGCGGGACCGGGCCGGTCTCCTGCGGTATGCGTCGCTCCAATCGGCGGCCGCGCACGAGTTGCTCTCCGCCCACCTGACCGACGAGGAGATCGCTGCGCTGCCGGACTCCATCGTGCTCGTCGACGACGCCGGGGTGCACACCGATTCGACGGCAGCCCTCCGGATCGCGACGAAGCTCGGTCTTCCGTGGAAGGCGCTCGGTGGACTGCTCGTATTGCCCCGGTTCGTGCGGGACCCGTTCTACCGGTTCGTCGCGCGCGACCGCTACCGATGGTTCGGGCGCAGGGAGACCTGCATGGTGCCGGAGCCCGGCGTCGCGGAGCGGTTCCTCGATGCCGGCGAGCCGAGACCACCGATCGCCGACATCGCGCGCGGCGACCGGGATGCGGGAAGGCGCACGCCCGTTCGCAGCTGGGCGCTCCGGTTCGTCATCGCGTATCTGATCCTCTACATGCTTCCGTTCCCGCTCACGCTTCTGGGCAACCTCGGACGCATCCCCCTGATCGGGGACATCCCGGGGCTGCAGCCGGCGCTCGGGTGGGTGCTCGGCCTCTGGGGATCGATGACCAACGTCCTCGTGACGTCCGGGGCCGACCTGTTCGGTCTGGAGGTCGAGCCGGCCGTCACCGGGAGTGGCGACCAGACCTTCAATTACGTCGAGCTCGTTTTCGACCTGTCGATGGCCCTCGTGGTATCGGTCGCGTGGACGATGTTCGTCCGCGGCCGACGTGTTGCCGCGATGACGTTCGACGTCTCGAGAGTCCTCACGCGCTATTACCTGGGCTGGTTTCTCCTGATCTACGGCTGGGTGAAGGTCTTCCCCCTGCAGATGCCGCCTCCGGGCCCGGACCGCCTCCTCCAGCCCTACGGCGATTCGTCTCCAATGGGGATCGCCTGGACCTTCATCGGTGCGAGTGTCGCGTACCAGATCTTCTCCGGCCTCGCGGAGCTGTGCGCCGGGTACCTGCTGTTCTGGCGGCGCACCGCACTCATCGGGTCTCTCATCGGCATGGCCGTGATGCTCAATGTCATGGCCATAAATTTCTTCTACGACGTGCCGGTGAAGCTCTTCAGCACTCACCTGTTCCTGTACGCGCTGTTCGTCGCTGCTCCGGACCTGCCGCGTCTCGTTGGTATGTTCGGGTTCAACCTGCCGGTGGCGTCTGACTGCAGACGGGCGTTTTGGAGGAGGCTGGGGTGGAACGGGCGGGTGGTCCGCCTGACCACGCTCGCCCTCGTCGGCATGCTCACGTGGTTCCACGTCCAGGACGGCATCTCGAACTCGCGGACCCGAGGAATCCTGGCCGAAGTCCCGCGGCTCGAGGGGATCTACGTCGTGGAGTCGTTCACGCGCGGAGGCCTCCTGGACCGCGAGAACGAAGATGCTGACCGCTGGGTGCGGGTGGGTGTGAACATGCCGTCCATCGCGACGATCCAGCGCGCGAACGGCGTGGCCGTGCGGATGTTGATGGCGATGGACACGACGGCTCGAACGGTCTCCTTCTACGACCGGGGGGGGCAGCCGCCCCAGATCCCACAGTTCGAGTACACCGAGCCCGAGGCAGACGTGCTGAGGCTCGACGGCACGTTCGAAGGCGACTCGGCCTCCGTCGTCATGCGCAAGACGGAGACGGGGGCGCTACTCGTCGAACGCGGATTCCACTGGATCAACGAGTTCCCCTTCAATCGCTAGCGGGTCCGCTCGATCGCGAGGCGGATGGCCTCGTACGCGTTCACCACGCCACCACTGACCGACAGATCTCCGAACGGGACCGAGGGCGCCGGCGCACCCGTCGGTGACGGTTCGCCGGGCTGAGGAACCATGCGATCGGTGTACCTGACCGATGAGGCGATGAGGATCTCCCGGACGTCCGCGGCGCTCAGCTCGGGGAAGTACGCCATCAGGAGGGCGGCCACGCCCGAGACAACCGGGGCAGCCATGCTCGTGCCTTGCTGCGATTCGAACTCGTCTCCGGGCGCCGCGGAGAGGATGTCGATGCCCGGCGAGAAGATGTCGACCTTCGTCCTTCCGTAGTTGGAGAACGACGTCGCCAGGCTGTCCGTCTTCCAGTTCGACGCCCCGACCGTGATCCAGAGGGAGGCCGCGCTCCCGTCCTCGAGAATCCGGGTGGGGAAGTTGTCCTCGACCTCGAGATCATGTCCGTCGTTTCCGGCGGCGTGGATCAGCAGCACGCCACGTTCGTCGGCATACCGCACCGCGGCATCGACGAGGTGCTTCCGCGGAGAGAATCCCTTGCCGAAGCTCATGTTGATGATCTGGGCGCCCTCATCGACGGCGTATCGGATCGCGTTCGCGACGTCCTTGTCGTGCTCGTCGCCGTCCGGCACGGCGCGCACGGCCATGATGCGTACGTGCGGGGCCGCGATCCCATCGTTGCCGAGACCGTTGCGCGCCCCCGCGATGATCCCGGCCACGTGCGACCCGTGCTCGGGCCCCGGTCCGGTGACGTCCGCGTTTCCGTACAGCCGCTCGGTGCCGTCCGCGTAGTCGTCGCCGACGATGTCGCGGGGATTGAACTCCACATCGAGTCCGTAGTTCGCCCGCCCCTCGACGTCCTCCTTGATGTCGGCCAGAGTCTCGGACGTGATTCCCGCACCCGAAAGCTGCAGGTAGATGTCGCGCATCTGCTGGAGCTGCGGATCTGACGTCGCGAAGGATTCGACGGCTTCCTCCGTCAGCTCGTCCACGCCGGCGGCCTCGCGCAACGCGGGGACGATCACGCCGAGCGCTCCCTCGATCTGGGCCACCTGTTGGGCCAGGCCATCGGTCTCGGCCCGCATCTCGTCGTACTCGCGCGCGAGCTCGCCGCAGTCGTATCCCTCGAGCGGGGCCTCGAGACAGAGTGCGTGCAGACGCGTCAGCTCGTACGTGTCCTGATCCACGTTCCGGCCGTCGGGGCCGCCCAGGAAGTTCCACCCGAAGACATCGTCGACGTAGCCGTTGCCGTCATCGTCGCGGCCGTTGCCCGGCATCTCGCCGGGGTTGTGCCACATCGCGTCGCGCAGGTCCACGTGCGTCGTGTCGACACCGCCATCGATGACAGCGACGACGACGGTTCGGGCCGCCTCGCGGCCGGCGAGCAGCTCCGCGATCGCGCGTTCGGTGCTCGTACCGGGCACGCCGTCCTGGTTCAGGTCGAGATTCTGCCACCCGTCGATGGCCTCGGCCGGCACCGGGGCGGGCTCGGGAGGCAGGGGCGTGGTCGTGCTCTCGACAGCTGGAGAAGCGGCAGCGGGAGCAGCGGCGGCGGGACTCGGGCCGGCAGTGGCCGGGGCCCCACCGGTGGAGGCACAGGCCGACAGCACGAACGGGAGAAACGGAAGAAAGACTCGACGGTTCATGGAATCCCTGGTGTGGAGGCTCGGGGGCCGTGGATATCGGCCGCAGGAACGTATGAAGGGTGCGTCAGGCTGGCACGCCAATACGGGTCCTCGACCGCTAAGGGATGAGGCGCTGCGGCCCTCCCGGCCACCCAACGGCGGGCACGCCGAGCCCGCGAGAAGCCGGTTGTTCGACGGAGGCCGTGCCTTTGTCAGTCCGGTCCGGTTCGAGCGGCAGAAAGCTGGGACCGGCCCGTCGAGCCAACCGCGTGTCGCCATCGACGGCGCTGCGCGGGGAGTGATCCCGCGCAACGCCGTCCCGGAGTTCCTTGCTAGCTGACGATCCGTCGGATCGTGATCTCGTCCAGGCCTTCTTCACGCAGCAGCTCGTTCAACCGCGCGAGGTCCTGATCGATGATCAGCTGGAGCCGGGTCATCTCTTCCTGCAAGAGACCGTCGAGCTGATCGAACACCTGACGCGACTGGTCCGTCGGCGGGAAGTCGCCCCGCGACACACCGTTCAGGAGCGCGGCCAGCTTGTTGTTGATCTTGATCGGGAAGTTCAGGGGATCCTGCCGGCTCTCGTTCTTCACCTGGTAGATCTCGGACTCGACGTCGCCGAGCTTGTCCTTCACCAGGTCGCCCTGCTCGTGGATCTCCTCGTTGTCCGTCTGTTCCTGCCGGTCGTCGACCTCGGTCTTGATCGAGCGGATGTCGATCACGGCCTGGTTGGCCTGCGTGACCTTGTCGCGGACTTCCATGGCCAGGTCGAGCTGTGCCTGCAGCTGCGCGACCGTGACCGGCTCGTTTCGAGGATCCAGCCTGACCTCGAAGTCACGCTCCTGGGTCTGCCCGTTCGCGGTGAGACGCACGGTGTAGCTTCCCGGGAGAACGACGGGGCCCTGATTTCCACCGGCCCAGAAGATCATCCCCTCGAAGTCAACGTATCCGGGGTACCGCAGGTCCCAGAGGAACGTGTGGGCTCCGGCGCTGCCTGAAGGCGTCGAGCGCCGCCCGCCACCGAAGCGGCGTCGACCGGCCTGAGGCTCCTCGTCCTCGGTCGCCGCCGTTCCCTCGTACGACTCGATCACGGCCCCGTTCTCGTCGATGAACTCGAGCATGACGTCGGAGTCCTCGGCGAGGTGGTAGCGGACCGTTACGCCGTTGTCGACGCCGCGGTACGTGTCGACCGGCTGATAGAGGTGCATGTCGGCCGACGCCACTTCCGCGCTCATCTCGCGGAGCGGCGTGATGTCGCGCATCACCCAGAACGAGCGACCGTGCGTTCCGAGAACGACGTCGTTCTCCTTCACCTGAAGGTCGGACACCTGGACGACGGGGAGGTTCTGGGCGAGTGACTGCCAGTTCGCTCCGTCGTCCCACGACACGTAGACCGTGCTCTCCGAACCGGCGAACAGCAGCCCCGGAGTCTGCGGGTCCTCTCGAACGGCGCGGACGAAGTCGTCCTCCGGGATCCCGTTCACGATCTTCGTCCACGTGGCCCCGTAGTCCTCCGTCTTCCAGATGTAGGGGGCGCGGTCGTTGTCCACGAGGTAGCGGATCCCCGACACGTACGCCTTTCCGGGCGTGTTGGGGGACGCCTCGATCGTGTTGATGCGCACGAAGTCCGGCGCGTCGGGCGGGGTGATGTTCGTCCACGTCGGCTCGGCCGCCGACGCATTTCGCGTCACGTGCACGAGGCCGTCGTCCGAACCCGCCCAGATCACATCCGGGTCGTGGTACGAGGGCGCGAGCGCGAAGATCGTCGCGTATACCTCCACCCCCGTCTGATCCTTCGTGATCGGACCGCCTGACTCCACCATCGTCGCCGGGTCCGCTCGGGTCAGATCAGGGCTGATTCGGGTGAAGCTCTGCCCCTCGTTCGTCGTCTTCCACACGTGCTGACTCGTCGTGTAGAGCACGTTCGAATCGTGATGGCTGAAGACGATCGGGTATGTCCACTGCACGCGCTCGATGAGCGAGGCGGATGACTGCCCCATCGGGTTCTCCGGCCAGACGTTGATCGACCGCGTCTGGCCGTTCTCCTGGTTCTTGCGCGTCAGCGTGCCGCCGTAGGATCCGGCGTAGATGATGTGCGGCCTATCGGGGTTCGCCGCGATGTATCCGCTCTCGCCGCCGCCCGCAGTGTAGAGGTACTGGTCGCGGCTGTTGCCGCCGTAGAGGTGGTTCCAGCCCCGGCTCGGCACGCACGCGGTCGAGTTGTCCTGCTGGGCGCCACAGATGTGATAGGGGAAGTGGTTCGTCGTGGTGACCCGATAGAACTGTGCCGTACTGAAGTCCTGATCGGTCCACGTCTCGCCGCCGTTGAAGGAGACGTTCGCGCCGCCGTCGTTCGCCTCGATCATCCGCTGCGGGTCGCTCGGCGAGATCCACAGGTCGTGATTGTCGCCGTGCGGCACCGACATGCTCTCCATCGTCTCGCCGCCGTCCGTCGACCGGTAGATGCTCACGTTGAGCGCGTACATGGTCTCCCGGTCCTGCGGGTCCGCGTATACTCGCGTGTAGTAGAACGCCCGCTGCCTGAGATTCCGGTCGTCGTTGATGAGCTCCCACGTCAGGCCGCCGTCATCCGATCGGAACAGCCCGCCCTCGGCCGCTTCGACCTGGGCCCACACCCGGTTCGGATCCGCCGGCGATACCGCGACGCCGATCTTTCCGATGACGCCTTCCGGCATGCCGGGCGCGCGCGTGATCTCGTCCCAAGTCTCGCCGCCGTCGTACGACTTGAAGAGGCCGCTGCCGGGGCCACCCGAGCTCATCCCCCACGACTTCCGCCATGCTTCCCATAGCGAGGCGTAGATGATGTCCGGGTTGGTCGCGTCGACGCTGATGTCCTGCGCCCCTGTCCGCTCGTCCCGGTGAAGGACCAGACGCCAGGTCTCGCCGCCGTCCGTCGTCTTGTACACGCCCCGTTCGGGATTCTCGGCGGAATGCTGACCCCACGCGGCGACCCACGCGATGTCGCAGTCGTCCGGGTGGATCCGGATGCGCGAGAAGTTCTGCGCCTCCTTCAGGCCGAGGTGGACCCACGTCTCGCCCGCGTCGGACGAGCGGTACACGCCGTCGCCCTGCTGGATGTTGCCGCGGATCTGGGTCTCGCCCGTGCCGATGTAAACGATGTCGGGATTCGCTTCGCAGACCCCCACGGCTCCGACGGACGAGCTGCCGATCTGACCGTCGGTTACCGGATCCCAGGTCGTCCCGGCATCCGTGGTCTTCCACAGGCCACCACCCGATGCCCCGAAGTAGTACTCGAGGGGTCGGGCGTCGCTGCCCGCGGCGGCCGTGCTCCGGCCGCCCCGCGCCGGCCCGATGTTCTGCCAGCGCAGGTTGTCGTAAAGCTCGGTCGGATAGCTCTGCGCATCGGCGCCGTATGCGAGCGCGGCGAGGGCGGCAAAGCCGACGAGAAGGGATCTGAGCGAAAGCGCGGACTTCATGATGCGATCTCCGTTGCGGCGTTGAGGGGGTGGTCCGTGAAGATGCGTACGCCTCATCCGATGGATCAAGACACCCGGCCGGGCCGTTTCGCTTGACCTGAAACCGACCTGCGTCCCGATGCGTACGAAACGTACCTATACGAACCGTACCAAACCGGAGTGCCATGAATCGGCCAGAATCTCAGGTCACATCGGAACACCTGCCGCTCAAGCCCGCGGTGTTTCACATCCTGCTCGGTTTGCTCGAGGGCGACTCCTACGGGTACGGGATCATCCTGACCGTCCGGGAGCAGTCGGGCGGCGTGGTAGATCTCCCCACCGGAGCGTTCTATCGCCACCTGGCCTGGCTGATGAAACACGGGTTCGTGGAGGAGTCGGACGCGCGACTCGGGGCGGATGACGCCCGTCGCGGTTCGTACTACCGGCTCACGGACCGCGGTCGGCAGGTGCTGGAGCAGGAGACGGAGCGGTTGGATGGCGTGGTGGCCGTCGCCCGCGCAAAGGGTCTCATGTCCTCGAGGAAGTCCGCATGACTCGTCATGGCCACGGAGTGACCATGGCCGACCGTACCTACGCGGCCCTGCTGTGGGCCTTCCCGCGAAGGTTCCGCTCGAAGTTCGGCGCAGGCATGCGGCACGCGTTCACGGCGGAGCACGCCCGCGCGCGGGCTGTCGGCCGGCTGGCCCTGTCTCGGTTCTGGTTCCGAACGATCGCCGACTCCCTCTGGTCCGGATCGAAGGAACGCATCCGACCCGTCCATGAACCCGGCTCGTCCCCGTTCCCCGGGGTTC
>JBDHIO010000120.1:0-7531 GCA_039587355.1 Gemmatimonadota bacterium | reverse complement strand
TTCGGGTCGCTGCCCGCGAGTGCGCACAACCTGTACGTGAAGGGCGACCTCACCTACCAGGCGAACTACAACTACGGGCTGCACATCCTCGATGTCTCCGATCCGCTCAACCCGGTCGAGGTCGGTATGTTCGATACCTCCCCGTACCGTACCGGAGCCGGCTTTGGGGGCGCGTGGAGTACGTACCCGTTCTTCGACAGCGGCACGATCATTGTCACGAGCATGCAGGAAGGGCTCTTCATGCTGAAGAAACGGGTGCGCCCGATCTCCTGATCGTACCTCGGAGTCGCCCTCGACGAAGCTGGGCCAGTCGAGCGCCTCAGAATCTCTTCGCATGAAAGTCTGCGTGATCGGGGTGTCGGGGAAACTCGGACGCTACACGATCCAGCACACTCTGGATCGCCAGTACGGCGTCATCGGCGTCTGCCGAGAGAAGAGCGTCGCCAGGCTCGACGACGTGAGCGACCGCATCACGATCGTCCCCGGTGCGACCAGCGACCGTGAGGTGATACGGCGGGCGCTCGAGGGGTGCGACGGCGTCCTCACCCTCCTCGTCCCATGGGGGGTCGAGCAGTACGCGACAGGCACGGCTCAGTCCGTCCCGGATCATGCGCCCCCGCAGGTGAGGGTGGGTTGAACAGCTGAGGAGCCGCCTTCGCACGCTGCATCCGCCGCTTCGACGCTTCGTGTGGGCGGTTCGGGCACAGGCGGATCTCGCGGGTCGGGCGGCGGGTAGCCGCACCCTAAGACAAAGACGAGCAATTTACCCCACGGTCTCATCCATGAGCATTGCCATCGGCGACACTCTCCCCGACGCCACCCTTCTCCGCATGACGGACACCGGCCCCGAACACCTGACCCTGGATGACCGTACAAAGGGGCGCACGGTCGTGATGGTCGGACTCCCCGGCCCCTTCTCGGACACCTGTACGGATGCGCATATCCCGAGCCTGATACGGGCGCGAGCAGCCCTCGGGGAGAACGGAGTGGACGAAGTGATCTGCTTCGCCGTGATCGATCCGTTCGTGATGAAGGCCTGGGCGGAGACGACCGGTGCGAGCGAAGGCGGCATCACCATGTTGGCCGACAGTGCCGGAGAGCTGACGAAGGCACTCGGACTCGACTTCGACGCTCCGGTGGTGGGCTTCTATGGTCGGACTATCCGCCACTCGATGCTGGTTGAAGACGGCATTGTCCGGATCCTCCGCTTCGAAGACTCACACGGTGTGTGTGAACTCACGGCGGGTGACGCCATGGTCGAGGCAATCACGGAACTTCACGCGTCCTGACCGGCTGAGCGGAACGCCCACAGGCCCTCTCGCGTCGCTGTTGTCGGGGCCGGCCTCTCGGGGTTGATCGCTGCGCACCGGCTTCAAGATGCCGGTCATACCGTGGTGGTCTTCGACAAGGGACGTCGTCCCGGTGGCCGCGCGAACACCCGGGAACACGGCACGTACCGCTTCGACCACGGAGCTCAATTCTTCACAGTGCGTGACGACCGCATCCGTGCTCTTCTCGCACGGTGGCTCGAGGCCGGCCTCGTCGCCCCATGGCAGGGGACGCTTGTACGGGTGGTGGATGGACGGATCAAACCCGCCAAACCCGCGACCCGATATGTGGGCGTCCCAGGAATGATCGACCTGGCCCTGAACCTCGCCAGCACGCTGGACGTCCGCCCGGGTGTCCGGGTCGAAGAGCTCGAACGCACGCACGAGGGATGGCGGGCGATCGTCACCAGTGGTGAGGATCACGGCTCCTTCGATCATGCGGTAGTGGCGGTACCTGCACCGCAGGCCGTCCCTCTTCTCGAGGCCGTACCCTCACTTCGCGACACGGCCGCCGATGTAGGGATGTCCCCCTGCTGGGCGGTTCTCGCCGTATTCGCCGAACCGCTGCCCATGCCCTTCGACGGGGCCTTCGTTGCGGACGGCCCGATCTCCTGGATGGCCCGTGACACGAGCAAGCCGGGTCGGCCCTCGGCAGAGACATGGATCTTCCATGCGAATCCGGAGTGGACGCAGCGCCAGTGGGACATCCCGAGGGAGGAGCTTCCCGCGCTCTTGCTTGAAGACGTGCGGGACCGCTGGGGCCCCCTCCCCGATGTAGTCTTCCAGCGGGCCCACCGCTGGGGCTACGCGCTGAGCGATCCCGAGTGCCGGATCGGAAGTCTCTTCGACCCGGAATCAGGCCTCGGAGTCTGTGGGGACTGGTGCGTCGGCGGGCGTGTCGAGGGTGCCCTCGTCAGCGGTATCGACGTCGCCGACCGCCTCCTCGACGGAGTCGAGTTGACGTAGCAGGAGCATCAGCGCCGTCACGGCGAGAAAGACACTGCCGGCCATCGTGGGAATCGAGATGAAGCCGAAGACTGCCAGGTAGCGTCCAGTGCACGGCGCACCCGTGGCGCACGTTCCGACATCGAGGGTGGGCTGCCATTGAATCGTGACGTGGTAGACGGCGATGAGCAGTCCGATCGCGGATAGCGGAAGTCCATAGCGCCAGACGCCGGCATCCCTGCGCAGAACCGCTACGCCGAGAACGATGACGAGCGGGTACATCGCGATTCGCTGATACCAGCAGAGCGAGCACGGGATCAGCCCGACCACCTCCGACAGGTACAGGCTCGAGGCGGACGCCACGAGTACAAGGACCCAGGCCCACGTCAGCGGATGCTGTTCCTGTCCTCTGAGGGCCGAGACTACCCCCGACCGGCTTCCTCTGAGCGAGACGTTCATCAGGAGTGCCAACCCCCCGGCGAACACACCGATCGCGAAGAAACCGAGCGTCGTTACGACGGTCGAATACACGCCCTTGATCCCCCTTCCGAGTCATTGCAGCGAGCGAATCACACGATCGGCGATTGGCGTAACGAAGGCAATCGACGGCACGAACCAAGACGGATCGAGTATGCTCACGTCCAGTGCTAGTCCCGCTCGATTCGGGTCGTAGGTGCCCGGAAGGTTCGACATGAGTGAATCGTCATCGACGACCAGTCTGGTCGCGATTCCAGCCATCGTTCTTCTGATCGGCGGCCTGGCATGGGCCGGAAGCCAGGGCAGTGTCCTGATCGGAAACATCCCACTCTTCGGATTCTGCGCAGGACTGGCGCTCATTGTTCAATGGATCGCGTTCGTTCCCGCTTATGCGGCGCGGACCGAGCGGTATTACGACCTCACCGGCAGCCTGACGTACCTCGGCGTCACCACGATCGCGGTTGGTCTGGGGCCCGATCCTGATATGCGTGCCGGCCTTCTCGCTGCACTCGTAGGCATATGGGCCGCCCGACTCGGCACCTTCCTCTTCCGTCGGATTCGCGCGGATGGCAAGGACCGACGCTTCGACTCGGTGAAGACATCCTTCAGTCGATTCCTGCTGGCTTGGACGCTGCAAGGGATGTGGATTTCCTTCACGGCCGGGGCTGCCCTGGCAGCGGTGACCTCGACCCGATCCGTGCCGATGGCGACGCTCGGTTGGATTGGGCTCTTCGTGTGGATCGTCGGATTCGGGATAGAAGTGGTCTCCGACCAACAGAAGAGTCGGTTCAGGGCCGACCCCGCCAACGACGGTCGGTTCATCTCGACCGGCCTCTGGGCGTGGTCCAGGCACCCGAACTATTTCGGGGAGATCGTCCTCTGGGCCGGCGTGGCTCTCATTGCGGCACCCGCGCTTCAGGGCTGGCAGTACGCGACCCTGCTCTCACCCGTCTTCGTCACCGTCCTGTTGACGATGGGCAGCGGAATCCCTCTGCTCGAGGAGCGTGCCGACCGGACGTGGGGCGGGCAAGCGGACTATGAGGGGTACAAGGCCTCGACACCGGTCCTGGTGCCGAGGCCACCCCGGCGATAGCTCAGCCGTTACCGCGCCGCGCCCGCTCCATCGACGACAACTGCTCGTTCATCAGCAGCTCGAGCATGACTCCGGTGCGTAGCTGCTCCCTCTCCGTGAGGTTGGACAGGAAACGCTCGGCCGCCTGCATCCACCCCTGCATGTTCTCGGCCCGTGCCGTGGCGTCGAGCTGATCGAGAATCTCCTGTCGGTCGGCCGGTAACTGCTCCGGCTCCGTCCATCCGCGCGCCTGAGCGACTTGAGCAGCGATCGGGTTGTCCGCCGGGACGAGCGCGAACGCCACCCGATGGATCATCCCCGCCATCATCTCATTCGCCATCCAGCATGCACTTGGCGGCGTGAGGTCGGCCCCGTGATACGGAAGCCAGAAGTTCAGTCCCGCGAAGGGACCGTTCGACGACGGTACGAACCACAGGTGAAGCATGTGGAGCGTCTGGCCATCGGGTGCGAACTGCGGGTGGTCATGCCAGTGGGCGAGGTCGCTGTCATACGGAATCGGCTCGTCCGTGTCCGGAACGTCGACAAAGGCGTACGCGGCACCGACCAGTGTCGGTTGGCCATGTACCGGAGCGAACATCAGGTGATCCGGCCGATCTGCATGGATTCCATCCTCGCTACGCTCAGCGTGTACGTAGTGCACCCCCATGCCAGGGATGTCGCCGAGCGCCGGTCGGAAGCCGGCTGCGATCGCGGCCTCGGGCGTCGCGAGGTCTGCGACGGACGCGCGCGCTTCCTCGTAGCGTTCCCGGTCCAGGACCGAGAGTCCACTCCATGGGGGCGTGGCCAGCGTGGCACAGTCCACAGCCGGGCTGGAATGGTCGTGAGACGCCATCCCCTCGTGACCGGCCTGGGCGAGGACGGCGCCGGGCGCCAGGACCGCTCCCACGGCGGCGGCGGCGAGCAGGGATCCCGTACGAACCATGGTGTGACACTCCTTCGTTTCAGCGATCGATCGGCCCGAGCCCGGGGCCCGGACTCTCGCCAATGTGATGCTGGGACGACCCGGTGGACAGGGAGCGGACGCCGTCCCCTCGGTTCTGGTGCCGTGTGAACCGCCGATGCAACCGCCTGATGCCTCGCACCGGAACGAGCGCTCCGGAGCCCAGCGAACATCAGTCTTGCATTCTGGGATACGAAAGTTGTTTCATAGAACAGGCCCATCGAGGTCTCCGAATCGCCCCCCCAGATCGGTGTCAGGACCATGGTCTTCATCGGATCACGCTGCGTCGTGAAGACGCCCGCGCGTGGACGCTTCCACTGCCCCCACTGCGAGGCGGCACGGGCATACGCGTACCGGCGGGTACACCGTATGCTCGTCGTCATGTATCTGCCTATTCGCAAACGCAGTGCGGAGCGGGACTTCGTGCAGTGCGGATTCTGCCGCAGAGCCTTCCATCCGACCGTACTCGAGCGGGAACCACCCGTCCCGGGTCACGAGTCGGGACGGGACGACATGACGGACGACTGGCACTTCGCTGAGCTTACACGGGAGCCGGCATCGACGCTGCTGACCTGGAGCGGCGAGGACGACGACTAGCGCTTCACCTTGTCAGGTTTGGCCAAAGTGCTCCATGATCGCCGCCGCGTATTTGATGCCCTGCAGGTACCTCCCGATGTGGATGTTCTCGTCCGGCGCGTGAAGGTTCGCTCCCGGGTTCGCGAAGCCGGTCAAGACACACGGAATCCACACATGGCGCAGAATCGCGCCCTCGGCGGAGACACCGTTCACTACGGGTAGCTCGCCATACACCTCGGTGGCGGCCGCGATGATCGCCTGACTGATGTCTTCCTTCACCGAGATCTTGTATGGCGGCTCGGCTCCATCGAACGCCTCGACCTCGATGTGGCCGAAGCCGTGCTTTTCGAGGTGGGCCTTCAGCTTCCGGATCGCATCGGCTGGCTGGATGTTCGGGATCAGGCGGAAGTCCATGCGGACCCTCGCCTCGTTCGGGATGATCGTCTTCCGGCCCGGTCCAGTGTACCCGGCGATCATCCCCTGAATGTTGGCGGTCGGCTCATAGGTCCGCGCCCGAATGGCATCGACGCCGTCCCGACCGAGAGCGAACTCGGAAATCCCCCACTCGTCCTTCAGGGCGTTCAGATCGACGCGGGCGGCCTTGTCGACGAGCTGCTGCTCGTCGTCCGGGCCAAGCTGCCAGATCCCCTCCTCCCAACCTTCGATGAGGATCTTCCGATCGCGATCCAGGATCGTGTTCAACGCCCAGATGAGCTCCCACACCGGTGACTCGACGAGGGGGAAGTTCAGAGAGTGCACGTCCATCTTGGCGCCTCTCGCGATCAGCTCGACGAAGAGCACCGACTTGAGACCCAGCGATACGTCCGGGACCTCCGTTCCCGTTTCCATGGAACCGTCGAGACAATGCATCCCGTCGGCCTTCAGGAGTTCCTCGTTCTTCGCCGCCCACGCCGCGAGGTTCGGCGAACCGATCTCCTCCTCACCCTCGATCAGGAACTTCAGGTTCACGGGTACCTCGCCGCGCACCTGCAGGAATGCCTTGGCCGCCTTGTTGAACGCGAGCACGCCCGACTTGTTGTCGGTCGATCCGCGTCCATACATCACGCCGTCGACGATCTCCCCCGACCAAGGCCCACCGTACGTCCACTCGTCGAGTGGCTCGGGGGGCTGCACATCGTAGTGCGAGTAGCACAGGATCGTCTTGGCGGGCTTCTTTGCCTCGAGGAGCCCGAAGACGACCGGGGGTCCCTCCTCGAGTTCGTGGAACTCGGCGGGCAGGCCATCGTCGTGCATCATGTCTCGGACCAGCGCGGCGCACTCTCGCAGTCCCACATCCTGTGCAGAAATCGAAGGCTGCTGAACCAGGCGCTGCAGGTCGCGGACGCACTCTTCGGCGTTCGCGTCGATCCAGTCGTAAATGTCCTGCATGCTCATGAAGCCTGCTCCTTGGATAGGTCCCACGCACTGAGTCGCTGACCCGAAAGGGCCATCGGGCGCGTAGCGAGATACGAGAAAGCCGGGGCGAGCTCGATCGGGTCGACCCACTTTTCCCGAAGCTCCGGCGGATACGTCGTTTCGGACATCGGGGTGCGCATGTACATCCCGGGCGTGACCGTCACGGACAGGATGCCGTGCGATTCACCCTCCATCGCAAGACACTTCGAGAAGCCTTCGAGCGCGTGCTTGGAGGCGCAATACGCGGTCTCATCGACAAAGCCTTCGATGCCGGACCGTGACGAAACGAACACGAGCGCCCCACCCCGCTCCTTCATGGCGGGCCAGACCGCTTTCGCCAACTGAAAGCCTGCCTGGATCCCGACATCCATGGTGGCCTGGAAGCCTTCGAGCGTGACCGTCTCGAGCGACTCGACCCGGAGAATGGCGGCGTTATGGACGAGGGTGTCGACCGGACCGGTGACGACATCGTCGATCGCACGCTGCGTGTCGGCGGCGTCCGAGAGGTCCACCACCCTCGCGACCGCGCCCGGACAAGAGGTCGCGGTCTCGGCCAGTCGTTCGGCGTTGATGTCCATCAGGATCAACCGCGCACCGCACTGGTGAAAATGTCGAGCGATGGCGGCGCCGAGTCCCTGAGCTGCACCCGTGACGATGACGGTCTGACCCGCCACGGGGATGCCGTCGGATGACGCCGATGCGGCGTCACCCTGAGCGTCAGCGCCGGACATGCGCCTCCTCCGGTTTTTTTAATGG
>JBDHIO010000031.1:0-34535 GCA_039587355.1 Gemmatimonadota bacterium | reverse complement strand
CGCCGACACGCTCGCGAAACTGATCCTGGCCGGCGACGGCGGAGCGGGAGAGATGGCGCGCGCAGCGAATCGGTCTACCTCTTCGAGACCCCACCAGCACCACGTCCCCGCATCGACGGCGACGACGACGAAGGGGTGTCGGAGCCGACCGGCCGTATGGATGTCCGTCTCGGACAGCACGCACAATCGTCGGGCCCCCTCCCGCGACGTCGCGAACGTCGTGGACCCCGCATCCAGCATGCGAGGGTGATTGTGCCACGAGGCGAGCGTGCCCGTCGGGCAACGATCGAACGAAGAGCGGGTCGGTGTCGATAGACGAGGCACCGGCATCACGAAATCCGATGCGATGGCCCGACTCCCCCGTAGGTCCCCCTGCAGACAGAGCACGATCTCCCGGTGAAGCCCCTCGGCAAGGGTCTGGAGACGGCTCAGGAGCGCCGGTTCGACGACGAGTTCCGTTGGCGTTCCCGGTGATACGCGAACGGACAACCATGTGGCGAAGGCCAGTGCGGCGGCGAAAAAGAATCGACGGGCGGACCCGGACGACCGGCGAATCTCCATTCGCGCGCGCCCACTCCGTTCGGTGAACGTCCGTCCTCGCCTCATGCGACCTCGTCTCCGTGCCGTGTCGTTACCGGAGATGAGTGGCAGGTTCCGGACCTGTAGCGTGGGGCGGGTCAACGCCTTAGCGAACCCCGGCCTGCTCCACGTCCCAGGGCGAGATCGACGCGTATTTCAAGGGTGTTCGAGGGGTCGCGCCTGACCGGGTGGCCCACAGCCGCGCGGTGAACCCCGGTCGGCCTCCCCCGGGCGCGTTGGAAGGATGCCGTGCGAAGGCGGCAAACTGCCCGAGTCAGTAATCGTTCAGGACATGAGCGTATGGGCCCGCCAGGACTCGAACCTGGAACCTTGGGATTATGAGTCCCCTGCTCTAACCAGTTGAGCTACGGGCCCGACCGTATACCGCGCGGAGCCGTGCGGCCCCGCTCGGAAGACCAACCTACTCGGGGGCATCTCCGCTTCAAAGAACTGGCGGGTCACGCCGGAATCAGGCGTGCTTCAGGTACTCCCGGATCATGATCGTGGCTGCCGCGCCCTCGCCTGCGGCCGACGCGACCTGCTTCGTCGACTGAATCCGGACATCGCCCGCGGCGAACACCCCCGGGACGCTGGTCTCCAGGATCGCGGGCTCGCGGTCCCGATACTCGTCGGGACGAACGCCGTCGTGCACCAGGTCGTGACCGGTGCGGATGAACCCCCAGTCGTCCAGGGCGACGCGGGTGTCCCCGAGCCAGCCCGTGTTCGGGTCCAGGCCGATGAAGATGAAGGCGCCAGGGAGATCGAGGGTCGTCTCCTCGTTCGTCCCGTTGTCGCGGACGCGGATCGCGGAGAGCTTCGAGTCGCGCCCCGTGAACTCCGTTACCTCAGTGCCGAACCTGACATCGATGTCGGAGTGCTCGAGCACCTTCTCCGCGATGATCGCGCTCGCCGTCAGCTCCTCCCCGCGGACCAGCAGCGTCACTCGATCCGCGAACCGGGTGAGGAACAGGCTCTCCTCCGCGGCGCTGTTCCCTCCGCCGATGACAGCGACGGATCGTCCCTTGTAGAAGGGGCCGTCGCAGGTCGCGCAGAAGTGCACCCCTGCCCCGAGATACTCCTCCTCCCCGCGGACGCCGAGCCTCCGATAGCGGGTGCCCGCCGTGATGAGCACCGCGAGCGAGCTGTACTCGGATCCGTCGGCGGTCTCGACGCAGTGGTAGTTGTCGTGGTGGTGCAGACCCGAGACCTCCTGCGCCTGCAACAGCTCGACGCCGAAGCGCTCCGCCTGCGCACGGAATCGCGCGGAGAGTTCCTGACCCGACACCCCGTCCACGAACCCCGGCACGTTGTCCAGGTGCATCGTGCCCGCGGCCTGTCCGCCGAACGCCGCCCGCTCGATCACCAGCGTGTCGATGCCCTCCCGCGCGGCATACAGCGCGGCAGTCAGCCCCGCGGGGCCTCCCCCGATCACGATGAGGTCGTAGTGGTGTCTCTCGGCCGTGGTCTTCAAGCCGAGCTTCTCGGCCAGCTCCGCGTTGCTCGGGTTCGTGAGAAAGGAGCCGTCGCCGAAGACGACCGTGGGGATCCGCCGCTTCCCTCCGTTCGTCTCGATCACGAAAGCTTCCCCTGCCTCGTCCTCCTCGATGTCCACCCAGCCGTAAGGGATCTGGTGCTCGCCCAGGAACGTCTTGCTCCGGTGGCAGTCCGGGCACCAGAAGGCGCCATAGACCGTGATATCGGGATTCGTCATCGGATCTCATCCGTCTCGAACAGAGTTGTCAGTGGCTTCCACCACTTAAACGGTTCCGGGTTCCCGTGGACGAACTGGAGGAGCAACCCGAGCGGAACGCCGATCGCCACCCCAAGCATGCCGGGCTGCGAGGAGGCGACGAGCGGAAACACAGCGGGGAGCGCGTGAAGCGCACCGATCCAGGTGGCCCCCGACAGGAGTGCCGCCCGCGTGGACCCCCAGAGGCCGAGCGGTAGCGCCAGGGAGAGCATCCAGAGGAAGTCGATGGAGGTCCCCGGGATCCGGGCCGCCCATCTCGGATACATGAGAAACGCCCATCCCCTGCCGGTGGGGACCGACAACTCGACCGGCCCCGGGTCGTAGTCGGGGTTGGGCGATGTCCCGCTCCCCCCGGATTGCTCGATCACCATCCCATCCCCGACGGCCTGCAGACCGAGCGTGATCGTGTCGCCGCGAATCCAGGTGGAGGTGCCCCGGTCCCACCTCGCCAGCGGACGATCCAACCGTCCCACCATTCCGCGGGTCCGATAGGACACGACGATGTCCCGATGGTCCAGCTCGATCGCGAAGACCTCTTCGAGTCCGTTCCTTATCCGGACGATCGGCACGATGCCACCCGGCGTCGGCCCCGCAACGACGGATACTTCGATGCGCGTTCCTCGAGCGACCCGGTCGAGCAGCCCGGCCGGAAGCTCCCCCACAGACCGGTCCTGCCCTGCCTCGCGGAAACGAAGCACACGGCCCTCGTACTGCAGCCCATATCGCGTGACCGGAGTCCACTCGAGTCCATCTGTCTCGCCCGGCAGGACCGGTGACAACAGCCACGCCTGTCCGACGAGGAGGACGAGGCCGAGCACGCACCACACGAGGGTTCGCCGGCGAGAGGCGCCCCGGTCGCTCGGCCAGAGGCGACTGCGCTGCGTGTAGACGAGCACGCCCAGGGACGCGCCGAGCGAGTTGTAGATAACGTCCCCCAACCCGGGCATGCGGTTCGGGACGAACGCCTGCGCGACCTCGATTCCGAGCGAGACGGCGAGCCCGACGATCAGCGCCGTCCGCGCCGAGCGCCCCAAAGCCCCGAGGGCGAGGCCGAACGGGACGAAGAGAGCGACGTTCAGGATCGCGTCGGACGTCCCGCGCCATCCGCACACCACGCACCAGATGGAGATCGGTTCCGCGGCGGCCGAGGGGCCGGGGACCAGGGTTAGGACGAGAATGGGGGCAAGGGTCGCCGCCAGCGCCCCCCAACGCCCCGGCCCGGGACGGCTCATGGCGACACGCCTCGAATCGCGTGTCGGTTCAAGCCGTTCCGAACAGCCGGTCCCCGGCATCGCCGAGACCGGGCAGGATGTAGCCCCTGTCGTTCAGTTCGCGGTCGAGGACTGCCGTGTAGACGGGGACGTCCGGGTGATCCGCCTCGAGACGCCGCACGCCCTCAGGGGCCGCGACGATGCACATCAGGCGGATCCACGTCGCGCCGGCCCGCTTGAGGTAGGTGATCGCCGCGCTCGCCGATCCTCCCGTGGCCAGCATGGGGTCGGTGACGATGAAGAAACGGTTCTCGGCATCCGGCGGAATCTTGAAGTAGTAGTCGACCGGCTCGAGCGTCTCGTGCTCGCGCTGCAACCCGATGTGTCCGACGCGCATCGTCGGCAGCATGCGCATGACACCCTCCACCATCCCGAGTCCCGCTCGCAGAATCGGAACGAGCGTCATCTGATGCCCGGGCACTCTCGCTCCGGTCATGGGCTCGAGAGGAGTCTCCACGTCGCGCGGCTCGACAGGAATGTCCGCCGTCACCTCGTACGCCATCAGCATCGCGATCTCGTCGACCAGCTCCTTGAAGAGCTTCTTGCCCGTCTCGCGATCGCGGAGGAGGGTCGTCTTGTGCGTCAGAAGGGGGTGGTCGAAGACGATGAGGTTCTCGAACGCGTCCGGTCGGCGGGTGGTCATCGTGATCTCGCTCTCGAACCTCGGGTGGCTGCGCTACCAGTTCTTCTCGACGACGGGCTCCTTGAAGCGATTCCGACCCATCACGCGATCGCGGATGGACGCTTCGGCCTCGCCCGCGCGCTCGAGCAATGCCTCTGCCTCCTCGGGCGACAGCATCTGGTTCTCGCCCATGTCACCGCCCGGGGCTCCGCCGGCTCCCGACCCACCCTGCGAATCCGCCTGCCCGCCCTCGTTGCCATCGCCGCCGGACTGCTCTTCTTCCTCCAGCCAGCGGTCCACGAGTTCGAGATTCCAGCGGGCGTCCGCGTCCTCGGGACTCGAACGCAACACCTCGCGAAAGGCCTGCCGGGCGGCGATCAGGGCCGAGCGCCGGGCCGTCGGGTCCTGCTGAGCGAACTTGCCGTCGAACGCGGTGCTCAGGCCGTAGTTGTAGTGGCCGCTCTCACGGACGGCGTCGCGTTCGGCGCGTAGCGACTGCTGCAGGGGTACCTGGGCCTCCGCCACCTGGCCCTCGAGCAGAAGGGCCGTGCCGTAGTTGTAATGGTCGATCGGCTCTTCCGAATCGGTGGCCGCATCACGATACCGGGCTACCGTTTCGGAGACGGCTTCCTGGACGGGTGGAGGCGACTCCTGGGTCGCGCCGACCCAGATCGCGGACCCGACGGCCACCATCGCGACCCGTCGGAGCAACGCCCTGTTCTTCGACCGATTCATCCGTTCCTCAACCACGGGGAAACAGGAACCCTTCGCCCCACAGGCTGGCGAATGCGATAACGAGAAGCAGCGCGACGGCGGCATCACCCGCCGAATCGAGGGGGCCGGCATCGCCATTCGAGATCTCTCGCTCGATGGTCGCGACACCTCCCGACCCGTTCACGTAGCGTCCGCCCGTCTCGAGTGCAATGTCCTGCAGGACCTGCTCGTGCAGCGTCGAAATCACGGTTTCGCCATCGGGGCCCTGCAGATACGCGGTCCCACGGCGGCGGCGAAGCGCCGTCGTGGGATCGAGCGAGGCATCCCGGGTCAGCGGAATCTGCCCGCCTCGGGCCGTCCCGAGACCAACCGCGTGAATCCGGATGCCGTCGTCTCGCGCGCGATCGACCGCGTCCTGGATGGGCTGCCCCGCGGTCTCCTCGCCGTCCGAGAACAACACGATGGCTTTGCGCGCATCGTCTTCGCCCCCGGCGAGGAGGTCGATCGCCTGCGTGATTCCCGTGGCGAGGGAGGATCCGCCGAGACCGACGGCCGCGGGACGCACTCCTTCCACGAACATCTGCACCGCGTTCACATCCGTCGTCAGCGGAGACAGCACGTAGGCGCGTCCGGCGAAGTACACGACACCGATCCTCCCGGTGACGCGAGTGGCCAGGCGGGACGCGAGCTCGCGCTGGATGGTGAGCCGGTCCGGCTCGAGATCCTCCGCGAGCATCGAGTTCGACGCGTCGAGCAGGAGAATGGTCTCCACGCCCTCCGGGTCGGTGCGACGCGCCTCCGCTCCGCCTGCACGGCTCGCGAGAGCCAGCGCCCAGACCCCGATCCCCAACAGCGCCAGACGCGCGACGGGCACCGGGCCAGCGGGCATGCGTACGAACCTGCCGAGCACGCTCTCGTCCCCGAGGGCGTCGCGATCTCGCCGCGCGCCGCGGTTCGCCGACAGCCTGAGGAACACGGCTAACCCCGCGAGGAGCACGGCGATCAGGAGCGCCGACATCTCTACGTCCACACCCGCCGCGACCGCGTGGCGGCAGCGAGCAGTTCGAGCAGTATCAGGGCGATCGCGATGAACAGCAGCTCACGTCGCAGGCCGACGCGCTCCTCCGTTCGTACCTCTTTGATCGGTGTCGTCTCGAGCTCGTTGATCCGGTCGTAGATCCGGGTGAGTCCCTCGGGATCCGTCGCCCGGAAATAGAGCCCGCCGGTCTGCGTGGCGACGTCCTCGAGAAGCTCATCGTTCACGTGTACGCGCACGTTCGCGTACTGATACCCGAACGCCGTACGGGCCACCGGGACCGGGGCGACGCCGTCGCGACCGACCCCGATCGTGTACACGCGAATGCCCAGCGATGCGGCGGCGGCCGCCGCGTCCTCGGGCGAGATGCTCCCGCTGTTGTTGTCGCCATCCGTCAGTAGGACGACGATCCGGGATTCGGGTTCCAGGTCACGAAGACGATTCGCCGCCGTCGCGAGCGCGACTCCGATCGCGGTGCCATCGCGCAACTGGCCCGCCTCGAGGCGCTCCACCGCGCTCTCGACGACTGCGTGGTCGAGGGTTCCCGGAACCATCGTGAGCGCCTCGCCCGCAAAGGCAACGAGCCCCACCCAGTCCGCCTCCCGACCCTCGATGAAGCGGATGACCTCGCGCTTCGCGACTTCGATGCGGTTGTCCGGTCTGAAGTCCTCGGCGAGCATCGAGCTGGAGATGTCGACCGCGAGGACGATCGCGACGCCCTCACGTTCCGTCTCGACCCGCTCCCAGACGCGCACGGGGTGGACCAGCGCGATCGCCACGAGCGCGAGGCTGGACGAGCGCAGCACCGTGGGCGCGTGCCACCAGATCTTCCGGGTCGACCGGCCGACGGCCAGACGGGCCGGTCCGGGGAACGGGAGCCGGACGCGGTTCCGCCTCATCAGCCACCACCCCGCCGGGATCGCCAGCAGGAGCGCGAGGAACGGCCACCCATCGAGCGAAAAGCCGGTCACGACGCGACCTCCTCGACGACATCGAGCTCCGTCCCATCTACACCATCCGCGTCGGCCTCTTCATCCCGTGGCATCTCGGACCGCACGAAACTCTCACCCGCCTCGATCGCGGACTCGGGCGCATCCTTCGCCGCATCCGCGTGCGCGAACCGAACGAACAGCGATCGTCTGAGGGCCGAAAAGAGCTCGCCCGTCCTGGTCAGCCCGATGAGCGTCCGACTCGGCGCCCAGCTTCGGGTCGTCCGGGCATAGCGACGGAGCGTCGTCTCGTAGCGATCGTAGAAGGCGCCCACCGAGAGCCCTCCGGCCCGCCACTCCTCACGCAGCTTCTCGAGTTCGTGGATCGCGAGGTCCCCGGGGCCCGTGGGAGCGAACACCACCTCGGGTCCGCGCCGACGGCGCAGCAGGTACCACGCGGTCGCAATCGCCGCAGCGATCAGGAAGAGAATCCACCACGGGAAGCCCTGGACCCGCAGATACGGACGTGCGTCTCGCAACTCGAGCCCGGCATCGTCGGTCGGGAGCACGGACGACACCGCGATGGGCGGCGGGACGATCGTGATCTCGAACTCGGCCGCGGCCGCCGGCGCCACGGTGGCGAGGACCGGCGGGATCGACAGCGAATCGCTCGACCAGGCGAGAAGAGCGTACCTGGCACTCCAGGAGCGATCGTCATCGCCCGACCTCACCTCCACCGCCTCCCGCTGCTCGATGTCCTCGGGCAGCGGCAGGACGGCCGGAAACCTCACAACGGCGGTGGAAGGAAGGTCTACATGCAGCTCGAGCGTGAAGACCTCGCCCACCCTGATCGTGTCGTTCGCGAGAATAGCGGAGACGATGGGATTCGTCGCCTGCGCGGCGGTGCCGACCGCGCAGAGCAGCGTGACCGTCCCGGCCACGAGGAAGGCGAGTCCCGCCCGCGGCCTCACGACCGCCGCTGTCGTCCGCGCGCGGCGAAAAAGCTCGCGAGGGCGGACTCGTAGGGTTCGTCCGTTCGGATCGGCAAGTGATCCACTCTACACCTGGCAAACATCTTCTCGAGGGCGGCCTCGTCCGCGGCCGCCTGCCCCTCGAAGGAGGCTCGAACGTAGGGATCCGACAGATCCACGATCCGACGCTCGCCGCTCTCGGGATCCTCGACCTCGACCCACCCGGAATCGGGGATGGACATCTCCGCAGGATCGCGAATATCGACGGCTACCACATCGTGCCGCGCCGCGAGAGAAAGAAATGGCCTCGTCATGGGCTCGGATGTCACGAAGTCCGAGATCACGAATACCAGCGACCGGACCGTGAGCAACCGGGAAGCCGCTGCGATCGCCTGCGCGACATCCGTCCCCTTCCCTTCGGGCTCGCACGATACCAGGTCGTACAGGAGTCGGAGGTTGCGGTTCCGCCCACGCCGGGGACGAACGAAGCGCTCGATGCGGTCGGTGAACACCAGCAGGCCGACCCGATCTCCGCTGCGCATTGCCGCGAGGGAAAGTACCGACGCAACATCCAGCGCCAGGTCGCGCTTCAGGCTGCCGCGGGTCCCGAAGTCGTTCGAGGCCGAGAGGTCGACGGCGAGGAGAACCGTGAGCTCCCGCTCCTCGACGAATCGCTTCACATAGGGCTTCCGCATTCGGGCGGTCACCTTCCAGTCGATCGCCTGGAACGGATCGCCCGGCTGGTAAGCGCGGACCTCGGAGAACTCGATTCCCTGGCCGCGGAAGACGGATTCGTACTGGCCGAGAGCCGGACTGTCCATGAGACGCCGGCTCTTCAGCTCGAGACGCCGTACGTCGCGCAGGTTCGCGATACGGTCTTCGGCCTGATCCTCCGGCCGAGGACGCCAGAGGAAGTCGAGGACACTCACGGCACGGGCACGGTCTCCAGGAGCCGATCGAGAATCGCCTCGGAGTCGACACCCTCGGCCTCGGCCTGGAAGGTCAGGACGAGCCGGTGCCGCAGCACATCACGGGCGATCGCCTGGACGTCCTCCGGCACGACGAAGCTCCTGCCATCCAGAAACGCGATCGCGCGGGCGGCCCTCGCCAGGTAGATCGTGGCTCTCGGGGACCCGCCGAACTCGATCCACTGCTCGAGATCTCCGAGGCCCGCCTCGGCCGGACGCCGGGTCGCGGCAACGAGCGACAGGATGTAGTCCTCGACGCGGCGATCGAGATAGATAGTCGCGAGAAGCGCACGAGCCGCGAGGATTTGCTCGGGGTCCGCCACTGCCGTGACGGGAGGGAGCTCCTCGGCAGCCATCAGACGCATGATCAGGCGCTCTTCCTCCTGCGTCGGATAGTCCACGCGAACCTTGAACATGAAACGGTCGACCTGCGCCTCGGGCAGAGGATACGTCCCCTCGTGCTCGATTGGATTCTGCGTGGCCATGACGAGGAACGGCACCGGCAGCGGATGCGTTGCGTCTCCGACCGTCACCTGCCGCTCCTGCATCGCCTCGAGCAGGGCCGATTGAACCTTGGCCGGTGCGCGATTGATCTCGTCGGCGAGGACGATGTTCGCGAAGATCGGCCCGAGCTTGGCAGAGAACTCGCCGGTCTTCTCGTCCCAGACGAGGGTTCCGATCACATCGGCCGGCAGCAGGTCGGGAGTGAACTGCACGCGGCGGAACGTGGTGTGGATGGATTCGGCCAGCGTGCGGACCGTGAGCGTCTTCGCGAGGCCGGGTACGCCCTCGAGAAGCAGGTGCCCACCGGTAAGCAGGCTGATGAGCACCCGGTCGACGAGCATCGCCTGTCCGACGATTCGCTGTCCGATCGCCTCCCGGACCTCATGAACGAAAGCGCCCGCTTCCTGAATAATGGCGGCCTGACTCTCCAGGTCCGCCTGGGAAACCCTCTCGGCCGTTCCCGGCTCAGCGTTCATTCGACCTCTCGAACTCGTTGATTTCCGCGGCAACCGGTGTCCGCTGGGCACGGACCGACGGCACGCTTGTCTGCAGATTGGACACCTGACCCTGCCGAGATGATGGCTTCAGCCCGCCACCGCCCGTGTTCGGCAGCCTTCGATCTTCACGACCCGACTCTCGGAGAGCAAGGCATGGGTTCCGGGTCACAGGCTTCATGCGGGCGATTGGACGAGTCGCCGGAGCGATGAAACCTCCTCGTCGGACAGGTCCCGCATCGCGCCACGCGGTAGATCTCCCAGCTGCACGGGGCCGAAGGAGACCCGCTTGAGGTAGCGGACGCGCAGGTCGAGCGCCTGCATCATGCGCCGTATCTCCCGGTTCCGACCCTCGGCGAGGACCAGGTCGACGACGGGGTCCGCCCGGGTCGACGACGACGTCCAATCGGCCGACACGGCGCGCGCAGGTCCGTCCTCGAGCTCGACTCCGCGACCGAGCGCCGTCGGGACGTCGGGAGGCACCGGACCCACGAGACCGACCTCGTAGCGTCGGCGGACCCCGGCGCTCGGATGCAGAAGGCGGTTCGCCATCTCCCCCTCGTTCGTGAGGAGCAGCAGACCCTCGCTCATGTAGTCGAGTCGACCGACGTGGAACAGGCTCTGGGCATCCTCGGACAGCAGGTCATAGACGGTCGGTCGCCCCTCGGGATCTCCCCTCGTGCACAGCGAGCCCGGCGGCTTGTGGAGCGCCACCCAGCGAACCTCCGGTATCTCGACGAGCTTGCCATCGACTTCGACCCGTTGTGAGGGGTCCACCCTCGATCCGGCGCGGGTCACACGTTCGCCGTCCACCGTGACCCGCCCCTCCGCGATCAGGCGCTCGCTCGCTCGCCTGGAGGCCACCCCCGCGCGGGCCAAGAATTTCTGGAGGCGCACGACGGAGTGTCAGTCTCCGCGGTCTGCGGAGGGATCGGCATCCTCGCCCGCCCCGGTGCCGTTGTGGCCGCCGGACCCGTTGTGCGATCCCGCGCCGTTGGTCGACTCCGCACCGCTCTCCGCAAGAGTTCGCGAGGGATCGAGCCGATTCTCGAGAACCGCATTCTCGGACTCCGCCTCCTCCGCCGCCGCCTGTTCCGCAGCGCCTTCCGCCGCCTGTTCCGCAGCGCCTTCCGCCGTCGATTCGAGATCTTCCAGGAGATCCGGCATGGCGTTTCTGAGCGCGACGGGAAGCTCCTCGGGCTCGGGCAGCTCCTTGAGGCTTTGAAAGCCGAAGTGATCGAGGAACGCCGGGGTCGTGCCGTACAGCAGCGGCCGGCCGAGCCCCTCCCCCCTGCCCGTCACCCGGATCAGCTCCCAGTCCATCAACGTGCGCAGCACGGACGCGGTCGCGACTCCACGGATCTCTTCCACCTCGATCCGGCCGAGCGGTTGTCGATACGCGATGATCGCGAGGGTCTCGAGGGCCGCGCGCGAGAGCGTGGGCGGGCGCGGTACGGAGTCGAAACGCTCGAGGTACGGGGCGAACTCGGGCCGGGTCAGGATCTGGTATCCATCACCCAACTGGTAGAGCTGAAATGCGTGTTCCTGCTCGTCGTAGCGTTCCCGCAGCGTCTGGAGGACGGTTCGGACGGTGGACGGATCGAGCCCCTCGTCCGCCCGTGCGATCTCGGAAGGGGTCAGCGGCGCCTGACTGGCGAACAACGTCGCCTCGACGATCTGCTCGGGCGTCATGCTTCGGGCTCCACGGTCGCGAGTTCCTGTTGCTGTTCGGGTTTGTCCGCCGCCCCACTGCTTTCTTCTACGGCCGCCTTCGCCGGTGCCTCTTCGTCCTGACCGAAGATCCAGATCGACCCGAACCGCTTCACCTGCTCGATGCGCAGCACCTGCTGCTTCGCCAGCTCGAGGCAGGCGAGAAGAGCGGCGACCACGTGCTGCCGGTCGTTCCACGAGGTGAAGAGCCGGCTAAACAGCAGTCGTTTCGCCCGCCTCAGGTGCTGCTGGATGACGGAGATCTTCTCCTCGACCGTGACGACGCGAACGGGAGCGACATGGGTGGGCTCGGGCACGTTCTCCGGTAGACCCATCGCGATCTCGAGGAACTCCTCGAGCGTCGTGGTGAGCTCGCCCTTCACGGCCGCCGGTCTGGATCTCGGTTCGACGTAGCCTTTCCCATGATGCCGGCGGCGATCGGCCTCGGCGTCGCTGAGAACCCTCGCCACCTCCTGGAAGAACTCGTATTCGAGGAGCCGACGTACCAGCTCGGCGCGCGGGTCCTCCCCCCAGTCTTCCTCGTCGTGACGCGGCAGAAGGAGTTGCGCCTTGATGCGGATCAGCGTGGCGGCGAGTTCGAGGAACTCCCCGGCTCGATCGAGTTCGAGGCGGTCGATTCCACGCTCGATCACCGTCTGGAATTGAGACGTGATCTGCGAGATCGGGATGTCGAAGATGTCGATGTCCTGGGACCGGATCAGGTGCAGCAGCAGATCCAGTGGTCCACGAAAACGATCCAGCTCGACGACGAACGGTTCGGTACCCATCTGGCTCGGCAGCCGATTCGGTACCGCGCTCATCCGTTCTCCCCTGGCGAGTCGCAACTAGGCAACGTCGTACACACCCTCCCGTGTATGGATCGTGTATCATAACGGTCGGCGCCCGATCGGCCACATCTCCGACGTATCTGCAGGGGCCGTGAAGACCGTGGAAATGGCGCCTCGACGCCTGTGGAACGCCGACCTTGAGTCCGGCCCTCCATCGCTCTATCTTCGGAGGCTTTCCGGCTCCGGGCGCTCCGGGGTCGCGACCGTGAATACGGAGAGGTGAAGTGCCCAACAACGCTAGTCACAAGAAACGGCTGCGGCAGTCCCTGGTGCGGCGCCAGCATAATCGGCAGGTCCGCTCGGAGATCCGCACGCGGACGAAGAGTCTGCTCGCGATGGACAGCGCCGACGAGGCGAAGTCCGCCCTGTCCGAGCTCTACACGGCGCTCGATCGGGCCGCGCGCAAGAACGTGATCCCGCGCAACACCGCCGCCCGTCAGAAGGCTCGCGCTGCCCGGCACGTGAACCGGCTCGCCGGCGTCTAACCCCGGTCGCGTGACCACCCCGGTCGCGTGACCACGTCACGCCGATCCTGGGCCTAAAAGAGAAGGGCCGATCCGCGAGGATCGGCCCTTTCTTCATCTCCGGCGGTACGCGTCCGGGCGCGCTACTTCTTCTTCTCGGGATCGTCCTCGTCGAGCATCGCCGAGACCGCGTCGAAACGATCCGACTCATCGAGCGACAGCGATTCCAGAAACTCCAGCTCGTCGAGGTAATCCCCCCCCTCTTCAGCATCGGCCGCCGCCACCGCCTCCGCCGACGGTGCGCCGTCCGGTCCGTCATCCGTCGCTTCGACAGTGATCTCCTCCGGAGCCTCGTCGGTCGACTCCTCCGACTCGGCGCTGGCTTCGACGACCGACGTCTCGTCCTCGGGGCTGTCCTCCTCCGAGGTCTCTTCCTCCACCGTCTCGACCTCATCGACGATGGCGGGCTCCGGCTCGGCGGAGACATCCTCATCGACGATGGCGGGCTCCATCATGGCGGATACACCCTCGCCGAGAATGTCGTCGTCGCCCTCGTCCGTCGCCTCGACGGCGGGTTCTTCCGGAACGTCCGGAAACGCAGTAGCCGGCTCCGTCTTGACGGTCGGAAGCCGGCCCTCATCGATCGAGGTAACGATCGCGGCGAGCTCGGCGACGGCCCCATCTTCCATCTCAAGAAGCTCGGAAAGCTCGGAGAGGGACCCTTCGATCGACTGGCTCAGCTCGTTCCACCGATCGTCCGTGAACTCGCCGACCATGTGCCGGAGCCGCGCCTCCTCGAGATCCGCAGCCTGCGAGTCCCGATCCGCCTGAAGCGACTCGAGCTCGGACCTGCGAGTGTCGAGACTGCCCGCGAGTTCCGAGCGATGCTGCGCCAGACGTTCGGTGGCCTTCTCGAGCCGTCCGTTGTAATCCTCGCGCACACGGTCGAAGACCTCGGGACTCGCGTCACTTTCGTGCGATGCGAGTCGGTCGAGCCAATCCTGCACCGTCCGGGATTCCTCGATGAGATCCCGGACTTCGGAAGGAATCAGGGCGCTGTTGTCGTCTCGCGAGTTGCTCATGTCGTTCGTCCGTCCCGACTTGGCGCCGTCGCTGGCGGCGAGCGGCGGTTGCGACCGTTCAATGGGCCCGGTCGGTCCCGCTTGGGGCGGGGCCGATCACGCGCTCATTCGACTCCTGGAGTGGCAAGTCCCGGGCCCGGCACTCAGTCCGCCGCGAACCTCGTATCGCCGCCGACCATCGTCCGAACCACCCGTCCCGTGACCTCCCGACCCGCGAACGGGGTGTTTCGACTCTTCGACCTGAATTGCTCCGGGTCGACCGTCCATTTCGCATCCGGGTCCACGACGAGGATGTCTGCAGGGCTGCCGGGGCGCAACGTACCGGCGTTGATGCCCATTTCCCGAGCCGGCGCGCAGGACATGCGATCGATGAGCTGCGACAACGTAAGGTCGCCGCTGACGACGAGTTCCTGCATACAGATTCCGAACGCCGTCTCGAGACCGACGATGCCGAAGGGCGCATCGTCGAACTCGCGTTCCTTCTCCTCGTAATGGTGCGGCGCATGGTCCGTGGCGACCATCTGGAGCACGCCGTCGATCAGGCCCTGCCGAATGGCCTGCCGGTCCTCCTCCGATCGCAGAGGCGGATTCATCTTCGCGTCCGTCCGGTAACCGCGTACGGCCTCATCCGTCAGCGTCAGGTGATGAGGGCTGGCCTCCGCCGTCACGTGGGCACCCCGGTCCAGGCCACGAGCGATCGCCTCGACGGATTCCCGGGCCGACACGTGCTGGATATGGACGTGTCCGCCGGTCAACTCGGCAAGATAGACGTCCCGTGCCACGATGGCGGCCTCCGAGACGTTCGGTATCCCGCGCAGACCGAGCGCAGTGGCGACGTGTCCCTCGTTCATTACACCGCCGGCCGTCAGCGCCATGTCCTCGGCGTGCTGGAGGACCGGAATGCCGAACGTCTGGGTGTACTCGAGCAGGCGGCGCATCATCGCCGCGTTCGCGATCGGGTGCCCGTCGTCGGTCACGGCGACCGCGCCCGCCTCCACGAGCCCGCCGATACCCGTCATCTGTTCGCCTGCGAGCCCCTTCGTGGCCGCGCCGACGGGGCTCACGCGAGCCCCGCCCTCGCCCCGGCGGGCCCAGCGGCGCGCCTCCTGCCGCACGTAGCCGACCGCCGCGGGATCGTCGAGCGGGGGATCCGTGTTCGGCATCGCCCACACGGTCGTGAACCCACCGGCCGCCGCCGCGATCGCGCCGGTGCGGATGGTCTCCTTGTGGGTCCCGCCGGGCTCCCGGAGGTGGACATGGACGTCGACGAGACCCGGGGTCACGACCAGGCCGGCCACGTCGAGTCGTTCCGCATCGTCCGGACCGGTGATCCCGCGATCGACCGCCTCGATCCGTCCGTCGACGATCAAAACGTCGCGCGGCTCGTCGACGTTCTGCGAGGGATCGACGACCCGCCCGCCGGTCAGGAGAACCGAGCGCGGCGCGCTCATGCCTCGCCCTTCGCGGTCTCGGCATGCTCGGGGTTTCCACCGGCGAGGAGGTAGAGCACCGCCATGCGGACAGCCACGCCGTTCGTCACCTGCGGGAGGATCACGCTACGCTCGCCATCCGCGACGTCCGAGTCGATCTCGACGCCGCGATTCATGGGACCCGGGTGCATCACGATCATGTCGTCGGCCGCGAGAGCGAGACGAGACGACGTAACACCGAAGACGCTGTTGTACTCGCCAAGCGACGGAACGTACCCGCCCGTCATGCGCTCGAGCTGGAGACGCAGCACGTACAGCACGTCGCACCACTCGATCGCTTCCTCGATCCTCGGGAGCACGCGGACGCCGAGTTCTTCGATTCCGCTCGGGATCAACGTTCGGGGGCCGCATACGGCGACCTCGGCCCCGCACTTGATCAGGCCCCAGATGTTCGAGCGCGCGACCCTCGAGTGGAGGATGTCCCCGACGAGGCATACGCGCCGTCCGGCGATGTCTCCGAACCGGTCGCGAATCGTCAGCAGGTCGAGCAATGCCTGGGTCGGGTGCTCGTGCTGGCCGTCACCCGCGTTGACCACGTTCGACGGGATCCGGTCCGCGAGGAACTTCGCCGCTCCCGAAGATCCGTGTCGGACCACGACCATCGTGATCCGCATCGCTTCGAGGTTGCGGGCGGTATCCACCAGGGTTTCGCCCTTGGACACGGACGACCCGGTCGAAGAGATGTTCACCGTGTCCGCGGAGAGCCGCTTCTCAGCGAACTCGAACGAGATCCGGGTCCGCGTGGACGCCTCGAAGAACAGGTTCACGATCGTCTGGCCGCGGAGCACCGGGACCTTCTTGATCTGACGCTCGCTGATCTCCTTGAACGGCTCGGCGGTGTCGAGAATCGAGAGGATCTGCTCGCGCGAGAGATCCTCGAGACCGACGAGGTCCTTGCCCAGCGGCATCACTCGGCTCCCAGGTCCACGAGATCCACCGCCCAGACGCCATCCAGGTCCTCGACCTTCACCGCGACCTCGCGCCCCACGGGGACGTCCACCCGTTCTCCCGCGTAATCCGGTTGAATCGGCAGCTGCCGGCCACCCCGGTCGACAAGCACGCAGAGCTCTACCTTCGCTGCCCGTCCGAAGTCAGCTAACTCGTTCAGGGCAGCGCGGATAGTCCGGCCAGTATAAAGCACATCATCAACGATGATGACGTGCGCGTCGTCGATGTTCTCCTGGATGTCGGACGTCCCGATCATCGGCAGGGCCCCGATCTGAGCGAAGTCGTCACGATACATCGTGATGTCCAGGGAACCGGTGGGAACCGAGCCCCGGCTCGCGGACAGTCGCCTCGCGAGCGCCCCCGCGATGAGGTCGCCCCGGCGTTGGATCCCCACGAGAACGAGGGGACGTTCGGCCGGGACCGAACTCGCGATATCCGAGGCCAGCCGGTCGAGCGTGCGCTCGATATCGGACCGATCGAGAATCGTCGTGGATGTCGTGGGATCGGTGGGCACGGCCGTCGTTTCGTGTGCTTTCGCGAGCCGCCACGGACACGTTCCGCAGCGGGACCGGGCGGCCAGGCCACCCGTCGGGCGGGAGTATAGAGACGGCCAGCCGGACGATCAACTTCAAGCCCGCTTCGGTCGCCCTGGCAAGCTTCGTTGACCCGACGCGAGCGGGTCCGGTACGTTCTGGCATGCATACACGAAGCGCAGATTCCGTCCTTCGCCGGCTCGCGAGGCCGGCCCTCGCGGGCCTGGTCGCCCTTGGCTCCACGACGGCTCCCGCGTTGGGGCAGACCGGTCCCGACGTATCAGTTTCCAGTCCGACCGTGGTCCTCGACGCCGTCCCGTTCGCCGTGACGATCCGAACCGAGGGCGGGCAGAACGCCAGTTATCGTGTTCGCGGTGCGTCGGGGCGCGAGCTCGCGAACGGGCTCCTGCCGATCCGCGTGGATGTCGTGGTTTCGGGGCTCGAGGCCTCCAGCGACGACTTCCCGTTGACGATCGAAGTCCAGGCTGACGGGGGCACCGCGACCGAGACCGTGACCGCCCACGTGTATCCGGGCTGGTCCAGCATCATCCCTCCGCTGATCGCGATCGCTCTGGCCCTGATCTTCCGCGAGGTCGTCGTCTCGCTGTTCTTCGGCGTCTGGATCGGCGGCTTGATGATCGCCGGGCTCAATCCGTTGAACGGGCTCTGGCGGACTGTCGACACCTTTGTCGTACCCTCTCTCGCGGACGGCGACCACGCATCGATCATCATCTTCTCCGCCCTGCTGTCCGCGATGGTCGGGGTGATCTCGCGCTCCGGCGGAACGCGAGGCATCGTCGAAGCCGTTCGGCCCATGGCGACCACTCCGCGGCGTGGTCAACTGGCCACGTTCCTCGCCGGAATCGGGATCTTCTTCGACGACTACGCGAACACGCTGATCGTCGGGAACACCTTCCGGCCGATTACCGACAAGCTCCGGATCTCCCGCGAGAAGCTCGCGTACCTCGTCGACTCGACGGCCGCACCGGTCGTGACGATCGTCTTCGTCTCGACATGGGGCGGGTTTCAGATGACGCTGATCGGAGATGGGCTCGCGATCGCCGCCTCGCAGACGGCCGACCCTGCGCTGGCGGCAACGTTGGCGAGCGCAAGCCCATTCAACGTGTTCATCAGCAGTCTTCCGTACTTTTTCTATCCGATCCTGGCGCTTCTCATGGTGGCGTTGGTCGTGCTGTCCCAGCGCGACTTCGGGCCGATGCTCAGAGCGGAGACCAGAGCTCGTTCAGGAGGCGGTGTGTTTCGCCCGGGCTCCCAGCTGCTGGTAAGTACAGACGACAAGGCGCTGGACCCCAAGGAGGGGGCTCCGCTTCGCTGGTACAACGCCGTGGTGCCCGTCTTGACCGTGGTCGTCGTAGTCGTGTTCGGCCTCTACTTCGACGGCCGGGCCGCGAACGGTCCCGGACCGCTGCGGGACATCTTCGGAGCCGCCAACCCGTTCAATGCCATTCTGTGGGGTGCACTCGCCGGGTGTATCGTCGCGATCGGGCTCGCCACATCGCAGAAGATCCTCACTCTCAAGGAGGCGCTGGACGGGTGGCTGGCCGGCGTCAAAGCGATGACGATGGGCTTCGTCATCCTGATCCTCGCCTGGTCGCTCGGCGAGGTAACGAAACAGGTGGCTACAGCGCCCTATCTCACTCAGCTGCTCGAGGGCAATCTCGCACCGGAACTCCTGCCAGCCCTGACGTTTGTGACCGCCGCCGTCGTCAGTTTCTGCACCGGGACTTCCTGGGCGACGATGACCGTGCTGATTCCGCTCGTCATCCCGCTCATCCTCGCGTTGGGCGGTGTGGCGGATGTGGCCGGCGGGTTCGGAGGCTCGCTACTGGTGATCACCGTGAGCTCAGTGATGGCGGGCTCGATTTTCGGCGACCACTGCTCGCCGATCTCGGACACCACCGTACTCAGCTCGATGGCCTCGGCGTGCGACCACATGGACCATGTCCGTACGCAGCTTCCGTACGCGCTTGTGGTGGCGGTCGTGGCCATGGCCTTCGGGCACGTTGGGGTGGCGTACGGACTACCGATGCCGATTGCCTATCTGATTTCGGCTGCCACGCTCGTCGCACTGGTATGGTTCGTCGGCAGGCCGGTGCCCGACACGAATTGAGCGGGCCGGTCAGCCTCGTCGCGCTCTGAAGAAGTCGCGCAGCAAGGCCGCCGATTCGGCCTCGAGCACGCCGGAGACGACTCGAACCCGATGATTCAGCCGGGAATCGTCAACCAGGTTCGATAGCGAGCCGCACATGCCGGCCTTCGGGTCGGATGCCGCGAAGACCACCTCCTCGAGCCGCCCCAGCACGAGTGCGCCCGCGCACATGGCGCAGGGCTCGAGCGTGACGTACAGCCGGTGCCCCTCGAGCCGCCAATCGCCGAGGAGGCGCCCCGCTTCGCGGAGTGCGAGCACTTCCGCATGCGCGGTGGGGTCCGCGAGTTCGCGGGTCCTGTTGTGGGTCTCAGAGACGATCGCACCCGCCCCGTCCACCACGACGGCACCCACCGGGACCTCGCCCTTCCCCGCCGCCGCCGCCGCCAACTCGAGGGCGCGACGCATCAGCGCCTCGTGTCGCGGCCGGTCATCCGAACCCGCGTCGGTCACCCCATCGCCGCCTTCGCGTCCAGATACCCGAGGGCAGTACCCAGTCTCTGCGCCACGAGGTCCGGCCCCATCAGCTCGACGACTTCGAAGATCCCCGGACTGACGCCCTGCCCCATGAGCGCGACCCTCAGCGGATTGATGACTCGTCCAGCCCCCATCTCCAGGCGTTCGGCCAGACCGCGAATCGCCGCCTCCAGCGCCTCGGGAGTCCAGGGCCCGTCCAGCTCGCCGAACACCTGATCCAGGGACCGCAGTACCTGTGCGGCCTCCTCGGGCTTCTTCCAGAATCGATCGACGGCCGCCTGTTCGAAATCCAGCGTCCCGGCGAAGAACGGCCGCACCTGTCCGACGAGTGCCGGAATCGTCCGGGGGCGATCCTTCACCAGATCGATCACGTCGCGCAACCTGGTCTCGTCGAGCGCGTCGAGGCCTTCCTCGACCAGCGCGCTACGGACCATCGGTGAGAGCCGCCCGGCCTCGGCCCCGGCGATGTGTCGACCGTTCAGCCACTCGAGCTTCTCCAGGTCGAACACCGCGCTCTTCTTCAGGATTCGCTCGACCGAAAACGCCTCGATGAGCTCGGCCCGGTCCATGACTTCCCGGTCGTCGCCCGGCGACCAGCCGAGGAGCGCCAGGAAGTTCATCATCCCGTCCGGCAAGAAGCCGGCGTCCTCGTAGGCGAGAACGGACATCGCGCCGTGGCGCTTCGACAACCGCTTCCCGTCCGGCCCCATGATCAGCGGGACATGTCCGAACACCGGCAGCGGCCGATCGAGCGCCTCGTAGAGGATGATCTGCTTCGGGGTGTTCGAGATGTGATCGTCGCCGCGCACGACGTGCGTCACTCGCGCGTCGAAGTCATCGGATACGACCGCGAGGTTGTAGACGGGCGTCCCATCCGACCGCAGGATGATGAAGTCGTCGATCGTGGCGTTGTCGATCGACATGCTCCCGTGAACCAGGTCGGTCCATTCGGTACGCCCGTCCGGGACCCGGACCCGCAACGCGAACGGCTCGCCCGATTCGACCCGAGCGGCGGACGCGTCCTCATCGATGGAGCTGCACCGTCCGTCGTACCCGTGTCCCGCTCCCGTCCTCCGCGCTTCCTCGCGGCGCGATGCGAGGTCCTCCGGCGTGCAGAAGCAGCGGTACGCCGCACCTCGCTCGAAGAGCAATGTGGCGTCGGCCTTATGACGCTCGATCCCCGCGGCCTGAAAGAAGGGGCCCTCATCGACGTCGATCCCGAGCCACTTCAACCCGTCCAGGATCGCGTCCGTCATTTCGTCGCTGGAGCGAGCCCTGTCGGTGTCCTCGATTCGCAGGATGAAGCGTCCGCCCACGTTGCGGGCGAAGAGCCAGTTGAACAGCGCTGTCCGGGCGCCTCCGACGTGGAGGAATCCGGTCGGGCTGGGAGCGAAGCGCACCCGTACCGTCATGTGGTCCCTTTCCTCGCGAGCCGTTCCATTCTCGTTCGGGGCGGCGTAGGATGCCACGCAACCCACATTCCCGCGACCCCGGCCCGCGATCGACCATGACCAGCCCCCACGTGTACGTGCTGCCAGGGCTCCGAAGCCCGTTCGCAAAGATCGACAAGGATCTCGAGGCCCTCGACGCGCTCGCGCTGTCCGCACCCGTGATCCAGCAAACGGTCGCCGGCGACTCCGGCCCCGGGCGGGGACGGGCCGGCGAGATCGACCTCGTGCTCTGGGGGTCGGTCATCCCCTCGCTGCGGGTCAGCAACTGGGGGCGAGAGGCGTGGTTCGACTCCGGGCTCGATGAAGGGGTTCCGGCACAGGGGATCGTTCAGGCGTGCGCTACGTCGCTCGCCGCCGCGACCCACGCGGCCGGCCAGGTGGCGGCCGGGAGGGCGAAACTCGTTCTCTGCGGCGGCGTCGAATCGATGTCGAGCACCGAGGTGGGTCTCTCGAGGTCGTTCAGTCGAAAGATCCGCCGGACCGCACAGGCCGGGAGCCCCGTCCGAATGATCAGCTCGCTCGCGAAGATCCGGCCCCGGGATCTGAAGATCTCGGTGCCTGGCGTGAACGAGCGCACGACCGGGAAGTCCATGGGCCAGCACGCGGAGGAAATGGCCCGGGAGTGGGCGATCCCGCGAGAGGCGCAGGACAGGTTCGCCCTCGCCAGCCACCAGCGCGCGACGCGGAACGACGGCGAGTTCTTCAGGGACCTCATCGTCTCGCCGGGCACGTTCTCGACGGACCGAGACACTCTGCCACGCTCCGGCACGTCGCTCGAAAAGCTCGCCTCGCTCCGACCCGTATTCTCGAAGGATGGGACACTCACTGCCGGCACCTCGTCTCCCCTCACCGATGGCGCCGCCGCGTGCTGGGTCGCCGACGAGGCGGGACTGCGACTGCTGCCCGACCGGCTCCCCCGCGCACGACTGGTGGACTGGGAGCAGGCCGCCATCGATCCGGACCGGGACGGGCTGTTGATCGCTCCGGCCATCGCGGTCGCCCGCATGCTCAGACGCAACCGCCTATCGCTGGGTGACGTGGGGCTATGGGAGATCCACGAGGCCTTCTCGGCGCAGGTGCTCTGCACCATCGAGGCGCTGGAGAACGAGCAGTGGATCGCGGACCGGGCCGGCGTGGAGGGCGGGCTCGGCGAATTCCCGCGTCAGTCGATCAACCCCAACGGCGGGAGCGTCGCGATCGGGCACCCGTTCGGCGCGACGGGAGCCCGCATCCTCTCGCAAACCGTTCGCGAGTTGGCGGAGCTACCCTCCGGCACCCGCGCCGTCGTCAGCGTCTGCGCCGCAGGCGGTCTGGGTCACGTCGCGCTGCTCGAGTCGCCCTGACCCGAACTGCCGCTGACGTAGGTGTGGGCCACCAGGGCTGCGAACACCGCGGCCCCCAGCGCCACGTGCGCCGCACGCCAGCCGGTGGGCAGGATCTGCAACACCATGACGGCGGCGACCACGAGCTGCCCGAGCGCAGCGAGCGTCGCTAGCCAGGCCGTCATGCGGGCTCGCCCGCGACTCATGAACGGCAGTCCGAGGGCCCCCAGCACCACGAGGTACGCGAGGAGCCGATGGGTCCAGTGCAGATGGGCGCGCCAATCCTCGCCCGGCATGATCGAGCCGTTGCACAGCGGGAACCCCAGACACGCCGGCGCCGCTCCGAGGTTCGCCACGAGCGCGCCCAGCAGGACGACGACCCCCGAGAGCGCGGTCAGCCAGAGGGCCATGCGTGCCGCACCGGCCTCCGAGCCGCGGAAGCTCGTCGTCGACCCGGCATCCACCGCACCCAGTGCGCCCAGGAGCAGCAAGGCCAGGAGCGCCATGGCTGTGCCCAGGTGGATGATCACCGACCAGGCCGGCAACTCGAGCCACACGGTGATCGCGCCGAGCATGATCTGGACAACGAGCAGGGCGGCCACCCGGAGGCTGAGCTTTACCCTGCCCCGCCATTCGGCGTCGCCCCGGTTCGCGAGCGCCTTGAGCGCCATCGCGAGGACTCCGAGTGAAACGAGGGCGGCGACCAGCCGGTGCCCCCACTCGATGAACGTCGCCGGGTCGTCGAGCGACGGGATCAATCGGCCGTTGCAGAGCGGCCAGTGATCCCCGCAGCCCATCCCGCTGCCCGTGATGCGGACGAAACCGCCAAGGATGATCAGCAGGTAGGTGACGACCGCCGTGGCGGCCACGAGCCGCCTCCACCCATCCAGTCCTCTTGCCACGAGCGCCTTCTCCGTGCCCCTGTAGTCCGTCGATGCGCCCGAAAACCCCCACGCGAGCGCCGTATCCACCCGACCGCCGTAGTCGGGGGCCGGCAAGATAGATGGGGTCAGGTCTTTCCGCAGCCGGAGACGCCGGGAGGACCCGGACCGGACCGGCTAGCCGTCCTCTGCTGCGAGCAACGGCTCGATCAGCGAAGTCATCGACGCGACGGTCTGCGGGCCGAACACGCTGCTAACAACCCCTCCGTCGCGGTCGACGACCAGCGTGAACGGGTAGGAGTGCGAGCCGAACTCGGCGAGCGCCGTGACCGCGCCGGTGGTCCACAGTCGATAGCGCACTCCATAGCCGTCCATGAACTCCCGGATCTCCTCCGGCTCGCCCGAGTCCACCGCGATTCCGATCACCTCGACGCCGCGGTCGGCGTAGTGGTCATGCAGCTCGACCAGTTCCGGAATCTCGCGCCGACAGGGGACGCACCACGTTCCCCAGAAGTTCACGATCAGGACACTACCCTCGAGGTCCCTCAGCGATACCGAGGCCCCCTCGAGGGTCGTGAAGCGCGTATCCGGCACCGCGGGCCGCGCCCCGGCGGACTCGCCCGCGGGACTCGATCCATCCGAGCCGGACTCGTCCGACCCGAATCCACCGCACCCGACAGGCAAGAAGAAGAGCACGCACGACGCCCGGATGAACCGCTGCGCCGCCGTCTTCCATCGGTCCGGGGTCTCGCACTGCCTCCAACCGTTCACTCCGACATCCTTCATCATGTCAGGAAGAGAACACCTCCGGCCCGCGCGGAAAAGCACCGCAACGGCAGATGTCACGGGCGGGCCGGGTCGCTGAGATGAAGAAGGCCCACACGTCCTAGCTCCCAGCCGGTGAGGTGCCTGCGGGCCTCGAACCGGTATCGGTAGTGGGATCCACCCTGGGTCTTCATCTCGCTAGAACGTGCGGGGCCTTCCCCCGTCCCGTCGACCAGACCGAAGAGAGGAACGGCCGGCCGACGCGTTGGAGAGGAGCAAGCGTCGTACCCGCGGTTCCCTGCCGGGGCACCGGCACCTAAGCCTCGCTCCTCGCTTCGGTTAGCGTCTCGATCGCCGGACGCCGCCGTCGCCGATCGAGGCGGCGACGACGCAGTAAGTATCCGCACCTGCTACAAGGTGCCGCGTCGCGCGCGCCGCGAACTGGCCCGAATAGACGCGGCCGCGCCCGGCGAACCGGGCACGGCCGTGAGCGTCCTTGCGTGAGGCGCCGGACGTCAGACGTCTGCTTCTGGTCAGTTCTGGTGTGCCGCCATGCTCAGTTCGTTAGCGATACCGGAAGCGAGGCGCGCTCGGATGCTTTCCGCATCCGGGTGGTTCGTCGCCAGACCGCGCAGCTCATCGAGCAAGTCCTTCCGGTGCTCCGGATCTCCCCGCTCGCCCATCAACTGAAGAGTATCGGACAGTCCCATGGCCAGGCTCTCCCGAAGCACCAGCTGCTCCGGGTGCGCTCCCGCCATTTCCCTGAGTTCGGCGAGCAGATTATCGGCGCCGGAGGGATCCTCGGACATCGCCGTCGAGTGAAGCAGCGTGGCGAGCCCCTTCGACAGCCGGTCGCGCACCTCGGCGTCCTCGCCGTGCTGACCGGCGAGCCCCCGGAGTTCGTCCACGAGCTCCCGCGCACGATCCAGGCGTCCCTCGTCGATCGAATGGCTCACCGTATTGAAGAGCGCCTTCGCCAGCCTCAACCGGGTCGCGGAGGCCGCTCCGGACCCCTCGTACACGCCGCGCAGTTCCTCCAGCAACGTGTCCCGACCCGCGTGATCGTCCGCCGCCTTGGCGTAGTTGATCGCGTTGAAGAGCGCCTTCGCGAGATGCTCCTGGACGGTATCGTCGGACGGGTGCTCCGCCGCGAGCGACCGCAGCTCGTGAAGCGCGGCGTCCCTGGCGCTCGCGTCCCCGCCCGTGTGGGCGACATTCAGCGAGTTGAAGAGTGCGCGAGCCAGGTTGCTGCGAACGACATCGTCTTCGGGATGCTGGGCAGCCAGATCCCTGATTTCCTGGACGATCCGATCGCGCTCGCCGAGATCGGCGTCCGTTGCGTTGGTCAGCGCGCTGAACAGCCCGCGCGACAGATGACTGCGAAGTTGCGGGTCACCCGGGTTCTGGAGCGCCAGACTTCGGAGCTCCGAGAGCAGGTCGTTGATCCGCGTTCCGTCCGAGTCTTTCTTTCCGTTGAACATCGGACCTCGTGGCTCCAGGTGCATTGAGTGGGTGGATCAGGTTTTCACTCGGCCTGGTGCAAAAAGCGTTCGCCGCCCGGCGACGGCTGGCGCCCGCGATTAACTCGTTGTCCGTCAACCGGTTAGCCATGTGACTGATAAGGCCCGGTCGGGACGCGACCCGATACTTCTTGCATAGCGGAGCACCGGATTGCACAAATCCCGTAGGGTGTGACAGGGGACTACGGACGGCGTACGAGCGCCCCGCCGACCCCTTCGATACACTACTCGGTTCAGCCTCCCGAGCCGCTCCGGACGTTACGCGGAGACGCCGCCGGCGTAAGGATGCGACCCGGCAGGGCATACGTCAGTTCGCCGTCGTCCACGACGAACTCCCCGTTTATCAGGACGAAGTCCACGCCGTTGGCGTAGCTGTGAGGCTCGAAGAACGTCGCGGTATCCTCGAGGCGATCCATGTCGAGGACCGCGATATCCGCGATCATCCCCTCGCGGATCGCACCGCGGTCTCGGATCCCGAGGATCTGAGCCGGCAGAGTCGTCGCCGAACGGACGGCATCCTCGACCGTGAGCGCCCCCTGCTCCATCGCGTACCGTTTGATCTTCCGCGGGAACGTGCCGTAGTACCTGGCATGGACGGGCGGGTCGCCGGGAAGCGCGATACCGGCATCCGACGCGGTCACGAGCCATTCCTTGCCGGCGAAGGCGCCGACATCGAGCTCCGACAGCGAGAACCCGCGCACCCGCGCTCCACCCGGCCGGCCGCGATCACCGTCGAGCTGAAGCCGGATCGCCATGTCGACGAGCTCGGTTCCGTTCAGGGCCGCCAGCTCCGCGAGCGTCTTGCCGATCATGTCCGGATCCGGATGGTCCATGACGACGAGGTTCTCGGCGCCGCCGCGCCGCCCGATCTCGTGATCGATATCCAGGCGCAGCCGCTCCGCCAGCGCCGGATCGTCGAGCGCTCGCTGGAGCGCCCCACCGTAGTCCGGGCGGGAACCGGCCGGCCGCTCTTCGCGACGGATCTCGTCGAAGAGCCACGACGGGATCAAGACCGTCCCGCCGTCACTTCCCGTCGTGTTGTACGGATAGGCATCCGCCCAGATCGGCACTCCCCGGGCGCGGGCCCGGTCGATGAGCTGGATCATCACGCGACTCGCGCCCCAGAAGTCGGACCCGCGGGCCTTGATGTGGGTCGCGACGGTGGTCACGCCCGTCGTCTCCGCGACCTCGATGTCTTCGAGGATCGTGTCGATCATCGTCGGCGGTCCGGGCTCGTCCGCGCTCGGCCAGAACCACATCGGCGTCATCCCCGAGCTCCGTTCGTGCACCACGTAGACGCCGCCCGCCGCCCCCGCCTCCTCGACGACGGCGATCACCTCCGACGTCTCGCTCCAGCGACCCGGGACGTACTCGAGACCAGCGCTCAGACCATACGCACCGTCCTCCATCCCCTGCCTCACGAGCTCCCTCATGCGGGCGACCTCATCTTCGGTCGCCGTGCGGCGATAGTCGCTTCCCATCGCCAGGCCCCGCACCGTCCCGTGCCCGATCATCAGGGCGGCGTTCGGTCCGATGCCGTCTCGTTCGTAGCGCTCGCGCTGATCCCGGATCGGCCATGCCGACCGTCCATCCTGGTTCACCACAACTGTCGTCACGCCCTGGCTCACCAGATTGGGGGCGGCGCGCCGCCGACCGGCATCGTCCCCGCTCGCTCCGAGTCCCTCGTCCGCGTGGGAGTGGATGTCGATGAAGCCGGGGACGATCGTGCGCCCGCCGACATCCACCACTCGGCCCGCGGTCGCACCGGTGAGGTCCCCGACGACGACGATCCGGTCACCCCGGATTCCGATGTCGGCGCGGAACCACGGGTTCCCCGTACCGTCGAGGATCCGGCCGCCGTGGAGGATCACGTCCAGCCCGTCTGTCTGGGCCGTCAGAGCCCCGGGAGCAATCGTGGCGATGGAGATGGCGACAGCCGCGGCGAAGCGGCGCGTTCGTGACAGGGAGGCGCTGGGTCGCATGTGCATACCGATCTTCGAGGTGGTCCGGCTCAACGACGAGCCAGTTTTGCCACCTCCTCGTACCGGAAGCAACCGGTGACGTGGTCGTTCACCATCCCGGCCGCCTGCATGTAGGCGTAGCAGATCGTCGGCCCGACGAAGGAGAAGCCCCGCGCCTTCAGGCCTTTGCTCATGGCCTCCGATTCGGGGCCGCTGGCCGGAATCGCCGCCATGTCGCGCCAGGCGTTGGTGATCGTCCGTCCGTCCACGAACCCCCAGATGAACTCGTCGAACGACCCGACACTCGACTGGATGTCGAGAAACGCCCTCGCGTTCGCGATGGTCGCATCGATTTTCTGCCGGTTGCGTACGATCCCCGCGTCGGCCCGCAGGCGCTCGACATCGGCCTCGCCGAACCGCGCGACTCGTTCTGGATCGAAGTCTGCGAAGGCGGATCGGAACCCCTCGCGCTTCCTCAGGATGATCGCCCACGAGAGCCCGGCCTGGAACGCGTCGAGCACCAGGAACTCGAAGTGCTTCCGGTCATCGCGCACCGGAACGCCCCATTCCCGGTCATGGTATTCGACCATGTCCAGGTCTTCGCCCGGCCAACCGCATCGTTCGCGAGCCGACACTTCCGGTGTCAGCCCTCCGTCTGGGCGGTAAGGTCCTCGATCACTCGATCCACGACGCTTCCGACCTGCCCCCTGATCACCCCGGCGAGCATGTCGGCCGCCTCGCGGAGAAGCGACTCGTCGTTCTTGCGATCGGGATCGAAGCGCACGACCTCGCCGAGAAAGATTCCCACGAGCTGGCCGTCATCGGCCTCGACCGCGTCGTCGTCAGCGTCGACGTCGTACCCGGCCCCGGGAACGCTCGCCCGCCAGGGCTCGTCCCCTTCGCTCTCTTCCTCGTCCTCGACCGAACGATCCATCGGCACGAGAGCGAGCAGGCTGCCCTCCACGCCGGGACCGCCCTCACGGACGTTCAGCGCCAGAGATACCGGAGAATCGAACAGGTCCATCTCGAGGAAGTCCTCGACGCTCTCCGCCGGGATGGCGCACCTGCCGATCGGTCGCCCCTCGTGAAACGTCCCGATACAGATGGCGCCGTCGGGTGTGAGATGGTGCTCGATCGGACGCACGTTCAACTGGACCGGCGCGGCCGTTCCGACTAGCACGTGTTCGCGTCGCTCTCCCTCTTTGCGAGGGGGCGGCAGCATGTCACCGAAGAACAAGGTCGTCATCACGTCATCCTCCGCTCCCGAGCCCATCCCTTTTCAGGACTCGACGAACCTCTTCTACCCGGTCAAGCTCCTAAAGTGGCGCTTCCGTTCATCGACGCGTGAACGAACCGTAACGTCACCCCGTGACGGCCGATAGGCCGTGAGGCCGGTCGAGTTCACTCGCCTCCCGTGGAAGGCACGATCTTCATCTCTTCGAACATGGGCAGTACGCGAAAATCGGTCCTGAACCGGGACAGGGGCTCGCCACGCTGTTCGAGTTCGTCGGTTCCGAGGTTCCCCAGAAACGCGTCTGCCTCCGCGAGATAGCCGACTTTCCGCGGATCGATACTCATCAGGCGCGCCCCGGTCGAGTCGACCGCGACCGGATCCCGGCCGAAGATCAGGACACCCACGTCCCGCGGTTCGCCCTGAATCGGGCCATTTCCCTCCATCCCGAGAATGCCGTCCACGATATTGAAGCGCGGCACGTCCAGCACCGAGTTGATGTCCAGGATGCTCCCGTCGAGACCCGCCCAATGCAAGACGTTCTTCGGCCACCCGTAGATCGCGCTCGGGACGATGCCGAAGAGGTTCTTCATCGAGAGCGTGACCCCGGCCCAGTGGTGCGTCTTCAGTTTCGGCATCGACACGAACAGCCCCGCATCGAGTACGGTCTCGGGGAGGTAAAGATGCCCGAGGTCCGTGAACCTCGTCTTGAGCTGTACCCGCCGCACCGAGTCGTGATTGAGGTCGATGAACCGCGCACCGGTATCGCGTAGCTGTGCCGCCAGCCCCGAAGCCTCGAGCAGATACTCGTTGTCGCGCCTGTGCCCGGCGCCCTCGGCCACGATCACCTCTAGCGCGCCCTCGAGACGAAACGCCTCCACCGAGGCCGCCACGAGCGCCGGGTGGGTGTTGATCACGCCCTGCGGATCGAACTCGACGAGGTTGGGCTTGAGCACGACGGTCCGGCCCGTGATCGATAGATCGAACATGCCGATGCCGGCGCGCACGACCTCCACGAGACGGCCCTCGTCGTAGTCGGCCGCCGGGAGGATCGCGACGGGAGACTCCGTCGTCTTGCGCACCGCCTCCGGCGTCCACGGGTCGGGATCGCCGCACGCGAAGCTCGCTGCCGCCGCCCCTCCCGCGAGGACGCGGAGGAACTCTCGACGATCAGACACTCGCGCCCCCCAGAACGTCGTGACGCCCGCCGAGGGCGAGAGCGGCCCAACACAGTGCCCGTATCTCGCCGTGATCCCACGCGGCGATGCGAGCCGTGAGCGTTTCGAGCGGTCCCGACGCGTCCCGGCCGTGGGCTGACAACGCGAGGGCGCACAAGGATAGAGAGAGAATGGAGTCGTTTTCTTCGAGCAAGGACGGCACGATGTCGAGCCCCTCCGTGACCGTTGTGAGGTCGCCGCGGTCGGAGAGGGCGATCAACGCGACCGCCGTCGTGTCGGGGTAGGCCCACAGATCCTCATTCAGCACCCGGGGGTTCCCGTAGTTCCATCCCCCGCTTACACAGGCTCGATCCACGAGCAGGAGGTCGCCGTCGCGGAGCCGATCCGGCAGCCGTCCATCATCGATCGCGCCTCGCATGCGCTTGAGCGCCATAAGCGCGTACGACGTGGGCTCGACCCAGCTGAACGTTCCCGCGGCCCACGGCCACCCGGCGAGCTCCATGTCCAGTTCCACGGCCTTCCGTTCGGGGGACATCCTCAAGAGGAGCCGCACCCACCAGGCCGGACCGGCGCCCTCGACGCCGAGCAGCCAGTCCGCTCCCCGCAGCGCGAGGCCGACGTCGGCCTCGGCCAGGGCCATTACCGCGTGACTCGTGGACCAGTGCGGCTCCTCGAAGCCAGGCATCAGGGGCCAAGCCCCCGAATCGAGCCGCGTCCTTCCCAGCCAGTCGACCGCGGCGGCGGCAGCGGGTCCGGCGCCAGGCTCGGCCGAGGCCCCGAGCGCCAGGGCTCCGAGGGCGGTCGCTTCCGTACGAGCGGGCGTTCCCGGGTAGGGACCGAATCCCCCGTCCGGGTTCTGAAGCGATATCAGATGGATCACGGCCCCGTTCGCCACTGCCCGCGCCTCCTTTCGACTCTGGCGGTCGCACCTCCAGCCCTCCCGATGGTGGACTGCCTCCGTGTTCAGAGCAAGGTTCTTGCAAGTGCGCGACCAAGCAGAGTTTCGGAGCGACTCGAGGGGCGTTTTGAAGGGAGGAACGGTTGACCTCACGGTGGTGGTCGAGAGTGACCGCTTTCATCGTACTGGCCACGGCATGGCGGCTTCTCGCCCCGACGGTCGCCGATCCCGATCTCTGGGGACACATCCTCTTTGGTCAGCGGACGATCTCCCTGGGCCTCGAGCGGGTGGATCCGTTCTCGTATCTCTCGGCGGATCACGGGTGGATAAACCACGAGTGGGTGTCGGAAGTGGCCTTCGGAGTACTCTTCGACGCCGCTGGCGCGACCGGGCTCATCGCCCTGAAGCTCGCAGTCGCTCTGCTTACGGCCGGGTTGATTTACTGGCACCTCGTCAAACGGGGGTCGGACGCGCTTCGCGCGGGACTGCTCCTCCTTCCCGCGCTGTTCATCATGATCCCGGGCTTCGCGACGGTCCGCCCGCAGATGTTCACGTTTCTCTTCTTCGCCCTCACGCTGATCGTCGTCCACCGGGTCGAACTGGAGTCGAATCGCTGGCTCTGGACGTTGCCCGTCATCCTCGCCGTCTGGATCAACTTCCACGGCGGAGTCCTCGCGGGAGCCGGGATGCTCGGCATCTGGGGCATGGCCCGCGTCGGACAGGCACTGCTCAAACCGGATCGATGGCGCCAGGTCGGAAGCGAGTGGCCACTGATGGCCGCGGGCGCGGGCAGCGCGGCCGCGCTGCTCGTGAACCCATACGGCTGGGGTCTACCTGAGTTCCTGCTCCGAACCGCGACGGTGCCGAGACCCGACATCATGGAGTGGCAGAGCCTGGTCATCATGTCTGCCCCCGGGCTCATCTATCTCGGGCTGGCAACATTTGCCGGCGTTACCATCGCGCGGAGCCCACGCCCATTGAGGATCCCGATCCTCACGCTCGTCGTGACGCTCGCGATACTCCCGCTCACCGCGGTGCGCCATCTCCAGCTCTTCGCGATCGGACTTCCGATCCTGCTCGCCGACGACTTCGCCGCGGTCTGGCGGCGAACGAACGTGCCGGCGACCGCGAGCCGATGGGAGAAGACGATCGTGATCGCGACCACGGCGGTCGCGGGCTCGATCCTGATCGTCCTCGGTGCGCGCGACGCGTCATGCATCAGGATCGACCCGGCCCGCGCGATTCCCTTCCCCGTGCGAGCTGTGGACGTGCTCGAGCGGTCGGGGGTCGAAGGGAACATGGCGACCTACTTCGACTGGGGTGAGTACGCCATCTGGCACCTCTACCCGGATATCCGCGTCTCGATGGACGGCCGTCGGGAGACGGTGTATTCGGAATCCGTCTACCAGGAGTACCTCGCGTTTCAGCGGGGGGTCGAGGGATGGCGCAGTCTCATCGATCGTCCGGAGACCGATCTCGTGCTGTTCTCCCGGCTGTGGCCGGCCTACCAGCTCGTGGACCTGGACCCGGGTTGGGAGAAGGTGTACGAGGACGAGATCGGCGGGATCTTCGCGCGCTCGGGAAGCCCCGAGGCGACCGCGATCCGGAGAATCACTCCGAGCGACCTTCCGCCGTCAGGCCTGGGTATCTGCGTCCCCTGACGCACCTTGCGGGAATCGAGGCGCGGCGCCGCTACATCTGCGGTCACCGCACCGCACACCTCTACCGTGGTGGAGCCCGCAAGGGGTGGCGATGCCGCGACATCGAGACCTCGCACCAGGGAATCCGGGGCAGACCACACCGGGCTATCCTATTCAATGTCTTTCGCTTAGAATATCTGTGTCGTACAGAGCCCACACTCGCTGCCCCGACTCGACAGATGATCGACGGGATCGGGCGGCAATGGTTGGGCTCTCCCCGCGACAGGCGATTTCAGCCGGCGTCGTAAGACGCTGTCCTACAGGGGATTGCCGAAAAATGGGGGAACCACAGGGGGTTGGGGCGGCGCCATGAGGCGGCTGGCACGGATCCTTCACTTCCACGGCGCAGCAGTCGGTTCCAGGGGCGAGTTCGGAGCCGCGATAGTGGGAGGCAGGATCGTCAACACGGGCGATCGATTATCAGGCCCGAACAGCGTGGAGAGTGAAATGAAGAGGTTCCTCAATCAGCTTTGGCAGGATGAGTCCGGTCAGGACGCGACCGAGTACGTGCTTCTGGTCGTTCTTATCGCGCTCGCAATCACCGCCGGCATGACGGTGCTCGCCACGGGCATCAATGGCGCGTTCAGCAATGCGGCGACGACGCTGAACAGTCAGTCGGGCGGTTCCTGAGCCGAGCCTCGACGACAATACGAAGGGGGTCGAGGCTCGGGCTTCCCGAGTTTCGACCCTTTTTTCTCTGATGCGAACCCACGAGAGCTGATGGGGTAGCATCACGCTTCATATGCGAAGCGATCGTCCGAGGGGCGTTCGGGTCGGCGGCGGGATTGCCGGCGGATCGCATCGCGGGGTGGAAATCGGGGGGGCGAGACGTACCGATGTGGACCACACTGATGGGAGTAGCGTTGTGCGCGGCGGCCGCTGGTGCCGTTTGGTTCGACGTGCGCGAACGCAGGCTCCCTAACGCGCTGACGGTAGGGGCCCTCGTGGCAGCCCTGCTTCTCAGGGCACCCCAGGGGCTCGACGCCCTCGGCGGTGGCCTGCTCGGCGCGTTACTGGCCTTCGGGCTGGCGCTCCCCTTCTTCCTCGTCGGTGGGCTCGGTGGCGGGGACGTGAAATTCCTGACCGCGGTGGGTGCGTTCCTCGGTCCGCGAGACCTCTGGTTCGCTCTTTTCGTTATGGCAATGGTGGGAGGCGTGATGGCGATCGTCGTGATCGTCCGAAATCGCGCCTTCGGACAGACGGCGATCAACCTGCGGGCGATCTTCTCGACGCTCGGTAAGGGGAGCTTCACCGGGTGGAAGAGCGAGGGGTCGAAGTCGGCCGTTACGCTCGACACACCCGGTGTACTGACCGTTCCGTACGGCGTCGCGATCGCCGCCGGGGCGTTGACCGCCTGGTTCGTATACGGAGCCGATCCGAGCTGGTCGCTGACCGCGACCCTAGCGGGTTGGCTGGCTTAAAGGAAGTACGCAAATGGCGAAACGTCATGCACTATGCGCCCGACGACGGCGCGGCGGAGATGAGCGGGGGCAGGCGCTGGTGGAGTTCGTTCTGGCGTTGCCGATCCTTCTCGTGATCATCTTCGGGATCATCGAATTCGCGGCGGCCTGGAGGACGTATCAGGTCGTCACGAATGTGGCGCGAGAAGGAGCTCGGCTGGCAGTCGTTCCGACCTCGAGCGCGGGCGCGGTGACCGCCCGCATCGATTCGCTGCTGACGCAGAGCGGGCTGTCGCTTACCCGCCGGACCACGACCCTGACCTGTAACGGGACCGCCGGCGTATGCGGGCCGGGACAGCCGGGCCTGAACGAAGAGGTTCAGCTCGACTACCTCCACACGTTCGTGGTGCTCGGGCCGGTCCTGAACTTGATGTGCGCGAACTGCGGGAACGGATACGGGACGATCACGTTGAGTTCCCGGTCGGTGATGCGTAACGAGTAACGGTGAATAACCCGGCCCCCTGGCCGGTGTCGTAGCGGCCGGAGACCGCGGAGGTCTCGGACGAACGGGCGAAGATCGAGAGGCGGATGATGCGAAATCGTGTGGGTGTGGTCCTGTTTCTGGCACTGGTGTCCGGGTTGCTGGCCGCCTATCTGGCGTTCCGCTTCCT
>JBDHIO010000114.1:0-2808 GCA_039587355.1 Gemmatimonadota bacterium | reverse complement strand
ACCCCCGCGATGGAGCCCAACGACAGGAGCGCGTCCGGCTGGACGGTCCTGGTATGAAAGAGCGTGAGTGGGAGAAGCGAATAGAAGAGCACCGCCAGCAGGGCCGCCCGGCTGGCGAACGCACGACGGACGAGCAGATAGAGGAGGATCGCGGATAGGACATAGCACAGGATGCTGACGGCCCGGCCGACCCAGTCGTGCGCCCCGAACACCTTGTACCCGACCGCGGTCGCGTAGTTGTACGCCGGGAACTCGACCTCGACATACCCGGGGCTCGACCCTCTCCAATCGACACGGGGATAGAGGAACCTCATCCCGGAATCGTAGAAGTTCCTCGAGACCGCGGCGGTGTCGAACTGCCGGTAAGGGTGCTTGTCGAAGAGGGGATTGTCGATCTTGTAGACGTGCGCGATGACGCCGGCAAGGATGACGAGAGCCAGGATCCGGTACTCGGCCGCGGACCGACCGAACGATCGCTCCGAATCCGGCCCGGCGTCTTCCGAAAGGGAGACCCTTGGTTCGGGCAAGATCAGTACTCCGCGAGCTCGGCGATCGCCTCCGCGATGTCGTCGAGCTGGGGCAGGATCGCCGCCTCGAGCGACGGCGCATACCCGACGAACGTGTCCGTGGACGTGATCCTCCGGACCGGCGCGTCGAGCCACTCGAACAGCTCGTCCGCGATACGCGCGGAGATCTCGGCACCGAATCCCCAGGACTTCGCGTCCTCGTATGCGACGATGACCCGGTTCGTCTTCTTCACCGACGCGCGGATCGTGTCCATATCGAGGGGATTCAGGGTCCGCAGGTCGATCAGCTCGGCATCGACCGGGACCCCGTCCTTCTCGAGCTGCTTCAGCGCCTTCCGGATCCGTTCGACGAGAGCCCCGTACGTCACGATCGTCAGCTGCGACCCCTCCCGCACGACGTTCGCCTTTCCGAGCGGGATCATGTACTCCGGCCCCGGATAGGCCCCCTTGTTGTACGTCTGACGGTAGAGCCGAGCGGGATCATGTACTCCGGCCCCGGATAGGCCCCCTTGTTGTACGTCTGACGGTAGAGATGCTTGTGCTCGAGGAAGAGGACCGGGTCATCGCACCGGATCGCCGTGCGCAGCAGTCCGTTCGCGTCGGACGCGTTGGACGGACAGACCACGTGCATGCCGGGTGTGTGCGTGAACAGGGAAGCACCCGTCTGGGAGTGGTAGATCGCGCCGCCCGCCAGATAGCCGCCGTACGTCGTCCGGATAACGACCGGACACTTGAACGCGCCGTTCGACCTCCAGCGCATGGTCGTCATCTCGTTTCGGAGCTGGTGGAACGCCGGCCAGATGTAGTCGAAGAACTGGATCTCCACGACGGGCTTCAACCCCAGGACGGCCATCCCGATCGCGCGCCCGACGATGTTCGCCTCGGCGAGGGGCGAGTTGAACACGCGGGCCGAGCCGTAACGGCGCTGGAGGTTGGCGGTGACCTTGAATACGCCGCCCTTGCCCTTCACGTCGTCGAGGTGCTGTTCGCGACTGGCGTCCGCGACGTCCTCCCCGAACACGACGATCCTCGGGTCGCGCGCCATCTCATCGCGGAGACACGCATTCAATAGATCGACCACGGTCGTCGGGTCGCCCTCGGGCACGGGATCGGTCGCGAAGGCGTCCGAGGTCGGGTCCACGTCAGGCGAGAAGACGTGGTCGTAGATCGTGTCGGCGGCCGGCTGCGGGCGCTCCATGGCCTGATCCGCCGCCCGGGCCAGCTCCTCGTCGATCGCAGCGTTCATGGCCTCGATCGACGCGTCGTTCGCGATGCCCTGGTCGATCAGATACGCCGCGAACGTGCGGATCGGATCCTTCTCGGCCTCGGCCTCGCGCTCGGGCTCCGGCTTGTAGGCCCGCTCATCGTCCGACATCGAGTGGCTGTAGGGGCGCGTGACGTGTGCGTGAACCAGCGCCGGGCCCTTCCGGGCGCGGCAATACTCGGCTGCCCGCCGCATGACGTCGTAGCTGGCCAGCGGGTCGGTGCCGTCGACCTCCTGGATGAACAGCCCCGGGAAGCCGGACACGACCTTCGAGATGCTCCCGCCGGGGGTGTTGACCTCGACCGGAACGGAGATGGCGTAGCCGTTGTCCTCGACGACGAATATCACCGGGAGCTTCAGGTTCGAAGCGGAGTTCAGCGACTCCCAGAACTCGCCCTGCGACGTGGTCCCGTCACCCGTGCTGACGAACACGACCTCGTCGCCGGCGGCATCGACCCGGTATTCGTCGTCGCGCTGCGGGAGTCCGAGCCGGCGGGCCCTGACGAGCCCCTCCGCCGTTCCGGTGGCCTGTAGGAACTGCGTTCCGGTCGGGCTGGACGCCGTGATGATGTTGTGGTCGGGGTGCCCGAAGTGTCCGGCCATCTGGCGTCCCCCGCTCGATGGATCGTCCGCGGCACCCACGGCCTGCAGGAACATCTCGTAAGGAGTGACGCCCAGCATCAGACAGAGGGCCCTGTCACGATAGTAGGTGTAGAACCAATCGTGTCCCGAGCGCAGGACCATCCCGGCTGCGGCGGTCACCGCTTCGTGGCCGGCGCTGGAGATCTGGAAGAAGACCTTGTTCTGACGCTTCATCAGGATCTCGCGGTCGTCGATGCGCCGCGAGGTGTACATCACCTGATACAGGTGCAGGAGGTCTTCCGGGCGAAGCCCGTGCCATTCCGGCTTCGAGATCGGGGGGATGTGCTCGGTGGGTGTCGCCATCTATCCGTCGTCTGGTGTGTGAGTACGAGGGCCCCGGGCGGACTCCCCGAGCGTTCCCGGGGCAGCCGGCGG
>JBDHIO010000068.1:0-15329 GCA_039587355.1 Gemmatimonadota bacterium | reverse complement strand
TGCGCGCCCGTGAACCGGTCCGCCGGCAGCTTCTCCAGCGCCTTCCGGATCGCCGCATCCACGTTCGCAGGGATCGACGCCCGGATCGCCGTCGCCGACACCGGCTCGCCCATCAGGATCTTCCCGAGCACCGCCTGCGCCGTGTTCCCCGTGTACGGCGGCTCGCCCACCAGCATCTCGTACAGCACGCACGCCAGCGCGTACGTGTCCGACGCCGGTCCGATCTGCTGGTCCCCCGTCGCCTGCTCAGGGCTCATGTAGTACGGGGTCCCGACACTCAGGCCCGTCTCGGTCAGCCGGTTCCCGCCGGCCGCGCCCACCGCCAGCGCGATCCCGAAGTCCGACACCAGCGGCTCGCCCTGCGACATCAGGATGTTCCCCGGCTTGATGTCCCGGTGAACCACGCCCGCCTCGTGGGCCGTCTGAAGCGCATTCGCGACGGCCGTCGCGATTCCGATCGCCTCGTCGACGGGGAGTTGTTTCTCGCGGTCCAGCCGATCCCGGAGCGTCTCCCCGTCGATGTACGGCATGACGTAGAACAGGAAGCTGTCCGCCTCGCCCGAGTCGAACAGCGGCAGGATGTGCGGGTGCTGCAGGTTCGCCGTCGTCTCGATCTCCGCGAGGAACCGATCGGCGCCAACCACCGCCGCGAGCTCGGGCTTGAGCACCTTGAGCGCGACGTTCCGGTTGTGCTTGAGATCCCGGGCGAGGTAGACGGTCGCCATCCCGCCCTCTCCGATCTCGCGGTCGATCTCGTACCGGCCCTCCAGGGCCGCGTTCAACCGCATGATCGGATCGCTCATCGGCGGAGCCTCGCGAGTGTCATCAGTTGCCCTCCCCGAGCGCCGCGCGGAGCTCGGTGAACCAGTTCGTCACGATGAAGAAGCGCTCGGGCTCAACCGGAGCGTCCTCCGTCCCCTGAGGCGTCGCCGCTCTCACCCGCTGCGGAATCACCCACCGATCGCCATCGGGATGGAGATCCGAGCCTGCATGGGAGTAGTTCGCCCAGAACAACGGTTCTCTAGACAGCACGCTGACCGTGGGATCGCGCTGAAGCCGGGCGGCGAACAGCGTGTCGACCGGGCCGCTCTTCCAGTAGTAGATCGTATCGCCCGTGGGGGACCACCGGGCGACCGCTCCCTCATCCAGCGACACCCGCACCGGCTGCTGCGGGTCCGGGAAGCTCCGCACGTAGACCTGATCGGAGCCACTCTCGTCCGACGTATACGCTGCCAGGCTGCCGTCCGTTGACACGGCGATCTCTATGAGATCCGCCTCGGACTCCAGATACGGCCGGGCGCTCGCGCTGTCGGCGGGGTCCATCATCCAGAGGTCGTTCGGACCGTTGTTTCGGCTCGAGAACAACAGGACGTCCTCCGCCGGCCAATGCTCGACGTCCTGATTGCCCGGAAGGCTGAGGATCCGCACGGGAGGCGTGTCATCCGTGACCGACTTCACGAAGATGTCCGCGCCATCCGTGCCGTCCCGTACGGCGCTGAAGGCCACACGTGTGCCACCGGGAGACCACACCGCGAACCTGTTGTTGCCTTCGAACGTCAGCTGCTTGGGCGTCGTACCGAGCGCCACGTTGTACGTGTAGATGTCGGCCTCCTGATCGCCGTCGTTGTACACGACGGACGAGCCGTCGGGTGACCAGCGGAACCGGTTGAAGAACCGCGGCGTGAGCGGTCGCACGTCCTCGCTGCCGTCCATGCCGACCACGAGGAGTTGCTGCTGGCCACCGGTGTTCGCGGCCCCACCACCGCCGCTGCCGTAAACGATGGTCCCGTTGTCCGAGACCGAGAACCGGGCGAACCGCCCGAACCAGACGGTGAGCCCGTCGAACACCGGGGACGCCTCCCCGGTGACCACTCCCTCATCGGCGTCGAACGGAGCCGCCCACAACCCTCCCGCCAGGTCGGAATAGAGGAGGTGTCCCGTCTCGACGAATCGAGCGTCGACGGCGTTCGGCATCACTTCGTGCAGCGAATCGGACTCGATGTCGAAGAGCACGGTGGCCATCGTCGGTCCGTCCGTCGCCAGCAACTTCGTGCCACCGGGGAGGAGCCGGGGATTGACCAGGGTGGCGCGCGAACGCGCGACGAGAAGGGCCGGCTCGCCCCCGGTATCCGGGACGCGGAAGATCCCCTGCTCGTCTTCGAAACTGCCCTCGAAGACGATGGTCTCGTCATCTCCCCAATCGGGACGGACGACGAGCCCGGGAGGCGAGGCGACGGGGCGTGGAGCCCCACCGGCCACGGACACCTTGAACAAACCTCCGTCGGCCCCTTCGAACGCGATCCACTGTCCATCGGGCGAGAAGGCCGGCCAATCCACGCCCTCCGTTCCCGGGATAGGCCGAAAACTCGCCTCGTCGGAGTTCCGGACGTAGAGAGCCCGGGTCTGCCCCTCCGGATCACCCACGAAAGCGAGCGCAGCTCCATCGGGCGAGATCGCGATGTCATCGGCGTTGCGTATCGCCAGGTCGTGAAGATCCACCACCGCTCGAACCACTGGACCCTCAAGCGGCTCGGGCCTCGTCCACCCGAGCGCGGCCGCGACGATCGCGACGAGGGCCACGGCTGCCAGCCCGAGCGAGACCGGATTCCACGGGCCGGCCTGTTCGACCTCGACTTCCTCAGTCTCGACCGCCCCGTGCCGGAACCCGCTATCGCCCAGCGCCCGGGCGAACGCCTGCGCGCCCGTGAACCGGTCCGCCGGCAGCTTCTCCAGCGCCTTCCGAATCGCCGCGTCGACGTTCGCCGGGATCGACGCCCGGATCGCGGTCGCCGACACGGGGTCGCCCATGATGATCTTCCCGAGCACCGCCTGCGCCGTGTTCCCGGTGTACGGCGGCTCGCCCACCAGCATCTCGTACAGCACGCACGCCAGCGCGTAGGTGTCCGACGCTGGGCCGATCTGCTGGTCCCCCGTCGCCTGCTCCGGCGACATGTAGTACGGCGTGCCGACGCTCAGACCCGTCTCCGTGAGCCTGTTGCCGCCCGCAGCGCCGACCGCGAGCGCGATCCCGAAGTCCGAGACCAGCGGCTCGCCCTGCGACATCAGGATGTTCCCGGGCTTGATGTCCCGGTGGACCACCCCGGCCTCATGCGCCGTCTGAAGCGCATTCGCCACGGCCGTCGCGATCCCGATTGCCTCGTCGACGGGGAGCTGCTTCTCGCGGTCCAGCCGATCCCGCAGCGTCTCCCCGTCGATGTACGGCATCACGTAGAACAGGAAGCTGTCCGCCTCCCCCGAGTCGAAGAGCGGCAGGATGTGCGGGTGCTGCAGGTTCGCGGTCGTCTCGATCTCGGTCAGGAACCGATCCGCACCCACGACCGCCGCCAGCTCCGGACGCAGCACCTTTACCGCCACGTTCCGGTTGTGCTTCACATCCCGGGCGAGATAGACGATCGCCATCCCGCCCTCTCCGATCTCTCGCTCGATCTCGTATCGGCCCTCGAGGGCGGCGTTCAGCCGCGTGATCGGATCGCTCATCGGCCGTCCTCCCCCAGGGCGGCACGGAGCTCCGTGAACCAGTTCGTGACCACGAGAAAGCGCTCCGTGGACTCCTGACCGGTCAGCAGATCGCCGCCGGGCAGCCGGGGAACGATGAAGCGATCGCCGTCCGGGTGGAGGTCCGCCGCAACATCGCGATACCGGCCGGTGGCCAGCGTCTCTCTCGACAGGACGGCGAACGTCGGCTCGCGCTGCACGCTCGCCGCATACAGCGTGTCCACCGCCGAGGATCGCCAGTAGTAGATGGTGTTTCCGTCGGGCGCCCAGCGTCCCCAAACCGAAGTCCCGGTCCCCGAGACCCGGCTCGGCTGACGAGGCGTCGGGAAGCTGCTCACGTAGACCGCAAACGCACCCGATTCGTTCGAGGTATAGACCGCGAGCGTTCCGTCGGGCGACACGTGCAGGTCACGCACCTGCGACTCCGAGGTGAGGTACGAAGCGGCAGAGGCGCTGTCCGCCGGGTCGATCGTCCAGATGTCCGACCCGGAATCGAACACGATCAGATCATCCGACGGCCAGTCTGTTGGAGCCTGCAGTCCCGACAGACGCGCGACCAGCTCCGGCGGGCTGTCGTCGAGCGCCTTGACGAAGAGATCCGGTCCATCGGTACCCCCGCGGATCGAAGCGAACGCGATGCGCGAGCCATCCGGGGACCACACGGGTCGGAAGTTGTTCCCCTCGAACGTGAGCTGCACCGGCGTGGTCCCGAGCTCGACGTTGTACGTGAAGATGTCCTGTCGATCTCCGTCGGACTCGGTGTGGTATGCGACCGATGCGCCATCGGGCGACCACGCCAGCTCACCCAGGAACCGGGGCGCGAGCGGGCGGACATCTTCCTCCCCTTCGAGGGTCAGCACGACCAGATCCATCTGGCCGCCGAGGGCTCCCCCCCCGGACCCCGCGCCATAGACGAGCGTCCCGTTGGCCGAGACCGCATAGCGCGCGAAGCGCGAGAAAAAGACGCTCAACTCGTCGAACACCGGGGTCGCCTCTCCCGCCAGCATCCCGAGCTCGATGTCGAAGGGGACGGCCCAGAAGCCTCCCGTCACATCCGCGTAGAGGATGTGACCCGTCGAAACGTAGCTGGCATCGACGCCGTTCTCGATGAGGACGCGGACCGAGTCGGTCTCGACGTCGTAGATGAGGGTCGTTGTCTCGATCCCCTCCGTCACGAGGACCCAGCGCCCGCCGGGAAGCAGTCTCGGGCTCAGGAGATTCTGTCCGGAAGCCTCAGGGAGGAGCATCCGGGGCTCGCCGCCCGTGTCCACGACCTGAAAGACTCCATCATCCCCGGGATCGCCGATGAAGACGATGGTGCCGTCGTCTCCCCAGTGAGGGAACTCGGCTTCCATCGATGTAACCACGGGGCGCGGCGCACCGCCCGACACCGAGACTTTATAGAGGTATCCATCCGAATCGTCGACGAAGGCGATCCATTCCCCCTCCGGCCCGAACGTGGGATCCAGCGCCTCCTCCGTCTGGGGAATGAGCCTGAAGCGCTCTTCGCCCGCGTTCCGCACGAACAGCCCGCGCTGCTCCCCCAGCTGCCCCGCCACCGCGAAGCGGGACCCGTCGTCGGAAACGGCGATTCTCTGCGTCGGCTCGAGGACCTGCTCGCCGAGGTCGAGCACGGTCCGGACGGCGGGTTCGGGCGGCGGCGGCTCGGGCTCGGGCCTCGTCCACCCGAGCGCGGCCGCGACGATCGCGATCAGGGCGACGGCTGCCAGCCCGAGCGAGACCGGATTCCACGGGCCGGCCGGCACGACCTCGACCTCGTCGCTCGGGACCTTGCCGTGCCGGAACCCGGCGTCTCCCAGCGCCCGGGCGAACGCCTGCGCGCCGGTGAAGCGATCCGCCGGCAGTTTTTCCAGCGCCTTCCGGATCGCCGCGTCGACGTTCGCCGGGATCGACGCGCGGGCCGCCGTCGCGGAGACGGTCTCGCCCATGATGATCTTCCCGAGCACGGCCTGCGCCGTGTTCCCCGTGTATGGCGGCTCGCCCACGAGCATCTCGTAGAGGACGCACGCCAGGGCATACGTGTCGGATGCGGGACCGATCTGCTGATCCCCGGTCGCCTGCTCGGGCGACATGTAGTACGGCGTGCCGACGCTGAGACCCGTCTCGGTAAGCCGGTTTCCGCCGGCCGCGCCGACCGCGAGCGCGATCCCGAAGTCCGACACCAGCGGCTCGCCCTGCGACATCAGGATGTTCCCGGGCTTGATGTCCCGGTGAACCACGCCCGCCTCGTGCGCCGTCTGGAGCGCGTTCGCGACCGCTGTCGCGATCCCGATCGCCTCGTCGACGGGAAGCTGCTTCTCGCGGTCCAGCCGATCCCGGAGCGTCTCCCCGTCGATGTACGGCATCACGTAGAACAGGAAGCTGTCCGCTTCGCCCGAGTCGAACAGTGGCAGGATGTGGGGGTGCTGCAGGTTCGCGGTCGTCTCGATCTCGGTCAGGAACCGATCCGCACCCACGACCGCCGCCAGCTCCGGACGGAGCACCTTCACCGCCACGTTGCGGTTGTGTTTGACGTCCCTGGCGAGATAGACGATCGCCATCCCGCCTTCCCCGATCTCGCGCTCGATCTCGTATCGACCCTCGAGGGCCGCGTTCAAACGTGTGATCGGATCGCTCATGGGCGGATGCACCTCGCTATCGGGGTTGCGAGAACCTCGGAACATTCGGAACGCTACGCATCTTCGCCAGACGCCCGTGCGCTGCGGGCCTGCGCGAATCGGAACATACACGTGAGTAACGAAAAAGGAGGGGGTGGCAGGACCACGCCGAGGGGCGGGACCCTCGTCGTTCGAGCGGCGTAGGAGAGACCCGCGCAGTATCGGCTGCCAACTCGAACGAGCGATGTCCCGGATGAACATGACGAGATTCGCCACTCTGATCGCGCTGGCCGCCGCCGTGGTCCCCGCGTGTTCGGCGCAGTCGCCCGAGTTGCCCGGCGCCCCGGACCCGGCCGTCCTCGACGAGTTCCAGGCAGCGCTGCGCGACTGGGCCTCGGACCCTGGGCACTACGGAGTCTCGGCCGCGGTGATCTTCCCGAATGGCGCGGAGTGGGCGGGAGTCGGGGGCGTCGCCGGGGCCGATGAGCCCCTGCGCCCCGAAGATCTGATCTGGATCGCGAGCATCACGAAGACCATGACCGGCGCCGTCATCCTTCAGCTCGTGGAGGAAGGCAGCTTCTCAACCACACGAACGGGCTGTTCAACTACACCTGGAGCTCACCGCTCAGCCCGGTCGTCACGGCCGATCCGTCCCACGTGTTCTCGGCGACGGAATTGCTAGACTACCTGGAGCCTCCGGCGTTCTCTCCCGGAGAGAAGACGCAATACACGAATACCTCGTTCGTCCTTCTGGGACTGATCGCGGAGGCGGCGACGGGGGCGCCGATCATGGATCTGTGGGAGACCCGGCTGTGGAGTCCGCAGGGGCTCGACGAGATCTTTCTTCCCGGATTTCAGGACCCGCCGGGGCCGGTCGCGAACGCCTGGATGGGCCGTCCACCGGCAACCGAGACCGTCCCGCTCGATCGGATGTCGCTGCTGTCACTCGGGAACTCGGCGTGGGGGTTGTTCTCGAACGCCCGCACGGTCGCCCGCTGGGGGCGGGCGCTCTTCGCGGGGAATGTCGTTGGCGACGCGATGCGGCACGAGATGACGCGGCTCGTGCCCGCAGCCGGGAACATCCCCGGCGAATCGGGGGTGGGCCTGGGGATCCGGAGCTACGAATACCTGGGTCGCGAACAGTTGGGACACTCGGGCGGTTCGGCGCTGGGGAGCAGCCTGCTCCTCTACGATCCGACGACGGGCATCACCGTCGCGGTGATCATGAATCAGGGCGCCGGGGCGGCCCATTTCCAGCTCGCGCCGAGACTGCTGGCGCTTGCCGCCGGAGACCCCTGACTTGCGCGGCTGATTGAGTCCCGGGCGATGACGGCCGCCGCTCCAGAGCCCATCCGTCGTCTCGGGTTTCGCACCGGCCGGGTCATCGCGTTAGGATCACGCCTCGACGAATGCCACCCAATTCCAACCCCTGAGTGATTCCGTGAAAAGAGCGATCTTGTCGGTTTCGTGCATCTTCGCGCTGCTCGTGCCGTCCCTCGCCTCGGCCCAGTCCACCGAGACCGGGATAATCGAGGGTCGGGTCGTCGACTCGAACCTCCAACCCATCGGCAGCGCCCTCGTGTCGGTCGCGCAGGGGGACGGGGCGTACCCGCGCCAGGCGCTCACGAACGATGTCGGGACGTTTCGCATCGGGTTCCTGCCCCCGGGCGATTACGACCTCACCGTGAGCGTGATCGGGTACCAATCCCAGACAGTCGTCGGGATTCGCGTTTCGGCGACGAGGTCGACGAACCTCACGATCACGCTCGAGACCGCGGCCGTCGCGGTCGAAGAACTCCGCGTCGTCGCGGCCCGCGACCTCATCGATCAGGAGCGAACCGAGTTCAGCACGACGCTTCAGACCGAGCAGATCGAGCGACTGCCGACCGCTCGCGTCGCCACGGACCTCGTGAAGTTCACCCCGGGCGCACGGCCGGATCAGATCTTCGGCGGATCGACCGAGCAGGCGAACGCCTACCAGCTCGACGGCGTGAGCGTGAACCAGCCCGGAGTGGGCGGCGAGTTCCTGCTCCCGAACGTGGACTGGATCGAAGAGATTGTCGTCCAGGGCCTCGGAGCGGGAGCCGAGTACGGCAACTTCCAGGGCGGCCTCGTGAACATCGTCACCAAGTCGGGCGACAACACCATGCGGGCGGACGCCCGGTTCAACTTCACGGGCTCGGGGCTCACGGCCAGCAACGCGAACCTGCTCGAGGCCGGAGCCGAGCTCGACAGCCGGTGGGAGGCCAACGCGGGGCTGCGGGGCCCGCTCGTGCGGGACAAGCTCTTCTTCTACGTATCGGCTCAGGAGGTGCGGTCGAACGTCCGCGTCGTCGACGTTCTCTCGGGCTCTCCCGACGAGCCCGCGTTTATCCAGCAGAACGGAAGAACGCTCTTCGAGGAGCGCCGCGAGTTCAAGCTCCTTGGCAAACTCACGTGGCAGGCCACGTCGAGGGACATCTTCAACCTCTACGCCGGCAAGGACGACGTCTACACGGACAACGCCGGCATCAACAGCTTCGACGATCCGATCACCGCGACGAAGCAGGAGTCCCCCGCCGGTTTCTTCAACGCATCGTGGCAGCGGATCTTCAGCAACAACCACCTGTTCGAGCTGAAGGTCACCGGCTACAAGGGTCGCAACGACTTCCTGCCGCTGAACGGCGACGTCCCGGGTGTCCGCCTTCTCGAAGGCAATCGAAACGCGTTCCGGAACGCCTCGTTCGTCCGTGACCGTGAGCCGTCGAACCTCGGGATCTCGGCGGACTACGATTCGTACTGGACCACGGGCTCGCTCGACCACCACATCAAGTTCGGCACCTCGCTCGACTTCGGCTCGTGGCTCGAGACGCGCACCCGGACAGGCGGGCTCACGTGGCGGCCGTTCCTTCCCGACGGGGGGCTCGACGCATTCGACCCCGAGGACCCCGAGTCATGGGGCTTCATCTCGAGCGACTGGGCCGGCGACATCCGGCTCGATGCCTCGACGCTGAATGGCGCGGTCTACCTGCAGGACTACATCAGCGTCAACGACCACATCGGCATCAACCCCGGCCTGCGGGTCGGGTTCTGGAAGGGCAAGCTGAACCCGCGGGATGGCGAGACCTTCACCGCGGTGGAGGACGTGCGGCTGGCCCCCCGGCTGGGCCTCGTGTACGACGTCGGCGGTGACGGCGACCTCGTCTTCAAGGGCCACTACGGACGCTACTACCAGAGTCTGTTCGCACTGATGTACGATCGCGTCGAGGGCGGAAACGTGTTCGATGTCGAGCAGTTCTGGGACTGGGTCGACGACACCAACCCGGACATCAACCGGCGCTACACGGAGACAGAGCGCGACCAGCTCTTCGAGTTCTTCGGAGAGAGCGGGGCGTTCGCGACGGGCCCGGTCGAGGACTACCGGCAGCCATACATGGACCAGTTCATCGTCGGCGTCGAGAAGACGTTCGACGATACCTGGAAGGCCGAGGTCGTCTACGTGAACCGTCGCAACAAGGACGTCCTGGCACTCCAGGACCGCAACCTCGCGACGAATTACACGAAGCTCGCGAACATCTCCGTCATCGACTTCGAAAGCGGCGACCCCGTGCTCGGGGCCGACGGGAACGCGCTGGTCCTCGACCAGCTCTTCATCAGCAACGACGACATCGCCTTCGTCGGGGACGCACCGGGGCTGACGCCCGGAGAGATCGACGAGCTCACGTTCGATCGGGACCTCGTTTTGTCGACGGCGGAGGAGGCCCAGCGCCGGTTCGACCAGGTACAGGTGTCACTCGAGCGGCGAGAGGCCTCGTGGCAGGCGCGCGCGTCCGTCGCCTACACGGACCTGCGAGGCAACTTTTTCAGCGTGAACGGCTATGAAGACCCGGCGGGGCTCGGCTCGGGCGCGTTCGTCCGCCCGAACGAGCAGACGAATTTCGACGGGAAGCTCTCGAACTTCAGCGAATGGGAAGGCAAGCTGCAGATCTCGGGCGACCTGCCGTGGCGGCTGCGCGGCGGCGCGTTCCTCTCCGTCTTTTCCGGCGACCGATATACGCCGACCTACGTGATCGACCGACGCACACACGACTTCGTGACGTCGGATGGCCAGACCCTGGATCCCGAGCTGCTCTTCGGCGTAGACGGGGAGGCGGTCTTCATCGAGCAACGCGGAAGCCGCACGTTCGACCCCTTCTCGACGCTCGACATCCACGTGAGCCGCGACATCTCTCTGGGGCGGACGGGGGTGATCGTCGGGCTGGACGTGTTCAACATCTTCGGCACGAAGGCCGTTACCTCGGTGAAGACGGAGGTGAACGGCCAGCTCCCGACGGATCCGACGAGCCTCTTCGGCGCGCCGCGATTCAGGGTCGAGCCGCGGACGGTGCGACTGGTCGCATCGTTTCGGGTGCCGTGAGCGTTTCATCGCGGCGTGGTTTCGTTCGAAGGGATGAGGCCTACGGCGAATCGGTTACTGTGTACAAAGCAACGGGAGATCAACACATTTAGTCATGAGCTTCATCGCGGATCTTCGGCAGCGGCGTCTCGTCCAGATCTTCCTCACCTTTCTGGCCGGGAGCTGGATCGTTCTGGAAGCGATCGATCAGCTCGTCAACAACGACGTGCTGCCGCTTCTCGCCTATCAGCTGGCGCTCGTCGCGTTCCTCGCTGGCGTGCCGGCGGCGCTCATCATCGGGTGGTTCCACGGCGAGAGGGGCCACCAGCAAGCGCCGAAGATCGAACTCGTGATGCTCTCGGTCCTCGCGATCGGTGCCGTGGCGGGCGGGTGGAGGGTGGTTTCTCGCGCTCAGGTGGCCGAGGTCTTTGCTTCCGCTTCGGAGCTCGATACGCACAGTCTGGCGATCATGTACTTCGAGGCGGCAGACGATCAGACGGCGCCCCTTGCCGCCGGGCTGACGGAGGCGTTGATCAGTCAGTTCGAGCGTGTCCCCTCTCTGAACGTCGTGTCTCGAAACGGCGTCGCGATGTACCGGGATTCCGAGATCGAAGCCGACAGCATCGCTCGCCTGCTCGACGTGGGCACGATCATCCAGGGTAGCGTCGAGCAGCGTGGCGACGAGATCCGGGCGACCATTACGCTCGTGGATGGGGGCAGCGGGATCGACTTCCGGCGTGAGCGCTTCGACTGGCCGATGGAGAACGTGCTTACGGCTCAGGAGGATCTTGCGGGTGAGGTTTCCCAACTCCTCCGGGACTGGCTCGGAGAAGAAGTGGACGTCCGCGCGTCGCGTGAGGAGACCGAGAGCGTCGGTGCCTGGCTGCTCGTCCAGCAGGCGGAGCGGGAGATCAGACAGGCGACCGAGGCCCTGGACCACGGAGAGGTCGAAGCCGGGCGGAAGCAGCTCGCTCTCGCGGATTCGATTGCCGCTGAGGCGCGCGCCGCCGACGCCGCATGGCCGGCTCCGGCGCTGCAGCAGGCGCGGATCGACTATCGGATGGCCCGCTCCTACGACAACGATCCCCTGAATGCCGAGCCGCACCACCAGGCATCCCTGACACATCTCGCGGAAACGCTCGCTATGGAGGGTCGAAACGCCGAGGCGCTCGAGCTACGCGGTCGCGTCAACTACGTGAGGTGGCTGCTCGGCCTCGAGCCGGACCACGACGACGCGGAAGCCCTTCTCGCGTCAGCCGAGGAAGACCTGTTACAGGCCACCCGTCTGAACCCGCGTCTCGCTTCGGCCTTCAGCCTGCTCGCGCATCTTGCCAGCCAGCGCGACGACATCACCCAGGCGAATCTCTTCGCCGCACAGGCATATGACGCGGATGCGTTTCTGTCGGACGCCCAGATCGTGCTCTGGCGGCTCTTCCACACCTCCTACGACCTCGAGAACTTCTCTCAGGCCCGACGCTGGTGTATCGAGGGGAACGAGCGGTTTCCCGAGGACGAGACCTTCCTCGAGTGCCAGCTCTGGATGATGACGGCCGGGGCCACCGAGGCCGACGCCGACGCTGCATGGGTGATCGCCGACCGCATTGGCGAGGTCATGGGTGACCACGCCGAGGAGGACGCCGTCCTGAACGCGCACATCCTCGTGGCAGGAGCGATCGCGCGGGCTGGCTTGCCCGACAGCGCTCGAGCGGTGCTCGATCGGTCGAGAGGCGACCCCCAGATCGATCCGACCCGTGAGCTTCTCCTCAGACAGGCCTTCGTCTACGCCACGATCCTGGAGGACGAGGACGCCGCGATCGAGAATCTGAGAGAGTATCTCACTGCGAACCCCGACCGCATCGAGGGGTTCCGCGAACACGGCCACTGGTGGTGGCGAGGGCTCAGAAGCAACGAGGATTTTCAGCGCCTGATCGGAAGTTGAGAGACAGTTTCGTAACAGTACTATCTCGCTCGCGGCCGAGCCCGTGACCGGCTCCTCCCGCCTAACTCACATCTTTCCAATGGCTTGGGCTACCACGGCTCGAAATCCCTTGTGCCGTAAGGGATCCCACGATCTTGCGTTGCCTGCGGAAAACCGTTCATTTATCAAAATAGAGCTAGCAACCGAGTCCCGATCGGGCCTCGTTCGGCGCACTGCCGGCGCTCTTCGCACCCTCTGCGCGCATGAGAGTGCCTATCCGATTATCAGGGGAGAATACACGAATGGAGCGATTCGCTCGCAGACTGATAGTGCCTGCAGTGGCGTTGAGCCTCACGGCCGCCGCTTGCGGTGATGAAGGAGACTTGTTCCCCGGCGGGACCTCGCCGGAGCAGCCCGGAGTATCCGCAATCGTCGTCGACGCCTCGAGGAACGGCGGCGCCGCGGGCTTCTACCTCCTCCCGCCCGTGGCCGACCAGCCGGTCTTCGGCGGGACGTTCAACCCCAGCCTCATGCCCAGCGCGGTTCCCTGCCTGTTCAGCTCGGAACCGCTTGACCTGTACGACACGAACCTCCCCCAGACTCCGGCCGGATTCAGCGGACAGGGATCATGTATCGATCCGATCCCGGGCGTTCTCGAAGAGGCCGACGAGCAGTACAAGAGCGCCTGGGATACCGCCAAGGACGAAGGCGGAGTCTGGCGCGTATTCGTGACGTTCGGCGCCGCACCGTCGATCGCGACTCTCGGCTACGTCGACATCAAGTTGATCAGCGGCGGCGGAGCCAGACGAGCCCGCGACAACGCCGACGTGGATGTCGAGATCGCGACCGCCGGTCGCACGATCCCGATTAAATACCGGATCGAGCAGGAGGCGAGCGTACAGCTGGCGGACGCCTTCGCGACCGTGCTGATTCCGAGCCCCTCGGGTGCCGAAGTCTGCGATCCCGTGAACCAGTCGGGCCAGGAGTGCATCGTCACCTCGGTGCCCACTTCGGGTGGCACGTTCGTAGTGCCGGGCGCCAACCCCTTCGGTGGCGCCATCGCTGGCATCGAGTTGCAGGACGGTTGGTCGAGCATCCCGCGCAACCTTCTGATCACATGCAACAACGGCACGTTCAGCACCGGTGCCAACGTCACCACGGATTTCGCGCAGATGGTCTTCACGCCCGGGGACGGCCCGCTTGGATCCAACACCGGTCCGACGGCCGACCCCAACGTGATCGCGGAATGGCCACTTTTCTGTGAGTTCGTCTTCGATCCGCCGTTCGAGCAGGCCAACGATCCGGACGGGGACCTGTTGATGGATGCGACGATCGGCCTCTGCGACGTCGATCCAGACAGCGACTCGGCACAGGATCCGTTGCACCACACGGATCTCGACCTCGGGACACCTCTCATCCAGGTCGGCCGCAACCGGGGCGGGCTCGACGGTCTTCCCGCCGGGAGTGGCGTTATCTCGGGCACCGGCGATCCGGTTTTCGACCACACGGGAACCAGCGCCACCGATGACTTCGTCAAGGCCGCGGCGCCGTCCTTCCTCGATTGCACGGGTGCCGCAGCGCCTATCGCCAGCGCGATCGGCACAGGCCTGCAGCTTCCCGACGTGTTCGGCAACTTCGCAAGCATCGTCGGGGACCTGGTCACCCCGGACGCCCTGTACGCTTCGGGGATGTTGGTCCGTGACGGCGGCATCGGCGCGACGATCGGTTCAGTGCGGACGATCTATGGTCTGGTCGAGCTGGACCCGGGCCCCGTCTCGGATTACACGGATCCCGTCGGGTTCCTGAACCTGGGCACGGGCGGGCAGATCCCGTCCAACTGGACGGACGCTTCGTTCGATCCGACGACGGGCGGCAACGGGGGCACCATGAGCCCCGGGATCTTCGTCACCGCGCAGGGACAGGGCACCACGTGCTCGATCTACAACCCGCCGAACGGTTCGACGACTGATCCTCTGGTCGTCGGCACGACATACAACCTGAACGAGACCATCGTGCTCCAGAAGCGCTTCGACCTGTCGGCTGCCGCGTCGGGGCTGAAGCTCCATATCGCGATCGACAACGACTTCCGGTTCGCGGTAAACGGAGTCGAGTACACGCTGGACGCGACGAACGCGCCCTTCGTATACCAGCTCGACGGCGATCCGGTGGTGGGCCTGCACTCGAGCCGGACCAGCGCGCCTGCATTCCCGGCGGCGTACAACCGGGGCGGCACGCACGGCCTGTCCATCGGCGGCGGCTGGCTGCGCCACGAGAACTGCGCCGTCGAAGACGACGTGGTGATCGACCTGACCGGCGTGATGATCCCCGGGCAGGAGAACGTGATCACTGTTCTGGCGCGCGACCGCGGCACGGTCGGCGTCGTCGGCATGAAGATCGAGGCGGAGTACGGCAGCCACAGCCACTAGGCTGATCCACCTCGAAAACCTGCAGGACAGGAAAGCGGGCGGGGCTCTTCGGAGCCCCGCCCGCTTTCTGTTTCCTGTCTCAAATGCCCGGAGTGCCCGTTGGGAGAGCGCACCCGGGCGTCTGCTCGTCAGTGCTGCCGGTCGTCGGTCTCCCCGAACGCCTTCAGCACCTCTCGGGTCAGGTCCCACTGGCTGAACCCCTGCCGCCCGTAATCCAGCCCGCGGCGCACGATCACCACGTCGTGCGACGGGACGACGACCACGTACTGTCCGCGGTTCCCGGCCGTCGAATAGGCATCCGACGGAATGTCCGTCCGGTTGTCGGGGACCAGCCACCACTGTCCACCGTAGAAGTTGCCGCTCTCGGCCGTCGACGGAGCGGGCGTACGGACGAACTCGATCCAGTCCTCCGAGATCAGCCGCTCGTCCTTCCACAGGCCGTCGTTCGCGTAGAGGATCCCGAAGCGGGCGAGGTC
>JBDHIO010000030.1:0-63072 GCA_039587355.1 Gemmatimonadota bacterium | reverse complement strand
CGCGGTAGGGACACGGAGAGGGGCACAAATGGCTGGCATCGCGGGAACCCGCGTGGCACAAGGCTTTCTGAAAGCGGGCGACCGGTCTCGAACCGGCGACCTTCAGCTTGGGAAGCATCTCGCCGGAGGCCCGATTACTACGGAATCCGTAGGGTTTTCGGGCCTTCGTATACGATTCCCGTAGGGTCGCTGGCTCCCCGTATACGGTTTCCGTAGGGCCAAACCCGCACAGAAACCCGCACAGCTAAGAGCGACCGCTGCGTGGGTGTCCGCGAGAGCCGGGCTCTGGGCCGCACCTGAGTCTTGCATCGGGCGGGAGCTCCTCGCTTCGTACTTGATCCCCTTGCGTACCCACCCGAGCTCGCACGAGTGTGGATCAAGGCCTGAGCCGAACGAGGGCGATCCAGATGTCTCCCATTCGAAAGCTCCTCGAGGAAATCCATCGGCGCTCGATCTGGCAGCTGCTCGGGCTGTACGTCGCCGGCGGGTGGGTGCTGCTCGAGGTCGTCGCGACCTTCGTCGAACAGCTGTTCTTGCCAGGGTGGGTCTTTCCGGGCGCGCTCCTGCTTCTCGCCATCGGCCTCCCGGTACTCACGGTTACGGCCACCGTGCAGGGGGGGCTGCGTTCCCGGGCGGACGGCGCACCCGGTCTCCGAGGCCTCTTGACCTGGCGAAGGGCGATCGGAGGGGGCGTGCTCGCACTTCTCCTGCTGGGCGTCGGCACCACGGGTTGGCTAGCGATGCGGGCCATGGGAATCGGTCCTGCAGCCACGCTGGTTGACAGTGGCGAGCTCGAGGAACTCGGTTCTCTGCTTGTTGCTGACCTCCGGACTGCGACTGGCGATACGGCGCTGGCCGATGTCGCAGCCGAGGCCTTACGGATTGATCTGGCCCAATCCCCTGTTCTTCGAGTCGCGGGACCTCAGCTCGTATCGCAAGCACTCGGGAGGATGGGACGGTCACGAGACGCTCGCCTTGACGAACCGCTCGCGATTGAGTTGGCGGTCCGCGAGGGCATCGCAGCCGTGGTCACTGGAGAGCTGAACTCGGCTGGAAATGGATACGTGATCACGGCCAAGGTACTCGCCCCCGGCACGGGAGAGACCCTCCTTTCGCGGCGCGAAACGGCGCGGGACACGAGCGGAGTGCTCGACGCGATCGACGCCCTCTCTGCCGGTCTCCGCGAGAGGATCGGAGAACCGCTGGCGTCGGTTCGGGCCGACCCGCCGCTCGAACGCGCAACGACGGCCTCACTGGATGCTTTGAGGTTGTTCACTCGGGCTACCCGGATGATCGATGTGGAGGCGCGAAACACCGAGGCGATCCCGATGCTCGAAGAAGCCGTGAGGATCGACTCGACCTTCGCGCTCGCGTGGCGGAAGTTGGCTCAGGCGCAGGCCAACATCGGATACCCCATGTCGCTACGCCTCGGGTCTCTGACGAGGGCGTTCGATCTGCGAGATCGACTCAGCCCGCGCGAACGTCATCTGGCGGCGGCTACGTACCACATGAACGTGACGCGCGATAACGAGGAGGCGCTGGCGGCGTACGATGCAATGCTGCAGCTGAACCCGTCGGACGCCTATGCCTTGACCAACGGTGCGCAGATTCTCCTTCGACTCAGAGAGTACGAGCGAGCCGAGGAATGGGCGGTCGCGTCCTTTGCGAGCGACCCGAGCAACCGCTTCGCGTACCACAACGCGATCAACGCCCAGGTCTCCCAGGGGAGGTTTTCTTCCGCGGATTCCACGCTGGCCGCGTTTGCCACGGCCCTGCCGGAGATCCCGGACATCCGCCTGGACGCGGCTGGGCTGGCCTGGGCCCGGGGCGATTATGAGCAAGCTCGGATCGACTTCGAGGCGGCGCGCGATCGCTCACCGAACCTGCCGGCGCGCCACAACAGCCTGAGGTTCGTTGCCCTTGTCCAGGGAAAACCGGCCGAAGCGACGCGTCACCTGGACGATGCCATTGCCGCGGGCCTGGCACGCGGAACGACGGATCGACCGCGGGTCGGTCGAGCGACCAACGAAGCGTACGCGGACGCGATGGTCCGGCGAGATCCGGAACGCGGGATCCAGGGCATCGAGCGGGCCTTGAGAGACGAGCCCTTCGATTCGGTGGACGGCACGTTTCCTCCGTACATCACGATGGCCGCCGTATACGGAGAGGCGGGACAGTGGCAGCGCGCAAGCGAGCTTCTCGAGTTGGCCCGAATGCGACCGGGCCAGAATGCGATCAGCATTGCTGCCATCGAGGTCCGCATCGCTATCGCCCAAGCCCGGTACGAAGAGGCCATTGCCGTTGCTCGCCGAGTAGAAGGAGGTGACTGCCGAACCCGCTGCGATCTCCTTGCATACGCGTTCGATGCGGCGGGGCAGGCCGACTCGGCCATCGTTTATATGGAGCGCTACGTCACCGTGCCCAAGTGGAGTGATTGGCTGGTCGATGGCGTGACCCGTCCATACTTCTACGAGCGGATCGCACAGCTCGCCGACGAGCAGGGCGATCTTCGCAAGGCGGCCGAGTACTACGCGAGGTTCGCCGAACTCTGGGCCGAGGCGGACGAGGACCTACAACCTCGAGTACAGGCAGCCCACTCTCGCCTCGAGGAGATTCTGGCTCTCCTGGGCTGATCTTCGAATCGACCGAGTCAATCGGCTCAGCATTGCGCTACCCTCTTACGAAAGCCCCCGCAGGACGGGGGCTTCGGAGGAAGCGGGCGACCGGTCTCGAACCGGCGACCTTCAGCTTGGGAAGCTGACGCTCTACCAACTGAGCTACGCCCGCATGAGCTTGGGTACTGGAAATGGGGCGAGAGGGACTCGAACCCCCGACTTCTGCGATGTGAACGCAGCGCTCTAGCCAGCTGAGCTACCGCCCCGGGAAGAAAAACGACCCCGGAGGGTCGTCGTCCTTGCAAGCGAGCGACCGGATTCGAACCGGCGACCTCAACCTTGGCAAGGTTGCGCTCTACCAGCTGAGCTACGCTCGCGGGGTCTCCCGACTGAACTCATCAGGAGGGCAAAAAAGGAGCCGACCGCGAGGCCGACTCCCGTGACGGGAATTCTACCCCGGCCCCCGGAGGGGTGTCAACGTGGCCCTCCGATCGACCTTCTACGAGACGCTGCCCCCTTCCGCTCCGTCGCCACCGGGAACATAGCTCTCAAGAAAAATGCGCAGCAGTGCTGCGCATTCTCCGCGAAAAGATGTGTTCCCCGCTTCAGGCCCTGCCGTGGGGTCAGTTCTTCCAGGGCAGCAGCATCCGCCCCAGCGCCTCCGTGTTGTCCTGGACGTACTCTTTGAACGACTTCTCGGTGTTCGCCCGCGTCGAGATGTAGCACTGGTCGCAGGTGTTCTGTGCCGTGAAGTGCTCGAGCATCTCTTCCTGCGTATCGAAGTACGCCATCACCATCGCGCACGGCGTGAGGCGTCCGTCCGGGTTAATGACCAGGAAGTTCTTGCCGGCCTTGCAGCCCGGGATCCCGCCTTCAGTCAGGAAGTGGTGGAACTTCCACAGGACACGGGGCGACGTGTAGATCGGGTATCCGTGGTTACGCAGGTCCACGAGTTCCTGGATCGCGTCGGCCAGACCGTCGAGCCCGTCGCCCTCGACGAGCCCGGTTCGATCCTGTACTCGCAGATGGGTATACACCGAGAAGTTGATCGGTACGCCCCACTCCTTCGCGACGCGCGCCATGTCCCCGAGATCCTTGTAGTTCCACGCCGTGATGCAGACGTTGAGGACGATGTCTTCGCTTTCCTTGCTCGTCCGCGCGATCTCGGGGACGACCTCGGACATGCGCTGGAACAGACCGGGAATGCGTCGAAACTCGTCGTGGCGCTCGTCCGGGAAGTCCAACGAGGTCGACAGCTGGTGCATCCCGTTGTCCTTGAGCTTGAAGAACCGCTCAGGGGTCAGGTTGGACGAGTTCGTGACGACGATCATCCAGGGAAGCCCGCCCTTGTTGCTCAGGGCATCGACGATCTCGTAGACGTCGCCTCGAGCGAGCGGCTCTCCGCCGGAAGCGTGGGAGACGACGGGCCGGAGCTCTTCCGAGATGGCGCGGTACTCGGCCGCCCCGAGACGCTCCTCCTTGATCGGCCCGCCCCAGTTGCAGTGCCAGCAGTTCGCCGTGCATGAATGCGTGATCTCGAACGAGACCGACAGCGGCTTGTTCTGCATCTTGTTTCGGACACCGCGCGCCAGCATCCGCGCGGCCATCGAACCGGAAATATTCGGCATCCCACTCCCTCATGTATCGAACCGCCCGCGGCCTGAGACCGACGAGCGGCGCGTCGAAAACAATGTCTGTCCTGTACTACGTGGCCTGCTCGGCCTTGCGGGCGCGCCTCGCCTTCAGCTTGTCGATCGCCATGGGCACCGCCTTGATGCCGTACAACCCGAAGATGATCACGACGCTGAGAATCAGCACCCAATTGGGGATCGGAATCGTCGCCCCGAGCAGGGCGTAAAGGTAATAGCGTGGAAAACGAGCGACCAGCAAAGCGGTTACGTACTTCCACATCGGGTACCCGACCGAGAACGCCAGGAACTTGAAGGGAAAGAACGGAATCGGCGTGAATCCCGTCAGAACCAGCGTAAGGAATGGCCATTTGAGGAAGTAGTTCATGACCTTTCGGTAGAACTTCTTGTCCTTGTAGGCCTTGATGTTCTCGTGGTTGAGCACCTGAACGAAGACGGTGTGATCCATCACACCGGCGACCAGGGTCCCCAGGGAAGCCCAGAACGCGGTCGGGAGGAGCTCGCCGACCTTACCGAAGTAGATCAGGACCGGCTCGTGTGGAAAGACCGAGATCGCCGTATTCGCCGGGATCGAGTAGAACGCCAGGTACAGATAGCTGTTCGACTCGAACCCCTGGAGAATCAGGATCGATGTGACGATCCCCATCACGATCATCAGCCCGCTCATGAACCAGACGAGCGGACTCAGCTTACGCACGGTCGGCGTGTCCGGAAGCTCGATCAGGTCGATCGGGTCGAGTTCCTCTATGTCATCTTCGTCGTGGGGATCATGCCCCATCGGCTTCTCCGGTGTAGCTTGTGCGGCCGTCGGGAACGGCCTCGTCGGCCGGACCCCGGGATTCGCGCCGCCAAGTTACCGGTGCCGACGCTTTCCTGCTGTACGCGGTGGCAGTCGGGCGCGATTCGTTGGTTTCGAGCATGCGAGACGTGTAGTGCAGAACCGGGAGGCACCGATAGAAGAGAAACGGATGGACTGCACGGAGTGCGGCGAGCCGGTCGGCCCGACCGACCAGACCTGTCAGAAGTGCGGACACGCGCTCTCCTTCGAGCCCGATGAGGTCGGCGTGCACTGCGCGGTGTGCGGGGCCGAGATCGGAGCCTACACCGAGGAATGCCCCGAGTGCGGCGAGTCGGGCTACCCCGCCCTGCGGCCCCGACGTGGCCGCAAATGGAAGGGCTCGAAGCCGGAGGGTCTCTCGAAGGAGTGAGGGGCCCACTGTGAATCCGCTCGACAGGACCGTCGTCGTCCTGAACGAGTCGCAGGACCTCGTGAACATCGCGCTGATCATCCGCGCGATGAAGAACATGGGGCTTTCCCGACTCCGCCTCGTCCGACCCGCCGAGTTCGATACCTGGCGCATCTCGGGCATCGCGCACGACACGGAGGACCTCGTCGAGGCGGTCGAGCTGTTCGACGATCTCCCCGCGGCCCTGGCGGACTGCGCGTACGTGGTCGGCGCGACCGCCCGTCGCCGAACGGTGAAGCAGGACTGGTTCGGGCCCGAAGAGGCGGCGCGAGAACTCACCGCCCACCCGGACAGGGTGGCGCTCTTGTTCGGCCGGGAGGACCGGGGCCTCTCGAACGAGCAAATCGACCTGTGCCACGGTCTCGTCAGGATCCCCACCTCGGACCATTCGTCCATGAACATCGGCCACGCCGCGGTCGTGCTGTTCTACGAATGGCGCAAGGCGGCGCTCGGCGAACAGATCGACGGCCGGGATCTCACGTCGAAGAAGCATGGCGAGATGGCGGCGGCGAACCACGAAGAGCTCGAGCGCTTCTTCGGTCTATGGCAGCGCGCGATGGAGGACATCGGTCTGTTCGGCGGGCTGGACCCGATCCCGAAGATGCGGAGCTTCCGTCAGCTGTTTCAGCGCGCTCGCCTCGACAAGCGGGAACTGGGGCTGATCGAAGCCTCCGCGTGGGAGATCATCCACTACGCCGGTCGCGAGGCGAGCCGGGCGCGAATTCGCGCCGAGGCCGAACTCGCGGAGACGAACACGTCCGGGGACGCCGACTAGCCACGGAAGACGCGGACCGGCTACCTGCCGAGCTGAATCCGCTTCGTCAGCTTCGCAATGAGCTCCGCGTTCGACTCCGTCGCGCGCATCAATCCGAGCACCTCGGACATCGCCTCGACCGGAGCATAGCCCGCGAGTTCCCGCCGCATCGCCTGTGAGACCGTGAGGGCCTCGTCCTCCAGCAGCAGCTCCTCGCGACGGGTGGCGCTCGCGTCGACATCGATCGCCGGATAGATCCGGCGGTCGGACAGTTCGCGACTCAGAACCAGCTCGCTGTTACCGGTCCCCTTGAACTCCTCGAAAATCACCTGGTCGGCTCGCGACCCGGTATCGATGAGCGCGGTGGCGATGATCGTCAGCGACCCGCCGCCTTTCGCCGGATCGACGAACCGCGCGCTGCCGAAGAAGCGCTTCGGCTTCTCTAGCGAGTTCGCGTCGATCCCCCCCGTGAGGGTCCGACCGCTGCCCTCCTCGGTGGTGTTGTATGCCCGAGCGAGACGCGTGATCGAGTCGAGAATCAGGACGACGTCCTGTCCGAGCTCGGCGAGGCGACGGGCGCGTTCGAGGGTGATCTCCGCGACCTGGACGTGTCGTTCGGCAGGATAGTCGAAGCTGGACGCAACGACCTCGCCGAGCCCGGTGGCCTCCATTTCGGTCACTTCTTCCGGCCGCTCGTCTACCAGAAGGATGAAGATCTTCACCTCGGGGTTGTTCTTCGAGATCCCCTCGGCGATGGCCTGCAGGACCATCGTCTTGCCGGCCTTCGCGGGTGCCACGATCAACGCGCGCTGGCCGACGCCGAGCGGGCAGATGAGGTCGATGATCCGGTTCGTGTAGTCGGCTTGCCCGTTTCGTTCGAGGCCGCACTCCAGCACGAGCTGGCGATTCGGGTGCAGGGCGCTCAGGCGGCTGAACTGCGGTCGGTGACCGAGGTCTTCGGGCGGGAAGCCGTTCACCGTATGGAGGTGTCTTAGCGGAGCGCTCTTGCCGGGGCGAGGCGGCTTGCCCGCCTGACCACAGATCTCGTCGCCGGATCTGAGATCGTACTTCGCGACGACCTTGGGGCTCACGTAGATGTCATCGTCGCTGGGCGTATATCCGGCATCCTTGCGACGGACGAACCCGGCTCCGTTCCCGAGCCGCTCCAGCACGCCTAGATACTCGTCGAGCGGCCGGTCCGGATCGGGCGTCATGGTTACCTGCTGACCGCCACCGCCACCCCTGCCTCCGCCCTTCCCTCGCCTGCGTCGCGAGCGCTTCTTGCCTTGCCCCTGTCCGCCCTGGCGATTTCCGCCGCCCTGGCCCTGGTTCCCGCCGCCGCCCTTGGCGCGGTTTCCACCGCCCCCTCGTCGGCGTCGCCGCGGCCCGGAGCCCTTACCCTTGCCACCGCCGCCTCCGCTGCCGCCACCGCCGGACTGGTTGCCCTGGCGCTGGCCGCCGGAACCCTGTGATTGGTCGTTCGTCACGTCGTCATCTCTTACTGGTCTTGTTAAGGCTCTTCGAGGACCAGCCTCCGCATGAATCGAACTTCTTGCTGCGGGGTGCTGGAATCCGCGCGGCGGGGAAACAAACGTCGCGCCCGAAGAAGTCCCGCTTCCGATGGTCCGGTCGTGTTGGCTTGCCGGAGGAACGCGGGCTCGAGCGGCAGACAAAAGCCGCGAGGCACATTGAGTATGGGGCCCCCGGACCCGGATCGCCAGCAACGGCGACCCGATGTCGGACCAAAAGTTTCCGATCGGCGGATATCGGGTATATTCCGTCCACCTTGAAAGCGGCCGCCGGTTAGCCGGCGGGTCGCGAGAACAAACGTGCACGTGGTCCCAAAGAAGTGAGATGAGAACATGAAGCGATACGCATCCACGAGCCTCGCCGGAGTCATGGCGCTGGCCCTCATTGCCTGCGGTGGCGGCGACACGGACAGCAGCTCGTCGAGCACTCCCGCTCCGGCTCCGGCAGCCGCTCCGGCTCCGGCGGCGACGACGACTCCTCCGGCCGCTCCGGCGGGCGACGAGCCGGCCGCTGCCGGCGCCGTGCCCGAGGGCGCGACGGCCGACATGGTCGCGGTCGGCCAGACGATCTTCAGCAGCACGGGTCTCTGCTTCTCGTGCCACGGCCCCACGGCCACGGGCGTCCCGCAGCTCGGTCCGAATCTCACGGACGACGTCTGGCTGAACACCGATGGGACCTACGAGGGGATCATTCAGGTCGTCATGGAAGGCGTCGCCGATCCGATAGAGGCGGCCGCTCCTATGATGGCGAAGGGCGGCTCGACCATCTCGGATGACGATGTCCGGGCGGTCGCGGCGTATGTGTATTCGCTGAGTCACTGACCCGGCGGCACGTGAAGGCGACGCTCTGGCCGGCAACGCTGGCCGCGCTCGTCGCCGTCGCCTGCGGCGACGTGGAGGAGGCGGGGGAGCCGGGCTCAACCCCGACACCCGCCACCACGTCCGCCGGGGCACCCTCCGACGACCCGGCCGGCTCAGGCTGGCTGGCCGTCGATCATGAATCGGGTTCCGCCACGATCGAGATCCTCGCCGGCGACGGAGGGGAGAACGACGGGTGGAACTTCAACGGCCACGCCTACGGCGACGTGACCGTCGTGGTCCCGCTGGCCCACGACGTCACGATCAACTTCTCCAACGACGACCCCGTCAATCGGCACAGCCTAGCCGTTCTCGCTCCGCCCAACCGCGGTTTCCCGATCGCGTTCGACCGGGTCGATCCGGCCTTCGACGGCGCAATGACGTCGATGGCGACGTCGGCGACGGAGTCCACCGCGCGTGGCGAGTCCGAGTCGATCACGTTCCACGTGGACCGGACGGGCAGTTTCGCGCTCGTATGTCTCGTCCCGGCACACGCCGCTACGGGCATGTGGATCGGGTTCGAGGTATCAGAAGACGATTGGGGGGTGCGGTGAGTCTCATGCGCGGCGCGCTGCTCTGGGCGTCCACGAATCCGACGCTCGCGGAGTCGCTCCCGCGCAGACGCTTCGTGCAACGAGCCGTTCGGCGGTTCATGCCGGGCGAGACCCTGGACGACACCATGCGGGAGTCGGCGGTCCTGGGCGAACGCGGCATCCCGGTGATCGTGACCATGCTCGGAGAGAACCTCGAGACCGCCGAGCAGACGCGCGCGATCGTCGACGAGTACGTGCACGCGATGGACCTGGCCGAAGAGCGGGGCCTCGACCTCGAGATCTCGATCAAGCCGACGCACCTGGGGCTCGACCAGGACCCGGCGCTCGTCCTCGAGAACGCGTCACGGCTGGCCGCACACGCGGAAGGTCATGGGACGCTGTGGGTCGACATGGAAGGATCGGACTACACGGAACCGACACTCGACCTGTATCGGGCGCTCAAGGAGCGTCACGTGAACGTGGGCCTGTGTCTCCAGTCGTACCTGAGACGAACGCCGGCAGATCTGGCGAGCCTGCTCGATCTCGCACCCCGGATCCGGCTCGTGAAGGGCGCCTACGCCGAGCCCGCCGACCTGGCCTACCCGGACAAGTCCGACGTGGACGCCGCGTATCGCGACCTGGCCGACGTCCTGCTCGGACACCTCGCGGACGGCGGGGAGGGCTTCGTGGGCTTCGGAACGCACGACGCGGAGCTGGTCGGCTGGCTCAGTTCGCGCGTCGGGCAGCTGGGCATATCGCGTGACCGCTTCGAATTCGAAATGCTATACGGAATCGCCGCGAAGGATCAGGACGGTCTCGTGGAGAAGGGGATCCCTCTTCGGGTGTTGATCAGCTACGGTGGGGCGTGGTTCCCCTGGTACATGCGGCGTCTGGCGGAACGGCCGGCCAACGTCTGGTTCGTCGTGCGCAGCATGTTCCGGTGAAGCGGGCGGACCGGGTCGAAGCTGGGGTCGCTCCGACCCGGACTCCGGGATCAGTCTCGGCTGTGGCCGATCAGTCGCGGCTGTCGCGCACGATGAACGTGACCTTGGCGTTCAGACGGTACTTCGTGATCTGGCCGCCTTCGACCTCGGCCTGCATGCCGTCGACCCACAGATGCCTGATATCGTGGACGGTCTCGGAAGCCTCTGCGACGGCTTTGCGAGCGGCGTCCTCCCAACCGGACTCGGACTCAGCGAGAATCTCGATGACTTTTGCGACGGCCATGCCTGCCTCCTGGCAACGTGTTGAATACGAACTTCTCCGATCTTCGGGTGAGCCGGATCAACGATCCGGGGGGCCCAAAGTAGTGAGAACCCGGTGACCGTGCCTCGGACGGGCGGCGTCTTCGCCGAGGGATTGCTCGACGGTCGCGTCGCGTTCATCACCGGCGGCGGGAGCGGAATCGGGTACGGCATCTCCGACCGCCTGGCTTCGGCCGGGGCGGACCTGGCGATCTTCAGCCGCAGCGCGGAACGGCTTCAGGTGGCCGCCGGGCGCCTGCAGGAGGCGCATGGGGTCCGGGTGCACACGTACGCCGGAGACGTGCGCGATCCCGACGCCCTGAAGACCGCGATGAACGAGGCCCGCGGGGAGCTCGGCAGCGTCGACATCCTGGTCAACAACGCGGCCGGAAACTTCTACGCCCGAAGCGAGTCGCTGTCGCCCAACGCGTGGAGGGCGGTCGTGGAGATCGACCTGTTCGGGACTTTCTACGGGTGCCAGGCGGCGTTCCCGATCATGTCCGAGCAGGGATACGGCCGGATCGTGTCCACCTCGATGACCCTCCATTACCGGGGCTGGCCCCTGATGGCGCACGCGACCGCCGCCAAGGCGGGCGTCGACGCGCTGACCCGGACGCTGGCTCTCGAATGGGCGCGTCACGGCATCACGATGAACGCGGTCGCACCTGGCCCCATTCCGACGGAAGGGGTGAAGCAGGCCTTCGCGAAGCCGAGCAAAGACACGCAGGACATGTTCGGTGAACGGGCGATCGACGGCTTCGCCGCGAAGTTCATCCCCGTGGGCCGCGTGGGCGTGCCGGAGGACATCGGCAACATGGTAACCTATCTGGTCTCGCCGGCCGGGGACTGGATCACGGGGCAGGTCTTCGTCGTGGACGGGGGAGAGTCTCTCGCGAGCCCGCGCGCGATTCCGGAGCCCGACGTACCGGAGATCGCCGCCGACTAGGAGATGGGCGAGGAACCCTGGTGGATCGCCTCTTCACCCACCGCACCAACCGCGACGAGGCGATCGCCGCCGTCTGTCAGCGCCGCGGTGAACCTGTCCCCGGCACGGAACGGTCCGCGCACGTCGACGCGCATGTAGTCGCCGGTTAGACCTCGCGCGGTTGCGCTGTCCGCGTCGACCGTCTCGACGATGACGTCCGCCGCACCCCCGACCCGAGCGGCGCGATGCGCCTCCCCCTTCGCGAGACCGATCTCTCGCAGCTCGCGGGATCGTTCGGCCGCCACGTCGCCGGGGACACGATCCGGCAGGGTCGACGCGACGGTTCGGTCCCGAACGGAGTACGGAAAGACGTGCAGGTAAGTGAACGGCAGATCCTCCACGAGAGCCCGCGTATCCGCATGGTCCAGCGCCGTCTCGCCCGGGAACCCCACGATGATGTCGGCCCCCAGGCCCAGAGGCTGGATGCGAGCCGCGATGTCGAACATTCGCGAACGATATGCGTCTCGCGTGTGCCAGCGTCGCATCGCCCGCAGAACCGCGTCCGACCCGCTCTGCATCGGCACGTGGAGATGGGGTGCGAGCTGTCCACGCGACTCCTGCATCAGACCGACCAGTATGTCGTCGATCTCCGTCGCCTCGATCGATGAGAGGCGAAGCCGCACCGGCACGGCCTCGAGAAGCCGCCGACACAGGTCTGCGAGAGTGACGTCTCCGTCCAGATCGAGACCGTAGTGCCCGATGTGAATCCCCGTGATGACCAGCTCGGGATGGTGGCGCGCGAGCGCACGGGCCTCGGCGACGACCTCGTCGAGTGACCGCGATACGGAGTCGCCCCGGGCAACACGGGTCGCGCAAAACGAGCACTTTCGGTCACAACCGTCCTGGACCTTCAGCCAGCCTCGCGTCCCCCTGACGTTGCGCTCGAGCGGACTTCTGCGCACGACGCTCTCGGGCACCAGTCCGAGCTCGACGAGCGTGCCCGCGACGAGCGACGGATCCTGCCCGGCGACGACGCCATCCGTCTCGGGCATGTCGACGTAATCCGCCTCGCGCAGGGCTGTGGAACACCCGGCCACGACGATCCGCACGTCCGGTCGCTCGCGGCGCAGCCGGCGAATCAGATGGCGGGCGTTCGCGTCCGCCTGGTTCGTTACCGTGCAAGTGTTGATCACGGCGACGTCCGCGTGCTCGGGGATCGTCGCGGTGCTCGCGCCGCGGCTCTCCAGTTCCTGACGCATGCGTTCGGTGTCGTACTGGTTCGCCTTGCACCCGAAGGTGTGGTACCAGACGCGTGGGTTGTCCGTCACGGGCTCCGTTACGCGTTATTGAGTGAATCCGTCTGGCCGATGGCAACGGTTGTCGCCGGATCGGGGTTAGGAAGATCGGGAGTGTGGCTGGACTCCACAAACCGACCGGGTATTTTGATGCGTTGTTCGCGAGAGCGTTCGCGGCTGGCGCGTAAATGGAGGTTGATACGTATGAAGGACAGGAAGTTCACGCGGTTCGCGAGACGGCTCGGAGCACTCGCGCTTCTGGTGGCCGTCGGGGCCTGCTCTGAGAGTACGCCTGCGGGCCCGGAGTTTGAGAATCCGTCGACGATTCGGGTCGACAATCAGCTGCAGGGACCGGTGCTCTTCTTCCGTGTGAGAGCGTGCGGCACGGTCGACTGGAGCGAGGACCTCCTGCCGACCGACCCGGTCGAGGGAACGATCCAGCCGGGTGCGCAGAAGGACTTCACCGTCGAGGCCGGGTGCTACGATCTGCAGGCGCAGCACCTCGAGACGACGGATCCGGGACCGCTCCTCACGCAGGAGACCGAGGACGTCGTCGCTCAACCGGTTACGCCGGCGACGTGGACCCTGCGCGGGGACCCGAGTCCGGGTTGATCCCCTGCGCTCGCACCCATGCGGGCCTTTAGCTCGGACTAAGGCGACCGGAGTCAACCAGCTTCGGTCGCCTTTTCCGTTGGCGGTATGATCGCGGGCAGTAGCACCAGGGTCGCGATCAGCACGCACGACATCCCCAGGGTCAGCAGCCGACCCATGCTGGCCATCCCGAGGTGCATCGCGAAGGCGAGGTTTCCGAAGCTCGCCATGGTCGTGAGCGTGGCGAACAGGACGGCTCGCGAAGTCGAGGCCATCATCGGATCGCGATGTCGGGTACGCCCGATTCGCGCCTGGTGAACCATGTGGATCCCGTTGTCGACACCTACGCCGAGAAGGAGCGGGAGGGCGATCACGTTCGCGAAATTGAACGGCGTGTCGAGCCACCCCGTCAGCCCCGCGGTCCATATGGCGGCGAGCAGGAGCGGGCCGGCGACATAGAGAACGACCCGGACCTCCCGCTGGAGGATCGAGAGCAGCACGATCGTGGCGAGACCGGCGAAGCCTAGCGCCGACCGAAACGCTGCCGCCGCGACTCGGCCCGTCTCGAGCTCGCTCACTGCGCTTCCCGTCGCGTCGGGAAGTCGCTCTCTCACCCCGTCCACGAAGGCCTGCAGCGGCTCGTTCTCGATCAGGGGTACCGCGGGCAGGACATCGACCCGATAACGGCCCCCGGATCCGATCCACTGCGACCGGAGGTCTTCGGGAAGATCTTCCAAGGTCACGCTCGAGGCACCACCCGCGCCCCGCAGCCTCGCGATCTGGTCCGTGAGCGAGCCGAGCAGCGCCCGCTCCAGCTCATCGACGTGCTCCGCCCGGCTATCGGCGGGCCAGTCCGCTACCCGACGCTCCCATCGGCGAAGCAGGTGAAACAGGGCCCGGGCGACGGCGACCTCGTCGTCGGATCCCCGCCACCGCAGGTCATGCAGCGTACCGATCAGGCGCTCGAGCGGCGGGTCCGACGCGACCGCGAATTCGACGTCCGGGCCGGGGCCCCTCACCGCATCCACGGTTAGTATCCCGGCCATGCGGTGCAGCAGCGCGAGCTTCCGCTCCTGATCGTCCGGGACGAAATCGAAGACGCTCCTCGTCCCGTCCGCCACGTCCAGACTCGCGACGGACTCGGCGACGTCGACGACGCTCCCGGAGTCCGACCTCAGTACCGAGACAGTCAGCGGCTTCGCCTGGGGGTCGGCCAGTAGCTCGCGGTAGGTCACTACCGATTCGCTCGCCGGATCCCTCAAATTCAACGCGTTGTGATCGAACCTTGCTCGTGGCAGCCCCGCCAGCATGACGAGAGAGAAGGCGAGGGTGCCCAGCACGATCGGTCGCCGCCAGCGACTCACCCAGCGACCCAGCCCGGGCAGCCCGCCGGCCGGGGGCAACGTCTCTGCCGCGGGGGCGAAGACGACGAGCAGCGCGGGCAAGACCGTGATCGTGGCGAGAAAGCTCACGAGCATCCCGGCAGCCCCGATAATCCCGAGCTCCGAGACGCCGGTGAAGCGCGTGGGAACGAAGGCCAGGAAACAGGCGGCCGTCGTCAGCGCCGACAGCGCCAGGGACGATCCGACCTCACTGACCGCCGCGTCCACCGCTGCGGCTTCGTCGAGCCCGCCGGAGCGTCGCGCCGCGTATCGCAGACACAGATGGATCGCGTAGTCGATCCCGAGGCCGATGTAGAGAACCGCGAAGGCGACCGAGATCAGGTTGAGACTTCCCACGAGGAGGGCTGCCGCCGCGGCCGTGGCGACGAGCCCGGCAGCGAGCGTGATGAGCGCGGCCGCAATCATCCGGCCCGATCGGAGGGCGAGGAAGAGGAACAACGACACGAGCAGGAGGGCCAGGAACCCCGACTGCGCGACGCCATCGACGGCGTCGACGATCTCCTCCGACTCGATGGCGACCGTCCCGGTCAACCGGATGCGAACGCCTGTGCGTTCGCTGAGCCCGAGGTCCCGCGCCATTTCGCGCACTCGATCCGTCGCCTCCCGTCCCGGCACGCGGTTCTCGAACTCGAGTCGGGGCCGCACGGTCACGGTTCGTCGGGACTCGCTCGCATCGGGTGCCCTCCCCTGGAAGAGGGCACTCCAGGGAGCCGGCGAGAAACTCCCCTCGGACGCTCCGTACGCCGCTGCGGCGAGCAGCCCCAGAACCGGGGCCAGATCGAGGTCGTCCGGAGCCCCGGAGATCCCGTCGGCGAGCCCGGCCAGCGTCGGATCCGCCTCGAGGTCCCTCAGTAGAGGTGCGGCCTCCTCGACGCGGTCGACGAGGCGCTCGAGTGAGTCCGCGGGCATGTACATGAGCCCATGGCGATCCCAGAACTCGCCGACACCATCGGCGTGGACGCTGGCGAACATCGGGTCCGCGCCGATTGCCTCGACGAGGAGTTTCGCCGCCCGATCGGCCAGGGCCGGTGTCGACCCATCGATGATGACCACGAACTCGGGGTCCGCCGATCCGGCGAAAGCGGCCTGATAGTCCGCAAAGACACGCCGGAATTCGAGCTCGTCGGAGACCATTCGGGAGGTGTCGGTGTCGACGCGGAGGGTCGCGGCTGCATACCAGCCGAGGAGTGCGGTCACGACCGGGGTCAGCCCGACGATGAGGCGCGCCCGGCCGCGCACCACGCGCGACCAGCCGAGGAGCCATCGTTCGACCCGGTCGTGAGGTCCGTCGCTCACCCGTCCGCCTCCCTCTCTTCGCGTTGACGCCTGCCTTACCGGTCGCCCAGATTCGGGATTCTAACAGGTTCGACGACCGCGATCAGCAGGGCCGCCTTCGGGCAGTCTTCTTGCAGACCCGGTCTGTCCCGAGGTCCGCCGGCTCGATCGGCGCACCCGGGCCGAATGACGTTCGAGATCCAGGCATTCGAATACGCGGAGGACTACATGAACCAGCAGCTCGTCGAGGTCGCCCACGCAATGGGCGCCACGGGCAAGGGAATTCTCGCCGCTGACGAGAGTTCGGGAACGATCGCCAAGCGTTTCGACAGCATCGGAGTCGAGTCGACTGCGGACAATCGGCGCGACTACCGGGAGATGCTCTTCCGCACGACGGATGCGTTGCAGGAGCGCATCTCTGGCGTGATCCTCTTCGATGAGACAATTCGGCAGTCGGCACGGGACGGAACGCCCCTGGTCCAGCTGATCACGGACGCGGGCTCGATCCCCGGCATCAAGATCGACGCGGGCGCGAAGGACCTTGCCGGGGCGCCCGGCGAGAAGGTGACCGAGGGTCTCGATGGTCTCCGCGAGCGACTGGCCGAGTACTACGATCTCGGGGCCCGCTTCACGAAGTGGCGCGCGGTCATAGACATCGGGCGGGGTGGCGACACATCCATTCCGAGCTGGTACTGCATTGGCGCGAATGCCCACGCCCTGGCCCGCATGGCGGCGTTGAGTCAGGAGCAGGGGCTCGTCCCGATCGTGGAGCCCGAGGTGCTGATGGACGGCGACCACGATATCGATCGCTGCTTCGAGGTGACCGAGGCGACGCTGAAGCGGACGTACGCGGCGCTCTTCGAGCAGCGCGTGTCGCTCGAGGGTTCCGTCCTCAAGCCCAACATGATTCTGTCCGGGAAGCTCTGCGGTACGCAGGCGGGCGTGGAGGAAGTGGCCGAGAAGACCGTGCGCTGCCTCAAGCGGGCCGTGCCGGCGGCCGTCCCCAGCGTCGTGTTCCTGTCCGGGGGACAGTCCGACATCGAGGCTACGTCTCACCTGAGCGCGATGAACGCGGGCTACGACATGCCGTGGAACCTGAGCTTCTCGTACGGACGGGCCCTGCAGGCGGCACCGCTCCAGGCGTGGGGCGGCAACGGGGGCAACGTACCGGCCGCCCAGGCGGCGTTCAGGCACCGCGCCCGAATGAACGGCCTCGCGACGCGCGGCGAATGGTCTATGGACCTCGAGCAGGACGCCGCCTGAGACGAATCGCGGGGCCACCGGCCCGGCGACCGTTCAGGCGCCGGGCCGCGTCCCCAGCTTCTTCATGACGGCCGAGAATCGGGCGTGGGCGTCGGCATCCGACTCGCTCACCCCGTGGTCGACCACCCGGCGGCCCGCGACGTAGGTCGCCGCCAGATCGCCCGCGTCCCCACCCACGAGCCAGGCGTCGAGCGCCGACTCGGGCTCGTGACCGGCGAACGTCGGGCTCTCGCCGTCCAGCACCACGAAGTCGGCCCGCGAGCCCGGGGTGATCGCCCCGGCGCGAATGCCTGCCGCCGCCGCGCCCCCGGCCGCTAACCGCTCCCATAGCGGTGCACCGACACCCGCCTCTGTCCCGAGACGGGCCCGCAAGCGGTCCCGCAGTCGCTGACCATACTCCAGCGTCCGGAGCTCTTCGATGGCCGAGATGCGGACGTTAGAGTCGGTTCCGACCGCCATCGATCCGCCGCGGTTCGCGTGCTCTCTCGCCTCGAACAGGCCGTCGCCGAGATAGGCTTCGGTCAGCGGGCAGAGAACGACGGTCGTCCCCGCGGAGCGCATCGCCTCGCGCTCGGTGCCCGTGGCGTGAGTCGCGTGAACCAGGTTCCAGCGAGCATTGGCATCCACGTGATCGAAGAGGAGGTCGATCGGTGTGGCTCCGAATCGTTCGAGGCACTCCTCCACCTCTCCCGTCTGCTCGCTCACGTGGATATGGATTGGAACGCCGGGGCCGAGGATTTCATCGACGCCGGCGAGGAGATCGGCCAGGTCACCCGGCGGCGACGCTCGCAGCGAATGGGGAGCCGCTCCCCCGGCGAGGTCCTTGAGTTCCGACAGCGCCTCCAGATAGTCCCCCACCGAATCATGGACGAAGCGATGCTGCTCGGGGCGGGCCGCCGCGCCGTCGAAACCCGAGGTCCGGTAGTAGACGGGGAGCAGCGTGATCGGGAGGCCCGCGTCCCCGGCAGCGCGGACCACCGCGTCGGTCATCTCGCGACCACGGCTGCCGTCCACGCCATGCAGCAGGTAATGGAACTCGGCTAGGTGGGTGAATCCGCCGGCGAGCATCTCGCCGAAGGCGAACCGCGCCACGGCGTGCACGTCGTCGGCATCCATGGTATTCGCTAGCCGGTACATCTCTTCGCGCCAGGTCCAGAACGAATCCGAGCCGCGGGCCGCCTCTCCCCGCCCCGTGAGCGCCCGCTGAAAGGCGTGGGAATGCGCGTTGGGTAACCCCGGAAGGGCGAGGAACCCGTCGTAGGGCGCACTCCCCCGTGAAACCCCGAGGATCGTTCCTTCGGAGTCGATCGTGATCGCGCGATCCCGTTCGATCCCATCGGGGGTGAGAACTGCGGCGAAGTTCAGTGTCCGAGACATGGCGTACGGTGCGCCCATAAGCGGCCGCGCGAAACCCTTTCGGACGCCGCCACGTAGCTATAGCATTATTGCTATAGTAACTGTTACATAGCAAAGGAAAAGGCGATGTCGCTCGATCACATCCTGCTGGGAATGCTGGAACGCCCCGCAGCCGGATACGACCTGGGACGCGAATTCGAATCCAGCGCCCGGCTCTTCTGGAGCGCAGAGCTCAGCCAGATCTACCCCACGCTGAAACGGCTCGAGAAGAAAGGGCACCTGGCCTCTCGTGAGGTACCGTCCGAACGGGGGCCGAACCGCCGCGTGTACGAACGGACGCCGGCCGGCACGGAGGCGCTGGCGGCGTGGCTGCGCGAAGAGCCCAAGCTCGGCCACTCGCGCCTGCCGCACATCGCGCAGTTCTACTTCCTCGGCGAGCTGGGTGACCCCGACGAAACCCACCGATTTCTGCTCGGGCTCAGACGGAGCCTCGAGGAGCGACTGGCGGTGTACCGAACGATCGAGGAGATGATGAGGCACGATTGCCCATCGCTCGAGGACGTATCTCACGAGCAGTACCACCGCTACGCAGCGCTCCGAGCCGGCGTGCTGGTCGCCGAAGCCCGACTCGCGTGGTGCGATGAGACGCTGACAGATCTGGCCGCCCGTGAAACGACCAGGGCAAACGCAACAGGAGTCGCATGATGGAATCGCTGTTCGATGGCATCCGCTGGGTTCACATGATCGTCGGTTTCACGGGGCTCGCGGCGTTCTGGGTCCCGGTGATCACGAAGAAGGGGGGAGGCGTCCACAAGAAGGCCGGACGCGTATTCGAGTGGGCGGCGTATCTCGTCGCCGGTTCGGCGGTGTTCAACGCGCTCGGCCGCCTCATCTTCGCCCTCCTCGGGGGCGCGTCACTCGCCGGAAACGAGCAGCCGTTCGGTTTCCTGATCTTCCTGGCGTATCTCGGGACGGTCACGTTCGCGTCCGTTCGACACGGCGTGCGTTCGACACGCACCAAGGACTTCAGCAGGATGCGCACGGCTCCCCATATGGCGCTGGCAGTCGGGTCCATCGTGGGGTCGGTAAGCGTGGTGGCCTTCGCGCTCGTGGTGTGGACGGATCTCTCGATCGTCCTCCTCTCGCTCAGCCCCCTGGGTTTCATGCAGGGAAAGACGATGATCGAGCACATGACGCGGCCGGTCGGCGAGCGCATGACCTGGTTCTACTCTCACCTGGGCAACATGATCGGGGCGGGCATCGCGTTTCACACGGCGTTCGCCGTCTTCGGGTCGGGCAGGATCGTCGGGTACGAGCTTCCGGGTGTCTGGCAGCTCGTTCCCTGGGTGCTTCCGGCTGCCATAGGTATCCCGGCGCATCGGATCCTCGAGACGAAGTACCGCGAGAAGTTCAGGGAACCGCGACCCGGGCGACGCACGAAGGCCGCGGCCGCTTCGGCCTGAACGGCTAGTTCATCCGCGCCAGTTCGCCTCCCAGTGTCGCGGCACTGGCGATTCGATCGTTCGGGTTCTTCGCGAGCAGGCGGTGGATGAGTGCGGCCACCGCTTCGGGCACGCCTTCCGTCAGCTCACCGAGCGGCGGCGGGTCTTCGCGCAGCACCTTCGCGATCAATGTGATCGGCGAGCTGCCGTCGAGCGGAGGGCGCCCCGACAGGCACTCGTATAGCACGACGCCTACCGAGTAGAGGTCGCTCCGCTCATCCACGTGCTCGCCGATCAGCTGCTCGGGCGACATGTATGCCGGTGTACCGATGATCGCCCCGGCCTGTGTCAGGTTCGAAGATCGCTGCGAGAGGCAGGCCACCCCGAAGTCCATCACCTTGAGCACGCCCTCCTCATCGAGCAGGAGGTTCTGAGGCTTGATGTCGCGGTGCACGACGCCCTGCGCGTGCGCGATGACGAGCGATTCGGCCAATTGTGCCGCGATCGCCAGAACCGCCGAGACGCCGAGCTGTCCCCGGCTGTCGATCAGGTCACGCAGCGTCAGGCCCTCGACGAGCTCCATCGTCAGGAAACGCACTCCCTCCGTCTCGCCGAAGTCGTGGGTGCGGACGACGTTCGGGTGCGAGATACGTCGTGCGAGCTTGATCTCCGTCTTGAACCGCTCGAGCGATTCGGGATCCGCGACGAACTCGGGGCGCAGCATCTTTATCGCGACGTCCTCGTCGAGCTCGAGGTCGCGGGCGCGATAGACCGCCCCCATTCCACCGTGACCGAGCAACTCGACGATCTCGTACCGTTCCGCGAGCGTCTCGCCCGCAGCCAGCTGGCCGCCCTCGAACGCTTCCGTGGACGACACCGAGCCACGCGCCGCGTCGATCTCCTGGCGAAGCTCGCGGACGCGCGTGCGCAGTCGCATCTCACGGGAGCGCACCTCGCCGGCCATTGAATCGAACACCCGCGCGAGCCGGCCGAGCGCGTCGGCTCGTTGCCCGACTTCCGTCAGAGATGCACGGTCGTACGCCCCGGACTCGACGGAGGCGGCCGCCTCGATGACCCGGTCGACCTGACGCAGGTAATCGACTTCCTGATCGCGAAACCGCTTCTTCTCGAGCGAGGCATCGATGCGCGCACGCAGAAGCACCGGGTCGAACGGCTTGGGCAGGTAGTCCTCGGCCCCCTTCTCGATGCAGCGGACGATGCTGCGCATGTCGTCCAGCGCCGAGATCATGATCACCGGGATGTCCCGGGTCACGGCATCGAGCTTCAGCCGCCCGAGCGTCTCGTACCCATCCATCTCGGGCATCATCACATCGAGCAGTACGAGATCGAACGAGTGTGCCGCGACCTTCTCGAGCGCGTCCACACCGTTCTCCGCGCAGACCGTGGCGTGCCCTTCCCTCTCCAGGCGACGGCGCAGCACCTCACGGTTGTTCTCGTCATCGTCCACAACGAGGATCAGGGACTGCCCCTCCTCCGCGTCCGCGCGGGATCCCTCGTCCCGATGCTGGCCCGCGCTCTTCGAATCCGCCTCGTCCGGAGGGGCGAGCTTCTCGGCCGCCTCGCGAATCCTGAGCAGGTCCGACGCGAAGTCCCGGTCGTCGGCGACACCCGGCAGCCCGTTCAGACGGTCCGTCGCCTCGACGACACGCGCGCGGGGTCCCTGAAAGGCCTCGTACAACCGCCGAACGCCTTCGTCCGACGGTTCCGCCAGCGACGGCGGCAGCGCGGTATTGATCTCGCCGAGGATCTCGCCGGCGGCCGCGATCACTTCCTCGAGCGCGGAGCGCCGATCGGCGAACTCCTCCGCCTCGGAGTCCTCGAGGAGCATCTCGGCGTAGCCGACGATGTGGTTGATCGGCGTACGGAGCTCGTGCCGCAGCTTCTTGGCCGCCTCGGAAACGACGGAGTCGGAGTCCGGGATCATGACCCGTCTGGGAGGAGTGCCTCGATCTTCGAAAGCAGGCGCTTGAGCTCGATCGGCTTCGTGTCGTAGTCGTCGCAGCCCGCCTCGAGCGCTTTCTCCCGATCCCCGGCCATGGCATGGGCCGTGAGCGCGATGATCGGCAGCGACGCCGTGTCCGGGCTCGCCCGCAACCGGCGCGTGGCCTCCCACCCATCGATCTCAGGGAGGCTCATGTCCATCAACACCAGGTCGTATTCGCCGGTGGACGCCTGCTCCACGCCCTCGCGACCGTCGACCGCGATGGCCACCTCGAAGCCCCGCCGGGTCAGGCGGCGCGACAACATGTCCCGGTTCATCTCGTTGTCCTCGACAAGGAGGATCTTCGGCATCAGCTGTCCTCTTTCGTCCGCTGTTGTTCGCTACCGTGCGCCGGCAGCACCAGGGTGAACGTCGACCCGACGTCGGGCTCGCTCTCGACAGTCAGGTCGCCTCCCATCATCCGACAGAACTTCCTCGTGATCGCCAGCCCGAGACCCGTGCCGCCGTACTTGCTCGAGGTCGCTGACTCCGCCTGGGCAAACGCCTCGAACACGCGATCCATCTGGTCCTGCGTCATGCCGATTCCGGTATCGGCGACGGCGAAGCTGACCGTCTCGTCACCCTCACCTTCGGAGCGCCGCACCTCGAGCACCACCGCCCCGTCCTCCGTGAACTTGCTGGCATTCGACAGGAGGTTGAGAAGCATCTGACGCACCTTGGTGAGATCGCTGCGCATCTCGCCCAGTTTCCCTTCGAAACGAAGAACGAGCTCGTTTCGGTTCTTCTCGACCAGCGGTCTCGCCGTCGTCAGGACGTCGTCGAGCATCTGCTCGATGGCGAACACCTCGTAGTGGAACTCCATTCGGCCGGACTCGATCTTCGACAGATCGAGCACGTCGTTGATCAGAGACAGCAGGTGCTTGCCTGCCGTGTGGATCCTCTCGAGGTCGGACGTCAACTCGCCGTGTCCGAGATCCTCCATCTCTTCCTGCAGAAGCTCGCTGTACCCGATGATCGCATTGAGCGGCGTCCGCAGCTCGTGGCTCATGCTCGCCAGGAAGGTGCTCTTCGCGCTATTCGCGGCCTCCGCTTCGCGCCGGGCCTCGAGCAACTCCGTGATGTCGTGATAGATGCCCATCAGGCCGACGCGCTCGCCCTCGACAACGACGGGCACACCCAGCACTTCGACGTCGACGGTCGAGCCGTCCTTCCGGTTCCGACGCCCGATTCCGTGGATAGGACGGTCCAGGGCCTCCGTCGTATAACCGATCGCCTCCGAGCGGGTCGCCTCCGTCGTGATGAGCGAGTCGAGCTTTCTGCCGACCGCCTCTTCGGTGGGATACCCGAAGAGATCCTCGAACGCCGGGTTGCACGATACGATCTCGTGCTCCGAATCGAGCGTCACGATCGCCACCGGGCTGTTGGAAACCAGCGTCTCGAAGTACTCGCGCTGGTTCTGAGCCGCGGTGTAGAGGCGCGCGTTCTCGATCGCGATGGCGGCTTGCGGGGCGAAGAGGTTGAGAAGCCGCAGGTCCTCGTCGTCGAAGACGTGGTCGGGGTCGGCGTGAACGGTCGCGATGGCGCCCACGAGGCGACGCCCGATCAGCAGCGGGGCGGCCATCACCGAGTGGACGAGAACGTCCTCGTACTGGACGGACTTTCCGAGCCACTCGTGGTACGAGGGGATGATGAGTGGCTCTCGACTCTGCGCGACGTGCCCCATCGCGCCCTCGCCCAGCGCGATGCGAACGCCCGTTGAGTCGACGCCCACGCGCTCGCTCGCGACGATCACCAGCTCCTGGGCGTCGTCATCCCATATCGCCACCTCGCCGCCGGTAACTCCGATGAGCGTGACGGCGCGCGCCAGCACGGCCGCGAGCACCCGCTCGAGCTCCAGCTCCGAAGACAGATCGGCCATCGTGTCGAGGAGCGCGCGATGCTCCGTCACTCGTTCGCGTTCGGCCTCGAGGAGGCGCGCGCGCCCGATCGCGATGCTCGCCTGGTCGGCGGCCGCCGTGAGGATCTCGAAATCCTCCGGACCAAAGGCGCCCGGCTCTGAACTCTCGACGACGAGCACGCCGATCATCTGTCCATTGACCTGAAGTGGCACGTCGATCTCGGATCCGCTCGCGAGGCTGGGGAGGTAGTCCGATTCGCCGCGCACATCGGACGTGTAATGGAGCTTCTGATCCTCGATCGCCCTCGCGCTCAGCCCCTCCCCGCGCGGAATACGCCAGTTCTCCGGCGCATCGGGCCACCCGATACTCGCCTTCAGGATCCGATCACCCGTCACTTCCTCCACGACGAAGGCGCCCAGGAAGTTGTAGCCGATGGCCTCGTCCTGAAGCCCATTGACGAGGGATCGGTAGACGGCGTCCTCGTCCTGCGCTGCCGCGATCTGGGTCGTCAGTCGGAGCAACGCTCCCTGGCGATGGGCCGCCTGATCCTGCGCCGTGCGCTCGTCAGGCTTCATCGGACTATGCGCTCCGCGACGAGCGTTCGGACCTCATCCAGCAGTTCGGTCACGTCGTGCGCCCCCTTCTGCACCACCTGCTCGACGCCTCCGTTCAGTCGATCCCTGTCGTCGGCCGTCAGCTCCTTGGCCGTGATGACCACGATCGGGACGCTCTCCCATTCCGGGCGACCGCGCACCGATTCGAGGAATTCGAAGCCGTCCATCTCCGGCATCATCAGATCGAGCAGCACGAGGCCCGGGGGCGTTGCTCCCACAGCCTCGAGCGCCCGGCGTCCGTTCTCGGCAGCCAGGACATCCCACCCTTCCGAGTCGAGCGTACGGGTCAACAGTTCTCTCGTATCCGGATCGTCCTCGACTACCAGGACCGTTCCCGCCTCGCCGTCCCTGAGGTAGTGACGTAGGACGTCGAGCAGCCGGCCCCGGTCGATCGGCTTCGACAGGTACTCCGCGGCCCCCAGGGAAAAGCCCAGATTACGGTCGTCGATGATCGACATCATCACGACGGGGATGGACGAGAGCGATGGATCCTCCTTGAGGGCGGTCAGGACGGCCCATCCGTCCAGACCCGGCATGAGCACGTCCAACGTGACGATATCCGGGGGCGCGCTCCGAGCGAGTTCGAGCCCCTCCTCGCCGGTCGAGGCCTCGACCACGCGGAGTCCCTCCTTGCGCAGCGTCCGCCGCACCAGCTCGCGGACCGCCGGATCATCGTCGATGACGAGCACCGTCGGGCCTTCTCCGTCCACCTCCGAAGTCTCACCCGGCCCGGACGAGGCTTCGTCGGCTTCGACCTCCTTCTCGGACACGTCGGCCGGGAGACGAACGGCGAAGGTCGATCCCACTCCGGGGGTGCTCGTTACCTCGATGTCCCCACCCATCATCCGACAGAACTTCCGGCTGATCGCCAGGCCGAGCCCGGTGCCGCCGAACTTGCTCGACGTGGAGGACTCCGCCTGAGCGAACGCCTCGAAGATCCGTCCGAGTTGCTCGTCGTTCATGCCGATGCCCGTGTCCGTCACGGTGAAGAAGATTTCGTCGTCGCCATCCGAGGGCACGCGTTCGGCCCTGAGCGTGATCGCGCCGTTCTCGGTGAACTTCGACGCGTTCGAGAGCAGATTCAGGAGCACCTGTCGAATCCGCGTGACGTCCGCGGTCATCTCGCCCAGGTCCTCCGGGACTTCGAGTACGAACTCGTTCCCGTTCTTCTCGACAAGCGGATTCACGGTCGACACGACATCCCGGATCGTGTCCGGCACGTCGAAGGTCTCGAGGAAGAGCTCCATCTTCCCGGCCTCGATCTTCGACAGATCGAGCACGTCGTTGATCAGCGTGAGGAGATGACGGCCGGCGGAGTGAATCTTCTCCAGGTCGGGTATGAAGTCCTCCTGACCCGCATCCTCAGCGTCCTCCTGCAGCATCTCGCTGTAGCCGATGATCGCGTTCAGGGGCGTTCGGAGCTCGTGGCTCATGCTCGCCAGGAACCGGCTCTTCGCCGTGTTGGCCGATTCGGCCGCGCGACGTGCATCGAGCAGCTCCGAGACGTCGTGGTACAGCCCCATGAGCCCCACGACCTCGCCCTCGACGAACACCGGCATGCCGAGCACCTCGACCTCGACCTCGCTGCCGTCCTTGCGCCGGCGCGGACCGATCGCGCGCACCGGTCCGTCCAGAGCCTGCTGCGAGTAGCTCGCGGCCTGCCGCCGGGCGTCACCGGTCGCGATGAGCTCGTCCAGATTGTGCCCCCTCACGTCCTCCTCCGTATAGCCGAAGAGTTCGGCGAAGGCGGGATTGCTCGACACGCAGTTGTGGTGGTTGTCGAGAGTGACGATCGCGACGGGGCTGTTCTGGACCAGCGTCTCGAAGTATTCCCGCTGCTGCTGCGCCGCCGTGTAGAGACGAGCGTTCTCGATGGCGATGGCCGCCTGAGGCGCGAAGTTGTTGAGCAACCGCAGGTCCTGCTCGTGAAACTCGCGGCTCGGATCGGAGTGGACCGTGGCGATCACCCCCACGAGGCGACGACCGATGAGAAGGGGGGCGGCCAGGACGGTCTGCACCGTCGACTGTGTGTACTTGGACGACCGGCGCGACCACTCCTGGTAGCGGGGGATGATCAGAGACTCGTGCGTCTCGGCCACGTGCCCCATGGCCCCTTCGCCGAGCGCCATCCGCGAACCCACGGCGTCGGTGCCCATGTTGTGGCTGGCGACGATCACGAGGTCCCCATCCGCCGGGTCGTGCGTGGCCAGCTCGGCACCCGTGAGATCGAGCAGCGCGGCCGCCCGCTCGAGAACGCGTTGCAGCACGCGAGACAGCTCGAGTTCCCCGGCCAGATCCCGGGTAGTGTCGAGCAGGGCCTTCTGCTCTTCGGCCCGACGGCGCTCCGCGTCGAACAGCCGCGCGTTCTCGATGGCCACGGCCGCCTGCGGCGCGAACAGGTTGAGCAACCTGAGATCATCCTCGCTGAATCGTCGGTCGGGGTCCTTGTCCATGAACGCGATGGCTCCCACGAGCTGACCGCCCATCTCGAGCGGCGCCACCATCACACCGTGGAATTCGACCTCCTCGTACTGCGCCGACTGCCCGCTCCACTCCTGATAGGAGGGGATGATAAGGGGCTCCCGGGTGACGGCGGCATGGCCCATCGCACCCTCGCCGAGCTCCATGCGTGTGCCCGTCGTGTCGCGGGCCCCCACCCGGTGACTCGCGACGATCTCGAGGTCATCCGTGGTCGGGTCGTAGATGGCCAGCTCCCCGTGGCTGACCCCGAGCAACTTCACCGCCCGGTCCAGTACCGCCTGCAGGAGCTCAGAGATCTCTAACCGTGACGAGAGGTCGGACATCGTCGCGAGCAGGGCTTCCTGTTCGTCCGCCCGCCTGCGTTCGGCCGCGAGCAGTCGTGCTCGTCCAATCGCGACACCTGTCTGATTCGCGGCCGCGGTGAGGATCTCGAAATCGTCCTCTCCGAAGGCGTCGGACTCGTCGCTTTCGACCACGAGCACTCCGATCAGCTCGTTGTTCGCCGTCAACGGCAGATCGACCTCGGACCCCTGATTTCGGGTCGGCAGGTATCGGGTGTCCGCAGTTACCTGAGGCGTGTAGTGGAGACGTCCGTCGAGAAGCGGTCGCTCGCTCAATCCGTGACCGGGCTTCATGCGCAACTGGCCCGGGGCTTCGTCCCAACCGACGCTCGCGACGAGGACCCGTTCCCCGGTAGCCGCGTCGACCAGAAGGAGCGCCACGAAGTCGTAGCCCAGCGCGGGATCGCGCAGGCCGTTCACGACGGCGTCGCAGATCTCCGTCTCGCTCTCGGCGGCCGCGATGGCCGTGCTCAGCCGCAGAAGGGCCGCCTGCCGTCGCGAGCCGTCGCGCCCCGGGTCCCGGTCGGTCATCACCCGGCCCGACTCGCGTGAGCCGCCACGAGCCTGTTCACTTCGCCTAGAAGGTCGTCGAGGTCCTGCGCGCCTTTCTGTACGACGTGCTCCACCCCGCCGTTAAGACGCCTTCGATCTTCGACCGTGAGTTCCTTTGCGGTAATCACGACGACCGGCACGTCGCTCACTCCGTCCAGACCGCGCAGGGCGTCCAGGAACTCGAAACCGTCCATCTCCGGCATCATCAGATCGAGGAGGATCAACCCCGGGGTCGCCCCTTCGAGCACCTCCAGGGCGGCCCGCCCGTTCTCCGCTTCGAGGACTTCGACCTCCTCGCCCTCCAGCGTCCGACGGATCAAACGACGCGTGCTCTGATCGTCCTCCACGATCAGCACCGTCGCCGGACCTTCGTCGAGGTGGCGACGGAGCACTTCGACCAGACGAGAGCGGTCGATCGGCTTCGAGAGAAACTCTGAGGCCCCGAGCGAGAATCCGAGATTACGATCGTCGATGATCGTCAACATGACGACCGGGATCGACGAGATCTCGTCATCGGCCTTCAGGGCCGCGAGGACGGCCCATCCGTCCATCCCCGGCATCAGAACGTCGAGCGTGATTGCCGCCGGTCTCTCCTTCCGCGCCAGCTCGAGACCGCGCTCGCCGTTTTCCGCATGCAGGACCTGAAGCCCCTCCTTGCGCAGCGTGCGTTCGATCAAGTCTCGCACCGCGGGATCATCGTCGATCACGAGAACCTTCGCCCCGTCAGGCATGGAGCCGACATTCGGGAGGGGTTCCTTCACGGATGACGGTTCGTCCGCAGCGCTCTCCTTCGTTGCAACGACTTCGCGCGGGAGCCGGACGGTGAACATCGAGCCCTCGCCCGGCGTGCTGGCCACTTCGATGTCGCCGCCCATCATCCGACAGAACTCGCGGCTGATCGCGAGACCCAGCCCCGTGCCGCCGAACTTGCTGGTCGTCGAAGCCTCGGCCTGGGCGAACGCCTCGAAGATCCGATCGATCTGCTCGTCGGTCATCCCGATCCCGGTATCGCTCACGACGAACTGCACCTCCTCGGCACCCGCCTCTCCGGCGACTCGCGAGACTTCGAGAGAGATCGTCCCCCTCTCCGTGAACTTCGAGGCATTGGAGAGCAGGTTGAGCAGGATCTGCCGGATCCGCGTCACGTCGGCGCTCATTCCGCCGAGCCCGTCGGCCCCCTCGACGACGAACGCGTTTGCGTTCTTTTCCACGAGCGGCCGCACCGTCGACGCCACGCCATCGACCATTTCGCCGATATCGAACGTCTCGATGAAGAGGTCCATCTTCCCGGCCTCGATCTTGGACAGGTCGAGGATGTCGTTGATCAGCGTGAGCAGGTGGCGGCCGGCCCCGTGGATCTTCTCGAGGTCGGGGATGAAGTCGTCCTGCCCCGCGTCCTCGGCATCCTCCTGGAGCATCTCGCTGTAGCCGATGATCGCGTTCAGCGGCGTGCGCAGCTCGTGGCTCATGCTCGCCAGGAAACGGCTCTTCGCCGTGTTCGCCGCCTCGGCGTCGTGCCGGGCTGCGAGCAGCTCGCTGATGTCATTGTAGAGACCCATCATGCCGACCCGCTCGCCTCCCACGATCACGGGTACGGCGCGAATCTGGACGTCCACGAGCGAGCCGTCCTTGCGCCGTCGTCGCCCGATGCCGGCCACGGCGCGGTCTCCGGCCGCAGCGGTGTACTTCTGCGCTTCCGCCAGGTCGTCCGGCGCCGCGATGTGGTCGTCGAGGTTTTGCCCGATCAACTCTGACTCACGGTACCCGTAGAGGGCCTCGAACGCGGGGTTGCAGGCGAGGACGCGGTGGTCCCGGTCGAGCGTCACGATCGCGATCGGGCTGTTTCCGACGAGTTCCTCAAAATACTGCTTTCGATTCTGCGCCACCGCGTAGATGCGCGCGTTGTCGATCGCCACGGCGGCCTGGCGGGCGAAGAGCTCGAGGAGACGCATGTCGCTCTCAGCGAACTGTTTCTCGCTGTCGGAGTGCCAGAAGTTGATCGCGCCGACCAGGCGTCCGCGAATCACCAGCGGCACGACTGCTGAGGCGTGCGCTTCGGTCGTCTCGTAGCGGTCGAGACGGCCCTGCCAATTCGCGTAGTCTTTGATCACGAGGGGCTCGAGCGACGCGGCGACCTGTCCCATCGCTCCCTGCCCGAGCTTCAACCGCGCGCCGATCGACACCTCCGTCGCACCCCGGTGCGCGACAATCTCGAGTTCCTCGTCGCCCTCGTGGTAGATGGCGAGTTCGCCGCCCGCGACGCCGAGCACGGTGCCCGCGCGTCGCAGGACGGCGTCGAGCAGATTGGCGAGCTCCAGCTCGGAGGAGAGATCCGCGAGCGTGTCGAAGAGCGCGCCCTGTTCTTCGGCCTGGCGGCGCTCGCGCTCGAGCAACCTCTCCTGCTGGTCGGCCAGCCGGGCGCGGCCGATCGCGATGCCCGCCAGGTTCGCGGCGGCGGACAGGATCTCGAGATCCGCATCGTCGAACGCCCTCGTGGTCTCGCTCTCCACGACGAGGACCCCGATGACCCTTCCGTCGATCGTCAGGGGCACATCGACCTCCGAGCCGGAGCTCAGGCCGGGCACGTAGAGCGGTTCGGTGGCGACATCGGGCGTGTAGCGGAGCCGGGACTCCTGGACCGCGAGCGCGCTCAACCCTTCATCTGCGGGGATGCGCCAGCCTTCGGCCAACCCCGACCAGCCGACCGAGGCCGTCAGGACGCGCTCGTTCGTGTCCTCGTCGATGAGGAACATCGCCACGAAATGGAACCCCAGGGAGTCGGACCGGAGCCCCTCGACGACGTTGTGGCAGACTTCGCTCTCGTCCGTCGAGGCCGCGATCGCCGCGCTCAGGCGAAGCAGCGCGGACTCCCGCATCAGTCCTCGCTGAGCGCGTTCATCCTCTGTCGGTGCCCCGGCGTCTCGCGCCTCGGGGCCTGAACTATCGGGCATGCGCTACCCTCGGGTCGGGGAGCGGTTACGATAGACGGCGACGCCCCGCGCCACCAGACGATCCTTGCATCGACTGTCCGGGCTCGCTTGGTTCCACGAAACCCGCTGTCCTACCGGCTCACCGCCGTCCTCTCGGAGAGGCAGATGCACCGTTCTTCACGATTGCTGCGAATCCCCCTTCTCGTTGCGCTGGCCACGGTCATGGCGTGCTCGACGCCTTCCTCCCGGCCGGCCACCGGCCCGACGCCCGGGGCGGCTTCGGCGGATGAGGACGAGACGGAGGCGTACGGCGACGTCATCACGAGCGAAGCGGTTACCGACACCGGCATGCTGACGGTGCACGAGGTCGACGGGAGCCACTATTTCGAGATGCCCGACTCGCTCCTGAACCGCGACATGCTCCTCATCACCCGCATCGCGCGGCTGCCGTCGGGGCTCGGCGGTTTCACCCCGGCCGGCAGCAAGATCGCGGAACAGGTGGTGCGCTGGGAGCGGCGGGGTGACGACATCCTGCTGCGGAAGTACTCGTACCAGCAGGTCGCCGACGACTCTCTGCCCATCAGCATCTCCGTGGTCAACAACAATATGGCGCCGATCGTCGAGGCCTTCGAGATCGAGGCATTCGGGCCCGGCGATGTGACGGCGGCGGACTCGAGCGCCAGCACCTCGGGCGTCGGCGATTCGACCTACGTCATCGACGTGACCGACTTCTTCGCGACCGATGTGCCGGCGATCGGAGCGCTCTCCGGCGCGCAGCGTCAGCAGTACCAGGTCCGCAGGCTCGATCCGGACCGCACGTTCATCGAATACGTCCGGGCGTTCCCGCTGAACGTGGACGTGAGGCACACCCTCACCTACGAGGCGGGGCGGCCGCCTTCCGACACCAACACCGGGACGATCTCGCTCGAGATGCACCAGTCGATGGTACTCCTCCCGAAGGAGCCCATGCGGGCCCGGTATGCCGATCCACGCGTCGGCTATTTCACGATCGACCAGGTCAACTTCGGGCTCACCACGCAGAAGGCCGGCACTCAGAGCTTCATCCGGCGCTGGCGCCTGGAGCCGTCGGATCCCGCGGCCTACGCCCGGGGAGAGCTGACCGATCCGGTCAAGCCGATCGTCTACTACCTCGACCCCGCCACGCCGAACGAATGGCGTTCGTGCGTGAGGCAGGGCGTCGAGGACTGGCAGGCCGCGTTCGCCACCGCCGGGTTCAGCAACGCGATCCTGGCCCGCGAGGCCCCGACGCCCGAGGAAGACCCGGAGTGGAGCGGCGAGGACGTGCGGTATTCCGTGGTGCGCTGGGCCGCGAGCCTGGTCCGCAACGCCATGGGGCCGAGCACGTCGGACCCGCGGACCGGCGAGATCATCGAGAGCGACATCGTCTGGTTCCACAATCACCTGAGGTCCTACCGTAACCGTCTCATGCTCGAGACCGGGGCATCTAACCCACTCGCCCGCTCGCTCCCGATCGACAACGGCCTGATGTGCGAGGCCATGCGTCAGGTCATCGCCCACGAGGTCGGCCACGCGCTCGGTCTGCCGCACAACATGATCTCCAGTTCGGCGTATCCCGTGGACTCGCTACGCAACGCGTCGTTTGCCCGCCGCATGGGCGTGGCGCCGTCCGTCATGGACTACGCCCGCCAGAACTACATCGCCCAGCCCGGCGACGGCCTGAGCGGATCCGACTACATCCGGCAGATCGGGCCCTACGACCACTACTCGATCAACTGGGGCTATCGGGCCCTGCCCCGGGCGGCGACGCCCGAGGATGAACGACCGATCCTGGATGGGTGGATTCGCGAGAACGCGGACGATCCTCGCTACCGGTACGCGCCACAGCGGGGCGGATCATTCGACCCGCGTCAGCAGACCGAGGACATGGGCGACGACCCCGTGGCGGCGAGCGGGTACGGGATCCAGAACCTGCGCGCGGTGATGCCCGAGCTGATCGAATGGACGTCCACCGATGGGGAGGACTACACCGATCTACGCGAGTTGTACGGCGAACTGGTGGGTCAGTGGAATCGTTACGTCCGGCACGTGCTGACGGTCGTGGGCGGCATGTACGAGGTCCTCAAGGCGTCGGACCAGGAAGGTCCCGTGTACGACCCGGTGCCCGCCGCCGACCAGCGCGACGCGGTCGAGTTCCTGGTCCGCGAGGTGTTCCACGAGGCCGAATGGCTCAACGATGCGGAGATCCTCACCCGCATCGAGCACGCGGGCGGCGTCGACCGCGTGCGAGCCCGTCAGGTTTCGCTCCTGAACGCGCTGCTCGACCCGGGTCGAATGCAGCGCATGATCGAGACGGAGATGCAGGTCGGATCGGAGGCCTATGCGCTCCCCGAGTTCATGGATGACCTCAAGGACGGGATCTGGACGGAACTTCGCCAGGCGCGTTCGATCGACACGTATCGCCGGGCGCTCCAGCGGGCCCACGTCGAGCGGCTCGAGTGGCTTCTCACCGAGGAGCCGGCCCCGCTGCCGAACAACCCGTTCTTCATGCGGACGCCGGTGGATGTCAGCCAGTCCGACATCCGTCCGCTGGCGCGGGCACAGCTCTCGGCCCTTCGAGCCGAGGCCGGGCGCTGGGCTCAGCTCACGGGCGACCGGATGACGCGGATCCATCTGGAGGACATCCTCGTGCGAATCGATGAGATCCTGGAGGGCGGGCGCCCCTAGCGGGATCGGAGGACGGCTTCCGGCGTATGACGGGCCCGCGAGAGGGTGTACCTTTCTCGACTTCGATTCCGCCGGGATCCTGCCCGGCTTCGTACCAGCTCTGGAGTGAACTTCATGCGTAGCCTTCACCGTACGCTGTCTGCCGTCGCATTCGCCGGGTTCGTGACCCTGACGGGTCTGCCCGTTGAAGCGGCCGCTCAAACGCGGGCGACGCCCGACGCCCCGTCTTTCGCCGGCTCGCTGCTCGGCTTCGGGAGTGCCGTCGTCGTCCAGGGGGACGAGGTGTTCGTCGGTCGGCCCGCTCAGTCCGACCTCTTCCCGATGCCCGGATCCGAAGAGGGCACGGCGCACGTCTTCGCCAGAACCGCCGACGGCTGGGAGGAGACCGCCATGGTTTCCGCTGACGACGGGGAGATCGGCGACGGGTTCGGACGAGCGCTCGCGGTCGCGGAGAACCTGATGTTCGTCGGCGCACCGTCACGCGAGGACGGCGGGGCCGTCTACGTCTTCGGGCGCCAGAACGGCGAGTGGTCGCAGGTGGACCGCCTCGCGCCGGACGGTCTCGAGCCCGGAGACGCGTTCGGGTCGGCGATCTCCTACGTCGCTCAGAACCTCATCATCGGCGCGCCCGGTCGCGGGACGTCGGGTGCCGCGTATTCGTTCTACGTAGATCCGAACGCCGGCGTGCTCCACGTCGAGCTGCCGATGCCGGAAGGGGTCGCCGCCGACGGAAACTTCGGAGCGGCAGTGGCGATCGAGGGTGATCTGGCCGTCGTCTCGGCGCCCGGACCGTTCAGCCTCAATTCGCTCGCGGGCGCCCCGCAGTTCCAGGCCGGCACGGCCTACGTCTACCGGGGCGGGATGGGCGAATGGGCCTTCGAGGGACAGCTCGTCGCCACCGGCGGCGGCGCGCTCGGGCTCGCGGTCGCGCTTCAGGACGGCCGCGCGCTGGTGACGTCCCCGCTCGACACGCAGGCGAGCGGCGGCGTCTTCGAGTTCGCGCAGAACGAAGCGGGTGAGTGGGCGCAGGTTCAGAAGATCGCGCCGACCTCGCCGCTGCCCGGGAGCTTCTTCGGCATGTCCATGTCCGAGGGTGGCTCGGAGCTCGTCGTCGGCGCGCCGGGGGCGAACGGGATGGCCGGAGCGGCCTACGTGTTCGCTCGCAGCGACGATGGATCGTGGAGCGAGACCGCCGTTCTCAACGAGCAGACGACGGGGCTCATGGGGTTCTACGGCAGCGCGGTCGCGGGCGGCGACGGGGTAATCGCCGTGGGCGCCTCCGCCGCCGAATTCTTCGAGGGCATCGGGTTCGTGTACGAGCGAGGGCCCGATGGCTGGACCCTGGCCAACGACATCGTGAACGGAGAGGGGCTGCTCGCGTCGGTCATGGGCGAGGAGCAGAAGTGCTCGGATGAGGGCGAGGCCGGTGGGTTCGCCTGCGAGGGCGTGGACCTCGTCTCGTTCATGTCGATTCCCGACGTCGGCGGCCGCCGCGGCATCCTGATCAACGATGTCTGGGGCTGGACCGACCCCGACACGGGTCGCGAGTACGCGATCCTCGGCCGGTTCGACGGAACGGCGTTCGTGGACGTGACTGATGCCGAGAATCCGCGCTATCTGGGCAGCCTTCCGCTCACGGATGGGGCGATCCCCAATCTGTGGCGCGACATGAAGGTCTACGCGAACCACACGTTCATCGTCGCCGACAACGCGGGGCAGCACGGCATGCAGGTCTTCGACCTGACCCGTCTGCGCGACGTCGGGTCGGAGCCCGTCGACTTCGATGAGGACGCCGTGTACACCGAGATCGCCTCGGCTCACAACATCGTGATCAACGAGGGCACCGGGTTCGGCTACACCGTCGGGAACAGCGGCGGCGGCACGACGTGCGGCGGGGCGCTGCACATGATCGATCTCCGCGACCCGAAGAACCCGACGTTCGCCGGATGCTACGCGGACTCGGGGACGGGCAACGCCTCCACCGGCTACACACACGACGCGCAGTGCGTCGAGTACCAGGGCCCGGACGAGGACTACCGGGGCCGCGAGGTCTGCTTCAACGCTTCAGAGAACTCGCTGGGGATCGGCGACGTGACCGACAAAGACAACCCGACACCGATCGCGTCGGCGTCCTATCCGAACGTCAACTACTCCCACCAGGGGTGGTTGTCGGAGGACCAGCGGTACTTCTACCTGAACGATGAGCTCGACGAGCTCTCCGGCGCGGTCGACGGCACGCGGACGCTGGTCTGGGATGTCGCCGATCTGGATGACCCGGTCCTCGTCACCGAGTACATGTCGGACAACAAGGCCTCGGACCACAACCTCTACATCCGCGGCAACTTCATGTACCAGGCGAACTACGTGAGCGGCCTGAGGGTCTTCGACATCTCCGACCCGGAGAACCCGAAGCCGGTCGGCTACTTCGACACCGCGCGCGGTCCGGATTCACCCGGATTCGCCGGCGCGTTCAGCACCTATCCGTTCTTCGAGTCGGGCAACATCCTGATCTCGAGCATGCGTGAGGGGCTGTTCATCGTGAAGAAGCAGCAGCCGGAGCTCGTGCCCTAGGCTTCAACTCGCGTCAGCGAGGCCAGCGCCTCGCCTCGACGCGTTCGAGAGGAACCAGCTGGCGAGCCGGGCGGTACGCCGTTCGGCTCGCCAGATCGTATTGATCTCCGGGGAACATGAAGTAGAACCTGCCCCCATCCCCGATCATCTTCTCGTGGTCGTAGATCGCCACGAGCGACTGGCCGATCACCTCGAACCGGTCGCCCTGAACCACGATCGCCGTGTTCTCATCGATCCCGATCCCGAGCAGGTCCGGGCGTGCCTCGATGATCTCGACCAGATCGAACTGGCGGTTCCTCCGCAGCAGGTGCTGGTCGATCGCCGTGTCCTTCAGGAAGCCGAACCCGACCTCGTGATCGCCCATCATGATCGTGTTCGACTGCGTGTCGCCTCTTGCGAGATACGATCCCTGGATCGTCGCTCCGGCCGACGACCCCCCGATCACGCCGCCGCGCGCGAGGACATCGTGCAGCGCCTCCTCGGTCTTCGTCCCGAGATACGAATCGGCCAGGCGCCACTGGCGGCCTCCGGGGAACCACACTCCGGTCGCCTCGCGAATCGGCTGCGCGAACGCCTCCGTGTCCGCCTCCGAGGGATCGGTCGTGTGGACGACCGTGAGATTCTGAGCCCCCAGAGCCTGGAACGTGTGCAACCCTCCGTAGGACTGGTCGTACTCCTCCGCCCCGCCGGCGGTCGGGATCACGACGATCTTCGCATCCATGCCGCCCGCGAGGTCGATGAACCGGCGCACGATCGTCGTGTCCCTCATCGCACCGCCCACGATCACAAGGGACCCGGACGAGGGCCCGACCTCCTGCGCGATCGTCACGACGGGCGAAGTCGACAGGAACGCCGCGACGGCGCTGAAGATGACGTAACGGCGCATGTGTGCTACTTCGAGCCGGGGACCGATGGGGAGGCAGTTTGATCACGGTACGTCTGCCGGCGAACCCGCGCGACCAGCGGCAGACCCGGCCTCTCCGGGGCTCGTTCCGTGACCCGGGGAGCCCGCACGGGGTCTTGTCGACAGGTATGGGAAGGGGGTCGTGATGAAATACAGACTCGGACTACTGGCGATTCTACCCGCGCTCGCGGGGTGTGGCTTCGCGATCGGAGCCGGCGGGGGCGTGGTGCACGAGAGCGTCTATTACGAGGCGCCCGCCTACGCCTCCTACGGGGGGGTTCAGTTCGACGTGGGCCTCGGGACACGGGTGAGCTACCGGCGACTCCCCGTACCGCCGGGTGCGATACCGCCGCCGGGACGGTGCAGGATCTGGCTGCCGGGCGTGGCACCCGGACACCAGCCGAGACGCGGGTCCTGCAACCGGCTGCAGCGCCGGACGCCACCCGGCGCGTGGCTCCTGTACACTCCGCGCGACGTCCGCGGGCTGGTCGAGCTCGTGTACGTCGATCCGTACCGGCCGGGAGTCAAGACGCGGTACGTCTACGATGTCCGTTCGGGGAGGCCGGTGAACGCGTACTGATCCCGTGCCACTGGCCGTTCCCCGCGGGTCGGGCGACGGCCCCGGCCGGGACCGCCAGAACCCGCGCGAGGGACATCAGATGGCCGTACGCTCCTCACTGTCGAGTACTCGTCGTTCCCTCGTCGCGACCTGCGCGTTCCTGCTCGGCCTATCCGGCGGCTCCCCTGTGGAAGCCCAAGTTCCGGGGCTCTCCCCGGCCGACAGTCTCCTCACGCGCGAGATCTTCGCTGAACTGATCGAGATTCCCACCGTCTCGAGCACTCCCGAGACGGTCGAGGCCGCGGAGCGAATGGCGGCACGGCTCCGAGCGGCGGGTCTTCCGGCCGAGGACGTGTATGTCGGCGGCAACGAGCCCGGCGGAAACCTGGTCGTTCGATACCGCGGCACCGGCGCTCGTCGTCCGATTCTGCTGATGGCCCACCTCGACGTCGTCCCGGCGCTGCGCGAGGACTGGTCCTTTGATCCGTTCGACTTTCGGGAAGAGGACGGCTGGTTCTTCGGGCGCGGAACGACGGACAACACCGCCGGCACGGCCATGCTCGTCGCGAATTTCATCCGCTATCGCCAGGAAGGCTTCGTCCCGGATCGGGATCTGATCGTGATCCTCACACAGGACGAGGAGACGTCGAGCGGCGGTATCAAGTGGCTCGTGGGAGAGGGGCGCGAGTGGATCGACGGGGTCGAGTACGCGCTGAACACCGACGCGGGCGGGGGAACCACCCGTGAGGGCCGGCCTATCGCATTCAACGTCCAGGCGAGCGAGAAGGTGTACCTCACATTCCAGCTCGAGGTGAAGAACCCCGGCGGCCATAGCTCGGTGCCACGAGAGGACAACGCGATCTACGCGTTGACGCGCGGGCTGGATCGGCTGGCCGCGACGCAATGGCCCGTTCAGTTCAACGAGATCTCACGGGCGTATTTCCAGCGGACCGCGGAGATCGAGCCCGATCCGGCTGCCGCCGAGGACATGCTGGCTGCGACCGCGATCCCGGCTGATGAAGCAGCCATCGAGCGGCTCGCGAAGAAGAATCCGTACTACAACGCCGTGATGCGCACGACCTGCGTGACGACACGTCTGGAGGCGGGGCACGCGGACAACGCGCTGCCGCAGACGGCTCACGCCACGGTGAACTGTCGGGTGCTGCCCGGAAACTCGACCGAGGACGTCCGCGACGAGCTCGAGAGGATCCTGGCCGATCCGTCGATCACGATCGCCCAGGTGAACGAGCCCACACCGAGCCCCCCTTCGCCGCTCACACCGGAGCTGATGTCGGTGATCGACGACCTGAAGGAACAGTTCTGGCCCGGCGTGGCGATCATCCCGTCCATGTCGACGGGGGCCACGGACGGGCTCTACGCCCGAAACGCGGGGATTCCCGTGTACGGCGTCTCCGCGCTGTTCGGGCCGGAAGGCGACATCCGCGCGCACGGCCGGGACGAGCGGGTGGGGGTCAGGGCGTTCTTCGAGTCCGCCCAGTACTGGTATCTGCTCGTCAAGACGCTGAGCTCGTGAGACCGGCGCTCGCGGTGGCCATCGTCGCCGTTCTCGGGTCGACGCCGCCTCTCGCACTCCATGCACAGGGGCCAGCTGTCGAGGGCGGGTGGATCGCACGCGATTACGCCCTGGCCACGGGCGCAACGCACGAGGTGCGGGGCCAGATCCACTTCGATGAGTCCCGGTGGATGGTGCTCTTCTTCGTGATGGACGGGGAGACGGCCGCCCGTGGTTCGGCGGAGGGCGGACGCTACACGCTCGACGGTGACACGATCACGTTCGAGCATCTGCATCACCTCTCCGTCGGTGAGGCGCTGGAGGGACTCCCGGCGAGCCCGCTCCGGATGGAGACGCGGAGGGACGGCGCGCTCGAGCCCGCGCGAGTCGAGGTCGATGGCGACGAGCTGACGCTGCACTTCCCAAGCGGTAATCGCATGCGGTTCGTCAGGGGACCTGACCAGTGATCGTGCCGTCGATCGACCGGCGGGAAGCCGTGCGCCGTCTCGGGTTCGTCGCCGCCGGCGGCGTGTTCGGCGGCTGCGCGAGCGCCGGCCGCGTCGGCGATCCGATCGGCGCGACGAGCTACACGCCCTGGTCGCGAAACTGGGCTTCCGTGAACGTCGCGCCGGATCTCGTCACGCGAACGATCGTCGGGCTTCGGCCGTACCGGGCGTCCGGCTTCGTCCTCCGCACCGAGACGCTCGACGACACGACGGTCATCCACAACTACGGGCACGGCGGCGGAGGCATCACCCTGTCGTGGGGCACGGCGCATCTCGCCATGGAGGAGGCCGCGCGAACCGAGCACCGGGAGGTCGCCGTCCTCGGGTGCGGGGCCGTCGGTCTCGCCACCGCCCGTCTACTGCAGCGACACGGCTTCACGGTCCGCATGTACGCGCGGGAGCTGCCGCCCGAGACGACCTCCAACATCGCGGCCGGTCAGTGGTCGCCGTTCAGCGTGTTCTCGAGCGACTCCGTCACCCCCGCGTTCATGGAGCAGTTCCGTCGGGCGGCGCGGCTCGCCTATCGGCACTATCAGGATCTGGTCGGCCCGGACTACGGCGTCTCGTGGATCGACAACTTCTCGCTCTCGTCGAGTCCGATCGGTTCCGGACAGATCGAGCGGGAGGTCCCCGACGTCTTTCCGGGGATCGAGAACCTGGAGCCCGACGAGCACCCCTTCCCCGCCCCATACGTCAGACGGGTGATCACCATGCTCGTCGAGACCTCGACGTATCTGCGCGCCATGGAACGCGATGTACGGCTGGCGGGAGCCGAGATCGTCGTGCGCGAGTTCAGATCAGATACCGAGATCGTTGGCCTGCCCGAGCGACTGGTCATCAACTGCACCGGGCTCGGCGCCCGTGAGCTGTTCGGCGATGACCAGCTCGTTCCCGTGCGAGGTCAGCTCGAGGTCCTGCTCCCGCAGCCCGAGATCGACTACATCCTCCTTCCCGGCAACGGCCTCTACATGATGCCGCGTAGCGACGGGATCGTACTCGGCGGGTCGTTCGAGCGCGGCGACTGGTCGCTGGACCCGGACCCGGCGACGACACGGCGGATCGTCGAGGGACACGAGCAGCTGTTCGGCACCATCGCGGACAACATCGCCGCCCACCGGGCCTCGTCGGGAACGGCCCCGCACGGGTGAACGACGCCGTCGTCTCTCGGCGCGGCGCCCGCCGGTGGAAGGGCGGGCACCCGTGGATTTACAGGTCCGACGTGGCGCGCGAGCCCGACCCGGCCGTGCCCGGGGTCGTTCGAGTCGTCGACGCGAACGGACGCGCCCTCGGTTCCGCCCTGTACTCCCCCGCCTCCGAGATCCGGCTGCGCATGCTGGATCGCGCGAACGTCGTCGTGGATCGGGCGTGGTGGGAGGAGACCATCCGCGCGGCAGCCGCGCGACGAGCGGGCATCGAGGGAACGGCGTACCGCGTGGTTCACGCGGAGGGCGACGGGCTGCCGAGCCTCATCGTCGACCGGTATGGCGGCACGCTGTCCATCCAGCTGCTGTCGGCCGGACTCGAGACGTGCCGGGCGGACATCCTCGCGGCCCTCGAGTCGACGCTGCGCCCGGACGGCATGCTGCTCCGGAACGACGTCCCCGTACGCGAGCGCGAGGGGCTCGATCGCACGATCGAGGTCGTGTACGGGGAAGTGCCGGACAGCGTGGAGATCGAGAACGACGGCGTCCGAATGCTCGTGGACCCGCGCGGCGGGCAGAAGACGGGGAGCTTCCTCGATCAACGCGAGAACCGGTGGCTCGCCGGTCAGGTCGCGCGCGGACGGGGGCTCGATCTCTGCTGCTACGACGGGGGGTTCGCGCTGCACATGGCCGCCGCGTGCGATCAAGTGGTGGCCGTGGACCAGTCGGAGGATGCGCTCGAACGCCTCGCTCGCAACGCCGAGATCAACGACCGAGCGAACATCGAGCCGCGGGCCGGCAACGTCTTCGACATCCTGCGAGACTACGACCGGGCGGGCGAGCGCTTCGATACGATCGTTCTGGACCCGCCCGCGTTCGCAAAAAACCGCCGATCCGTCGACCGCGCGCTCAAGGGCTACAAGGAGCTCAACCTGCGCGCCATGAAGGTGCTCGCCCCCGGAGGGCACCTGCTGACGTTCTCCTGCAGCTACCACGTCTCACGCACCGCGTTCGACGAGATGCTGCGGTACGCCGCGTCGGATTCCGGCCGCCGGATCGTCTCGATCGCGTACCCCGGCGCGGGGCGCGACCACCCGGCGTTGCTGACGGTGCCCGAGACGTCGTATCTGAAAGGCGCATTGCTCGCTGCCCAGTGACGGACGGAAGAAGCGTGGAGGAAGGTGTGATCCCCGAAGGTGAGAGACCCGGGCCGCCATCCCTGAGGGGGAGTGCGGTCTGGTGGGTTCGTGTGTCAGTCACGACCGCGGCGACCCGGGCCCTGCATAGAGAACACCGGCGGGCTCGATGCGTTCCCCGAAGTTCCGGCGGGACCACCCGATGAAGGCGCGCGAGGTCGCCCTCAAGCTCCATCGTTGGGGCGGGCTGGTGACGGGACTCGTCGTGAGCGTGCTCTGTCTCACCGGTGCCGTGCTCCTCATCACCGAGCCCGCCGACCAGGCCCGGCTCGAGCAGATCGGCCGGGAAGCCCCGCCGGATGGGGCGATGCTCCCACCGTCCCGGCTGGTGGAGATCGCTTCGACAGCCGCGGGCGAGGGCCTCCCCAGGAGCATCGTGATCAGCATCGCGAACCCCCGGCGCGCCGACGTCGCGATGCGCAACGACGTTCTCGTGTCGGTCGATCCGTGGGACGGGTCGGTCCTGCGGGCATTTCACCACGAGACTTCGCTCTCGGGCCGACTCGAGGTCCTCCACACCAACCTCATGCTCGGGAGTGTAGGCGAACTCACGGTGAAGTGGTTCAACATCGTGTTCGTCCTGCTTCTCGTCCTGGGGCTCTGGTTGTGGTGGCCGACCCGCCGAACGATGAGGCGCTCATTCCTCATCGAGCTGAGACGCGGATTCAAAAGGGCGAACTACGATCTCCACAACGTCCTCGGCTTCTACTCGGCCCTGCTCCTCCTGGTGCTCGGAGGCACCGGCGTTCTGCTTTCGTACCCGGGGCTTCAGAGCTTCGCGGGGCGCGCGGCAGGGGCTGTCGCTGCACGCGTCGGCGGTAGCGGCGGCGAGCAGGCCGCACTCCCCCCGAACGTCCGTGTGGAGAGTGCCCCACCCGACACACTTCCGATCATGGACCACGTCTGGAACACCGTTCGTGTCGTGTACCCAACCGCTCCGTGGCAGCGGATGTCATTCACCGGGGCGCCTCCGTTCGGATATCGGGTCCAGGTCGGGGCCGGAGAGGCGTCCGAGGTGTTCCATTTCAACACGGTCTACGCCAACCGGGCTGGAGAGATTCGACGGGTGGTCCCGGCGTCCGCCGAGCCGATTGCCGGTCGGCTGTCGCGTCTGGTGGGACGGCTGCACACCGGGTCGATCAACGGACCATACCGTGTAGCCTCGTTTATCGCGTGCGTGATCGGCGCCCTGCTGCCACTCACGGGGTTGATCGTCTGGTACCCCCGGTGGCGTCGAAGGCGTGCGGGGAAAGGGCGCGCCGCTGACGATCCGGGGATCCTGTCGGAGGAACGCCCGGTTAGCGACTGACCGTCAGGCCCGACAGCTCATCCGATCCGAGAAATCGGTCGTCGGCGTTGACGTACCAGCTCCTGCGGGCCGGCAGGCGCATGCCGCCGGACTCCACGAGGCCCTCGAACACGATGTACTCCCCGTCGTTCAGGCTCTCGTCGTGGTAGAACCGGCACCCCACGAGCTCGGCCGTCTCCGGCGCGAAGTAGAAGTACCAGGTGTCACCGCCGACTTCCGCGTCGTACGTGACCCGGATGGCGGACACCGGCCGGCCCATGAACTCGGTCTCTAGCGGCTCCGAATCGATTCGGGTCCCCGGATCGCGGAGCTTCATCGGAAGCCCGGTCAGGAATCCGAAGTAGCTGCGCCAGAAGAACCCATCCTCGCGACGGAGCCGCAGCTCCTCCGCGGTCTCCTCCGGAATCCTGTCCGAGCCATCGACCGCGATCGACAACTCGTTCCCGGACGCCGCGTACGCGATCTCGCGCCCCCGATACCGACCCGACATGGCGAAGGCCGATTCGTCCGGGTAGAACATCAGATCGAGCGCGACGCGCTCCTCCCCCTCGGACCCCGTCCCGTTCCAGGCGAGGGACACGGTCCCGGACGTCCACAGGCCGGCGGGGTCGTGGAATTGGATCGAACGCTCGAGCAGTTCCTCCGCGGGCGTGCGAGGAGCGGCTTCCGCCTCGACCTCGGGGGTCTCCTCGGGAGCGCAGGCAGCGGCCCCCAGCGAAACGAACAGCACCGCGAGAGGGTACGGGCGGAAGACGGGGTTCAGAGTGTGCATGCGGGAAATGTGGGGACGACGCCCAAACTGTGACAGGCCCTTTCCGCCCAATGTCCCCCTCAGCGAGGTCGGCGGGAGCCGACTACCTTCTTCGACCGATGAACGCGAAAGATCAGCCGATCCGTGACAACGCGGACGAGAAGCGGTGGGAAATCCATCTCGAGGGCGCCGTGGCGACGCTCGAGTACACGCGTGGCCCTTCGGTGCTCGTCCTCGCCCATACCGAGATCCCGGAGCAGTTGTCGGGCCGGGGCCTCGCCGGCAGACTCGCTCGACACGCGATGGCGACGGCGAGAAACGACGGTCTGAAGGTTGAGCCGGTCTGCCCGTTCATGATCGGCTGGCTGGATCGGCATACCGAGTACGCCGACCTGGTCGCCGGGCCAGCCGGACCGGCGGCGGACGAGCCAGTGTGGTTCTGATGATCGAACACGGAGGAGCACCGATGAAAGCACGCACTCTCGCCCTTACGGCGGCGGTCGTGTACAGCACGGCCCTGACCGCATGTGGCGGCGACGTCGCCCAGGACTCGTCCCCGGAGGAGGCGTCCGAGCCGGTCGCGACGGAGACGACCCCCTCCGGCGACGCCGAGGCCGATCCGCGCGTGGTCGAAGTCGAGATGCGGGACGTACCCTGGGCCGTCGCGCTCGGCGTGAACCTCGACGACATGATCGAGCAGCAGAGCGGCCTGTACACGCAGGTCCTCGCATCGGGGGCGGGACCGCGTTCTCAGCCCGGCGACTCGATGTGGGTGCACTATGGGGTGTGGCTGCCGAACGGGAGCCTCCTCGACGCCAGCTACGACCACGACCCGCCCGAGCCGCTCGCCATGCAGCTCGGGGTGACGCAGCTCATCGAGGGGTGGAGCGAGGGCGTCACGGGCATGCGGGCCGGGGAGCGCCGCCGGCTGCTGGTGCCCTACGAGCTGGCATACGGACCGGCAGGGAGAACCGGCGTGCCGCCATACTCCCCCCTGTTGTTCGAGGTCGAGCTCGTCATCCTTCGGATCGCCGCTCCGGTCGACCCGGGCAACCCCTGATGCGATACGTCCGCTTCGCTGTCGACGACAACGTGGCGTACGGCCGGCAAGACGACGACGGCATCCATGAGCTCACCGACGCCCCCTGGAACGGGGGTACGCTGACGGGACGCACCTTCGACCCCGCGAGCGTTCGGCTCCTGGCACCCTGCACGCCGGGGAAGGTGCTCGCCGTCGGCCGCAACTTCGCGAGCCACCTGCACGGACGCTCGGCCCCGACGGAACCGGGGCTCTTCGCCAAGATGCCCACTTCCATCATCGGCACGGGCGACCCGATCGTCCTCCCCCCGGACGCCTCGGACGTCCACTTCGAGGGCGAGATCGTCGCGGTGATCGGCACCCGCGCTCGCCGCGTCGATCGCGACACGGCCGCCTCTTACGTCTTCGGGATAACCGCCGGAAACGACGTGAGCGAGCGACGCTGGCAGCGCGACGACCTCCAGTGGCTGCGGGCCAAGGGCTCGGACACGTTCGGTCCGCTCGGACCCGCGATCGTCACGGGTCTCGAGCATGGCGATATCCGCCTCGAGACCCGGCTCAACGGCGAGACGGTGCAATCGGAGAGTTCGCGCGACCTCATCTTCCCGCTGGAGGAAGTCGTCGCGTTCGCGAGCCGGTATGTGACCCTGGAGCCCGGCGACGTCGTCTATCTCGGGACGCCGGGGTCGACATCTACGATCCGGCCCGGGGATATCATCGAAGTAGAGGTGGAAGGTGTTGGTGTCCTGAGGAACGAAGTTGCGAGCGACTGACTTGCCCGCGTTCGCCCGGCTGATCCAGCTTGGGTGGAACGATGAACAGGAGACGAAATGACTCGAGTGTCCACCCGAAGGATTTCGACCGGCGCTTTCGCGCTGGTCGCCGCCCTCACGACGACGACCGCGGTCGTCGCGCAGGAAGAGGCGGACATGCGATCCACCCTCGAGGGAGTCTATACCGAAGAGCAGGCCGGGCGTGGCGAGCAGCTCATGTGGAACATCTGCGCCGAGTGCCACTTCGATGAGGACTTTCAGGGACAGTTCATAGAGGATTGGAGCGGCGCTTCGGTCTGGGGCCTGTACGAGTCGCTCTGGTCGACGATGCCCGAGGACAACCCCGGCGGGTTGCCCGCGACGGACTACGCCGACGCGATCGCCTACATGTTCCGCCTGAACGGAATCCCGGCAGGCGACGAAGAGCTCGGGTCCGACCAGGACGTGCTCGAGAAGATCAAGATCGAGTGGGACGGCGACGGCCCCGGGAGCGGCGGCAACTTCTGAGCAAGGGAGTGGGATCTCTCGCGCGGACGGTCCGGTCCCACGAGCAGCTCATCGCCGGGATCGAACGGTGCCGGGAGCTCGCGGCCGACGAGACGCGCCTGCTCGCCTCGAACGACGCGGTTTCCGGGTGGAGCGTGGGACTGCACGTGGAGCACCTGTGGCGGTCGGACAGCGGGCTTCTCGGCTGGATCCAGAAGCGGCTGGATGACCCCGCCGCGACTTCGGACGGGGGCCCGACCAGGACCGGGCGTGCCGTCCTCGTGAGCGGCTGGATTCCGCGAGGACGCGCGAAGGCGCCGGAGCGCACCCTGCCCGAGACCCTCGACATCGAGAGCCTTCCCGAGCGGCTCGTGGAACTGCACGGGCTCGCAGAGGCGCTCGGTCCGAGGCTTCCGAACCTGCACGAAAGCCGCGCGACCATGGAGCATCCGATTCTCGGGCACTTCACGCCGGCACAGTGGCTCCGATTCCTCGACGTTCACCACCGGCACCACGAGAAGATCATCCGCGACATCGGTTGACCGCGGCGTCACACTGTCGACAACCGCTCCAGGAGGCCCGCCGCTCGCTCGAGGGTGCGAAGGTCGTCGGGCGAGAGGTTCTTCAAGCCCCGCTCCAGTACGCCCATGCGCCGGTCCCGCACATCCTCCAGGAGCTTCCAGGCCTTGCTGGTCGACGCCACGACGGAGACCCGGGCATCATCCCGCGCAGGCCGCCGGACCACGAGACCGTCGCGCTCCAGCCCCTGAACGAGACGGGTAAGAGTCGGAGGACGCACGTGCTCGATCGCTGCAAGATCGCTGAGCGTCGTCGGCCCGCGGTTCACCAGTGTCGAGAGAGCGGACAGGCGCGCCGAGCTCTGGCCGAACTCGCGATCCTCGCGGCGCACCCGTCTCACGATATGCAGCGCGGCCGAGCTCAGGCGGTCAGCGAGCGCCGCCCGACGCCGGTCCTCACCCGTGCGCGCGCCCGGCGCACCCTCCGGATCAATCACCGAAGCGCTGCGCCGCCACGCTGTCGATCCGCCGCTGCTGCTCGTCCCAGGCGACGTCCTCCACGCTCGTCGCGACCCACCGATACGTGTGATACGCCGCTGGGACAGCCGATCTCGACATGATCCCGCTCCTTCTTAATATTTTTGTTAGCTAACCATAATATTATAGGGCAGGAGTGTCCTGCACAACCGTGCACTCCGGGTGTCAGCGAGGTCTCGGACTACTCCACGCCCGCGGGAACGCGGGCCGCCTCGGCTCGCGCGCGTTTGAGCGCCGCGGCGGCCTCGATGAGCAGCCAGATCTCCAGCACGAAGATGGCGGCCCCGAAGACGAGCAGCATCGTCTGGTTGTTCCCCCAGAACCGCTCGAGGTTCAGGAACATCGCCCAGGTCGTCATGATCAGCAGGAAGGTCATCGGGATCATCGTGATCCACGCCGGACGCCGCTGACGGATCAGATAGAGGCTCACGATGAGGAGACTGAGCCCGGCCAGGAGCTGATTCGTCGTCCCGAACAACGGCCAGATCCGCATACCGCCGGCCCCGCGGTCGAGACCTAGCGCGAGGAGGCCGCAGCTCACCACCGCGATGCTCGTGGCCGCCCAGCGGTTCTGGATGATCTTGATGTTGTACTCGACGCCGAGCTCGGCGATGATGTATCGCTGGAGCCGAATCGCCGTATCCAGAGTGGTCGCCGCGAAGCTGATCACGACGACGGCCGCGAAGATCGTCGCGACGTTGGCCGGGATCCCGATCCCGCTCGCGATGACGCCGACGCCGTTCACGAAGGCCGCGGTGCCGCCCGCCGAGGCGGCAGCGAAGCTTCCGTAGTGCTCATGCCACCCATCGGCCCCCACGTAGATCGCGAACCCGGCCGTGCAGGCGATGATCGACGTGAGGGCGAGAGTGCCCTCTCCGAGCGCGCCGCCGTACCCCACCTGCCGGGCATCCACCTCGTTGTTGAGCTGCTTGGATGACGTGCCGGACCCCACCAGACCATGGAAGCCGCTGATCGCGCCACAAGCGATGGTGATGAACAGGAGCGGCAGCCAGCCGGGCGCATCGGCAGGCAGGTTCGTGTTTACGGCAGGAGCGATGATCGTCGGGTTCGTGAACAGGACGCCCGCCCCGATGATGCCGAGAGCCACGAAGAGCTGGTGGCCGTTCACGTAGTCGCGGGGCTGCAGCAGAAGCCACACAGGCAGGATCGACGCCACGAACGTGTACGCGAAGAGAATGATGATCCAGCCGACTCGTTGCCCGTCGGCGCTCGCGGCCTGGGCGGCGGCGGACGCATCTCCGCCGGCCGTTGCGAGCTGAGCCTCCGTCGGCCCGAAACCGATCATGTCCGGCAGATTGAACGGCATGTATTGGCCGAACCAGATCATGATATACAGGACGCCCAGTGCGCCCAGCGACGGCAGGAGGATTCCCGCGCCGGTGCGATAGATGAGGAACCCCACGACGAGAGCGACGAGGATCGATCCCCAGACCGGAACCACCGCGCCGGGGTTCGCCATGAAGAGGTTCGCGATGATCACGGCGAAAACCGCGTTCACCATCAACAACAGGAAGAAGATCAGCAGCAGGAAGAGGACCCGGGCGCGATCGCCGATGATCGACTGCGTCAGGGTTCCGATCGACTTCCCCTTGTGACGCGTCGAGATCCAGAGGGTCCCGAAGTCGTGCACGGCGCCGGCGAAGATCGACCCGAGCACGACCCAGAGAAACGCCGGGAGCCAGCCCCAGATGACCGCAATCGCCGGTCCGACGATTGGAGCCGCGCCGGCGACGGAGGTGAAATGGTGTCCGAACAGCACGTGCTTGTTCGTTGGTACGTAGTCGACGCCGTCCTCGAACTCGTGCGCGGGCGTCACGAAATCGGGATCGAGCCGGTAGATCTTGTCCGCGACGAACCGCGAGTAGATCCGGAATCCCGTGATGAACGCCGTGACACCGACGACCAGGAGGACGATCGAACTCATCCAAGCACCTCCGCATGGATCCGCTTGAGCGCATCGACACCGACAGGATCGGTCTCCTGAAGGCGGACGCCGAGCAGTGGCCAATCTCCGAGACTTTCAAGGATCCTCGCAAGGTACCCCTGTTCCCGCTCCCGCCGACCGGCGAGAAAGCCCCCCGCCTCGTCGTCCTCGGCCGCCGGAAGCAGCTGGTTCACGATGATCGCCCCGACCGGGACGTCGTGCTTGCTGAGGGTTTCCACGGCAGTCTCGGTCTCCCAGATCGGAAGCCGTTCGGGGATCAGCACGAAGACGAACGCCGTGCGCGACGAATCCGTAAGGGCCAGTCGGGCTCGGTGGAAGCGCGCCCTCCGATTCTCGAGGGCCGTCAGAATGGGGTCCTCGTGATCCGACACGTCATCCGAGGAGCCGGCCACGTTACGCCACATCTTCGCGAGCGCGCCCACCTTCTCTCGTCGTTTGATGAGCCCGCTCATCCAGGCCGTCATCAGCTCGGGAAGCGACAGGAGACGCAGGGTCTGGCCGGTCGGCGCCGTGTCGAAGACGATCCGGTCGAACTCCCGGCCCTCCTCCTCGAGAATTCGCGTGAACCGGTCGAACAGAGCCGCCTCCACGGCCCCCGGAGACACCCTCGCGATGTCGATCTGTCGCTCGACCTCGGCGAGCAGCCTCGGCGGCGCGGCCTCGACCACGCGCTCCTTGACGGAGGCGACGTAATCGTCGGCCTCCTTCTCGGGGTCGATCTCCATCGCCCAGCAATCCTCCACAACCGGTCGCGGCGCAGGACCGAGATCGCACTGCAGAATGTCGGCCGTCGAGTGAGCGGGGTCGGTCGACACCAGAAGCGTCCGGTGACCCGCCGCCGCGAGCTCGAGAGCCGCGACGCTGGCCATTGTCGTCTTTCCTACCCCGCCCTTTCCCCCGAAGAAGAGGATCGGACGGTCGACGGCGGCCGTCAGCAGCAGCGGAACCCGCCCTCCGGCGGGTGCTCCATCCCCATCCGCACGTGCCAGTTGTGGAATTCGTCGATCAGGGCCGGATAGGACTCGAGCATGTAGAACTGGATCGGGTTGGGTACCCCCAGTAGATCCGAGAACCCCAGCAGCATGAACGCGTCGTGCTGTCGCAGATACTCGCGGTGGATGGTCGACCGGTACGGCGCGATGTACACGCCCTCGTAGATGTCCTTCGCGGCGCGAAGGCGGCGCATGATGCGCTCCCGGAGCGGCGGTCGATCGTCCATCCGTGAAGTATCGGGACCAACTCGCGCCGGGGCGAGCCCCCGCCCCTTCGCGGGCGATCGTGCCCTTTGACCGTTCGGGGTGGCCGACCGGCGTGCCCCGGCGTCAATTCGGTCCTCATGACCAGACGAGAAGAACACACCGGAGACGCGGGGCGCACGCCGCCGAGACGCACCTTCCTCAGACAGGCCACCGGGCTGGCCGCCGTCGCGACCGCCGGTGTGCCGTTTGCCGCGGCCGGTTGCAGGCTCGAACGGCCCGACCCCGCCGGCGACGAGGGCGCCGGATCGTCCGGGCCCGCGATCGGCAGCACCCGTTCGGCGCTCTCGGTGCCCGGGCCCATGCTCCCGCCCGTCCCGGCCGTCCTGCTCACGGTCTCCGGGGCGCCGGGCGACCCGGACGAGATCTCGGTGGTCTGGTCCTTCGTTCTGAATGGCGAACCAGCGCACATCGGGATCTCCGTCGGCGATGAGCACGTCGCCGGCGGACTGATCGAACGAGCGGGCGAGTTCGTCCTCAACGTTCCCGTCGCATCCATGATCGATGGCTTCGACCGGGTCGACATGAATTCCTCGCGGATCGACGACAAGTTCGCGCTGTCCGGGTTCACCCGGGGCGCAGCGACCATCGTCGACGCGCCGGTGGTGGAGGAGTCACCGCTCCACCTCGAGTGCCGCGTGATCGAGTCGATCCCACTTCCGCCTGCGCGGACCGTGTTCTTCGCCGAGGTCGTCGCCACCACCGTTCTTGAAGGGGTCGTGGACGCCGACGAGCGTCTGATCGTCGACAACGTACCGTTCTTCGGCATGACCGCGGGAAGCGGCGAGTTCTACACGATGGGAGAACCGATCGGGCATATCGGTCAGAGCGTGGGCCGCACGGATATCCGGTACTGACCGGTTCGGTGCGCAGGGTTCCATAGGGTTCGATCGCGGCTGACGTGCGGTGGCTCGCTAGCCGGTCTTCCTCTCGCGCTGATCGACTCCACCCTGGTGGAGGATGGGCGCAGTCACTCCCCGTCCTCCACCACGAAGCATGTAAGGTTTTCGCACGCTCGTGCATCCAACCCTTAACAAGGGTCGGGCGGTGAAACGCCCCCCATGCGCTAGCTGCGGAAACCGATCCAATCGCGGATCGAGCAACGTCCGGTCAGGGCCCCTCCCCGGTCCTGGCCGGCCGCAGCGCTCCCGGACCTTGTTGGACCCCGCGCCCCGCCGTCAGTTTGGGTGTTCATGTCCGATTCCTCCCTCGTAACCGTCCTGATCGCCAGCTACCTCGAGCCCGACCTCGTGGAGCGCGTGCGCGCGGTCGACCCGCGCCTCGACGTGGTTTACGAGCCCGAGCTTCTCCGTCCGCCACGGTATCCGGCCGATCACACGGGGAGCCCGATCAACCGACCGGACTCCGATGAAGCGCGCTGGATCGAACTGCTCGGTCGTGCGGAGGTCCTGTTCGACTTCGACCAGACCCATCTCTCCGACCTTCCCGAGCGTGCCCCGCGCGTGAAGTGGATCCAGGCCACGAGCGCCGGAATCGGCGAGCGCGTGGCGGGGTGGGGATATGCGGAACGCATGCCGGACACGGTGTTCACGACGGCCAGCGGGGTTCACGCGGTCCCGCTCGCGGAGTTCTGCCTGCTCGGCATGCTGGCGTTCACTCGACGGATGTTTCTGACGATCGACCAGCAGGAGAAGCGGGAGTGGACGCGCTTCGCCGGTTCAGACCTGGGGGGACGAACGGTAGTGATCTTCGGCCACGGGTCGATCGGTGAGGAGGTCGGACGGCTCGCGCGCGCGCTGGGGATGGCCGTGATCGGCGTGAAGCGCACCGTCGGCGGTAGCGATCCGGCGGACGCGCATGCCGACGAGCTCGTCCCGGCGGACGCGCTCCACCGCGTCCTCCCGCGCGCCGAGTTTCTGGTGATCGCAGCCCCGCACACGCCCGAGACCGAGGGTGCGATCGGCGAGGAGGAGTTGGCCGCACTGCCGAACGGAGCGGTGGTCATCAACGTGGGCCGGGGATCGCTCGTCGATGAGGAGGCTTTGATCTCCGCGCTGGAAGCCGGGCGACTCGGGGGGGCGGTCCTGGATGTCTTCGCGACCGAGCCGCTGCCGCCGGACAGCCCACTTTGGTCGTTCCCGAACGTACTGGTCTCGCCTCACTCGGCGGCCACCAGCGATCGCGAGAACGAGCGGATCGTCGACCTGTTCTGCGAGAACCTTCGGCGCTACCTCGCCGGCGAACCGCTCCTCAACGTGCTCGACACCGAGCGCCGATATTGATCCGGCCGGAGACGACGGACCGCGATTGGACGAGGAGACGGGTCCTCGGCGCGATGACCGGCCTCGCCGTCGCCGCCCCGTTCATCCGGGGGAGCCGGACCGCACACGACGACTCCATCGCTCTGAGGTACACATCCCACGTCCCGCGGTCGCACGGCCTGTATCGTCATGCGTTCGTTCCGTTCTCCGAGATCGTGGAACGGGAGACCGACGGGCAGGTCCGTCTCGACCCGTTCATGGACGGCCTCCTGCACGGCCCCCTCGGCGGCTTCAAGGCCTGCGTCACCGGCATCACCGACTACACGCACGGCTACGCCACGTACCAGCCGGGGAGCTTCGACCTCACGCACGCTCTCCAGCTTCCCTTCTTCTTCTCGCGGCCGCAGGTGGCCGCGCTGGTCACCGAGGAGCTGTACCCCCGGTACCTCAAGGAGGAATACGAGCGCCTCGGCGTGTACCTCGCGCACTGCGACGCGACGACGCCCTACGACATCATCTCGACCCGCCCCATCGAGCGTCTCGAAGACGTGCGCGGGATCAAGGTGCGCGTCACCGGAGGCCTCACGGAGGCCGTGTTCCGGGAGCTCGGGGCGATTCCGGTCGTGATGGCCGCCGCCGAGACGTACCTCGCGTTTCAGCGAGGCATCATCGACGCGGTGGCCCTCGGCGTCCCGGACATCGCGGGGTATCGGCTGTTCGAGGTCGGGAAGTACCTGACCCCCGTCCACATCAACGTCACCGTCCTGCAGTACTGCCTGAACCGCCGATCGTTCGAGGCTCTGCCCGACTCGTTGCGCCGGCAGCTGTACGCGCTGTTCAGGGTCCGCGGGCAGATCGCCGTGCAGAACTACTACGGGGGACCCCGGGCGGACGCCGCCCTGGATGAGCTGCAGAACCGGGGCGTCCAGGTGCTCGAGATGACCGACTCCGACCTGGCTGAGTGGCGTGCCGCGGCCGCCCCGCTCAGCGAACGATTCCTCGACGAGCAGGAAGCGGCCGGACGGCCGGCCCGGGCGTTCGCCGCGGACATGGCGCGACTCGCGGCCCGTTACGACCAGTGGACCGACGCCGAGATCATGGACCGTGTACGTACGAACCCGGTTCAGGGGATCATCGACCTGTGAAGCGACGCCCCGGATGATCCGAGCGGTCCTCGATCGTCTCGATCACTGGTCGAACCGCGTTGCGGAGTCGCTCTTCCGCGTCGCGACCCTCGGGGGCCTTCCGGCGCTCGTCGCGCTCGTCACCCTGGACGTCGTCCTCCGGTACGTCTTCGACGCCCCCCTCCGGTGGGGCCGGAACGTGAACGGGCTGCTCCTCCTGATCACGATGTTCGGCGCCCTCCCGCATGCCTGGGACCGCGGATACCACATACGCATGGAGCTCGTGTACGAACGGCTGAGGGGTCGCACCCGCGGGTGGGCCGACGTGATCGCCGCCTGCAGCGGGGTCATCGTGCTCGGGCTGCTGCTCGTGCAAGCCTGGGTGTTCGTTCCCTACATGGCGAGGACGGGCGAGACGGGTGAGGAGCTGCTGGTGCCGTTCTGGCCCTTCATGGGCTTCGTAGGCTTCTGCGCCCTGGTGTTCGTCGCGCGGCTGATCTCGAACCCGCAGGCGCTCCCGCTCGTCGAACACGAGGGAGATGAGCTGTGGCGTTGACCGCCGTCGGCATCATCTCGGTCGGGGCGTTGCTCCTCCTGCTCGCCATCGGCGTGCCGATCGCGCTCGCCATGGCCGTCGTCGGGGTCTCGGGTCTCTGGATCCTGGAGGGCGCCTCGGCGGCGATGGCGCACGTCGCTCTCGTTTCTTGGACCGAGGGCCAGAGCTTCGTGCTCGTAACGATCCCCCTCTTCGTCCTGATGGGACAACTCGTCTTTCACACCGGGCTCGCGTCGGACCTGTACGCGACCGTTCACAAGTGGATCGGACGCGTCCCGGGCGGAATCGCTATCACATCGGTCCTCGCGTGCGGCGCGTTCGGCGCGGTGACCGGATCGAGCATCGCGACCGTCGCGACGATGGGCTCGATCGTCATGCCCGAGATGAGGCGCTACCGCTACGACACGACGCTCGCCACGGGCGCGCTGGCGGCCTCCGGAACGCTCGGCATCCTGATCCCGCCCAGCCTGATCTTCATCTTCTACGGCGTGATGACGGAGACGTCGATCGGCGCGCTGTTCATGGCGGGCGTAATCCCCGGCATCCTCGTCGCGACCACGTTCTCGGTCATCATCTGGGTGCGCTGTCTCCTGCGACCGGAACTCGGGCCCCGGGGGCCCGCGGTGAGCTGGGGGGAGCGGATGCGATCGCTCACGGGGCTCCTGCCGATCCTCGCGATCTTCACGCTCGTGATCGGCGGGATCTACGCCGGGCTGTTCACGCCGACGGAAGCGGCGGGGGTCGGCTGTGCCGGAGTGCTCGGCCTGGCCGGGGGAATGAAGAAACTCACGCGGTCGAACGTCGCCAGAGCCCTCGAGGGAAGCGCCCTCGTGAGTGCGATGATCTTCGCGATCATCGTCGGAGGATACCTGATGGCTCGCCTCGTAGCCGTGACCGGGCTCACGGAGCTGCTCGTCGAGCAGATGATCGCCATGGGCCTCGGCCGGATCGCTTTCCTCCTGCTTCTCGTCGTGTTGTACCTCGTCCTGGGGGCGTTTCTGGACGTGTTCGGGATGCTCGTCCTCACGATCCCGTTCATCGTCCCGGTGCTGAACGAGATGGGGATCGACCTGATCTGGTTCGGGGTGTTCGCCGTGATGATGACCGAACTCGCGCTGGTGACCCCGCCGATCGGGGCGAACGTGTTCGTGATGCGGCGGGTCGCGCCCGACGTCCCGATGGGGGACATCTTTCGGGGCGTCCTCCCCTTCGTCATCGGCGTGCTCGCCGTCCTCGCACTGCTGACCGCCGTCCCTCAGCTGGCTCTCTGGCTACCGGGCAGGATGTAGGATCGTACTCCAGGACTACTGAGACGTCGCGCGCTCCGCGAGCCACTGTTCCCACCACTCGAGCTGGATCCAGTATCGGTGCACCATCCGCCATGGGGTCCAGCCGCCGTGGTACGACTCCGGGTACCGTACGAACTTCGCGGGCACCCTCTGCTTCCTCAGCGCGACGTACATCTGTTCCGCCTCCTCGATCGGTACGCGGAGATCGGCCTCGCCATGCACGAACATCGTCGGAGTCGTCACGCCCTTCGCGTGGATGATCGGCGATGAACGGAGGAGGTTCTCCAGGCCGCGTTCCTCCCACGGCGGCCCATAGAACTCGCTCTCCTTCGTCCGCGGGATGTCCGCGACGCCGTAGTCGCTCACCCAGTTCGAGATGGAGGCCCCGGCGACGGCCGCGGCGAACCGGTCCGTTTGAGTGATGATCCAGTTCGTCAGATACCCGCCGTAGGAGTACCCGGTCACGCCCATGCGCGCCTCGTCGATGTCGTAGCTCGCGATCGCGTGGTCGACGCCGGCCATCACGTCTTCGTAGTCGCTGAACCCCCAGCCACCCCAGGTCCCCCAGCGGAACTCTTCTCCGTATCCGGTCGATGCCCGTGGATTCGTATACAGCACCATGTAGCCGTTCGCGGCCAGGAGTTGGTGCTGGAACGACCAGCTGTGACCGTACGCTCCGTGCGGCCCGCCGTGGGTCTCGAGCACCATCGGATACGGACCGCCGCCTGGTCGGTAGCCCCGCGCCGGCAACATCCAGCCCTCGATCCGCGTGCCGTCGGGACTCTCGAACGAGAGACGATCGGGCGAGGAGAGGTCCAGCTCGGCCAGCAGGGCCGCGTTGATCTCGGTGATCCGGGTCTCCATCCCACTCGACAGATCTGCGGTCCAGATATCGCCGGGTAACGTCGGATCGGTTGCCCTGAAGGCGATTCGCGAGAAGTCCGCCGAGAACGTGAAAGCGCTCGCCCGGCGATCACCGCGCGTCAGCCGCTCGACCGGTCCACCCTCGCCCGACACGCGGAACAGCCCGGCGTCTCCACCGATCGCCGCCGAGAAGTAGACGAACCCGTCGGGGCCCCAGGTCGGCGCGCCCGGTATGTAGTCCCACTCGGCCGTCAGGTTCACAGCGGCCGATCCACGATCTGGGCGGAACACGAACAGGTCCGACGGTGCGCCGTGGTCCCATTCCTCACGGATCACGACGTCGAGGCCCACGTTCCCTCGAACGACGACCGCGCGGCCGTCCGGAGACCACGAGGGGCTCGAGTAGTTGAATTCGTCGTCCGTCACGCGACCGATCTCGCCGGTCTGGTCGACAATCCAGAGGTCCGCTCGCTCGTAGGTGTGCTCGTCTCGCTGGTGCTCGTCGGCCGTGAACGCGATTCGGGCGCCGTCGGGCGACCAGGCGGGGCCGCCCACGTCGATCTCCATGTCGGTCAGCGGCCGCGCGGGCCCTCCCTCTGCCGGAACGATATGCAGTTCCGCCGCGGGAGACGCCGCCGGATCGCGGGGGTCGGGCAGATAACCGCGACGATCGAACCGCGCGTTCATCCAGTCATAGACCCGCCCGTCGAATCGCTCGGTCGTCTTCCGCTCGAACTCCGAGTCGAACTTCTGTTCGGAGGGCGCGGGCGCCCGGCGAGGCGCGGTGTACGCGATCCAGTCTCCACCGGGGCTGAACACCGGGGAGCCGGTGAGCCCCTCGATCTGGAACGCTTCGCCGGACGGTGCGTCCATCCGCAGAAACCAGGGACCCGCGGACCGGCTGCCGTCGGGTCCGGGCCGCGGGGAGGAGAAGGCGAGCAGCGCTCCGTCCGGGCTCCACGTGGGCGAGGAGGCGGAGAAGCTCGGGCTCGTCAGACGAACGGCCTCCCCGTCTCCATCCGAGGAGGCGAGCCAGATCTCGCTGTGGCGGCGGTTTTCCTCCTCGATCAGTGACGTCACGACATACGCGACTCGCGAGCCGTCGGGGGAGATGACCGGGCTCCCGGCGCCCTTGAACCGATAGTAGTCCTCGATCTCGAGCGGGCGCCCCTGACCCGCGGCATGGACGGGCAGGCAGGCCGCGAGGCCGATGGCGAACGGGACGGCGCAGAGGGCGGCGACCTTGGAACGGAACTGATGCGACATTGGCTCCTCCGGGGATGACGACCTCATGATCTTGAGGCGCCTCGTGGGGACCCGTCCAGACGTGGCCTCGTCAGCGTGGCTTTCGGAAGGCGAGGAGCAGGTTGCCCGGCATCTCGCTGAACATGTCGTACCCGGTCGTGATCAGGAGCGTGCCGCGCGCCACCACGGGACCGGGACCGTCGATCGAACCGCCGTTCCCCGGAACGCCGTTCACGGTCACGAACTCCCGCGCCGTGTCGACGTCCCAGAGCACCGACCCGTCCTCCGTCGAATAGGCCCGCATGTGGCCGTCGAGGCTCCCTGAGAGAACCGCGCCGTCGATTACCGTCGCGGCGGCGGAGAAGAACGGCTGGCACCCGGGCCGGCCGGCGCAGGCTGTCATGTCGGGCTCGGCCTTCCAGATGACTTCCCCCGCACCCAGGTCGAGCGCGTAGACCCCCGTCGCCGGCTGCTCGAGCCCGCTCGGGTGGGCCTGCTCGCCCGTCCGCGGATTCCGCATGACGGCGAAGGGGTTGTCGGCGTTCGGTACGTAGACGCGGCGCCCGTCCGAGGCCACGCCCCAGTGCACGCCACCGAGGGCGCTCCCCTTCCCGACCTTCCTGGCCCAGACCAGGTCGCCGTTAGCGTCCGGGTCGAAGGCCCAGACCATCCCGGACTTCTGACCCGCCACCAGGATCTGGCTGCCATCCTCGCGTGTGATCACGATCGGCGACATCCCGAAGTCGAAGTCGGGCCCGGCGTCCACGGGGCAGTTCTCGAAGTTGTCCGGGACCGTACAGGCCATGTTCCACGTGTCGTCCGGAGTCCCCTGGAACGACCACGCCATCTCTCCGGTGGCCATGTCGAGCGCGATGATCGCGTCGCTCGTCGTCGTTGCGGGCTGCGTGTAGTTCTCCCCCGTCCCCACGTAGAGTCGCCCGCGGTCCGCATCGACCGTCGGGCTGGACCAGACCGGGGCGCCGGATGGCGCGAGGATCGTCGTCCCGAGCTCGTTCCGACCGGCCTCGCGCGGCTCTTCGCGGATCGTCCAGAATTCCCACAGCAACTCGCCGGTCTCGGCCGAGAGGGCCACGATCCCGCCGGAGGAAGTGCAGCACTCGTAGGTCGGATCGTACGCTGATGTGATCTCCATCGATGAGATCGGAACGAACACTCGGTCCTCGTGGAAGGCGACCGTACCCGTGTTCGTGTGATCGGCGTGTGTTCCCGTCGCGGTGCGCCAGAGCAGCTCGCCGCTCGCCGCATCGACCGCGTAGGCGTTCGCGCGGAAATCCGCGAAGAACGCGGTCTGCGCGCCACCGGGGCCGTCACCGATCGTGATCCCACCCCGCACGGCCGCATCAGCCGGGAACACCCAGTGCGCGCAGCCAGTCTCGAGATCGATCGAGTACACCTCCCCGTAGGCGGACCCGACGATCACGCGGTCCCCCACGACCGCGGGCTTGGAGCGGACCTGCCCCGCATCGGGAAACGCGAACGCCCAGGCCAGCTCCAGGTCGCCCAGATCCGCCGCGGTGATGCCAGCCGCGGCCGCGTCACGGTATCCCGCCTCACCCGAGCCCCCACCCCACCCCGACCAGTACACCTCGCCGCGACCGGCGGGGGCCGCAGAGCAGAACGCGTCGTCCGGCATCCGGGTCTCGGTAAGGGGCTTGCCCGTCAGCCACTCCGATACCGCCACCCGCTGCTCGCTCGTCAGGTTCTCGCCGTGTCGCTGCATCCGGCCCTCGGTGAGCGCCGCCAGTATCGCGCGCGGCGTCATGCCGGTGAGCGCCGTCATGCGGGGAGCCCGGGCAGACTCCTCTCCCGAGTGGCACCGCTGACAGTTCGCCTCGTACACCGTATGCCCCACGCTGCCATCGTACGGGGGCGGGTTGAGCAGCGGTCGACCCTGCTGAGCAGAGACGGAGGACGGCGCGAACAGACAGAGAACCGCGGCCAGTGCGGCGAACCGGTACCTGGGCATTGGACCTCGTGGTTGGGTCAGAGCTCTTCGTCGATGATGGTGGCCAACTCGTCCGCGCGTCTCCAGTCGGCTTCGAGACGGGCGACGTCCGACTCGAGACGCAGACGTTCCGCCGCATCGTTGACGGCGATCTCGAGCGCCAGGCGCTGGACGCGGTTCATGTGGTAGAGGGGCAGGCGTTGTTCCGCGAGACGCTCGACGAAATCGGAAGCGGAGCCCATCCTCTCGATCATCGTGACCGATCGATCGAGATCGCGGACCCCGGCCCCGTCGATGTTGTGCCACGCGAGGACCCGGCGGAGGAGCGGCTCGACCGTGGCCGCAGAGAATCGGTGGGTCTCGCCCGTCGACCACGGATCGCATCGGGCGCAAGGAAGTCCGACCGCGGGGCGTCCGTCCTCGTCCGTGAAGAGAACGAGATCCGTGCACTTCATGAAGAAGAGCCGGATGAGTACGCTACCGCAGCTGGGGCACGGGGCGCGCCCGTCCCACGCCGTACCGCCGAATCGCCGCCACCGGAGGATCTCCACGCGCCGGTCCACCGCTCGGCGGAAGTCGCCCGTGACCGACGACAATCCCACGCTCATGCCGACCGAGGACACCGCGGAGTACGTGGCGGTGGCCACGCGCGTCACGGGGCTGGCGAACCGGTCCCGGCGGGCACGGAGCTTCCTTCCGTAGCGCCACCAGGCGGTCTCACGCCGGGGAGCGTTTCCAACACGCACGAGCTGCCGACCCTGTCCCTCGATGAGCGATACGTGCTCGGTCTCGAACAACACGCGCGCCCGGTCGTGGGCGATCCTCTCGAGTGACTCGAGGGTCGACCCGATATCGTCCCACCAGAGGTTCCAGCCGTGGCACCGGTCACAGACGGTCCACACCCTCTCGCGCGAAGGGTCGAACGCGATACGCACTCCGGACCTTACGGATCCGGCCGCCGAACGGATCGGCCCGACCTGGGTCGGCCCGCCGAGGGCGTGTCCGCAGTAGAGACAACGGTTCCTCATGCTGAAACGTGGGAAGGCCCCGTGGGCGAGACAAGCGTACCGACCGCGTCTCGGCGGCCCTCACGAGGCTCCCGGGGGCCGCCGCTCGCGATAGAGTCATTGATTCGGGGAGTCGTACGTTTCTTTTCTGAGCGAATCCGAGACAGGGAACGAGAGATGACCGAGAAGATGGGCTATCACATCCGGACGCTGCTACTTACGGCCGCGCTCGTGGCCACGGGGTGTAACGCCGCGCCGCTGGGTACGCCGGATGCCGACTTCAACATCCTGTTCGTTGGCAACAGCCTGACCCGCTTCAACGATCTGCCTTCGATGCTCGAGATGTTGATGGACTCGCACGGCGATGTTGGGGATGTGCACGTCGAATCGGTCGCACTGCCGGGCTACGGCCTTCAGGACCACTGGAGCGAGGGAACGGCGCGCCGCCGGCTCGCCGAAGGCGCCTGGGACTACGTCATCATCCAGCAGGGCCCCTCCGCCACGGAGGGGCGCCCATCGCTGCTGGCCTTCAGTGCGCTCTTCACCCAGGAGGCCTCTGCCGCCGGGGCGCGGCTTGCCCTCTTCATGGTGTGGCCCTCGATCGACCGGTTGTTTGATTTCGACGGTGTCCTGGACTCCTACCGCACGGCGGCGGTACAGAACGGTGGCCTCCTCTTCCCCGCGGGTGAGGCGTGGCGCGAGGCCTGGGCACTCGATCCCGACGTTTCGCTCTACGACTCCGACGGCTTCCACCCCTCGGCACTCGGGACCTACCTGGCCGCGCTCGTCATGTACCAGCAGCTGACCGGGAAGGACCCGCGGCTGCTTCCTCCCGAGATCAGGAACTCGGGCGGCCGAGTCACCATCTCCGCCGAGTTGGCCGGCGTCCTCCAGACGGCCGCGACGACGGCGAACGCGAAGCACGCGCTGCCCTGACCCGAACGCGGGATCCATCCCGTGTACACCGGGCGCGGGGCCTCGCATGTTTGATCGGACGCTAATGAATCCGATCCACGGAGGCCCGCATTGAGGACACCGGTCACCCGCCTGCCCGGCGCCGTCGCCCTGATGGCCGTCGCTGCTCTCGTCGCGACGGCTGCACCGGCCGCCGCGCAGACCCCGTCCCCCGCGCAGATCGATGCGGTCTTCGCCGACCTGGACCGAGACGGGCCGGGGTGTGCCCTCGGCGTCTACAGGGACGGCGAGCTGGTCTACGAGAAGGGGTACGGATCGGCCAACCTCGACTGGGGAATCGACATCGATCCCTCCACGGTGTTCTACGTGGGCTCGGTGTCGAAGCAGTTCACGGCTGCCGCGATCGCGCTCCTCGCACGAGGGGGGCGGCTATCGCTGGACGACGACATTCGGAGGTGGATCCCCGAGCTGCCCGAGTACCGGACCACGGTGACCGTCGGCCATCTCGTGAACCACACCGGCGGGATCATGGACATGTATGCCGCCATGATGGACTCGGAGATGAACATCTTCGACCCGATCGACAGTCCGGAAGCGATCGGCGTGCTCGCGTCGAAACCGCTCGACTTCGATCCCGGGGAAAGATGGAGCTACAGCAACGGCGGCTATTTCCTCCTCTCGCAGATCGTCGAGCGAGCGAGCGGGATGTCGTTCACCGAGTTTACGACGCGAAACATCTTCGAGCCGCTGGGCATGATGGATACCCACTTCCATAGTGATCCCGGCCACGTGATCCCGCGCCGCGCCATGAGCTACGAAGCGGACGAATCCGGTGACATCAGGCAGAACTATGTGTCGACCTTCGCCTTCGTCGGGCAGGGCGGCCTGTATTCCACAGTCGGTGACCTGATCAGGTGGGACCGCAACTTCTACGAGAGCCGCGTCGGTGGAGCGGGATTCAGCGAGTACATGGAAACGACGGGCTCACTGAACGATGGCAGCGCGATCGACTACGCCTTCGGCCTCCGGCACGACGAGTACCGGGGGCAACACACGGTCGGGCATTCGGGCGGCATGATGGGCTTCCGGGCATACATGGAGCGCTTCCCCGATCAGCACTTCACGGTCGCGACGCTGTGCAATCAATCGGAGATCAATCCCGCCGCGCTTTCGCGCCGCGTGGCGGATCTCTACCTCGCTGACGTTCTAGAACCGGAGTCGAATCGATGACAACGGAAGTCAAGCCCGCCGCAGTCGATGCCGAGGAGCTGCGGGCCGGTATCAGCGCCAAGTACGAGGAGGTCGCCCTCACACCCGAGAAGGGCTTCCATTTCCACACGGGAACCCCGCTCGCGAGGATGCTCGACTACGATGCGGAGACCGTGGAATGGCTA
>JBDHIO010000067.1:0-8935 GCA_039587355.1 Gemmatimonadota bacterium | reverse complement strand
GATCGCCCGGCCGCGACCGGCGTCTCCCCACTGTCCGATCCCGTGGTTCTGTGGCTCGCGTCGATTCCGGGCAGCGCCTGGGAGGTCATCAAGGCGACTGACCTCGGGCTGAGCGCGCTGATGCAGTCGCCGGCCATGCCGCTCGTCGCGCGACGGGCGCTGTCGAAGGCGCGAGACGAGGCGGCTCGCCGCGCCGTCCTCGAGAAGGCGTTCTTCGACCGCGTGTTCCAGCTGAGTGAGGGCCACGTCGCGCTCGCGATGCTCCACTGGCTGCGTTCGATCCGGATCGAACCGGATTCCGGAGCGATGATCGCGCGCTGGCCCGAGCCGCTGGATTTCAGCGCGTGGGACGCCCTCCCGCCCGCAGCGGCGTTCGGTCTGCGAGCGTTTCTCGAGCACGGGACGCTGACCACCGTCGAGTACGCGCGGTTGTTCGGGGTCAGCGAGACCGTCGGATTCGCGGTCTTCGAGCGGCTCGGCGGCATGTTGTTGATCGAGGCCGCCGGAGACTACCGTCGCGTCGGGACGCCGCTGAGCTTGGAGCGCGTCGATCCTTCGCGTCGCTACCGCATTCGCCCGGTTCTCGTGCGTCCGGTGGAGCGGCTGCTCAGGTCGAGACGTCTGCTCTATTGATCTTTCGAACCCGCGGGGAAGTCCGCGGGTCGCGCCCCTCTACCAGGAGGTCCCGTTGCAGCCACGCGTCGATACAGCGGCACGTTACTCGCCACCCCGTGGGGCCCGCCGTGCCCTGGCTCTCATCGCCTGGCTCGCCGTCGGGTGCGCGCCCGCCGAGTCCCCGGATCTGACGACCCGCGCGGAGCGCACCGATTTCGTCGAGACGAGCTCGTACGACGACGTCGTGTCGTTCGTTCGCGCGGCCGCCGCGGCCGACTCGCGCCTGCACTACACGACATACGGGCACACGTCGGAGGGGCGCACGCTACCTCTGATCGTCGTCGGCGACGTCGCGGATGCGAGCCCGGAGGCGGTGCGTGCGTCGGGTAAGACCGTCGTGTACCTGCAGGGGAACATCCACGCAGGGGAGGTATGCGGGAAGGAAGCTCTCCAGATGTTGCTCGCGGACATCGTGGAGGGCCGGCATGCCGAGTGGCTCGAATCGACCGTTCTGCTGGTCGCCCCGATCTACAACGCCGACGGCAACGAGCGCGTCACGCTCGCGAACCGCGGCCGGCAACATGGCCCCCTCGGCGGCATGGGGCAGCGCCCGAATGCGCAGGGATACGACCTGAACCGCGACCACATGAAGCTCGATTCGCCCGAGGCCCGATCGGTCGCCCGGTTGATGAACGAGTACGATCCGCACGTGAGCGTGGATCTCCATACGACGAACGGGACACGCCACGCGTACCACATCACGTACTCTCCGCCGCTCCATCCGAACACCCCGGAGTCGATCGATGACCTTCTGCGCGAACGGCTCTTCCCGCACGTGACGGACGAGGTCCGCGAGAAGCACGGGTGGGAGTACTACTTCTACGGAAACGCTTTCGCTCCGGGCGGCGGCGAGATGGGGTGGTACACGTTCGATCACCGGCCCCGCTTCAACAACAACTACATCGGTCTTCGCAATCGCATCGCGATCCTGAGCGAGGCGTACTCGTACGCGACGTTCGAGGAGCGGGTGCTTTCGACGCTCTATTTCGTCGAGGAGGTGCTCGACTACGTCCACGACAACGCGTCCGAGGTGCGCTCGATCGTCGCCGAGGCCGATGCGTCGGTCGTGGGGCAGACGCTCGCGCTGCGGGCGATCCCCGAGCGGTCGGCAGCGCCCGTGGAGATCCTGATGGGTGAGGTCGACGAAGAGCGCCATCCGCTCACGGGGGCCACGATTCTCCGTCGTCGGGACGTTCAGCGGGCTGAATCCATGTACGAGTACGGGACGTTCCAGGCGACGGAGAGCGATGTCGTCCCCGAGGGATACATCGTGCCCGGTCGCCTGACCGACGTGCTGATCCGACTCGAGGCGCACGGCGTGGCGATGGAAGCGTACGGCGCTGCGGCCGCCGAGGTCGAAGCGTTTCGAGTGGATTCGGTCACGACCGCGGATCGCCCGTTCCAGGGTCACAACGAGCAGGTCGTCCACGGAGCCTACGAGAGCGTCACCGTGACACCCGGGGACGACGTCGTGTGGATCCCGGCGGACCAGCCGCTCGGCCGCCTCGTGTTCACGCTCCTGGAGCCCCGCTCGGACGACGGGTTCGCGAACTGGGGCTTCCTGGCCGACGAGCTCTCGCCGGGAGCGACCTACCCGGTGCTGCGGGTTCCGGCCGCGGGGCGGTGAAGCTCCGGCCGGGTCGCGGATAGACCCGCGATGATCCCCGCGGCGATTCGTTCTGCGTTCGCCAGGATCGTCAGGCTCGTGTTCACCGCGAGCGAGGTCGGGATCGCCGCTCCGTCCGTGACGTAGAGTCCGGGAACCCCGTGCGCCTCCCCGGAGGCGTCGACCACACCGAGCGACTTCGAGTCGGACATCGGGGCGGATCCGACCTGGTGGGCCGTCGAGTAGAAGATGTCCTCGCGCCCCGCGCCCTCCGAGTCGACGAATTCGACGTCGAGTGGACGTCCGCCCGTCCGCTCGAACAGGGAATGGATGAGACGCCGGGTCCGCGTGTAGTAGTCGCGCAGCTCGGGCGTGACCCGGAGGCTCAGCTTCAGGTCGCCGCGCTGGAGAGACATGCGGGCGGTAGGCGCCGTCATGCCGAGCGCGTACAGGACGAGAGCCCGGCGTCTGAAGACCTTCATCAGGTCCATGTGGGGCTTCCCCCAGTGGCGGGGACGACGCCCGTCTCCGTCCATGCGGAGCCTCGCCGCGGCGAGGGTCTGAAGCGGCAGAGGTTTCGCCGCCGCGATCGTGACTCCGTGGGACTCCAGGAACTCGTAGCTGATCATTCCCGGGTGCGTCTGCCCGGTGAACATGTCGCCATCCGGAGAGTCGTCGGGCAGCAGCCCGACGGTCTTCACGGACCCGTTGAACGCCACCCGCTTGCCGACCGCCTGGCTCAGACCCGGCAGTGAGGCCTCGGATCGGAGCAGTACTTCGGCCGTTCCCACCGTGCCACCCGCGAGCACGACCCATCGGGCCCGGATCGCCGGGAGACGATCACCGTCGTCGTTCGTGCAACGGGCCTCGAACCGATGGGGAGGGAGTCCGAAAGCGGCGTCCGTCGCGACGACCGCCTCGTCCGCGCCGACTCGTCGCAGGTGCGTCACCGCGGTGTCTGTGACGAACCGTGCCCCACACTCCTCCGCGGCAGGGATGTAGTTCATGTGCAGCGACTGCTTCGACCCGTATATGCAGCCCGTGATGCAGAAGCCGCTCCCCTGACAACTCCGGATCGCGTAGGGGGCCCGATCGCAGCTCAACCCGAGTTCCTTCATGAGCCGGGCGAAGACGAGTCCCGTCTTCGGAATTCGCCGGGTCGGGATCTGTCGGACGCCCAGCATCGACTCCGCGATGTCGTAGTACGGGTCGAGTGCCGGCCGATCGAGGGCGGCCGGCCAGTAGCGTCGTCCGCTTTCATCCTTCTGATCGAAGGCGATCGTGGGGGCTCGGAGGGATATGGCTTCGTAAAAGCCCGACCCGCCGCCCAGCCCCTCGGCGTACGTCATGCCGATGTTGTCGCCTTCGAGACCTTTCAGGTAACGCCGGACATAGTCGGGGTCCTGGGTCTGCCGGAAGTCCTGCGGCGCCTCGATGCGTTTCCCCTTCTCGACGACGAGGACCGTGAGGCCGGCCTCGGCGAACCTGAGTGCCGGCGCCGCCGCTCCGAAGCCGCTTCCGACGATGAGTACATCTGTCTGGATGCGATTCATGGTGCCCCCTAGTGGAAGTGACCGCCGGTGGTGAGTTCGCGGGCGAGGTATGCCTGCGGGTCCGGATACGTCAGGTCTGCGAGACGCGTCTTGCGATATCGACCGTCGAAGTCGATGAAGGCGCATCCGGCATCGTCGTCGTAGATCCCGCCGAAGAATGCGACTTGGGTGAGAAAGATCGCTCCCGTGTAGAGGCGCCTGGTGATCGCGTCGGATGCCAATCCGTGCTCGATCACCCGGCAGCGCTCCTCGCGACTCAGAAGGTCGAACTGCGGAGAACCGCACAGATCTCCGGCCCTCCCGCAAAGGTCCGACGCGAGGTAGCCGCAGTGTCCCTCGAGCGGGAAACGCTCGTCCCTCAGGGGACGGACGAGCTGCCCCGTCGGCACGTCCGCCCCCGGCAGGACGGCGTCGGCGAATCCACCCAGAATTCGATCCGTCAGATCGTCGTCCTCATCGAAGACGCCGGGATACGCGCCGAGCAGGATCTTCATGGGCGTGCAGGCCGTGGCACACGCCGCGGCCGCGGCGCCAAGGTACGCGAGCGCCTGTCTTCTCGTGATCGCTGACATGATCCCCCCTCGCCTGAGTTAGTCCGGCGAGATGAGGTTCTCATCGAGCGATCAAGAGCCGCTCAAGTCCATGTAGCGTATGGGGTTACGGCGTCGTACTCCCGGGGAGAAATGCCAGGGTCGTGGTCACGAGTCGGTCCAGAACTCGTCCTCGTCGCCGTCATCCTCGTCAGGAGCGGCTCCGCCATGAACCGCCTGGCTCGCATACGCTCCGACGAGCTTCGCGATGACGATGCCCATGTACAGAACGCCTGTGGCCGCTTCCAGGATAGCGAGCGTCTGAACCGGACGCGTGAGCGGCAGCATGTCGCCGTACCCGAGCGTCGTGAGCGTCACGAAGCTGAAGTAGAGGAGATCGAACTTGTCCTCGATCGCACCGCTCGCCGCGGCACCGCCGGCGAAGGATCCCGGCATGAGATCTTCCAGGGCGAGATAGAAGAACCACCACGTCACGCCGATCAGCAGGTAAACGCAGGCGGCTCCCCAGAGGGTGTCCGCCTTCACGTCGCGAGCCTTGAACACCCGCGACCCGACGACCCAGACCGTGAACAGATAGAAGATCGGCGGGAACAGCAGGGTAACCCACTCGAACGCCAGCTCGGCCTCGATCACGTTCCAGACCGCGCCGAACACGGCAGGTAGCCCCAGGATGAGCCCGATGCGGGCATGTCGCCGGTTTTCGCTGATCGCGACGATCGCCGCCAGCGGAATGACCGCCCCCATGACCGCGAAGATCACCTGGGCGAGAGGAAGATAGGGAATGACCGGCGCCGAGAGGATCCAGACGATGATGCTGAGTGTCAGCAGTCCGAATCGGTTGTCCCGGCGGGAGAACCAGCCTGCCAGTCCCTTCACGATACCGACCACGTCTTCCGGCTCCTCTCCGCGTACTGTCGAACGGGTTCAGGACCCCGATACGTTGGCTGCCGCGACAGCGGGGCACAACGCCCGGGACCTTCGAAGCTGCGAACATATGACCCGATCCTCTTCCGGCAGTCGATCCGCGTCGGCGATCAAGTCCTACGACGCCGAGGTGCAGGAACTCATGTGGGTCCGGACGCGGCTCATATGCTGGCTCGGGTTGTTCATCGGCGCGTCCGCAATCCCGCTGACGCTTGCGCTCGACACCGGCTCGATGGCGGCGAAGCCCGAATGGTTCGCGCCGATGACGTTCACGCACGGCGTCTCGTTCGCCATCGGGCTGGCCTTGATTCCGCTCCTCCGGGAGCGCGTCAACGCGGCGTGGCTCGTCGTCCCGCTGCTCGCGCTCAATCTCGCCATCGTACTCGTTCGCGGGGCGCTGTTTCGGCCCGACGAGGCACCGTTTCTGGGGACCGCGATCCTGCTGTTCCTGCACGCCGCGTTTTTGCCCTCGTACCGGTCCCAGATCGCCTTCTCGGCGATCTCTGTAGTGGCGGCGCTGATCTCGCCTCTCCTCGCGAACGCAATGGTGCCTTCGGTCGCGGCGTTCTGGGACGGTCCGGACGCCCGGGGATCATTCGGCTTCCTGCTGCTGGATCAGGGGTCCGGGACGCTGTATCTGGCAGGGCTGGCGGTCGTCGCGAGCCGCACGCTCTACACGCTGGGCCGGAAGGCTCACCGCGTGAAGCGTCTCGGGTCGTACCACGTAGAGGGCAAGCTGGGATCCGGCGGAATGGGTGACGTCTACCTCGCGCGCCACGCGATGATCCGGCGTCCCACGGCGGTGAAGGTTCTCCGCTCGAACACGGACGATATCGACGCGCTCGAGAGGTTCGAGCGTGAAGTGCAGGTGTCGGCGGCCCTCACGCACCCGAACACGGTTCGCGTCTTCGACTTCGGCCGCGCCGCGGACGGCACCTTCTACTATGCGATGGAGTACCTGCTCGGCCTCGACCTCCAGCAGTTGATCGATCGGCACGGCGCGGTGGATCCGGCGCGGTGCGTCTTCATCGTTCAACAGGCCTGTGGTTCCCTCGCGGAGGCCCATCGCGCGGGTGTCGTCCACCGTGACATAAAGCCGTCGAACATCATCCTCACCGAGCAGGGTGGGTTGCTCGACTTCGTGAAGGTCGTGGACTTCGGGCTGGCGAAGAAGGTCTCGACGGACGGGTCGGAGGACGATGTCGGGCTCACGAAGGTCGGGGCGCTGTTCGGCACGCCGATGTGCTTCGCGCCCGAAGGCCTCGTCGGCGTCGAGCAACTCGACGCCCGGGCGGATATCTACTCCATGGGATGCGTCCTCTACTGGATGCTGACCGGGGAGCCGGTCTTCCCGGGGATGCGGGCCATGGACGTGATCATGGACCACGTAAAGAAGGCCCCGGTGCCACCGATCGAACGGGCGATCGTGCTCGTGCCCGAGTCGCTCAGCGACATCGCGATGAAGTGTCTCGAGAAGGATCCCAGAGACCGGTACCAGACGTTCGAAGAACTGTCGGAGGCGCTCGAGACGTCAGGCGTGTCCCCGCGCTGGACTCAGGAGCGCGCCCGGGCGTGGTGGAAGACGCACCCGGCCGAGCCCCCGCAACTGGAAGACACCGGCGAGATCGAGATCCAGGGACGAGCCGCGCGGACGGCGGGCCAGTGAAGAGCCATGTAATCCTCCTTGTCGGCCGAATGCGTTTAGCTACTCGGGTACGGACGTACGGGGGTCTTGAACGTTTCGGGCCACGGGTGTTACCCTCGGTTATCGCATTCGCGGGGAGGCGCAATGCTGCAACGAGTTAAGGTAGGCGCCGGCGCCGGACTGGCCGCCGGTCTCTCAGTGGCCGTCATGGTCCTCGTGTACGACCTCGTCAAGCTCGAGCCCCTCGCGACCCCACGGCTTCTCGCGAGCAACGTACTCGGTGCCCCGCTCGAGCTCAGCGATGGCCTCGGCATCGTCGCCTGGGTGACCGGCGCTCTTCAGATCGGCTGGGCCGTTCTCGGATACACGGTCGCCCATTTTGCCGTCTTCGCGCTCGTGGGTGTGGGCGGGGCCTTCGCCCTGAGACCGTCGATCCTATCTCCGAACGTCGCTACGGGAGCGCTCTACGGAGCCCTGGTGGGCACTGCGGTGTTCTACGCGGGGCTGGCGCTCGTCGCGCCGCAGTTCGTGTCGGCGCCGGACTGGCGGCTGGTCCTCCTCACGAATGCCGTCGCCGGTGTCGTGCTGGTGTCTCAGCTGGTAGACAGTCGCGAAGCCGAGGCGGAGACCGCCTGATCCTTCGCAAGGGGGGACGGCGGGACGTCCCTAGCGGAACATGTCGGGGTTGATCTCCATCGACACTTCCGAGATCCGGTTCGCTGGAATCCCGGTCCTGCGCGCGTGCTCCATGACGGCCTCGGGACTGGGCGCATCGTACTCGCAGTAGATCTTCCCCTCGGCGTCGGAGACGTAGCTGCGGATCCAGACGACGCCCTCCATCTCGTCGACGACCTCGTTCGACCGCCTTCCCGTCGCGTGCAGGTCCTCGAGGGAGACCGACCCCACATCCCGTTCGATGATATAGCGTGGCACGTCATGCCTCCGATTCGACTCTGGCTACCTCGATGCGAAGGGCTTCGCACCTTCGAATAAGCTCCGCATCGCCGGTGCTCGCCGCAATGTCGCGGGCTTCTGCAAGGTAATACCCCGCGCCCGCGGCTCCGGCAGCCCCGCGGGCAAGTTGCGCCCTGACGAGGCTGCAGAGCACCCAGGCCTGACCCGTCTCGTCGCCCAACTTCTTCCGCAGCGCGAGCGCCCCGGTGAAGCGTTCGATCGCTTCTTCCGGGTCTTCCGAGTCGAGCGCGACATCGCCGAGCGTCGAGAGCGCGTGTGCGACCAGCAGGCGCTCGCCGTTCCGCTCGTTGAGGGCGATCGCCTCCTCGAGCCGTGCCTTCGCTTCGTCGAACCGACCCAGATCGCGGAGCGTCCGCCCGATGCTGTTTAGCACGAGGCCGGCATGGAGCGAGTCGCCCGCATCGCTCAGATCCTCGTACGCGTCCTCGAAGCTTCGCAGGGCGTCCTCGTACGCCCCGAACTCCCACCGCAGGATACCGATCGTGTACCGAAGGCTCCCGATCCTCTGTCGGTCCGCTGAGCCCTCGATCAGGGACAGGGCGGACTCGTAGGACCGCAGCGACCCGGCCGGATCCGTGCGTCGGAGAAGCCCGCCGATCCCCTCGAGCGCCTCGATCTCGAGATCCGGGTCCTCGATGCCGCGTGCGAGCTCCAGCGCGCGCTCCCAGGCGTCGAAGGCCGTGCAGGGATTCCCGAGCGCAGCCCGAGCGACGGCGGTTCCGCGGCGCATCTGCGCCTCGGACGGGAGGTCGTGCATCCGGGAGTAGAGGTCCGCGGCCTCTTCGAGATCGGGGAGGGCCTCCTCGTACCGCTCGAGGTTCAGGAGGACATCCCCCCGTACGCGAAGCGTCGTCGTCAGGCCCTCGAGGTGCCGCGTGCGTCTACAGAGGGTCACGGCTTCCTCGTAAAGATCGAGGGCCTCGTCGAGCCTTCCATCCTCGACCTTGAGCCTCGCGATAGCCGTGAGGTGGTAGTGCATCTGTACGACGTTGAACACGGACGAGCG
>JBDHIO010000066.1:0-9601 GCA_039587355.1 Gemmatimonadota bacterium | reverse complement strand
TGGGAGGAGCGACCTCTGCTGCAAAAACGCGCCCTGGCGATCCTCACCGGTCTCGAGGATGCGCTCGCCGACGCCATCGAGGACGAGCGAGAAGACGCGGAAGGGGCCTGAGAGGCGACCGGAGCGATACCCTGAATCTCCCGAATCTGATCACGTCCGCCCGCATCGTCGCCGCACCGCTGGTGACGGTCCTGCTATTGCAGCCCGATTCCGGGTCACGGATCGCCGCGTTCGCCCTCTTCCTCGTCGCCGCCCTCTCCGATCTGTGGGATGGGCATCTGGCACGAACACGGGATCAGATCACGTCGTTCGGGAAGATCGTCGATCCGATCGCGGACAAGCTGCTCCTGGTCGCCACCGTCGTGCCGCTCTACGTGATCATGTCGCGGCAGCTGGAACTCGCCGGGCTCCCCCTGTTCGGGGCGATCCCCCTCTGGGCGGTCATCATCCTGCTCGGGAGGGAGCTGCTCATCACCGGGCTCCGATTCGTCGCCGCGAGCCAGGGCGATGTCGTGTCCGCCCGCAAGCTCGGGAAACGCAAGGCGCTGGCGCAGAACATCTTCATCGGTGCCGCGATCCTGTGGATCGCTTTCCGAACCCCCGATTTCGGCGCGCCCCGCGCACGGGCATGGGAGTGGTTCAGCGGGTTTCATGGTTGGTTTACCACGACGTTTCTCGGAATCGCGCTGGTGCTGACCGTCCTGTCGATGGTGCTCTATCTCGGGACGTTCTCACGAATCCTGTCGCGCGAGCACTCATAAGAACGTTGGATCCTCGAGCGATGGACCAGGCCGCGCGGCTCGTCGACCTGCTGCGGAGATCCGACCAGACTCTGAGTGTAGCCGAGAGCTGCACGGGCGGTTTGATCGGGGCCCATGTGACGGCGGTTCCGGGCTCATCCGAGGTGTTCTGGGGCGGAGTGATCAGCTACGATGATGCCGCCAAGCGGGGCCTTCTCGGCGTGTCCGGGACGACCCTGGAGAGGTTCGGGGCGGTCTCCGAGGCCACGGCGAAGGAGATGGCCCGGGGTATTCTGCGGGCTTCGCAGACGACGTGGTCGCTCGCGGTGACCGGGATTGCGGGCCCCGGGGGTGGGACGCCGGAAAAACCGGTGGGCACGGTGTGGATCGCGGTGGACGGTCCGGCCCCGAGGGTCGAGAACCGCGTCTTCCCCGGTGACCGCGGGGCGGTGCGAGAGGCCACCGTGTCGGCCGCGATGATGTTGCTTGCTTCGTGTGTATCCAAATTCGCCGCGCCGGGCGGAGTTTGAGCGGGACATGAGAATTCCGTGGCGCCGCGCGGTTCGGGACTCGGAACAATCGAGTGAGGGGAATCGAGAAGAGATGAGTGATAGAGACCAAACCGGCGAGGTCGACGAGCTCGACATCGATCTGGACGGCGACGAGGTCGAGGCTCGGGGGACCGGGACCGACTCGGATAACAGCAACGACGACGAGAGCGATACTCCGGGGCACGTGGATGAGATCGGTGCGCCGCCGGACGAGGATGTGGAGCCCGAGGAGGAACTGGAGATCCTGCGGGATCGCCACCTCCGGCTGGCGGCCGAGTTCGACAACTATCGGCGCCGGACCCGAAAGGAGATGCTGGAGGCGGGCGAAGCCGCCCGGGCGGACCTGTCGAGACGGCTGCTGGAGATCATCGACGATCTCACGCGGGTCGCGGAGGCCCCGTGCGACCCCGAGCAGCACCAGGCCATGCATGACGGAGTGGGACTCATTGCCCGGAAGCTACTGAAGACCCTCGGCGACGTTGGCATGGAGCCGGTGAACCCGCAGGGGGAGCGGTTCGACCCGAACTTTCACGAAGCCATCATCCTCACTCCGACGGACGACCCCGACCTCGATGAGCACGTATCCCAGGTGATGCTGACCGGCTATCGCCTTGCCGACCGGCTGCTCCGGGCGGCTCAGGTGGCGGTGTACCGGTACGAGGAAGGCGAGTAAGGGTGACGGGCCGGCCCGGGACGAGCCACTGACCATGGCGACGCGCACGAAGGACCACTACGACACGCTTGGAGTGGCCGAGAACGCTTCCGCCGACGAGATCAAGAAGGCGTATCGGAAGCTCGCCAAGCAGTACCATCCCGATGCCAATCCGGGGAACCCCGCCGCGGCCGAGCGTTTCAAGGAGATCTCGGAGGCGCACGGCGTCCTCTCGGACACCGAGAAGCGTAAGAAGTACGACCAGATCCGGAAGTACGGCGGGCTCGGCGCGTTCACGTCGCGGCCCGCGGGGTCACACGGTCCCGACGCCCGGGGATTCAAGTTCGAGGACCTCGGGGACATCGGTGGGATCGGAGACATCTTCTCGTCGATCTTCGATTTCGGTGGGAAGAAGGGCCAGAAGAAGACGGGTGGCGGGCCGACCCGGGGTCGGCACGTCGAGTATCTGGTCGAGATTCCGTTGAAGACGGCCGTGCGGGGAGGGAAGGTCAGGGTGACCGTCCCGATCAGCGAGGAGTGCTCGACGTGCAACGGGTCGGGCGCGAAGCCGGGAACACCGCTCGGCGAGTGCGCCGAGTGCCGGGGCAACGGCGAGGTCATTTTCGGGCAGGGTGGTTTCTCGGTCACCCGACCCTGTCCCGCCTGTCTCGGCCGGGGCCAGGTGCCCGAGGATCCGTGCAGCAAGTGCGCGGGGCGTGGCCAGGTGCGGATGAAGAAGAAGCTCAGCGTGAACGTGCCCGCGGGGGTCGAGACGGGCTCGAAGCTGCGTTTGACGGGGCAGGGCGAGAGAGGCCCGGGCGGCGGAAAGTCGGGTGACCTCATCATCAAGTTCAGGGTCAAGAAAGACCGCTTCTTCACCCGTGACGGGTTGAATCTGTCGTGCGACGTGCCGATCAACGTGGCTCAGGCCATCCTCGGATCGAAGATCAAGGTCAGGACGATCGACGGAAAGAAGGTCGTGCTGACCATCCCGCCCAACACGCAGAGCGGCACGACCTTCCGCGTTCGGGGGCAGGGTGTCCACAAGGGCGAGCACCAGGGAGACCAGCTGGTTCGGGTGACGGTAGAGACGCCCGAGTTGTCCGACGAGGGTCGGAAGACGCTGGAGGATCTGGCTCAGAAAGAGGGCTTGCGTCACTGAACATCAGAGCCGGCGTACGCGCCGCGCCCGTTCAGTGTATGACGCCTCCGCCGACCACGACGTCGTCCCGATAGAGAACGGCGCTCTGTCCGGGGGTGACGGCTGCCTGCGGTAGCGCCAGCTCGAGCGCGAACGTCGAAGGGCCGACCGCGGTTACCGTCGCCTCGACGATCGGGGCGCCGTGTCGGATCCTGACTCCGAGCGTGTCACCAATGGACGGTGGCGTCGCCAGCCAGTTCGCCGCCCCGGCTCGCACGGTGCCGCGGGCCAGCGCTTCCCGGGGGCCGACCACGACCGTTCGTTCGTCCGGTCTGATCTCCAGAACATAGATCGGTTCGGTGAACCCGCCGGGGAGCCCCTTCCGCTGCCCCACCGTGAAATGAGCGTATCCCGGGTGCTCTCCGATGACTTCGCCCGACTGGTCGAGAATCGGTCCAGACGACAGCGCGGGGTGATCGTCCGGCAGATACCGGCGCAGCACGCCGGCGTAGTCGTTGTCCGGGACGAAGCAGATCTCGTAGGACTCGGGCTTGTCCGCGGTGTCGAGTCCCAGTCGCGCTGCCTCCGCCCGGACCTCGGACTTCGTGAGTTCTCCGAGAGGCAGCACCAGGCGGGAGAGCGAGGCCCGCGGGATTCCCCAGAGGAAATACGTCTGGTCCTTGCGGTCGTCCCGTGCTCGCAAGAGGTGGGGCTCGCCGTCGTCGCCCGGCTCGACCCGGCCGTAATGGCCAGTCGCGATGTGCGAACAGCCGAGTTCGTCGGCTCGCCGGACGAGATCCCGGAACTTCGTGAAGCTGTTGCAGCGCACGCACGGAATCGGCGTCCTTCCGGCCGCATACTCCGACACGAAGTCGTCGATCACGTCCCGTGTGAACCGCTCCTCGACATCGAACACGAAGTGCGGCATCTCGAGCTGGGCGGCCACCGACTTCGCGTCGGCGATGCCCTCGAGACCGCAGCACGTCTTCCCGGGGCCGTCCACGGTCGAGTAGCAGAAGGTCTTCAGGGTGACGCCGATGACCGGGCGCCCCGCGCCGGCGAGGAACGCGGCGGCGAGAGACGAGTCGACGCCACCGGACATCGCGACGAGCACGGGGGCGGCTGATCCGGGAGCGATCATCAGGGGGCCGCTCAGACCGTCAGTGCGATGACTCGCCGGGTGACGCGGGCCAGCACGTCGACGGCGTAGTCGAGGTCCTCGCGCGTCGTTTCGTGGCCGAAACTGAAGCGCAACGTGGCGTAGGGTCCATCGGGGTCGATCCCCATGGCCGAGAGAACCGACGAACCCGTACCCGTCCCGCTGGCACACGCGGACCCGCCGGATACCGCGATCCCCTCGAGGTCGAGAGAGACCAGAACGGCGCCTGGATCGCAGCCCTCGATCCCCAGGCTGACGAGCTGCGGAAGACGGGACTCGGCCCCCGCTCCGTGGATGCGCGCCCCCGGGATTTCCGACAGAAGCCGTGCCTCGAGGTGCTCGCGGAGGACGAGCCAGCGAGGCACCTCCGTCTCGCGCTCTTCGATGGCGAGACGCAACGCGGTCGCGAACCCGGTCGCCGCGACCGGATTCTGCGTTCCGGGCCACATCGATCGCTCCTGCCCTCCGCCGAAGCTGAGAGGCTCGAGCTGCACGCCCTTCCGACAGTACAGGATCCCGATCCCGACCGGACCGCCCAGCTTGTGGGCGGTCGCGGTAAGCAGGTCCACCGGAATCTCGTCGACGCGCACCGGGACCTTGCCGAGCGCCTGGACGGCGTCTGTATGAACAAGCGCCCCGTGGGCGTGGGCGATATCGACCACGTCGTCCATCGGTTGAACCGTTCCGACCTCGTTGTTCGCCCACATGATGGACACGAGTGTGGGGGCGTCCGGGTCCTCGGCCAGCGCGGACTCGAGCCAGGCGAGATCGACCACCCCGTCCGCCGATACCGGTACGATCGATACCCGGGCGCCGGTCTCCGGTCCACGTTCGGCCGATTCGAGACAGGCCTTGTGCTCGATCGCGGACACGAAGATCCGCGGCCGGTTTCCACGTTGGGCCCGCAGAAACCCGAGGATCGCGAGATTGTCCGACTGCGTGCCGCCGCCGGTGAAATACACCCCGTTGCGATCGCACCCGAGTAACGAAGCGATCTCGCCCCGGGCGAGCTCGAGGCTCCGGTGCGCCTGGCGGCCGAATGCGTGCGAACTCGCGGGGTTGTATGCGTGCTCCAGCTGTGCCGTCATCGCGCTCCACACTTCGGGGCGCATCGGCGACGTTGCCGCGTGATCCAGATACAACGGGCCTTCCCGGATGGTGCTGCCTCCTTCGCGTCGGGTCCATTCGAACCGCATATTGTGTGGTCGGCCGGCCGCCGGCCACAACCTGAATCACTGCATCCCGGTCTCGAACCGAGTAGTCGAACACATGTCGTCATCCCCTCCGGCCGTTCCGCTCCCGAGCGGCGGCGCTCCGGTGTTCCGGGCCACCGTCCACGGGCTCGCCTTCGGCGACCGATCGCGCCTCCTGTCGGAAGTCGAGCGAAACCAGGAGTTGGTCCTCATCCCCGATCCGCCCGGGGACGTGGAGGACGTCTGGGTGCACGTCTCGGGTGGCGATCCTCTCGGACACCTGCCGCGAGAGATCGGTCGGTGGCTGGCGCCGTGGATGCGGACAGGCGGACACGCCACCGCCACCGTCCTAAAGGTGGGCGACGAGACCGTTCCGAGCTGGAAGCGTCTCCTCGTGGAGGTGACCTGCTCTACGTGAGAGGCGGCGTCACATCGATTGAACGCCGAGCTTCACCACGTCGGCGACCGACACGGTTTCTTCCGTATAGAAGGGCTCTCCGTACGGTTCTCTGATCAGCGAGCCGTAGTGCCGGGTTTGCGTCTCGACCCGTTCGAGCAGCGGCTGCCCGGTCGGGAAGATCTCTCCGGCCTGATTGGCGCCCTCGAACTGGGACGAGTAGCAGCGGATCGAATCGATCTTCTTCCGAAACTGCGCCTCATCCAGCGGGACGACGAACGTCGGCTTTATCGGATCCTCACGGTACGCGAGCGCGTAGAGGATCTTGTGGGGGCGTGCCGCCGGTCCGCCGTCGTAGTTGCCGAGCCCCGCCAGAAAGCAGGCGTCCCGGGCGAGCTCCGAAGCGATCCGGTGATCCGGGTGCCGCCCGACCTGAAAGGGCAGGATGACGACCCGGGGAGTCAGCTCGCGCAGGAACCCGACAATCGTTCGTCGGGCCTCATGCGTGTTTTCGAGGTGGGCATCCGGGAGCCCCGCGTTGACGCGAACCGTGATGCCCAGAACCGCGGAGGCCCGGGCGGCTTCCTCCGCTCGCAGCTCGGGTGTCCCGCGGGTAGCCGTCTCGCCCCTCGTGAGGTCGAGAATCCCGGCCCGGTGGCCCATCTCGGCCGCCCTTGCGAGCGTGCCGCCGCAAGTCAGCTCGGCATCGTCCGGGTGGGCCGCAATCGCCAGGATGTCGACGGATTCGGTCACCGGTTACTCGTATCTCAGAGCGTCGATCGGATCGAGGTCCGCGGCTCGCGCGGCCGGATAGAGACCGAACCCGATCCCCGTGAGCGCCGACGCGCCGAGCGCCGCTCCGATGGCCCACATCGGCACCGAAGCCGGGACCGGAGTCCAGGTATCCAGCGCGAACACGATCGCGCCGCCGAATAGCAGACCCGCGCCCCCGCCCACGAGTGTCAGCGTTGCGGCCTCGACGAGGAACTGCCACATGATGTCTCTGCGCCGCGCCCCCATCGACTTTCGCAGACCGATCTCGCGCGTACGCTCGGTCACCGAGATCATCATGATCCCGATGACGCCGACGCCTCCGACCAGCAGACCCACGCTCGAGAGGCCGACCATTACGGCGAACAGCGCGCCGGTCAGGCGTCCCCACAGATCCACGATCTGGTCCTGCGTCATGACGGCGAAATCATCTTCTTCGCCCGGCTGGAGCCCTCGCAGACGGCGCATCCGCGCATGGACGACGTCCAGCGCCTCCTCCAGAGCCACGTCCACTTCGGGTCGGACGATGAACGAGATCTGTCGGTCCCAGACATTGAGATTCTTGTCCGCCGTCTCGAACGGCATCATCACGTAGTGGGTCGCCAGACCGGCGAAGAGGTTCGCCGGCGGCCGATAGACACCGATGACGCGCACGCTCGCCTGATCCCGCCGGCCCGAAATACGGATGTTGCGGCCGAGAGGGTCGAGCCCTCCGAAGAGGTCGACCGCCGTCGCGGAGTCGATCACGACTACGTTGGCACGCCGCTCGGCCTCGACGTTCGTGAACCAGCGTCCGTCGATGATGTCGCCGTTGTCGATCTCCAGGAAGTCGGAGCTCACACCGTACAGCGAGATCTCGACCTCGTCCGAGCGCCAGGACGCCTCGTACCCCGAGCCGCCGAGGTCCACCATTGCCGCGGCGCTCTGGATCCCGGGAAGCACACTCAACTCTCGAGCCCACCTGGGGTCGAGGGGGTCGTTCTTCATGAAGTCGCTCTCCTCTTCCTCGAGCGGGCCGTTCGCGCCCATCCCGCTCGAAAAGTCGAAGTGCGCCACGTAGAACGTCGTAATTCCCCGCGACGAGATCATCTCCGTGAAGCTCGAGTTGATCCCCGTGATGACGGCGGCCATCACCATGACGACGAGGACTCCGATCGTGACGCCGAGGATGGTGAGGCCGCTGCGCACCCGGTTCGCGCCGAGCGAGTCGAACGCGACCGCGATGCCCTCGGTGATCGTCGAGAAAAAGCCCATTCCGCTGCGTCGATCGGCCATCAAGTGGTCACTCCGATCGCAGGGCTTCGATGGGATCGAGCTTCGCCGCCTGATATGCCGGGTATATGCCCGAGGAGACGCCGACGCCCACCCCGAGGACCAGGGCCAGTGCGAGCCAGGGCAGAGAGATCGTCGCAGGCAGTGGCGAGAGCCTTTCGACGAGGTCGGCCAGTCCGAGTCCGATCGCGATCCCCATCAGGGAGCCCAGGATCGAGAGGGTGGACGCCTCGGTGAGAAACTGGAAGAGGATGTCCTTCCGTTTCGCCCCCAGTGATTTTCGGAGTCCGATCTCGCGCGTCCGATCCGAGACGGAGAGCAGCATGATGTTCATGATCACGATGCCCCCGACGACGAGCGAGATCGAGACGAGCCCCGGAATCGCCGCGAGGAGGATCCTGTTGATCGTGTCCCAGGCGCTAAGCAGGTCGTTCGACGTCTGGAGGTGGAAGTCGTTCTCCTGCGCCGGTCTCAGCCCCCGGTGGCGGCGCAGCGCCCCCTCGACGGCCGTCATGGCCGGCTCCAGCTCGTCCTCGTGTTCGACCTTCACGCTGATCTCGTCGACCCCGTTTCGGCGCCGCGACAGCGTGGCATTGAACGTCGAGAAGGGAACCAGGATCGAGGCGTCCCGGACGTTGCCGATGAACCCTCCCTGCTTCTCCAGCACGCCGATCACCGTGAACCGCTGTCCGCCGACGCGGATGCGCCGGTCGAGGGGCGACATCGTCGGGAAGAGCCGTTCAGCGATCTGCGACCCGATGACCGCGACCTTCAACGACCGCCGCTCGTCGATCGGGGTCAGACCGCGTCCCTCCTCGACCTTCCACCCCTGCACGACCTGATAGTCCGGAGACCCACCGATGACGCGGACGTTGCGGCGCGCGTTCGCGCCGAACCGGGCCTCGCCGAACGAGCGGTCCGCCGAATAGGAGATGTGCAGAGCTCCGGGAGCGGCGTCCGCGACGACCTCGACGTCGCGGAGGAGCAGGTCGGGGTTGCGGGCCTGCCGGCGCCGCTCGGCCTCGTCGATCCGGCCGGTCTGGATCTGGGCCCGCCTGACGACCGTGAAGGTGTTTACACCGAACAGCGAGCCCGCGAAGTCCTCGCGGCGATCAGAAACGTGATGCCGATGATCACGCCGATCAGCGAGAAGAACGACTTCAGCTTCTGCGCCCAGATCTGCTGGAGCGCGAGCCGGATCCCCTCCCAGAATCTCATCGCGCGCTAAGGCGCGTGGAAGTCGTGACCGGCGGCGCCCACGTAGGTGGGGATCTCGGCATTGTGGGACGAGATCTTGCCATCGACCAGGGTGATGACGCGCTGCGCGTGCGAGGCGATGTCGAACTCGTGGGTGACCATGATGATCGTTTGCCCTGCCGCGTGGAGGCCCTCGAAAACCTCCATGATCTCTTCCGACGTCGACGAGTCGAGATTCCCCGTCGGCTCGTCTGCCAGGACGATGGAGGGGTCGTTCACGAGAGCGCGCGCGATGGCGACGCGCTGACGCTGACCGCCGGAGAGCTCGTTGGGGCGGTGGTCCATCCGATCCCCGAGCGCGACGCGCTCGAGGGCCGCGGCCGCCCGGCGCTGGCGTTCCTTGGAGCTCACCCCCGCATAGATCAACGGCAACTCGACGTTGTGCAAAGCCGTCGCGCGCGGAAGGAGGTTGAACGTCTGGAAGACGAACCCGATCTCGCGGTTCCGGATTCTCGCGAGCTCGTCGTC
>JBDHIO010000007.1:0-110582 GCA_039587355.1 Gemmatimonadota bacterium | reverse complement strand
GCTTCCAGGAGCCGAATCGGGTACGCATGCCCCGGCTCACGATCAAGGCGGGCGCGGCGGAGTTCGAGGCGGAACATCTCGGGAACGCCCGATTCGACCATCTCGAGTTCGCCGGCGCGATCGGAAACGTGACGCTCGATTTCTCGGGCGAGTGGGAGCGCGACGCCGATGCGGTCATCAAGATGGGTGTCGGCGAGCTGAAGCTGGTGGTCCCGCGGGACATCGGGATACGGATCGAGCGCACCTCGATTCTGGTCTCGCTGGATGCGCCGGGCTTCGAAAAGGTCGACCGGTCGTACGTGTCGCCGAACTGGGACACCGCGGATGTCCAGCTGGAGATCGTTCTCGAGGCTGCGTTCGGCGCGGTCGAGGTCGAGCGGAGCTGACCGGGTAGCTGTCTGCTAGGGGGCGAGGACGCTGCCGACCTGCTCGGCGGTCTTCGCCTCGAGCGCCTCCAGCGCCGCATCCGCCATCGCCGACAGCGCCACCCCCTCCGGCGAGTCGGGGCGCCCGATGACCGTCGGCACGCCGCGATCCCCTTCTTCGCGGACCGCGGTCCCGAGCGGCACGGCGCCGAGGAACGGCACTTCGAGCGAAGCGGCCAGGCTCTCGCCGCCCCCCGAACCGAAGATGTCGTGCGTCTCTCCACACGAGGGACAGGCGAACCCCCGCATGTTCTCGACAATCCCCAGAACCGGGACGTCGAGCTTGTCGAACATCTTGATTCCGCGCAGCACGCCACCGACCGCGACGTCCTGCGGCGTGGTAACCATGACGGCGCCATCGACGCGGACGAGCTGACAGAGAGACAGCTGGGCGTCACCCGTTCCCGGCGGAAGATCGACGACGAGCACATCGAGCTCGCCCCAGTCCACCTGCTGAAGGAACTGCCTGACGACGCCCATGATGATCGGCCCTCGCCAGATCGCCGGCGCATCCTCGTCGATGAGGAACCCGATGCTCATCAACTTCACGCCGTGCGCCTCGATCGGAACGACCTGATTGTCGGAGATCCGCGGCTTCTCCATCACCCCGAACATCGTCGGGATATCCGGTCCGTAGATATCGCCGTCGAGCAGACCGACCCGCAGCCCGGACTTCGCCCAGGCCGCGGCGAGATTCGACGAAGTCGTCGACTTGCCGACGCCTCCCTTGCCCGAGCTCACGCCAACGACGCGATTCACGCCCGCGAGGGGCGGAGCCTCGGACGGATGCCGGCTGGCCGCTTCGCGGTCTGGGTTCTGGGGACGGGCAGGCGCCTGATCGGGCCCCTGGCCCACCACGGGGAGGGGTCGCGGAAACTCGTTGCTATCGGGGGTCATCGTAGTCCATCCGGTGGGGGCATAGCCCCCGGGTATGAGCGGAAGGTGTCGGGTGGTTCGCTACTCGACGGCCTCGACCGATCGGACCTCGGGGAGCACCATCTTGAGGCGCTGCTCGATGCCGGCACGCAACGTCGCCATGGACATCGGGCATGCGTAGCAGGCCCCGACCATGCGCACATCCACCCGTCCGGAGTCCTCATCGAACCCGACGAGCTGGACGTCGCCGCCGTCCGCCCGAATGGCCGGACGGACCTGATCGAGGACCTCCTCGATACGGCGCGAAATGCTGCTGTCAGTGGCTGCCGTCATGGCCGTGAAGCTACCGTCGGCCCCTTCACGCGTCAACGAAAAAGCACGGTTTTCGGGGCTTTAGCGCGGGGTGCAGGGTCAGTCCGCGCAATAGCGCCGCAGTCACCCTCCCCCGTCCCGCGGCGGCTGGAGCCGCATCCTCGTAGTCTCCACTGCGAACCGCTCCGCGGGGTCCAGCGACACCTCGACCATGCGTCCATCGAGCCACTCCGGGGTCATGTCGCGGTAATGCCGATCGAGCGGGTTGCCGGACTGACCCGTCGGAAGAAAGAAGTGCCCCGTCGGGCCCGCAGGATCCATGTGGGCGACAAACCTCTGGCTCGGACCGTACTCGTTGACGAAGGGAGGGGTCCACGCGGTAGAATCGAGTCCGCTCCAGCGCGAGTAGTTGTCCGGACGAACCGTATTGGGTGCTCCCGGAGACGGATACGGGCCGCTGTCGAATCTGAACAAACGCTGTAGAAGTGGGACCTGACCGAGCGGATGTGAGGAATTCTCGAAGTGCAGTTCGCCCCACGTCCGGCCAGCCGACGTCTCGACGGCGGTGGTCATGGCGATGTCCTCGAGCTCCTCGAGAGTCTCGACGCCGGGCGTACGAACATCGTCCACCCACGGCGAACCGCCCGCCTCGAGGACGCGATCGATGGCCTGTTGGGGGAAGTAGCCCCGCTCGTCGAGCTCGTCGGCGCCCACAAGCTGACGAAGGCGAAACAGCCAGATAAAGAAGACGGGTGCCTCCGTCGAGCCGAGCGATACATCGCCGTCCCAGGCTCCGAGCTCGCGAGCCACGTCGTCCAACCCGAGGCGGCGTGCCGCGGCAATCGCTCTTGGTCGCAACCGGAGAGCCCAGAGTGACCGTGTATCGAGCTGAAGCGAGACCATTTCCTCGACCGACCAGCCCGACGCCGACTCGAGCACGTCAACGATCCGACGCGCGCGGAACGGGAGCGGATAGCGGCTGCCGACCACACCGAACAGGTCGTGGGCCTGCAGGTTGTTCGCGCTCGCTATGTAATCCGACGTCGGTCGCAGAAGCCGGGGCATCGAATCCGGCGGGACGAACCCGGGCCACCCGCCGGGCAGCCGCTCGAAAGACACCGGCGCGGTCGGGTCCATGCCGTCACGCTGCGGAATGGAACCCGCGAGTCCGTACCCGAGCTCGCCCGACGTGGTCGCGAAGACCACGTTCTGATTCGGGCTTGCGAAGCGTCCGAGCGCATCCACGAATTCACCGACCGAGCCGGCCCCGTTCATCGAGAGGATCGCTGAGGCGGCGCCGCGGCGCTGGATGCCGGTCCAGAGAAGCGAGAGCGTCAGTCCCCCCGAATCGAGCACGTCCGTGATCACCGGGCCGCGGGTCGTACTCCTGACCACGTGCTCGACTGGATCGCCGCCCCGAACGTCGATGCTCTCCACGCGCGTCTCGAACGGACGCCACTCGTCGCCCGACCGGTACATGGACCCATCGAGGTTCAGGCTCTCCACCACGAAGTCGCCGTCATCGAGCATCGCGTTCGTGAACCCCCACGCGAGGTCGCGGTTCAGCCCGACCACGACACCCGGCGCCCCCGGGATCGAAACCCCGGCAACCGCCAGCCGCGCCCCGGCGTGCAGCGAATTCACGAACCACGTCGATGGCGCCCGTAGCGACAGATGCATGTCGTTCGCGAGCAGAGGATACCCGTCAATCGATCGTGACGAACCGATCACCCAGGAGTTGGACGCACTGAACGCGAAGGAGGAGAGCGTCGTGATGGGATCCCAGCCCGGCCCGGCGATCCCGCCGCCTGTCCCCCCGTCGATCGCCGGCCGGTCCTCGACCAAGAGCCCGCGCACCGGAGGCGACTCGGCGCCCGCGAGCTCGATCCCCGCCGTCACGTCGTCTTGCATGATCGTGGGCCCCCAGTCCGGATAGGCGTGCTCGAGCTCCGGATGCAAGGAAGAAGGGACTCTCGCGAGGGTCGCGATCCTGCTGAGCTCGGTTCGCCACCCGGAGAGGTCGAGTGACATGATGCGCGCCACCGCGAGCGAGGCCTGGGCGCTCCAGGGCTGAGGCGCGATACGCAGCACCAGGAATTCCGGCGGCAGCGGGCCGCGCCAGGTCTCGATCCGCTGGTTCACGCCGTCCGCATAGGCCTCGATCAACTGCCGCTCCGCGGGGCTCAGTGACGCGAGGGCCCGGCCCGCGGCGCCCCACAGATCGAGGGTCCGTACGAGCCGATCGGTCCCGATCGCTGCTTCGCCGAAGATCCCGGCGAGCCGCCCGCGCGCGATGCGCTGGAACAACTCCAGTTGCCACAACCGTTCGGAGGCGTGGACGAAGCCCTGCGCCCGCAGGACGTCCTCCATGTCCTCCCCGACGATCGTGGGAATCGCCCATTCGTCGTAGCTCACCTGGACGGTCGACTCAAGCCCGTCGAGGACCTGGACCCCACCCCTGGGCTGGACGGACAGTCGCATGTAGAACGAGGCCGTCGTGACGACCAGGCCGCCGGCGACGATGATCGCTGCGGCGGCGATGGAGAGGTTCCGGCGACGGCTCACCCGGTCAGTCCCGGCGACCCCGGTGTCGATGCCCCGGAGGCGGGGGCCTCCGCCAGCGCTCGACCGAACGAGACGTAATGGTCGCCATCGCGGATCACGAGCCCGCGGGCGTCGAGGCGATCGAGGAGGCTCGTGGCCAGATCCAGCTCCAACGAGAGCTGGTTCGCGAGCCTCGACGGACGCGCCCGTCCGAGCCCCCAGAGAGTGCGCCACACCTGATCGAGCTCGGGCGCGAGCTCACCCATGATGACGGGGTCTCCCGTGTCTCTTTCACAGGCGGCCGCAAGCCCCTGGCGCGAAAGAGCCGACTCGATCGGTTCGGCGTGGTCCTCGGAGATCCCCCGGAACAGAAAGAAGCGACGTCCGGAGGGCGAGCCCGCCGGCCCCGTGACCAGCTTGGCGATCACCTCATCGGCGCATGAAAAGTCGATCAGCTCGACATGCTCGAGATCCAGTACCGCAAGTACCGAATGCTCGCAGTCCGCGAGCTGCATCTCGATGCTCGTTCGGACGGTTCGTCCGGTATGTCGGGTGACGAGATAGCTAAAGAGTCGCAGATCGAAGATCTCGTGACGCGTCATTGCTGCCCTTCCCCTCCCTCGACACGCTCCGGCAGCACGATCAGCACCTGGGCTCCGGGGAACCATGGCAGACCCGTCTGCATCGGCGGCGTGTCATCCCACTCCGGTACGCGGGCGATCATCGCATCGCCGCTCCGGATCCGCACCGCTCCGTCCCATTTTATCACCTGACGCCGGATAGCCTGAAGACCCTGGCCGCGGCCGGGATCGCGAAAGCGCGACTCACCGTTCAGGAATGCCGCCTCCAGAGCCGCGGCCGCCGACCATGTCTCGCCGAAGCGGCGGGCATGCTCCGTCCCCAGGGAACCCTTGAACCCGACACCCACGTCCATGACGGCGAGAACGACGACATCCCGCCCGAGCCGCCGCTTCCACCTGTATCGCTGCGCGCACACCCACCCGATCGAGTCCGCGTGCTCGAGGATGTTCTGGCACACCTCGGAAAGCATCACCGAGAACTGGATGACCGACGGTCGCGGATAGTGGAGCTGGTTCCGGAGGATCTGGCGCGCGCGCTCTTTTACACCTTGGACGACCGTATGCACATCCTCGTGCGAGCGAATCGGCGTGATCTCGAGGAGCGTGTCGACCTCGCCGTGACGTCTGGGCCTGGGCGCATCGACCTCGAAGATCTCCGCGGCAGCGGGCCAGAAGTGCATCCGGTCGATGTAGGATCGGACCACGGGACTCTCGGGCGCCTCGATGAGCGGAGCGAGCCCCGTTTGCTGCAGGGCCGCCTGGCCGGCGGCGAGCAGCCCGATGAGGCCGTACGGAGTGGCGAAGGAGACCTGACGCGCGTCCAGAAGCAGGCGCGCGTTCTCGCCCGACACGCCGGAAACGGCTTCCGCCAGCACTTCGAACGCGGCCTCGTCGAGCGTTGCCGGCACCTCGATCACACGACTCACTTCGTTCTGCCCCCCGTCACGATACCGGTCCGGGATCCAAGGTACTCGCTCAGGCCGGATGCACCACGGAAGGCCGCGTTGCGGGCCGCGGCCCGACCTGCACCCGCCATCGCGTTCTCGAGAACAGCGCCGCCCAGCAGGAGCGAGAAACAGGTCGCTCCCCAGACGTCGCCGCAGCCGGTCGGGTCCGCCTCGTCCACGACGTGCTCCGCGTCGACCTTTCCGCTCAGGAGCGTGCCGCCGAAGGGCTTGACGCCGGCCCCACGCGCCTCGACGGCCGCGTCCGCTCCGCGGGCCCAGAACTCCCGGGTGGATACCCAGGCGGCCCCGCGCTCGCCAAGCGTGACGAGAAGAGCCCCGGGACCGGCACCCACGACTTCGGCGGCAATCGCGAGCGGCTCTTCACTCCCATCCGCGAGCGTCACGAGCTCGTCCTCGTTCAGCTGCACCACATCGAAGGACCCGAGCCAGGCGCGCCACGCTTCCAACGGACGCAGCGCCCGAATGCCGTCGGGGCCGACACCCAGCATCAGCGAGTGCACGTCGCAGTAGAGGGGGCCGGGCACGGCATCGCGTAGGGTCAGGGCGCCGGCGAGCTCGAGTTCCCAGCCGGCGATGAAATTCACGTAGAGAGCGTCGCACGATCGGGCGAGCGGCAGAATCTCGTCCGCCGTCCAGCCAGGCACCCCACCCGTGAGCTTCTCGCAGCGCCGTCCGACCGTGTGGTAGAACAGCTCGACCCGGTTGTTCGCCTCCGATACCGTCCGGACGCCGTCCAGGGAGTCGATGCGCTCGAGAGATCCGAGAAACGCGTCGGCCCGCTCGCGGAGGTCCGCTCCGACTTTGACGATCGGAAACAGGGACCATTCGGGGGGGAGGGCCGCGTCGGCCGCCGCGAGGGCATAGGCGATCCCCCCCCATTCCTCGACCGGTACGTCACGTCCGGCGTCCCGCGCGTGGATCGTGTCCCATACCATCGTCCCGACCACCCCGAGCCTCGGCACGGCTCTGCTCCCTACGAGGCCATCGGGAGCGGTCCGTGGCGGACGCGGCGGAAGGTGGCCGCCGCCCCGATAACTCCGGCCATGTCGCCGAGCTCCGCCGCGACGATACGGCACGACTCGGCCGCCTCGCGGAACGCCCGTCGCTTCACCTCGCTCCGCAACGGGTGGAAGAGGCGGTCTCCCGCCCGCGTCACCCCTCCCGAGATCACGATCATCTCTGGGTTGAGCAGGTTGATGAGGTTCGCGACGCCGGTCCCGAGGAATTTCGCCGTCTCCTTCATGACCTCCTCCGCGTAGGCATCGCCGGCGACGATCGCCTCCGAGACCGTCTCGGCCGTGATCCTCGTCAGAACACCATCCACGAGGTCCGGGAGCAGGCTCGCGGCTCCGGCTTCGAGTCCTTCCACGGCCCTCGCCGCGATCGCGGGTCCCGAAGCATACGCCTCCAGACAGCCGTAATTCCCGCAATTGCACTTCCGCCCGGTGGAATCGATGGTCATGTGGCCGATCTCGGCCGCGGCGTCCGAGACCCCGTGATAGACCTCTCCATCGAGGATCAGGCCGCCGCCGATACCAGTGCCCAGGGTCACTCCGACAAGGGTCGTCACGCCGCGGCCGGCGCCCTGCCACCACTCACCCAGCGTCGCGGCGTTCGCGTCGTTATCAAGCTCCGCCTCGAGCCCGACCGCGTTCGCAATGAGGTCGCGCAGCGGGAAGTTCTTCCACCCGAGATTCGGGGTCTCAATCACGGTACCGCTGGCCCGATCGAGCGGCCCCGGGGATCCGAGCCCGACTCCGAGCACGAAGTCCTCGTCGAGATCTCCCTCCCGACGCGCATCGCGGATGACGTCGCGGATCATGCCGACCATGCGATCGACGACGAACTTCGCTCCATGATGCGGCTCGGTCGGCAGCGACCGCATCCCCAACACGGTCCCGCCGTCGAACGGGACGGCGCCGACGTTGATCGACGTCCCTCCGAGGTCCACACCGATGATGTACTTCCCGTCTTCCACCAGCTCTCAACCGCCTCTCTTTCACCAGTCGTGCAGGCCCCGTCAAATCAATGAGGCCGCCCTCTCGCAGGCAACCGGAGGGGGTCAGTCGTCGCCGACCTGCAGTACGGCGAGGAATGCCTCCTGCGGAATCTCGACGCTTCCCACCTGCTTCATGCGGCGCTTCCCTTCCTTCTGCTTTTCCAGAAGCTTCCGCTTCCGCGTGATGTCGCCGCCGTAGCACTTCGCCGTCACGTTCTTCCGCAGCGCCTTCACGGTCGTCCGCGCGATGACCTCTCGCCCGATCGCCGCCTGAATCGCGACATCGAACAGCTGTCGCGGGATCAGCTGCTTGAGCTTGCGAGCCACATCGCGCCCGAAGAGGTATGCCCGATCCTGGTGGACGATCACGCTGAGCGCGTCCACGGGGTCCCCGTTGAGCAGAATGTCGAGCTTCACCAGGTCCGACGGCCGATACCCGGCGACCTCGTAGTCCAGGGAGGCATAGCCGCGGGAGATCGACTTCAGGCGGTCGTAGAAATCGAGGACGATTTCGGCCAGCGGCATCTCGTAGACGATCTCGACCCGCTGAGGATCGAGATACGTCATGGTCACGTACTCGCCGCGGCGATCGTGGCAGATCTTCTGCACGCCGCCGATGAACTCCGAGGGGCTCACGATCCGGATCCGGACGTAGGGCTCCCTCAACTCTTCGATCCTCCCGCGATCCGGCATCTTGCTGGGATTCTCGACCTGCAGCTCTTCCCCGTTCGTGAGGCTGATCTCGTACTCCACGTTGGGGAGCGTCGTGATCAGGTCCAGATCGAACTCCCTCTCGAGCCGCTCCTGCACGATCTCCATGTGCAGCAGGCCCAGGAAGCCGCACCGGAACCCGAAGCCGAGCGCCTCCGAAGTCTCCGGCTCGTAGTGCAGGCTGGCGTCGTTGAGCTGGAGCTTCTCGAGCGCGTCGCGCAGTTCCTCGAACTGATCCGAGTCGGTGGGATACAGACCCGCGAAAACCATCGGCTTGGCTTCCTGGTACCCGGGAAGCGGCTCCTCGGCGCGCCGATCGGCGTCGAGTAGCGTGTCTCCCACGCGGGTGTGCCCCACCTTCTTGATCTGCGCCGTCAGGTATCCGACCTCGCCCGTCTCGAGCGCGCCCGTACTCTGGAATCCGAGCCGCATGAAGCCGACCTCATCGACCTCATACACGGCGTCGTGGCGGACGAACCCGATCCGCATTCCCTTTTCGATCCTTCCATCGACTACGCGAACCATGGGCGTGGCGCCGCGATAGCGGTCATACTGGGAATCGAAGATGAGCGCTCGCAGCGGTGCCTCGGGGTCCCCTTCGGGCGGGGGAACGCGAGCGACGACGGCTTCGAGCACGTCGGTGATCCCGTACCCTTCCTTCGCGGAGGCGAGGATCACGTCCTGCGGATCGCCCCCGAGCAGTTCGGACACCTCGGCGGCCACGCGATCCGGATCCGCGGCCGGGAGGTCGAGCTTGTTGATGACCGGAATCACCTCGAGTCCCGCGTCGATGGCGAGAAAGAGGTTCGCGATCGTCTGGGCCTCGATGCCCTGGGTGGCATCAACCACCAGAAGGGCGCCCTCGCAGGCGGCGAGACTCCGGCTGACCTCGTAGGTGAAGTCGACGTGCCCGGGCGTATCGATGAGGTTCAGCTCGTAGTCGAGGCCGTCCTCCGCACGGTACGCCATCCGGATCGCGTTCAGCTTGATCGTGATCCCGCGCTCGCGCTCGAGATCCATCGAGTCGAGGATCTGCTCTTTCATCTTCCGCGACTCGACGGCCCCGGTCTTTTCGAGCAAACGATCAGCGAGCGTCGACTTCCCGTGATCGATGTGCGCGATGATCGAGAAGTTCCGGATACGATCCAATCTCATCGGACCTCGATCTCCAGACCGTCGTACGCGGCCTCGATGCCTTCGGGAAGCCGTTCGTCGAGTTCCGCTTGCGAAACCCGATGCGTGAGGTGGGTCAGGTACGTCCGCCGCGCGCCAAGCCGGCGACTCGTCTCGATCGCCTCCTCGATGCTGAAGTGCCCCGGGTGCGGGTTTCCGAACCAGAGGGCGTTGATGACCAGGACCTCCAGGTCCCGGAGCAGGTCGACCGCATCGTCGGGGACCGACTTTCCATCGATGATCACGCCGAGCCCGCCCGTCCGGAAGCCGTAGCTTCGGTATACCCCGTGCGGGAACGCGATCGGCGTGAGATCGAAGCCCCCGAGCGACACGTGATCCCGGTCCTCGAACGTCGTGAGGTCCAGGTCCGGGAGCGCCGACCCCGGCTGTTCCTTCGCGGCACCCCAGATATACGCGAACCTCCGCCGGATCTCGGGCGCGAACTCGGAGGCCATCGAGAACGGAAGCGGGCGACCTGCCCGCAGAGTGAAGATCCTCAGGTCGTCGAGGCCGTGGGTGTGGTCCGCATGCTCATGCGAGATGAAAACCGCGTCCAGGTAATCCACATCGGCCGCGATCAGCTGCAGACGGGACTCTGGCGGGGTGTCGACGAGCAGCCGGCTCCGCCCCTCGCTGAGCAGCATGGAGTGGCGGGTGCGCTTGTCCCGCGGATCCTCCGAACGGCACACCGCGCAGTCGCACCCGATTACGGGGACGCCGAACGACGTGCCCGTGCCGAGGAACCGGACACGCATGGTGGTCAGCCCGCCATTCGAGGAATCACAGCTCCTCGATCCGCATCATGTTGGTGGTCCCCGGGACGTGGAACGGCACACCGGCCGTGACGACGAACCGCTGACCGGGCTCGCCGAATCCGAGGTCGAGAGCCGTCTCGCGGGCCCGAGCGAGCATGCTTCGGTAGTTCACATCCCCCTCGAACAGGATCGGCTGGACTCCCCACATGAGCGCCATCTGATTGACCGTGCGCTGATTGTCGCTGAGCGCCAGTATCGGCACGCTGGGGCGCTGCGCGGAGACGATGCGGGCGGTGTACCCGCTGCGCGTGAACGTGACGATGAACGGCGAATCCAGCCGCTCGACCGCCTGCATCGAGGCCGCCGCGACAGCTCCGGATGTCGTCTGCTGAATCAGGGCGTCCCCCTTCACGCGCTTGCCGACACGTCCGAACCGACCGAGCCGCTCGTGCTCGATCCGCCGGATGATCCTGTCCATGGTCTCCACGGCAGTCACCGGGTGCTGCCCGACCGCCGTCTCCGCGGACAGCATCACGGCATCCGTCCCGTCCAGGAGTGCGTTCGCCACGTCCGACACCTCGGCACGTGTGGGCCGGGCGTTCTGGATCATCGACTCGAGCATCTGCGTCGCGGTGATCGCCGGTCGGGCCCGCTCCTGCGCCAACCGGATGATCCGTTTCTGGATCATCGGGACTTCCTCGTACGGCAGCTCGACGCCGAGGTCACCGCGCGCGACCATGACACCGTCGCTCTCCGCGATGATCTCGGGGAGTCCGTCCAGCGCCTGCGACTTCTCGATCTTCGCGATGAGCAGCGAGCCCTTGTCCATCACGGCCCGGGCGGCGCGAACATCCTCGACCCGTCGCACGAAGCTGAGCGCCAGGTAGTCGAGATGGCAGGATGTCGCGATCTCCACGTCGGCATAGTCCTTCTCGGTCAGGCTTGGAGCAGACGCCCCGACGCCGGGAAGATTGATCCCCTTGTGAGCGAGCAGTTCGCCATCCGTGTTGGAGCGGGCGATGACGTTGCCATCCCGAATCTCCTCGACGAGAAACTCGAACGTTCCGTCGTCGAGCAGGAGTCGGCGACCGGTCTCGAGCTCGCGAGCGAGGTCGGGGTAGGTGGTCGGAATGGTGTGCGCGACGTCGCAGTCGGGGACGGGCTCCGCCCCCTCGGGGACGAAGCAGTACACCTGACCGGTCTCGATCGACATGGGGGCGTCGAGATCACCGACCCTGATCTTGGGACCGCCCAGGTCGCCGATGACCGCGATGGGCCGACCTGTCTCGCGCGTCGCGGCGCGGGCCAGATCGGTGATATGCCTGGCGTCCTCGGGTGTCGCGTGCGAGAAGTTGATGCGCACGGCATCGACGCCTGCGAGTACGAGGCCTCGGAACACGTCGGCATCGCGAGTCGCGGGCCCGATCGTGCTGACGATTTTCGCTCTACGGAATCCGGCGCTCATCCACGGTCCAGGTTGCCCTGGAGACCGCGGTCATGCGTTGGGGCGAGCGGCCTCCGAGAGATCGGGTCGGTGTGCAACGATCCACTGGTGCATCGTCTGCAACTGCCCCAGCGGCAAGCCCTCGAGGGACTTGACCTGCAAGCCGGGGATGATACAGGCGGCAGCACGGCGGAGAAAGTACGCGCGCTGCTGAGCCCGCTGCTCGGCGTTGAGGCTGGTCCCCCCGGGAATGTCCGGAATCGGTTCCATAAGGCGCTTGTAACTGTACACCTCACGTGCGGAGAACTCGCGGGGGATGGTGTAGGGGTTGCCCTCGATCTCGAAGGACCCATCAAGGGCGATGGCGACACGGCGTGCCATGGCACAACTCCTTCGTGCTACCTGCGGGACGTTTAGGGACGGCGTCAAATGAGGAGTGAACAGCAGACCCTAATGCGGATGCACATCGCAGTATAGGAAATCCAACTCGGCCGATGCAAACGAGGGCGGCCGCTGGTTGCGGCGACCGGGCGGCCATGCCATGATCGAAGGGTGACGTAAGTGTGGACGGGTGGAGGCGTGGAAATGATGCGAAGCGAAGGGCAAAGACCCACATCGGCACGGGCCGGTCGGGTCTTTTTTTAATGCCCTCGACCCGCCTCGATGACGCGCCGCGACAACGGGAGGAGTCGATGGCTCAGGGACACGTGAAGTGGTTCTCCAGCGAGAAGGGGTACGGGTTCATCGAGCGGGACGGCGACGAAGACGTCTTCGTCCATCATTCGCAGATCACGATGGATGGATTTCGCACGCTCGACGCGGGTGAGCCCGTGGAGTTCGAGATCATCGCGGGGGATCGAGGGCCCAAGGCCCGGAACGTCCTGCGGTCGGACCAGCCGTCCGGTGCGAGCTCGAACGGACACCGCCACGGGTCGAGCACCACAACCGCGACGTTGGGCCTGGTAGGACAGATCCGCGAGCGGCTGTTCGGCAGGTTGACGAAGCACGCCTGAAGCCGGTAGACTCTTGGGCTACGATCGACTGGTCCGATCGACCGAGGAGGAAGGGCTTTGCAGTACACGCTACGTGAGGGTGAGGAGCTGGATCGCGCGCTGCGGAAGTTTCGCCGCAAGGTTCAGCGTGCCGGTATCTTCCGCGACATCAAGAAGCATCGCTTCTACGAGAAGCCGAGCGAGGCACGTCGTCGCAAGATGAAAGCTGCGGAGCGACGTCGTCGTCGTCGCAAGAGGCGGCAGCAGTCCCGGGCCTAGCCCGGCAAACCGCGGGCCTGACCCGGCTCGCTGCGGGCCACGAAGGGCCCGCTACACGAACGACCCGCGCGAGGACCCCGGTCCTCGCGTTTTTTTGTTCAGGCGGGACGAGTGGAGGCCGTACCGACCGACCCCCCGTCGGAAGCGTCCGCGAAGCGACGCTCGACGTAGTCGTCGAGAATCGTGAGAAACTCCTCCACCAGGCCCTCGCCCCGCAGCGTGCCGTGGTGCTCGCCGTCGACGTACACGGGGGCGAGCGGATCCTCCGAGGTTCCCGGTAACGAGATCCCGATGTCGGCGTGCTTGGACTCTCCCGGTCCGTTCACGATGCACCCCATCACGGCGACGGAGAGATCCTCCACCCCGGGAAACTGCTCGCGCCACCTCAACAATCGATCGGCGATATGCCGTTCGACGTCGAGGGCCAGCTCCTGAAAGAACGTGCTCGTCGTCCGACCGCAGCCTGGACACGCCGTCACCTGGGGCTTGAAGCTGCGGAGCTCGAGCGACTGGAGGATCTGCTGTGCGATGCGGACTTCCTCCGTTCGGTCTGCCCCCGGCTCCGGCGTGAGCGAGACGCGGATCGTATCCCCGATCCCCTCCGAAAGCAGGATGGCCAGGGCCGCGGCGGAGGCGACCGTTCCCTTGCGGCCCATGCCGGCCTCGGTCAGTCCGAGATGCATCGGGTAGTCGCATTGCCCCGCGAGGTCGCGGTACACCGCGGCAAGGTCCGGGACGCGCGAGACCTTCGCGCTGAGGACGATGCGGTCGTGCGGCAACCCGATCTCTTCGGCCACGCGGGCCGACGCGAGCGCGCTCTCGACGATCGCGCTCAGCATCACGGCGTGGGAGGCTCGCGGCTCATCCAGATCCGCGTTCTCGTCCATGAGACGCGTGAGAAGCGTCTGGTCGAGCGACCCCCAGTTCACTCCGATTCGGACCGGCTTCTCATGCGCGATCGCGCATTCGATAATCGCCGCAAAGTGATCGTCCCAACGGGCCTTCCCCACGTTTCCCGGATTGATCCGGTACTTGGCGAGCGCCGCGGCACAGTCCGGATTGCCGGGAAGCAGAATGTGGCCGTTGAAGTGGAAGTCCCCGATCAGGGGCACGTCCACGCCCCGTGACTCCAGCGCGGCGGCAATCTTCGGAACGGCGGCCGCCGCAGCGGATGTGTTCACCGTGATTCGGACGAGCTCGGATCCGGCCTGCCACAGGGCCTCGACCTGGTCCGTTGTGGCCACGACATCCGCCGTGTCCGTGTTCGTCATCGACTGCACGACGATCGGGTGTCCCCCGCCAACGGGGACACCGCCGACATCGACCGTCACCGCCTTCCGTCGATTCACCTGGGCCCTCCACCTCCGAGTTCGGCCCCTCCGCTAGATCGGCGAGGCGCGCGGAAGATAATGACCGGAGACGAAAAAAGCCCCGGTCAAATCGACCGGGGCTTCGTTCTGGAACTCATGCCTCGAGGCCGGACCAGTCCATCAGGTCGGCGACTGGTGCGCCCTCCAGAACCGCTGGAACTCCGAGTCGAACCGCTGCCGATGGCGCTCCATCTCGCGCTCGAACTCGACCCGGTTCGTCTGCTGCGTCGACCTCAACCACTGTGGAGAAATCCCCTCGACCCGAGAGCCTTCTCCGCCATCCTCCCTCTCCCCGCCGCCGCCACCCACGTCGTCGTTGGTGGCCATCTGTTTGCTCCCTGTGGGGGGTTCGGGGCACGTACCCGGCCGATCGGCCAGGAGTTTTCCCCGAGCGTTGCCCATTGGGATCCCCGATCCCGGGCGCTTTTTCCACAAGTTACCCACAATATGTTGGGGTGCATGCATCTAGGCACCCTACATGTGGTATACCCTAGTTCAGGTCACCGCGGAGCCGCAAGTCACGGTGCCGGGGCGTGGGCGCCGGGTCGGCAAAGTGCCGACCCGGCCGTCACTTCCCTGCTAGCCGCACTCCGAGTGGCCGCAGGCGTAGCACTTCGCGCAGCCCTCTTCGAAGGCCATGCTCGAGCCACACTCGACGCACACCCCGATGAATACTCTGGCGACGGACGCTTCATATCGCTCGAGCACGGGGCGGTGGGCCGTGTTGGCCCCACCGTTACTCTTCGGCGCAGCCTCCGGATCCGGAATCGGGAGAGCCTGCTGCACGCCTTCCTTTTCCTGGAGGAACTTCTCGATGACCTGGGCGATCGCGTCGGGACCCGAAAGCACCTTGCTCGGTCCGAGACCGACGGCACGATCCGACGAGATGCCCCGCAACTGCTTGTGGACATCCCTGAGAGACAGTCCCGACCGAAGGGAGAGCGAGATCAGGCGGCCGATGGCCTCGGCGTCCGCCATTGCGGCTCCGCCCGTCTTGCCCAGCGCAACGAACACTTCGAACGGCCGACCCTGATCGTCCTCGTTGATCGTCACGTACATCGTGCCGAGAGGAGACTCGATCTGCCTGGTGTGTCCGCGAAGCACCTTGGGGCGCTCGCGTCGAGCCACCTTCTGGAGCTTGCCGCCCTCGAGTTCGGTGATTCGCAGCGACTTCTGCTCGACCTCGGCTCCGAGCTCACGGTTCTGCTGCTCGAGCTCGGCGTTCTGAACCTCGAGGTCCGCGAGTCGCTCGAGCGCGGCGGCCATGTCACCGGCCAGGGCCGGGTCGACATTCACCCTCTCGAGCGATACGGCGTTGCCGCTCGCCCCGGCCTGCTCCTGGACCGCCTTCGCCGTCGTGCCCGTCGACAGCACCTGCTCGTCGCGAGAGCCGTCCCGGTAGACCGTGACGCCCTTGCAGTGAAGCTCATGGGCCAGCTCGTAGATCTTCCGAACGTCCTCCTCGGTGGCTTCCGTCGGGAAATTGCACGTCTTCGAAATCGCCGAATCCGTGAACTCCTGGAACGCCGCCTGCATTCGGATGTGCTCCTCCGGCAAAACATCGTGCGCCGTGACGAAGATCCCTTGCACGTCCTCCGGCACCTCATCGAAGTGGATGTGGCCCTCGTCGGCGATTCGCTTCATCAGCTCCTCGGAGTACCAACCCCCTTCCTTCGCACGGCGCACGAATTCCGGATTGACGTCCGGCATCAATACGCCTGCTTGATTGCGCATGAACGCGACGGCGAACAGCGGCTCGATCCCACTGGAGCACCCGGCGATGATCGAAATCGTTCCGGTCGGAGCAACGGTCGTGAGGTTGCAGTTCCTCAGCCGTCGTTCCGGACGAATCCGCCCGCCGTTCTCGTCCCGCGCGCATGTCTCATCGGGGCCCCAGATCGACTGCGCCCACTCGGGGAAGACGCCGCGCTGCGTTGCGAGGCGCTCCGATTCGACCTTTGCTTCGTTGTCCACGAACTCCATGAGTCCGCGCCCGAGCTCGACCGACCGCTCGGACCCGTACGCGTCTCCATGCCGCACCAGCATGTCCGCCCAGCCCATGACTCCCAGACCGATCCGACGAATCCGTCGGGACAGGTCCGAGATCTGCGGCAGCGGGTACTGGTTCGCGTCAATCACGTTGTCGAGGAACCGGGTCGAATCGTGAATCGCGTCACGAAGCCCCTCCCAGTCCACGACCCCACCCTCGCCGACGAAGTAACCAACGTTGATCGAGCCGAGGTTGCAGACGTCGTACGCGAGAAGCGGCTGCTCACCGCACGGGTTCGTCGCTTCGTACTCGCCCAGGTGAGGAACCGGGTTGTAGCGGTTCGCCTCGTCGATGAAGTAGACGCCCGGCTCGCCGTTCCTCCACGCGCCACGGATGACCTTCGAGAAGACCTCGGCCGCGTTCAGCTTGCCCACCGGCTCGCGGGAGCGCGGGTTCAGGAGATCGTAGTCCTCCCCGTTCCGAACGGCTTCCATGAAGGCGTTCGTCACCCCGACCGAGATGTTGAAATTCGTGATTTTCTTCTTGTCGGCCTTGCAGTCGATGAAGTGGAGGATGTCCGGGTGGTCGACACGGAGGATCCCCATGTTTGCGCCCCGCCGGGTGCCCCCCTGCTTCACGGCTTCGGTCGAGGCGTCATAAACCTCCATGAACGACACGGGGCCCGACGCGACGCCCATCGTGGACTTCACGACGTCGCCCTGTGGGCGAAGACGGCTGAACCCGAAGCCCGTGCCGCCGCCGCTCTGGTGGATCAGAGCCATGTCGCGAAGGGTCTCGTAGATGCCTTCGAGGCTGTCCGGCACGGGAAGGACGAAGCAGGCGGACAATTGACCGAGTGGCCGGCCCGCGTTCATCAGCGTGGGACTGTTCGGCTCGAAGATCCCGTCGGCCATCAACTGGTAGAAGCGGCGGGCCAGGCCATCGACCTCGGGCTCCGTCGCTCCGTACCGGCGCTCGACACCGGCGATGACGGAGGCGACACGCCAGAAGAGGTCCGTCGCCTCCTCGATCGGCTCGCCGCTGTCATCCTTCTTCAGATAACGGCGCGCCAGCACGGTCCGCGCGTTTTCGGTCAGCCGGGGTTCCTGCAGGTCGCCCGGAGGCGTGCCGGGATCCACAACCGCCCCACCCGTCGTCGGCGTTCCTGCCGACGAGACTCCCTTCACCGCCACGTCCGGTGGATTCATCGCCATTCCTCGTTGTCCTAGATGCTTCGGGTTGTTTCCTGCCCGGCTAATGCGGGCCGGATGTCTTCTATACCCGAGTGCCCGGACGAGGTGGCTGTTTCCGAGGACAAGACCGGCTTCGGCCGGGACCCGACGACCGCGCGAGTCGAATGCCGGCCTACGCCGGTCTGCGTAGTCATCGCAGACAATTCGCCCACGATGAACCCTCGGTTTTCTTTTCGTCCGCGACAGGGGATTGCCGCAAAGTTATCCACGAAAAATCGACACTGTTTCCGTGAATTATCCACACGAACCGCTACATCTTGTGGCCCACCAATGGTAATACCACCACATCTAGTGGTCAAGCCGAAGGGCGTGTTTTTGCCGAATCTCGGTCCGACGGGCACGAAACGGCGTTCCCGCGACCCCAGAACACGTTTTGGCGAGGTCGAGACGGGGCGAGCGGCGGGCGCATTCGGCGGCTCAGCTCCCGCGGATCCAGCGTCTGCTCCTGTGATGCTCCTTCAGCTCCGCGTAGCTGTTCACCGTCATCTCCACGCGCGCCCGCAGCTCGTCGTCGACGTCGCGGACGACGCGCCCGGGAGCGCCGATGACGAGGCTCCCGGGGGGCACGACGGTCCCTTCCGTGACGAGGGCGCCAGCCCCCACGACGCTTCCCTCCCCCACGCGTGCATGGGAGAGCACGATCGCGCCCATTCCGATCAGGCTCCCGTCTTCGATGACGCACCCGTGGATGATGGCGCGGTGCCCGATCCCGACGCCGTCTCCGATCACCGTCGGCGTATCTCTGTCCACGTGGACGAGGGTCAGGTCCTGGATGTTCGTTCGCGCGCCGACCGTGATGGGCGCGATGTCTCCCCGGAGCACGCAGCCGTACCAGACCGATGACCCGGGACCCAGGGTGACGTCCCCAACGACATCGGCCGAGGGAGCGATGAAGGCGGTCGCATCTATGCTGGGACGCGTGGCGGTCTCGAGCGCGGCGATTTCTTCGGGGGTCATGGCTGCTCCGTGAACTGTGCGAGAAATGCTTCGATCCCTTCGAACAGGCCCCGCGCGTACCGCTCCCGGAACTCGGGTGTTCGGAGAGCGGCCTCGTGCTCGGGGACCATCATGAACGCGCCTTCCGCGAGCACGGCCGGCATCCACGGCTCGCGCACGACCGCCAGGTCGCCCCAGAGGGGGCCCAGATCCCGCAGACCTATGCGACGTACGAGAGCCGTCTGTACCGCGCGGGCCAGCGCGGCGGATCGAGGGTGGTAGTAGAACGTGCTCGTGCCGGCGAGCTCGAACGGGTTCACTCCATCCGGAAACGCGTTGTTGTGGATGGACACGAACAGCTCGGCGTCCGCTTCGCGGGCTCGCTGCGTCCGTTCGTAGAGACCGACGGGCGAGCGATCGGTGCGCACCATAACCGGCGTGGCCCCCGCGTCGGTCAGCAACTCGGCGAGCCGGCGCGCGACCGCGAGGTTCGCGTCACCCTCGAAGAGGCCTGTCGGACCGTAGCTGCCCGCGCCCGGGTGCCCCGGGTCGACGGCGATGCGTCGCCCCCGCAGTGGATCGGTCGAATCGATCGCCGGGGGGCGGCGGATGGAGAGGCGCAGAATCGCCCCACCGTCCATCGCCTCACCAGGCTCGAGCGGACGACCGGTCCGAGGACCTTCGTACTCGCGCGCGTCACCCGCCTCGACCGTCAGCCGGTGCCCCCACACCGGCCAATCGAGCTCGATGTCTATGTGCACGGCCGGCCCGCCGACCTGAGTCCACGTGATTGCCGCGACGCCCGTCTCACTGCCGTGAGCGACGCGATCCAACTCACCGAGGGCGTCGTGTACGGTGAGCCGCAACGACCGGGGGCCCGTCTGCGTTAGCTCTGCGGGCCCGGGGCTGGAGACACCCAGCCGGAAGTCGAGACCGTCGGGCGACGACGTGGCCCGGCCAGCGTATACTCGTGCCGGCGACGGGTCGAAGGCCACGGGCTCCCATCGGACGTCATCCGAGTCCACCCACGCCGTCAGGTCTGCGCCGAGATCGAGTGCCACGCGATTCCCGACCTTCGTTCGTACGGTGGCCAGGGTCCCTTCCGGGAAGCGCCACCGATACGGCCCCGATCGGGTCGGGCGCCCTACGATCACTCCGCTCTGCCCGTTGATCTCGTCTTCCGCCTCCAGAAGGCGAGCGCGGGGCGGGACGGCCGGACGAGGCGCGAGGCGGAAGGCGATCTCGCGGCGCACCTCCAGCCCGCCATCGGCCGCGACGAGATCGACAAACACCGTGTCGAGAGGGAAGCGCAGCGAGTCGCCATCGACGCCCGGCAGGACGAGCGAGCCGGCCCGGCACCGGCCCGCGCGACAACTCGCGGCATGGAGGCGCTCCGGGTCGATCCGCGCCCCGTAGCGCACCAGGGATCCGCGAACCGGGCCGAGGTCCGCGAGCGGGAACCGGAATTCACCCGCCTCGAGGCTCGCGGTCAGCCCGGCTTCGCCGACGACCGTCACGTCCAGATCCTCGCCGGACTCGTACCAGCGGTCCGTGGGCCCTTCCAGCACTTCCGCCTGCAACCAGGGCCTGGCGGCGCCGGGAGGAGGCGCGGAGAGAGGGCGCCGGATCGGGTGTGACGCCCTCACCGTGTCCGCACCCTCGACCACGACGAACGAATACGCCGCCTCGGTCCCGGACTCCGGATCGGGTACCGGCAGCCACGCCAGGAAGGCCCCGTTCGACTCCACGTCGACCGGCCGGCCATCTATCTGGAGGGTGGCAGCCCCGCTCCCGACCGAGCCGAAGACGAAGTTCGAGTCCGGGGCGATCATCTGGCCGGGGGCCGGATAGCGGACTTCGAGGTCGATGACCGCGGCCCCGTCCGTCGCCGACGACGCCGCGGCCCAGGCGCCGATGAGGACAGCCGGACCCAGGGCCAGCCTCCGGTCAGGCCGCATGCGTACCTGCCCTCGCCCCGCGGCGAAGTAGCATGAGCCCCCCGAAGCCGACGGCGGCGACCAGCGCCGCGGGGATCGCCGTCCCGGGCTCGAGCAGCAGCGTCCCCCCGAGCGCGAACATCGCCCCGAACAGTAGCAGCGTCGCCGCGACGGTCTTCACCAGGGCCCGGCCGAGGGGCGTATCCGCCTCCAGTCCCGTGCGGGCTCTCACGACCCGCCACCCGGGTCCGCCCGGTCGAACCCGGCGGTAGAACTCATCCAGCGTCTCCGGGGATTCAGGCGCCGTGAAGAGGGTGATCGGTAACCAGAGCGCCATGGAGCCGAAGGCCGTCACGGCAAGGCGGGTGCCGAACTCCATGTCCCCGAACACCGGGTGGTACGACGCCAGGGCGATCGTGAAGCCGCCGAGCATCGAGGCGAGTTCGCCCCAGGCGTTCATGCGCCACCAGAACCAGCGCAGGATCAGCACCGCGCCGGGGCCCGTGCCGATCGCGATCATGAAGCGGAATACCGTCCCGATGTCGTCGGCGTAAAAGGCCGCGAACCCTCCGAACGCGACGATGACGACCGACGCGATACGCCCGACCGCGACGAGCATCTCCTGGCTCGCGTCCGGCCGGATGAACCGTTTGTAGAGATCGTTCACGATGTAGCTGGCCCCCCAGTTGATCTGGGTCGACACCGTGGACATGAAGGCCGCCACGAAGGACGCCACGACGAGTCCGAGCAGTCCGGCCGGGAGGTATCGCAGCATCAGCATCGGATACCCGAGGTCGGGGTCTTCGAGTCCCGGGAAGAGCACGATCGCGACGAGGCCGACGAGGATCCACGGCCACGCCCGCACGACATAGTGGAGCCACACGAACCACCAGGCCGCCTTCTCCGCGTCGTGCTCCGTTCGGCTCGCGGCGAGCCGCTGGACGAACTCGCCGCCGCCATCCGAGCGACGGAACGCCCACCACTGGATCCCCAGATAGGCCAGGAACGTTCCGAACGGAAGCGCCTCCGATCCCGGACGGGGCAACATGCGGAGGACGTCCTCCCGCCCCATCTCGACGAGCTGCCGCTTCAGCTCGCCGACGCCGCCGATCTCGCCGAGGGCGAACCCCGCGACGAGGATCGCTCCGAACAGCGCGAGAAAGAACTGGAAGAAGTCGGTCGCCACGACGCCCCAAAGACCGGAGAGCCCGGCGTAGATCAACACGAAGATCGAGAGCAGGACGACGGCCCAGAGCCGCTCGTCTCCGGGCATACCATCCGGGAGCGCAGGGAGGAGGCCGAGCGCCTCCACCACCTTTCGCATGGCCAGCATCACGAAGCCGATCGAGATGCAGTTGATCGGCAGGGCGAACAGGAAGGCTCGTGTCGCACGAAGCACGGCGGCCGGACGCCCGCCGTATCTCAGCTCGGTCAGCTCGACGTCGGTCACGATCTCGGCGCGTCTCCACAGCCGTGCGAACACGTAGATCAGGACGAGGTGGGACAGGCCGAACGACCACCATTCCCAGTTGCCCGCGATCCCCCGTGTCGCGATCAACGCCGAGACGTAGAGCGGGGTGTCCACGGAGAACGTCGTCGCGGCCATCGATGTCCCCGTGAGCCACCACGGCAACGAGCGCCCGCCGACGAAGAACTGCTCCATGCCCCCGCGAGCCCGACGTGACAGCCAGACGCCGATCGCGAGGGTGAACGCCATGTATGCCCCTACGATGCCCCAGTCCGCCCCCGTCATGCGGGCGCCCCGGCCGAGGCCGTCCGACGGCACGCACGATCCAACCAGACGGCCGCGGCGTGCTCCATGAGGCTCTCGGTGGACCACGCTCCGATGCCCGCCAACCCCAGGTCATCGAGCCAGCGGGCGTGGCCGAGCAGGACGAGAAGGGCGCGGCCGGAGGACGCCATCGCCCCCCGCACCGCCTCGGCCGCCTCCTCCGATACGCCCCCGTAGCCCTTCCATCCGCGCGGGGTCGCCGCCAGCACGACGAGAACCTGTTCGGCGGACCCGGGTCCGGCGGAACCCGACGCTACCACGACGGGCCAGCCGGCCTCCTTCAACCGACCGGCCATGATGGCGCCCAGCGGACCCTCACGACCCGCGGGCGGACCCAGATCCGGATCATCCGAGATCGCCACGACCACGGTCGATGCGGTCGGGTCCCACCCCGCCGTACCCCCGCTCCGGTCGACGATCGTCTGGACGGCGAGCTCGATCGCGCCCGGCTCGGCGGCCTGCGTCGGCCGGGCCGTGAGGCGGTCCGAGCCCCGGAACACGCGCAGCATGGTTTCGCTGAGTGCGACCGACGCGCTCAATCGGTCCGCGAAGTCCGGGTCGGCGTCTGCCTCGCGGGCCAGCGACTCCACGACCGTGGCGAGGTCCGACGGGTACAGGATCACGTCGCAGCCGGCCCTCATCGCCTGGACGGCCGGCGCGCCGGACTCGTCGCCGACCCCCGCCATGATCATCGCATCCGTGGCGACCAGGCCGCTGAACCCCAGGTCCTCCCGCAGGACGCCCGTCACGATCTCGGGCGCGAGGGTCGCGGGTCGCTCGCTGCCGAGCGCGGGATAGGCGACGTGAGCCACCATGACGGATCCGACGCCGTTGTTCACCAGCCTGAATGGCATGAGGTCGTCCGCCAGCGTGGCACGAGAGGCCGGGATGATCGGGAGCTCGGCGTGCGAGTCGGTGAGGCTCCGGCCGTGCCCCGGAAAGTGCTTCGCGCACGCGAGGGCGCCGTATTCCTGACAGGTCTCGATCCACCGACGCCCGAGGGCCGTTACGAGCCCCGGATCCGCGCCGAAGCTCCGGGTCGCGATGATGGGGTTATCCCTCTCCGCATCGATGTCGAGCACCGGCGCGAGCACCCAGTTCACACCGACCGAGAGCGCATCGGTCGCGGTCAACGCCGCCGCACGCTCTGCCGCGGCGAGTGGATCATCGTGGTGCGCGAGGGCGGCGGGGGGCGGCAGTTCGGTCAGTCCGCGGAACTGCTGCCCTGCTCCCCGCTCGAGGTCGGCCGCGATCCACAGGTCGCGCCCGACATCCGAGCGGGCTCGGGAAGTCAGCCTTGCGACGCGTTCCGCCTCGCCTCCGAAGAGCACGAACCCTCCGACGCCGGCCTCGAGTCCATCGTCGACCCGCCGATCGACCTCGTCCGCGGACCAGAGGTCCAGCCGAATCGCGTCGATCACGGCCCGCGCCGCCCGGGTCGAGCTCATGCCTTTGTCACCGAACCGAGGGCCCGCCGGCCCGACGCCCCCGTGGCCCAGGGTGCGTTCGCACGAAACCCGAGGAGGTTCTGGCGCGCGAGGAGGGCAAAGGCGATCGCCTCCCGCGCTTCGGGATCCATCCCGAGTTCGGAAAGATCCCGCACGGCACGACCCTCGACGAGTCGATGCAGCCGTGAGACGAGCGCGAGGTTCCTCGCTCCGCCACCGCAGAGAAAGCAGTCCCCGCCCTCAGGCAAATAGCCGTAGGCATCCGCGATCGTCCGCGCCGTCAACTCGGTCAGCGTCGCCACGGTGTCCTCGACGGACATCCCGTCGAACCTCTCGAGCCAGTGCTCGAGCCTCGCGGTAGAGAAGAGTTCCCGGCCCGTCGACCGCGGCGGGGGCTCCACGAAGAAGGGGTCGTCCAGCCAGTCCTCCAGCGCGGCATCGACGACGGTCCCGGCGGCGGCAAGCCGACCGTCCTCGTCGAACGGCAGGTCGGTGAGGCGCCGCACCGCCGCGTCGATCAGCGCGACGCCGGGCCCCGTATCGAACGCAACAGGAGTGTCGCGCGACCCGGTCGGCGGCAGCGCGGTCACGTTCGCCATGCCACCGATATTCTGGATCAGTCGCGGGTGATCGGCCGTGAACATGACTCGATCGGTGTACGCGGTGAGGGGAGCTCCGTGACCGCCCGCCGCGACATCTCGCGAGCGGAAATCGGACACCACGTCGATGCCTGCCACCTCGGCAATCACGGCGGGGCTGCCGATCTGAAGCGTCGATCCCGACGCGCCGTCGCGCGGTGGAACATGCCACACCGTCTGCCCGTGGCTACCGATCGCGGTCACTTCGGAGGCCGGGACCCCGCTGTCCGCGAGTGCTTCCTCGACGGCCGATCCGATCCGGCCGCCGAACTCGTGATCGAGCGCGCAAACGTCGGCGACGTGCCCCTCATCGATCAGCGATCGGATCCGCTCCCTGAACGCAGCGTCATACGGCTCCGAGAGAAACCCGAGCAGGTCAACGGAGTCCGGTCGCTCGGCCTCGCCCGCGAATCGCACGACCGCCACGTCGATTCCGTCGAGCGACGTCCCGGACATGACCCCCACGAAGACGCTCACCCGGCAACCTCTCGCGATTCGAGCAGCGCCGGGTGCACGCGCTGTTCGATTCGAAGCGCGTGCGCTTCGTCGTGCTGCCGGATCCCGCGCAGGAACTGGTATAGGGTCGGGGTCTCGGCGCCCAGCCGCGCCCGAACGCCGAGGGCAGCGGCCGGCGCGTCGCTCAGCCGCCCAACGGTACGCGCGCGTTCCGCTGCGAAGTCGGCGAGGATCTCGTCGAAGGATCGACCGGCCTCGACGGACCCGTACGGTTCCCACTCATCCCACGTCGGATCCGACGAGGTGAGCGCCGACACAACGCGTGGGAGAACGGCCTCCCGCTCGAAGGCGAGCATGTGCGCGACGTGCTCCACCGCCGTCCAGCCTCCGGGCGACCCGGCGACACGATCCTCTCGCGCATCCGCACCCCGACCGTTCTCGAAGGCCCGGGCGAGCCGATCCGTCACCCCGGACAGATCGGCGAGCAGCCGCTTCCGGTCGGGCCAGCCCGGCTCGGCCGTGTAGGCCTCGTAATACGGGAATCGCCCGTCACCGAAACGGTCGATCGCCGACCGGAGAAACCCATCCGCGGCGTCGAGGGCGCGCTCCGCGAGCGCACGAGACAGCCCGAGCCGCTGCATCGCGATGGCGATCTTGACCGACCCCCCCGCGCGAACGAGCAGGACGCGCGCCGCCTCGGGTTCGACCTCGCACACATGGGCCACGATGCGGATACCGCGGTCGACCAGCTTCGCGGAGCGGGCACGAAGGTCGACCATCAGGTTGCCGAAGACCTTCCCGGAGCGGATCATCGCGCCGGTCGTGACGGCGTTCAGCACGAGTTTCGTCGCGGTTCCCGCCTTCAGCCGGGTCGATCCGGCGACGACCTCGGGCCCGACGAGCGGCGTGATCAGCACCGGATCCAGCGCCCGGACGTCGTCCGGCGGTGCGCTGCACGAAAGGAACCCGAGCCCGGCGCCGCGGGCGCGGGCCTCCGAGAGGGCTCCCCGCACGTAGGGGGTGGTGCCCGAAGAGGCGATGCCCAGCACGAAGTCGTCCCGGCCCACCGCGACGTCTCGTACGGCGGCCGCGCCGGCGGCGGGATCGTCCTCCGCGCCTTCGCTGCTCCGAACGAGCGCCGCGACCCCGCCCGCGATGATGCCCTGCACCAGGTCGGGATCGGTTCCGAAGGTGGGAGGGCACTCGGAAGCGTCCAGCACACCGAGCCGGCCCGACGTGCCCGCGCCCACGTAGATGAGCCGTCCGCGCCGTCGGAAGCGCTCGGAGACCTCGTCGATCACTCGCGCAATCGCCTCGGCCTGCGACTCGACGGCGGCGGGGACCGCGCGATCCTCGGCCTGCATCATCGCGACGATCGTTCGGGGGTCGGCGAGGTCGATGTCGCTCGTGCGCGGATTCCGGGCCTCCGTGAGACGCGGATCCCAACCCGGGAGGTCGGGGTTGGTCTCTGTCCTGTCCGCCGGGTAGATTTCCGCCACGCGCTCGCCCCCTCCCGTGTTCGCCGTCGCGGAGCAAGCTAGGCCGCGGGGGAAAGCTCGTACAGAAGCCGGAGTTCGCCCACCGGAGGAGGAATACGTGTCGCTCGAAGCACTCGCCGTTCTACTCGGCATTTCCATCGTGTGCAGCGTCGTCGCCCAGGCGCTCGCCGGATACTCCACAGGCGGATTCGTGGTCAGCACGGGGGTCGGGTTCATCGGAGCCGTATTCGGCATGTGGCTCGCGTCGGTCATGAGCCTGCCCAGGTTCTTCGAGGTGACCGTCGACGGCACCGTGTTCCCCATGGTCTGGTCCATCGCCGGGTCGGTGATCCTCGTCGCGCTACTCGGGGCGCTGACGGGTCAGAAGAAGGCGTGACCGGGGCCGGGCCAGACCCGGCGGCCGTTCGAACGACACTGGGCCGAAGCTTCGGCGAGATCGACAAACCGATTCTCGACCCGCTGGATGAGCTGGTCCTCACGATCCTGAGCCAGTCGACGACCGATGCGAACCGCGACCGGGCCTACGAGACGCTCAGGCGACGGTTCCCCACGTGGGATGACGTTCGCGGGGCGGCTCGCGTCGACGTCGAGGACGCGGTCAGGATCGCCGGGCTCGGGGGACAGAAGGCGCGCTCGATCCAGCGCGCGCTGAACCGTCTCGCGGAAGAACGATCCTCCCCGACCCTCGACCATCTGCGCGAGATGTCCGACGACGAGGCGATCGCCTACCTGACCTCGTTCGATGGCGTCGGTGTGAAGACTGCGGCGTGCGTGTTGTGCTTCTCGCTCCGTCGCCCGGTCCTGCCGGTGGACACCCACGTCCTGAGAATCGCGCGGCGCCTGGGCTGGATACCGCCGAACTGCACGGCGCCCCGGGCTCACGGCTTGCTCGCCGAACGCGTGGCGCCGGCGGATCGCTTCGTCATCCACATGCAGTTGATAACGCTCGGGCGCACGAGCTGTGTGGCCCGTGCGCCCGTGTGTACCGACTGTCCCCTGAGGGAGGACTGTCCGAGAATCGGTGTCGACTGAGTTTCAGCCGCTCGCGACCATCACGGTGAACGGCTTGTCGAGCCGAAGTCGAAGGATAGAGCCTTCAGGCAGCACCGCATCGACGTCCTCGGTCACAAGGGTGATTGCCGTTCCCGCGGCCGCACCCACGGCCGCACCGATGACGGTCCCCTTCGAGTTCCCGCCAATCACACGTCCGAGAATCGCCCCCGCGACAGCGCCGGCGCCGATGCGCGCGGCCTTGTCCCCGGTGTTGTACCGCCCCTCGGTCTCCGGCTCCGCTTCCACTACGGACGCCGAGAGCGGCCACGTGCCGCCCAGAAGCTCGGCGCTATGGAACGTCACCTTGATGACCGCCTCCTCCCCCCGCGCGCCGGATTTCTGCACGGCGGTGACTTCTCCGTTGATGTAGGAGTTTTCCTGCATCACGACGAGATTCGCATCGATCAACGGCCGGGTCACCCGGAGGCGAAACCGATCACCGGGACGACTCGTCTTCGTGCTGAGCTCCTGCAAGAGCACGGCTTCGAACTCCGAGCCGACGCCGGCAGTGAGCGCCATCTTCGGCGGCTCCTCCGGCTCCGCCTCCGGGACGAACGGCGACGTCTCGACCGCAGGCGCCTCGGCTTCCGGCGCCGATTCCTCCGGGGCCGGGTCGGATGGGCGAGGTGCGGGGGCACTCTCGCGCGGAGCCTCCGCGGGCGCCCGCGTCACGGGCGGCTCGTTCTCCTGGGTCAGCTCGTCCGCGACGTCGGCGAGCTCGGGCTCCGCTTCCTGCGTCAACGCCAGCTCGACGTCGCCCGAAACCGGCTCCTCCTCCACCACGCGATCGCCACAGGCCCCGACCAGCGCCGCGAGCGCAAGGACGCTCATCGCACCGATCGAACCCCGCCGCCCACGACCGTACATCGCTCTGCTCCTCATCTGTCTCTGGCTCCCGGCATCCCTCGCCCGTTCTCGTTGTACCCCCGACGGCACCGGCATACGTTGCCCAACGGGACCTGAACCCCTCGACCCTTCGAACGCATACCATAGACCCGGAACCCTGTTCCAGGGTCACAAATCGTCCGGAGTCTGCTGCGAAGGGCGCCTTCGCGCCACCCGGCGCCCGAGGACCGACTCGCCATGAACGCCCTGCGCAGCCTTCTTCCCTACTTCAAGCCCTACCGAGGGGGCGTGGCGGCAGGGCTGCTTCTCGTCGTGATCGGCAATGTCTTCGTGGTGGCGGGTCCGTACGTGCTGAAGGTCGCGATCGACACGCTCGCGACGGACCTCCGCAGCGATCTCGTGATTCGGTACGCCCTGATGATCGTCGGGGTGGCCCTGCTCGGCGGTATTGCCCGGTACTGGATGCGAGAACTTCTGAACGGGATCAGCCGGCGGATGGAGGCCGACATTCGGGAGCGGCTCTTCGATCACCTGATGCGACTCCCGCCCGACTTCTTCGATCGGTGGCGAACCGGCGACCTGATGAGCAGGGCCACGAACGACGTGCAGGCCGTTCGAATGGTCGCGGGCCCCGCGATCATGTACGCGGTCAACACCGCGGCCGTCGCGACGTTTGCTCTCGCCCTGATGATCTGGATCGATCCGAGGCTGACGCTGCTCGCCATGATCCCCATGGCGCTGCTGCCTCCAGCCGTCTTCCTGTTCGGCAAGCAGATCCACCAGCGATTCGAACGTATTCAGGCGCAGTTCTCGGAGCTGTCCAGCTTCGTCCAGGAGAACCTCGCCGGTGTCCGCATCGTCAAGGCATACGCTCGAGAAGACGATCAGGCCCGACGATTCGAGGACCTCAACGAGGACTACAAGGCGCGCAACCTCGCGCTGGCACGGGTCTGGGGCGCGTTCCACCCCTCGCTGATCCTCCTGACGGGCATCGGCGGCGTGGTCGTGCTCTGGTTCGGCGGCGGACAGGTCATTCGGGGAGTGATCACGCTCGGTGACTTCGTGGCCTTCTCGTTCTACCTGACGCAGCTCATGTGGCCGATGATCGCGCTCGGGTGGGTGACGAACCTGTTCCAGCGGGGTGCCGCATCGATGGCGAGACTGAACGAGCTCTTCGACGTGCAGCCCTCGATCCGCGATCCGGAAGAACCCGTTCGTCTGGACCGCATCGCCGGTTCGATCGAATTCGACGACGTCTCCTTCACGTATGCCGGTGCGGAGACCCCCGTTCTCGACAGGGTGAGCTTCCGCGTCAATCCCGGCAGCACGGTCGCGATCGTGGGCGCGACCGCCAGCGGCAAGACGACCCTCACCCGGCTGATCCCGCGGCTCTACGACGTGACGGAGGGTGCCGTGCGCGTCGACGGCGTGGATGTTCGTGATCTGGACCTCGCGAGCCTGCGCGACGCCGTAGCCGCGGTCCCGCAGGAGGCGTTTCTCTTCAGCATGCGCCTTCGGCGCAACATCGCGCTCACGGCGGGGCGGTCGGAAGAAGGGGAGTTGTCGGAGTCGCTGGCGCGCGCGATCGACGTATCGCAGCTCAGGAAGACCCTGCAGGTCCTCCCGCAGGGCATCGACACGCCGCTCGGCGAACGAGGCATCAACCTCTCGGGTGGACAGAAACAGCGAGCCACGCTTGCCCGGGCCGTCCACAAGGACGCGCCGATCCTGATTCTGGACGACGCGCTGTCGGCCGTGGATGCGGAGACCGAGACGGCGATTCTGGACGGCCTGAAGACGTACATGGCCGGGCGGACGTCGCTGATCGTGTCGCATCGCGTATCCGCCGTCCGTGACGCGGATCTGATCCTCGTGCTCGAGGAGGGACGAATCGCCGAACGCGGGGTGCACGACGACCTGATCGCAGCGGGCGGGGTGTACGCCCGCCTGCTGGAGCGACAGCTGCTCGCCGAGGAGCTCGGCGACCCGGAACCGTCGCTGGAGATCGGCGCAGGGGGCTAACCGAAGACGCCGGTCAGCTCCGGGCGAGCGCCTCCGACCTGAGCCCGACCATCTTGTAGACGAGCTTCGCAGCGGTGAAGGCCGAGGCTTCTTCACCGCGACGGGGCGCCAGCTCCACGACATCGGCGCCCACCACGTTCCGTTCGGCGAACACCCGACGGAGAAGCGCCATGGCATCCCACCAGTCCGCCCCACCGGGTTCCGGCGTACCCGTCGCCGGCATGAGGGCCGGGTCGAAGAAGTCCACGTCGAACGTGATGTACACGTTCTCGCCAAGCCCCTGCATGGCCCGCTCGACCCAATCGCTCCCTCGCATCTCGTGCGCGAAGACGGTCGTCAGGTCGCGATCGCGGATCACATGGCGCTCCTCGGTCGTCAGAGCGCGAATCCCCACCGCGACGACACCCGAACCAGCGAGCCCGGAGCCACGGTCCGCGTGGTCCAGGATCCGACGCATGACGCATGCGTGATTCCACGGGGTGCCGTGGTATTGCTCGCGCAGGTCCGCGTGAGCGTCGAACTGGAGGATCGTCACGTCGCCGTCGAGCCGGTCGATCCAGGCGGTCGCCGGTGCGCTGGAGATCGAATGCTCGCCACCGAGCCCGATCACGAAACGGTCTCCCGCCGCCGCCAGAAGATCGACGTACAACGCCCTGAGATCGGCGATCGCGGGTTCGGGGCCCGCCCGGCTGATATCGACCGCGGGAAGAGTGCAGATCCCTTCTGTGACGGGCTCGCGATCGAGCTCTTCGTCATACCACTCGATGTAGCGCGAAGCCTCGAGGATGGCCGCGGGGCCGTCTCGCGTCCCTGCCTGCCAGCTCGTGGTGGCGTCGTAAGGGATCGGAAGCACGACGGCCGCGGAGGATTCCCAACTGCTGTCCGCTTCGTCGAGGGCCATGAAGTTCGCCGCGGGCTCCCAGGCGTGGGCCGCCAGCGGATCGGGGAGGCGCGCGTGTCTCACCGACGTCGCGTCAGTGCACGCACTCGGGACAATACCCTTCGAGCTCGAGCCTGTATCCGACCACGTCGAACCGAGTGATCCCCGTGAGCCCCTCCATCCAGCGGGCGTGCCCGAGGCCCTCGATGTCCTCGACCCGGCCGCACGAGAGACAGCGAATGTGTTCGTGGTCGTCCGTGCGACTGTCGTAGCGCGCGGGTCCCGAACCGAGATTGAGCTTCCGCGCGACGCCGCAGCTCACGAAGGCCTCCAGCGCCTTGTAGACGGTCGCGAGGCTGATGTCGGGAACACCGTCGCGTACGGTCGTGAAGACATCATCCGCCGTGGGATGCTCGGTCGTACCCGCGAGCGCGTCGTAGACGGCGGCCCTCTGCGTGGTAAACCGGTGTCCTCGGGACTCGAGCGCCGACCTGAGCCGGTCGGGCGCTACCCTGTGGGGAAGACGTGTATCCGCGCTCAATGGACCAGTGAAATCGTAGTGAACCGTGCCGCGCCCGCCGGGCGCACGCCTGACCGCCCGAGTCTAACCTCGCTCGAAGTGCCGATCAAACCGGCGTGTCGGACTCCGTCTTGCCGAGATCCTCGACGAGCTCACGCCAGCGCTCGAGCTCGCCCTCGATGCAGACGTGGCGTGCCGGGGCCACCTGCCCGAGGCGGTCCTGCAGGTTGCTGACCAGCTTCGGCATCAGCTCGGCCGGCGCCGTTCCATGCTCGATAATGACCTGATGTGCGGGGCTGCCGTTCTCGGGGACCATGCGTGCGCTGAACAGGGCACGCGTCTCATCCTCGAGCATCGTGGTGAAGAGGAGGAACTCCGCCGAAGAAACGACATCGGGAAGCGGCGGAAAAAGCCAGACATCGGCGATTCGGGGGACGGGGACCCGTCGTTCGACCTCGTTGAGCCGGGTCGCCAGCGCTGCAACGCCGGGGGATTGCTTCACCTGAGCGTCCATCACACCTCCCTCGCCTGATCCCCATGGTCGGCACGGGCCGACTCCTCCAGAACGCTACACGACGACCGTCTGAAGATAGTCCCGGAAAGCCGCTTACGCCAAGCGCTACTGCGCGTCGGAGATCGCGAGAACGTCCGACCGGACTCTGGCGACGAGAGCTTCGACGGTCGCCTCGAGCGACTTCTCCACGACCACACCCGCCGCCTTCTCGTGGCCGCCGCCACCGAACTCCCGGGCTACCGCCTGGACGTTCACCGCTCCGTTCGACCTGAGCGAGACCTTCGTCCGTTCTCTGGACAGGCCTCGAAAGAACAGACCGACCTCGACACCCGCCAGACGCCTCGGATACTCGACGAGGCCCTCCATGTCCTCGGATCGCGCCGAGCAGTCCCGGAGCGCGTGGTGGTCGACCGCCACCCATGCGACCGGGGCGAGCGGATCGACTTCGAGGTTCTCCAGCGCGAGGCGAATCAGAGCCAGCGCCCCCTGGCTGTAGGTCCCGTAGAGAACGCGATACATCGCTTCCGGATCGACGCCGTGACCCACGAGCTCCGCCGCGATCTGGTGCGTTCGCGTAGTCGTGTTGGAGAACTGGAACGACCCCGTGTCCGTCGCGATTGCGACGTACAGGCCGTCGGCCTGAAGCGGCGTGAGCGACGCCCCCTCGAGCATCAGCAGGTCGTATATGAGCTCCCCCGTCGCGCAGGCGGACGGATCCCGGATCGCGGGCTCCGCGAGGGGCGGTCCGACGGGGGGGTGATGATCGATGATGAGTGCGTCGCACCGACCCAGGAAGTCTCCGACCCCTCCGAGCCGGTGCCGCTCGGCCGTATCGAGAATCGCCACGAGGTCCGCGGCTCCGAGCGGGTCGGCCGAGGCCGGGTCCTTCGCGTCGAAGACCGGAAGGTCACCCAGGGCGAACGTAAGCGAATCGGGGACCCGGCTCGGCGTCACGATCGTGGCCTCGGTACCGTTCGACCGGAGGTGGTCGGCCAGGGCGACCATGCTCCCGACACCGTCCCCATCGGGGTTGATATGAGTGGTCAGCACGACGCGTGACGCCGCTGCGAGCCGGTCGCGGATGGCCTGCAGGGCCTCGCGCCGCTCTGCGGAAGTCGGGGAAACGCTCAGCGGACGATCGGCCGGCGGTCGTTCGACACCCGGCGCCTGGCCGGACGGCGGAGGTCGCGCCGCGAGCGGTCTCGACGCCCGACGAGGAGGCCTCCGACAAAGCCGAGCCCCAGAGCGCCGACGCAAACCAGTACCATCGGTAGCGTGAACATGGGGGCGAGCCTAGGCGCGCCCCCCGGCTCCGTCAATGCTCCCGGGTCGATCGGTGGCGGCCACGAGCATGCTCCATACGGCGCTCGCCGCCTCCTCCAGCGACTCGCGATCGCCGTCGTTCCAGATGACGTGGTCCGCGAGCCGGCGCTTCTCGGCCGCCTCGAGCTGGCTCGCGTCGATCGCGTCGAACTCCTCAACGGACCAATCTCTCGACGCAACGGATCGCTGTCTCCGTACCTCGACCGGCGCGTCGACGACCACGATCGCGTCGTAATCGCCCGCCATCCCGCTCTCAAACAGCAAAGGGATCTCTTCGACGAGGACGGTCGCACCTTCGGCGATCGAGTGCTCCCTCCATTCCTCGCGGAGTCGTCTCACCTCGGCGTGAACGATCCGCTCCAGCGCGACTCGCGCATCCGCGTCTCCAAAGACCCGCCTGCGTACCGCCCCGCGATCCAGCGCGCCGTCGTCCCCCAGCACTTCCGGCCCGAAGAGGTCGACGACCTCCTGCAGGCCGGTCGACCCGGGGGACACTGCCGCCCGGGCGAGAACGTCTGCATCCACGCGGCGGCCGCCCCAAACCTCGAAGAGCCGCCCCACCGTGCTCTTCCCCGCCGCGACCGTCCCGGTGAGCCCGATCCGGATCATGCCGTGTCGTCCACTTGCTGTACCAGGGGCTCTCCGGCCTCCGCATCCACACCCAGCTCCAGCAGGAGATCCGTCAGCACTTCGCCACTCAACTCCGCGATCTCGTCCGCGGACCGGCCGCGCGTATCGATCTGGCCCCCGGCGAACGTGCCGTGACCACCGGCCGATCCGCGCTCGCCGAAGGCGGCGCGGACGACGGATCCTGCGTGAGCGCCGGTGTCGCGGGCCCGGACGGAGACGAGCAGCCGATCACGATAGCGCCCGAGTACCAGCGTCCAGTCCACGCCGTGCATCTGGAGAAGCAGATCGGCGACCTCGGCGACCAGATCCGGATACGGCAGGGTCTCGAGCACGACGCCCACCACCCGATCGAACCTCCGCGCGACCGCCAGGGCCGCGTGGAGCGACCGGAAATAGGTCGCCGGCACGCGCGGATGTCGGATCCGCGAGATCGCCTCGGGATCGCTCAGGGGGTAGAGATAGGTGCTCGCCTCGACGTCTTCGGGTGACGCCTCTCGCGAGAGGTCCAACGTTTCGGACTGGATCGCGTAGAACAGCGCGGTCGCGAGCCACGGCTCGGGCTCGATGCCGGCCGCCCGGAGGTACTGCGCGAGCATGGACGCGCAGGCCCCCATCTCCGGACGCAGGTCGTTGAACTGGATCGTGGTGTCTGATCGCACTGGGTGGTGATCGATCACCGCGGACACGATGCGCCCGGGAGGCAACGAGTTGTTCCCGGCCCGCGGTTGGGTGTCCGCCATCGCGATCGTGATGCCCGCGGGAATGTCCAGATCCTCGATGCGGTCGAGGTCGATCGCCATCTCGCGGATCAACGCGCGGTTCTCGGCCCGTCCCACGATACCTCCGAACGCGACCTGTGGTCGAAGGCCGGTGACGGCCTCCAGCACGACCGCGAGCGCGGCCGCCGACGCGAGGGCGTCGGGGTCCGGGTTGTCGTGGGTCAGCACGAGGAGTCGGTCGGCATCCTCGACCGCCTCGACCAGCGCGGCGAGTCGCTCGCTCCATTCCTCCATCGAGGCGGTCACGCGTCCGAGCAGTCGCCATGGGGATAGGGGTGGCCGCAGTTGGGGCAGTGTCCGCCCTTGCAGCCGAAGAGCCGCAGCGCGAGTCGGGTGCCGCAATGGAGACAGGGCTCCATGAGGTGAGCGAGAAAAGGATTCGTAGCAGACTCCGCCGCCACCGTGGTCTCGGGGCCGTGGCCCGGAATCAGGATCGTCCCCTGCGGAAGCGTCAGGATCTTCGTCACGATCGCGTCGAGCAGCGTCTCGTGATCTCCCCCGGGCAGGTCCGTGCGTCCGATCGAGCCGGCGAATACGACATCCCCCACGAACGCGCCCGGTCCGCCGACCAGCGTCACGCTACCCGGGGAGTGGCCGGGTGTCAGGAGGACGTCGAAGCGGAGATCGTCGAATTCGACCGACTCGCCCTCCACGAAGTCCACATCCGGTGGTGGCGGCTCCTCGATTCGGAGCCCGAAGTTCAGACCTTGCTGGACCGCGCGGTCGTAGAGCGGACGGTCGTCGGGGTGCAGGTACACGGGAGCGCTGAACTCCCGAGCGATGTGGGCCACCGCGCCGACGTGGTCGAGGTGTGCATGGGTAAGGAGGATCGCAGCGACGTCGCCACCGGCCTCCCGGACCACCGATGCGATCCGTTCACCTTCATCGCCGGGATCGATGACAACCAGTCGGCCCCCGGCCGTCGGGCCGACGACGTAGCAGTTCGACTGGAAGGGCCCGACCGTGAGTCGTCGCGTCAGAGCGGGCGCGGCCCCGGGGGCCGGCTTCTCGATGGAGGACGCGGCTCGGTCCTCGTCAAACGGCGAACGACGTCCCGCAGCCGCAGCTGCCGGTCGCGTTCGGATTCTCGAACGTGAAGCCCGTGCCCTGGAAGGAACTCTTGTATCCCACTCTGACCCCCGCCAGGTACTGGGCACTGAACGGATCGACGACGACCTCGACACCCTCGGACTCGAAGACGAAGTCATCGTCCCGCACTTCGTTGTCCATATCCAGTCCGTACTCGAACCCCGAGCATCCACCCGGGATCACGCTCACGCGAAGTACGCTCGCGCCCGGCGTGTCCGCCTGGAACTCCCGGACCTTCTGTGCAGCCTCGGGCGTCAGATGCACGACCGGCTCGGCCGCGACTCCACCCGTATTCGTTGTCTCGCTCATACTGCGTGCGTCTCCTGGGGCGTCTCCGCCTCCGATTCCGCTCCCGACCCCGCGTGGTCGTCCTCCAGATCCTGGAGGTACTTCTCCGCGGCGAACACGGCCGTCGTGGCATCGCCGACGGCGGTCGTGATCTGCCGTATCAGCTGCGACCGCACATCTCCCGCCACGAAGAAGCCTGGCACGTTCGTGCGCATGTCGCGGTCCGTCTGAATATAACCCGACGGGTCGTGGTCCACGTGAAAGTCGATCACGTTCACGTTCGGGGTGAACCCGACGAAAATAAACACACCGGTCACCGCAAGTTCCGAACGCTCGTCCGTCTTCACGTTGCGAAGCGCCAGCCCGGTGACGTTCTCGCCATCGCCGAGGATCTCGTCGACGACGGTATCCCAGATCACGTCCGCCTTCTCGTTGCGGAGGAAGCGCTGCTGCAGGACGGCCTGTGCGCGCAGCTCGTCCCGCCGGTGAATGAGCGTGACGGACGATCCGTATCGGGTGAGGAACTCGCCTTCCTCGACTGCGGAGTCCCCGCCCCCGATGACCGCGATCGCTTCACCCTTGAAGAACGCTCCATCGCAGATCGCGCAGTACGAGACCCCGCGACCCATGTACTCCTTCTCGCCGGTGACGTCGAGCGGCCGGGGCGTCCCACCCGCCGTGTAGACGACCGCGGGGGCGCGATACCGGACTCCGCCCTCGACCTCGACGATGAAGTGCCCGTCGTCGTCGAGGCGCACCTTCTGGACGTGCCCGCGAGTGGCCTCGATCCCGAACTTCTTCGCGTGGTCGGCCATCTTCTGAGCCAGCTCCATGCCGCCCACGTCTTCGAGGCCGGGATAGTCGTCGATGAGCTCCGTGAGGAGAAGCTGCCCCCCCGGGAATCCGGCCTCGAGCATCACCGCGTCCAACTCGGACCGCCCGGCGTACAGGGCGGCGCAAAGTCCCGCCGGCCCGGCGCCGACGATGATCAGTTCGTGTTCGTGCGTCGTGTTCTCTTCCACCGTGTCGTCCACCGCTTCCTTGTCGTGTATGCCGGAACGGGTCAGCCGGCCAACGCCGACGCCCGTTCGAGAATCTCGTCGAACCAGCGCTCCGGTACCGGCTCAGCCCCGATCCCGGCCTTCCTGTGTGTCTCCGGTCCGTGCCAGTCGGACCCTCCCGAACGTAACAACCCCAACTCGGCCGCGAGCGCGTTCAACGTACTGCGCGTCGTCGCCCGATTCGCGGGGTGCATGACCTCCACGCCGTCGAGCCCCTGATCCACCCACTCCCTGATCGCGTCGGGCCCGTGCACTTTCCCGGGGTGCGCGAGCAGGACCACGCCGCCCGCATCGTGTACGACGTCGAACACGTCTCCCGGCGACACATCCCGCTTCTCAACGAACGCGGGGCGGCCGCGTGAAAGATATCGATGAAACGCGTCGCCTACAGCTTCGACGTGGGCACCCGCGATCATGGCACGCGCGACGTGTGCTCGAGTCGGCGCGGCCAACCCGGCCTCGGACTCCACGTCCGCATACGAGATGTCGAGTCCCGTTTCTCGCAGACAGTCCACGATGGAGCGGGCGCGTTGGCGGCGGTCCACGTCGTATCTGTCCAGAAACGTCTGGAGGCTCGCGTTCGATCGGTCGAACCCGAACGCAAGGAGGTGAACCGAAGCGCCCGGAACGGTGGCAGAGAGCTCGGCACCCGGAATGAACCTCAGCCCCAGTCGCTCCGCCGCAGACTCCGCTTCATCCAGACCCGCCGTCGTGTCGTGATCCGTCAGAGCGAACGCGGCGAGCCCCGCCCGGGACGCGCGCTCCACCACGGACGTCGGGGACACCGTCCCGTCGCTGCATGTCGAATGAAGGTGCATGTCGACGCGGCGTACAGGACCGTCCGCGCCGAGGGTCAAGAGCCGTACGTCGGATACTCGATCGGCGCCCCCATCGAGCGCGACCTCTCGAACAGCCCGCGCAGGTCATCAGCGGACAGCGCCGACAGTTCGTCATCGCCCATCGGTCCGCCCGCTCGGACGACCCTGTACGGTCGCTGGTTCGTCGTCTCGCAGAAGAAGACGACGGTCGCGTCCCCTCCCTGGTTCTCGACCTCGGCTCGCCAGGTGTCGCCGCCGGCCTTTATCGTCGCTCTCACGTCTCGTCCTCCGGTTCCACGAACACGGTCAGTGCGAGGACTTCGTCGACCTCGACGTCCCGGTCGGCGATCTCGATCGTCGCCACCCCATCCCTCGGACCCCGCACCATCCTGATATCGGTGCCGGGGAACAAACCGAGATCCGCGAGTCGGCGCAATGCCTCGGCGCTGTCGTCCGAGACCTCGCGAATCGTCCCGCGGCGGCCATCCTCGAGAGCCGGGAGCGCGATCCACGGCGTGTCGGCGATCTCGCCCGACCTCGTCGGGATCGGCGACCCGTGCGGATCCACGGAAGGCTCGCCGAGGGCTCGTGCCATCCGGTCGATCAGCGCGTCGCTCGCGGCGTGCTCGAGCCGCTCTGCCTCGGCGTGAACATCGTCCCAGGCGTAGCCGAGCTTCTCGATCAGATAGAGCTCGAGGACCCGGTGCCGGCGGATGATCCGCAGCGCGGTCAACTCCCCCGACGCGGTCAGCCGGACGCCCCGATACGGCGTGTACTCGAGGAGCCCGCTGTCGGCCAGCCCCTTCACCATGTTGGTGACCGAGGCCGCGGAGCGTCCCAACTCGTCGGCGAGCGCCGTCGTGGAGACCGCGGATACGTCACCCTGCAGCTTGTACACGGCCTTCAGGTAGTCCTCGACCGCCCGGCTCGGGCCAGTCGCGTCCCTCCCGCTCACTCCTCCGGACCGATCACCGGGGGGCGAAGTCCTCGTCCGGCGAGAGCGACGCCAGGTATTCGGCGATCAGTTCGCTCGCCGCATCGAGATCGCCCATGTCGACGATCTGGTTCGGGCTGTGCATGTACCGGTTCGGCAGCGACACCACGGCAGTGGCGACGCCGGCCCGGGTCGTGAAGATGCTGTCCGCATCGGTGCCCGTCGTGGAAGGCGATGCCTGCCACTGCACGTCCACCCCGGCCCGGTCCGCCGCCGCCGCGAGTCCCTCGAGCATCCGGTGGTTGATCACCGCGCCGCGACTCAGCACCGGACCGCCGCCGAGACGAATGTCGCCGTGCTCCTTCTTGTCGATGTGCGGATGGTCGGTCGCGTGCGTCACATCGATCACGATCGCGGCGCGGGGGGCTAGCTCGAAGCTGCTCGTCCGCGCGCCGCCTCCAGAGCGGCCGCTGATCTCCTCCTGCGAGGTCGCGACGGCCACCGGGCGTGCCGCGGTGCCCTTCTCCGCCGCCCGACGCAAGGCCTCGAGCGCCACGGCCGCACCCGCTCGATCGTCGATCGAACGCCCCGCGACACGGCCCTGGCCCAGCTCCAGCGTGTCGGATCTGATGACCGCGACGTCGCCGATCGCGACGCGCGAGCGGGCGTGGTCTCCATCTTCGGCCCCGATATCCACCCACAGTTCCTTGAGCTTCACCGCCTTGTCGCGATCCTCCATCGCCATCAGGTGGATGGCGCGACGCCCCACAACGCCGGCGATCGGTCCGTCGGTGGCGAAGACCTCGACGCGCTGACCTACGAGGACCTGAGGATCCCAGCCCCCGACGCCACGCACGAACAGGTACCCGTCGTCGTCGATGTAGTGGACCATGAGTCCGATCTCATCGACGTGTCCGGCGAGCATGACCGTGGGGTCACCGCCGTCGTTCACCGAGGCGTAAGAGTTACCGTGGACGTCCGACCAGACCCGGTCGGCGAAAGCGGTGGCGATGTCGCGCCAGACGGTCGCGGCGGGCATCTCGAATCCGGATGGCCCGGGCGCGTCGAGGAGACGGCGCAGGCTGTCGTTCAGGGGCGTGCTCATGTATCGACTTGAACCTGGATCGGTACGAGGGGACGGGTCGGATCCCGCGCGAGCCGCGCTAAGCTAAGGCCGTTCGGTGGCTCCGCAAACGTGGCCGCGACCGCCTTGGCAAGCTGCTAGGGGGTGGCGAACAGCGAATCGGAGAGGGCCGGATTCAGCTGCACGTCGTCGATTCGGAGTTCCTTCGTCGGCATGCCTTCCGAGTTGAGCCAGCGACGAGCCACGACGTACCTGAAGTCTCCGACCGAACCGTAACCGGTCCAGATCGTCCGATTGCGGTCTTCTTCCGTCCTGTCCTGCTCGATGTAGTGAACCTGTTCGGGAAACGGGTCGTCATCGAGGAAATAGTAGAAGTACTGGTCTCCCGGATGTGCGCCGACGTCGTCGCCGAACGTCACGAGAACCTCGTAGCCGCCCTCCGGGAGCTGTCGGGCGCGCCGGCTCACCCCCGGGTCGAAGAGCTTGTAGGGAAGTCCGAACCAGTACGCCACGTCCCGACCGACGTACTCGGTCTCGCCGACCTCCCTGGAGTCCGCGGGCAACAGAACGTCGTTCAGCGTCGCCCAAGAGTCGCTGCCGGTCCACGTCTGGACGTAGAGACCCTCGGCCTCGGGACGCTCCACTCGCGCCTGCTCGACCCCATCGAGACGCCGCATCTCCACCCTGCGAGGCCGCATTCTCCGGATCTCGCCGACGGAGTCGAACCAGACCGTGGTGATGGTGAACCGCGCGGACTCGATCGCGTGCCAGGCAGCCATTCCGCCCGCCGTTTCGAGCCACGAGCCGACCAGAGAGTCGGCGAGCACCTGTTCTGGCGATCGCCCCGCATCCGCTTCCGCCGGGGGACCCGGCTCGCCGGCACATGCCGCAGCGAGCAGCCCCAGAAGGATTGGAAACGTCGCTCGAACGGTTCTTGTATGTCGCATCATCGGGTGGTTCTCCGGGGTCAACGGATTCGGGAAACTAGGACAGCGAGGGAATCCGACGCCAATCGCGCGCGCAGGACAACCACGATGTCATCCACCTGGTTCCGGATCTCCGACAGCCGTGCCCCCGCGCGTCGGGCCCGGAAATCCAGGGTCTGGGGCTCCTCCGCCTCCTCCACGGCCGGAGCGGGTTCCCCCTTCAGGTCCTCGTCCAGCGCCTGGCCCACCGGCAGGCGCTGCTGCAGGACCTCGAGCAATTCGCCGTCCGGGAGTCGTTGCACGACTCTCACGTGCGCCGACCCGGGCGTGTCGGACACGTCGATCCGGACGACAGGCAGGTCCGGGTGTCGAAGCGGGGGTCGGCCCAGACCGAGCGTGGCCGTCTCTTCATCGACCTCCACCCACCCGGCCTCGTCGCCGAAGCGACCGGCGCTCTCGTCGACGAGTTCTCTCGCAGGAGCGGTCACCGCCGGCGCGTCGAGGACGCGTTCCTGAGCGGCCTGGCGAACCGCCTGCAGGGACTCGACGCCCTCGACCGTGGCGGGGTCGGCGAGATCCGCCCGCGCCGCCTTTGCGACGACATCGGTCGGCGCCGTCGAAAGCCGGTCGCGGCTCGCGTTCGCATCCTGCTCGGCAGTTCCGACAGCCCCGGAACCGACCCGATCATCCGCGCCGGACTCGGCCGGACCGGCGACATCTCCCGGAGATACGGCCGCGACCTGCCCCTCGGTGGCCGGCGTCTCCGGCCGGATCCGGGCGGCCAGCTCCTCCCCGGGCGCCCCGGCGGCATCATCGGCCATTGGCGTGGATGCTACCGTATCCAGCCGGAGTCCGGGCTCCGAGCGCAGGAGCGCGTTGCCCATCCAGCCCGCCCCGAGAGCGACGAGGATACCGGCCGCCCACGCGAACCGCTCGACGGACAGGCGACGACCGCCTCGCCCGGGTCGACCGGCTGCCCCGGCCACGGACTCGAACGCGGGGACCTCCACCGCGGGCAACGCGACCCCCAGCAACTCGCCCGCGCGGTCGCGAACGGTCCGCTCTGCCTCCAGGCGCGCACGACAATCGGCGCACCGTCCCAGATGCGAGACCAATCGCTCGGCAGCCTCCGGATCGTAGGCCGCGAGCGCGCCATCGAGATAGGCGTGAAAATCACCCTCTGTTGCGTGCGACATCGTTCTCCAGTCCTTCGTACTCGACCACCAGTCGCCGGCGTGCTCGTGCCAGCGTCGTACCGATGGCGCCGATCGCGAGCCCGGTCTGGTCCGCGATCTCCTGGTAGCTGTTCCCCGAATTCCAGAGCAGCAGAACCTCCCGGTCCCGATCCGACATTTGACCGAGAGCCGAGGCGACCCGCTCGGCCCGCCCTTCACTCTCGAGACGCGCCGGGGCCTCCGCCTCGACGACCTCCTCGGCCTCCGCCTCGTTCTTGAGCAACTCGAGGTGTCGCTTCCGCCTGACAGCGGACCTCGCCTCGTCTCTCGCGAGGTTGGCTGCGACCGAGAACAGCCAGGCGCGAGGGTTGTCGGGATCGTGACGCAGCGCCCGGACAAAGGTCTCCTGTGCGAGGTCGTGGGCCCTTTCGGGATCCCACACCTTGCCGTTCAGGAACCTGTGCAGGTCCTGGTAGGTGTCCGTGTACACCGCGCTCCAGTCGACGCTCACTCTGTCGCTCGCGCTCCCGGTTCGATTCGGCGAGCCGCCGGCCCCGACGGGACCTCGCTCACCCTCGTCGAATATGACGAATCGACGGCCGCTTCTTGCACAACCGGCCGCCGGCAAGCTCGATTGCCGGAGCGCACCCCACGAAAGGACCGGCATGATCCAGGAACCGACCGCCGTATTCGCCTATCTCGCCGCCGTGCTCGCGGCGGTGTTCTGGGCGAGCAAGCAGGAGCGCCTGGCGCCCCTCTTTCGTGTGACCCCACCAGTAATCTACGCCTACTTCGTGCCGACCATATCGACCACCGTCGGGATCATCCCCGCCCAGTCGCCCGCATACGACTGGATGGTGCGGTACCTGCTCCCGGTCGCCCTGCTGCTCCTTATGATCACGATCGACCTGCGCAGCGTGGCGAAGCTCGGAAAGATCGCCCTCGTCATGCTGCTCGCGGGCACCGTCGGCATCGTGATCGGAGGCCCCGTGGCCCTGCTCGCGGTTGGTCAGTGGCTTCCCGAGGACGCGTGGATGGGGTTGGCCGCGCTCTCGGGTTCGTGGATCGGTGGCACCGCGAACATGATGGCGGTCGCCGGCAGCGTCGGAACCCCCGACACGATGATGGGACCGATCATCGTGGTCGACACGGTCGTAGGGTACGGGTGGATCGGCATCATGCTCTTCCTGTCGGCCTACCAGGGCAAATTCGACCGGTGGGTGGGGGCCGGCACCGAGGCGATCGACGATGCGAACCGCAGGCTCCACGACCTGGACGCCGATCGAACGCCCATCGACCTGCCCGACGCCGCGATCATCCTCGGCCTCGGGTTCGCCGGAGCCATCCTGGCCGTGAACGTCGGGCAGGCTCTTCCGGCGCTCGGCAACCCCACGATCATCAGCAACACGACGTGGGCGGTGCTGCTCGTCGTCACCGTGGGACTCGCGCTCTCGTTCACGCCGGTCAGAAGACTCGAGCCCGCTGGTGCCTCGCGTCTCGGCTACACGGCGCTCTACCTCCTCCTCACGGCGATCGGGGCGCAGGCCGATCTCGCAGCCGTCGTCGAGGCTCCTGCGTTCCTCGCGGCCGGCGCGATCTGGCTCGCCATCCACGCGGCAATCCTCCTGCTCGTCGCTCGCTGGATCAAGGCGCCCCTCTTCTTCTTCGCGACGGGGTCGGCGGCGAACGTCGGAGGAGCGGCGTCAGCGCCCGTGGTCGCCGGCGTGTACCACCCCGCGATGGCGCCGGTGGGCCTGCTGATGGCCGTCGCGGGATACGTCCTGGGAATCTACGCCGCGCTGGCGTGCGCCTGGCTGATGGGACTCATTGCGGGCTGAGCCGCCCGGCTGCTACCAGGTCGGGTCCTTACGGAGCAGTTCGCAGAGCTCGTCCGCCGGTGCGGGTCGGGCCAAGTAGAACCCCTGCCCCGATCCCACTTTGAGATCGCGGAGCAGCGCGAGCTGTTCGGCTGTCTCGATCCCCTCGGCGGTGACGTCCAGGTCCAGCTCCCGGGCGAGCGTGACGACGGTCCGGACGATCGCGTCGTCCTGCCTGTGCTCGCCCAGACCATCGACGAAGAGCCGGTCGATCTTCAGGGAGTCCGCCTCGATGTTCCGGAGGTAGGCGAGCGACGAATAGCCGGTCCCGAAGTCGTCGATCGCGATCTGGAGCCCCTTCGATCGCAGCTGTGCGATCCGCCCCGTGTCCCGCATCAACTCGCTCTCCGTGATCTCGATCCGCAGCTGCTCGGGCGGGGTCCCGGTCTCGGCCAGAATGGCGAGGATCTCGCTCTCGAGGTCGGGCTGCTCGAACTGCTTCGTAGACAGGTTCACGGCGACGACCAGATCGCGCTTCGACCCGATGATCTCCTGGAAGTCGCGGAGCGCCTCGCAGGCCCGCCGCGTGACCAGGTACCCCAGCGGAACGATCAGCCCGGTCTCCTCCGCCACCGGGATGAACTCGTCCGGTCCGACGAGGCCGCGGGTAGGGTGTCGCCACCGGACCAGCGCCTCCATGCCCGAGATCTTTCCGGTCGCCAGCGAGACGATCGGCTGATACGCATTGAACAGCTGTTCGCGGTCGATCGCCTGCCGAAGATCGGTCTCCATCGCGAGTCGACCGGTCGCGTCCGCGTCGACCTCCGGATCGAAGATCCGGTACTTCCCCGGCCCCTCGCTCTTCGCGCGGTACATCGCCACATCAGCGTACCGCAAAAGATCTTCGGGGTCCTCCACCTCGGGTGAGCTGAACGCCAACCCGAGGCTGGCGGACACGTACATCTCCTGACCCGAGAACGTGAACGGGGGCTCGATGGCGTCGAGAATGCGCTGGGCGACCATCTCCGCATCGGCCTGATTGATCCCGTACTCGAGCAGGACGCCGAACTCGTCTCCCCCGAGCCGGGCGACGGTATCGCCCTCCCGGACGACGTCCATCAGGCGACGCGCGACGGCCTGGATCAACCGGTCCCCGGCTTCGTGACCCATGGAGTCGTTGATGATCTTGAACCGGTCCAGATCCATGAACATCACGGTCATCTGCCCGCCGCTCCGCTTCGCCAGCGTCATCGCGTGACGCAGACGGTCGAGAAACAGGCTCCGGTTCGGTAGTCCGGTGAGGGGCTCGTGGAGCGCCTGGTGGGACAGCTGCGCCTCGACCGCCTTCTGTTCGCTGATGTCCCGCGAGCTCGTCTGAATCTGGACGATCGCCCCGAGGTTGTCGTACAGCGGACGCACGGACATCTCGAACCACGTGTAGACGCCCGAGCTGTTCCGGATCCTGAGGTTCGTCCTCGTGTGGCGGCCCGTGCGAGCCGCGGCCATCGCCGCCTGAATCCCCTTCCAGTCCTCGGTGTTGCTGAGCTGATACGGATCCTTACCTACGAGCTCTTCCTGAGTGAAGCCGATCAGCGTCGTGCAGGAGGGGCTCACGTACGTGAAGGTCCCCTCCAGGTCGTGGACCCCGACGAGGTCGCTCGAGTTGTTCGCCAGTGTGCGGTAGAGATGCTCTTGCCGGCTGAACATCTCCTCGGTGGCCTTGATCCCGGTGACGTCCTGACCGACGCAGGCGAGCTGGCCGCCGGAATCGCTCGGGACGAAGCTCACATTCCACAGATACGCCCGCGGTACTTCGTCGTTAGCTTGCTCGTCATCCGAGATCGGCATCGCCTCGAAGCTCTTCCGATCCCGCGTCTGGAGGACCGAGGCGAGCTGCTCCTCGACCCGGTCTCGAACCTCCGATTCGAACAACGAGAGAAAGCTCGTGCGTAACACGACGTCCCTCGTCCGGCCGATCTGGCGCTCGGCCTCGGGGTTCCACTCGACGATCCGAAAGTCCTCGCCCAGGAGGACCAGGGCGTTCGCGCTCCCGCTGACGAGCGATTCGAAACGCATCGGGTCGCCGTCACCCTCGTCCGCGGCGGCGCGCCGGTTCCTGAGGACGAACATGTACCCGCCCCGGATCGCGGAGACCGACAGATCCAGCGGCACCACGTCGCCCTTCCCCGTCTTCCCGCGCAGGCTTCCGACCCAGCGCCCGGTCTTCTTCAACGTGGGGATGACCTGAGTCTCCATCCGCTGCGCGTCGGACTCGGCGATGAGCGCGCGCCAGGTCTTGCCGAAGATCGCGCTCGGCTCTCCGTACCCAAAGAGGGCCGCGCTGGCGCGGTTCGCGTAAACGCAACGATCGCCGCTACCGGTAAGGATGATCGCGTCGGCGGAGGCCTCGACCGCCTCGATGCGGCGCTGGAGCTGCTTCGCGCCGGCGGCATGCTCGTTCGCGAGGGCGGTGGCGTTCCTTCCACGGATGAAGAGCAGGACCACGGCCGCGATCAGCGCCACGATCAGGCACAGCTCCACCACGTTGCTCGCCAGCCAGGCCAACACCTCGCCCATCCCGTACCCCTCACGATTCTCGTCTATCGCGCGACGACGATATCCCGCGTCGCAGAGACGCTGCCAAGCCGTGCAGTCTGCACTTGCAGCGTCAATCTGTACTCGCCTTCGGCGAGATCGGGAAGCGTCATCTCCATTGCCCTCGGAAACGTTCCCGTCTCACCCGCCTCGCTCCAACGTATGCCTGCGGAATCGATCCCGCGATCCGCTAACCCCACGAATTCCAACGCGTTACGCCAGAATCCCCGATTCTCGCGAGACAGTGAGAGCGTGACGCTCGCCGGCTCCGCGGGGCCGTACCATTCCCAGAACACGACCACGGTCTCGCCCGGACGCATGCGAAGATCGCGTCGGACGAAGGGCAGCGTTGCATCGAGCGTGCCGGGGAGCTCGCCGGCGGGGTGAAGTAACAGAAGGTCCGAAATGGACTTGCCCGTCCCCGGGGCCGGGATCCGGAGCCTTCGGGCCCCCGCACCGACCGAGCATTCCGTCTCGAGTCCGATAAAGGAGCCCGCATCGGCGGACGGTTCATGCAGGAGGATGCCGACGCGTCCGGACGACCTCGCGACGACCTCGCGATCGGACGAGAGGAGCAGGTTCGTCTCCGAGTCGCATTCCATGGCCTCGCCGGACCAGGCCGCCCCGACGAAGACGCGGCGGTCCCCTCGTCGGAATGCGGCCAGCTGGTAGCCGCCGAGCGGATCGATCCGTCCCATGGGCCACGCCCACGTCGATGCCGGGCGGTCTGCGTCGAGGTCCCACTCGGGGGCGGGCGATCCGACGCCGCGGACGGCGAAGCGCTGCGCATGCGCCGCCCGGTGGGCCTCGATGGACCTCTCCGTTCTGATCCCCGGGTCGCGTCGCCAGGCGACGTCCCACCCCTCCGGCCAGCCATAGCGAATCGTGATCTCGTAAAGATCGTCGCCCCAGGAGAGCCCATATCCGGACGCGGCGTCCTCGTGCAAATCCGCCCACACGTGACGTGAGAAATGCTCGGCCCGTCGTTCCCGCCCTTCGGTAGACCAGACGGGATCGCTCAGGTGCCAGAACCGCTCCTCGTGCGCCTCACGCTCGGGCGAGCCGCACGGCAGCCGGGCGTACGTTCTTCGATCGTCCTTATCGAGAAGAGCGGAGATGTCGGTCCGGCGGCAATGCACCGGTTCGGGCATCGACTCCAGAGCCCGGCGAAACCGGACCTCGGCATCTAGCGTGTTGCCGCGCAGGTGCTCGACGAAGCCACGTAGCGATTCGCAGCGCCACCCGTCTCCACAGGACCGGGCCGCCGCGGTCGCCGTAAGAGTGTCACCCGACTCGAGGTGGTACTTCACTCTCTGACCGGTCAGCCAGGGGTCCTCGCCGACGTCGCCCTGCACCGAATCCAGGACGGCGAGCAGGCGCGCCCGTGCCCCGGTTACCGACGACCCCTCGGGGGGGCGGACCCAATCGTCGTCGCGATCGTGAACGAGACACAGCCGGCCGATGTGCTCATGGCAGCGTCCGTCAGCCCACGCATCGCGCTCGAAGTCGCGTCGCCTCACCCTCTCGAAATCGCGTTGCGCCTCGCGGGCCCGATCTATCGACGACGTCTGCCCGGCGGCGGGCGCAGGACACAGGTGGCCGACCGCGAAGCCAAACACTACGCCGAGGACGCCTGCCCGCACGGATCGTCGAACACGCCCGCTCGGGCGGCGAGTCCAGGGAACTCCACCGGGATTGTCACACATTCGACACACCTGCATCTGGCCGACCCACACGGAAAAGATGTGCCCTTCCGTGCACCTCGTGTCCAGTCGTCGAATCGGACCTGCGCGCACAGTTCCATGAGACCTCGTCATTTATCGACCCCATTGACGTGTGGCACGTCTCTGGCCCCTCGGTAGCGCGTGCGACACCGCCGCGGTGTCGCCGACGGACGCGCCGCACGGGTCGGCGCATTGGGGGAGGAACGAATGCTGGAGTGGAGAGCCGGACAGATCAGTCGACGCCTCGCGGTCGCCGCGACGCTCGTCGCATTGGCGGCCACGGGAGTGGAGGCCCAGGTGCAGCGAGAGGGTCAGTGGCTCGCCGTCGGATTGGGCGGCGGAGTCGATCAGATCTCGTGCGGCGTATGTCAGGGCGATCCGAAGACCGGCGTCACGGGCTTCGTGCGTTTCGGAGGGACCATCAGCGACCGGCTCCTACTGGGCGCCGAGTTCGACGGGTGGACCCGCAGCGACGAGTCGATCCGACAATACATGGGCGCCCTCAACGCGATCGCGATCCTCTACGCCGGACCCGAAGCACGCTTTCACCTGAAGGGCGGCATCGGCGCGATGGGCTTTCGCGCCTCGGAGGAGGGGGATGCTCTCACGGCGTTGACGTTCGGAATCACCGGCGGGGCCGGCTACGACTTCCCCATCCGCGAGAACCTCTCTCTGACCCCGTTCGCGAGCCTCACCCTCGCACCCTTCGCCAACCTGAAATTCAACGGCGAGCTCGCTCAGGACGGCGCCACTCTCGGCCTCCTGCAGGCCGGGCTGGGCCTGACGTGGCATTGATGAACTCCCGGGAGAAAACGATGCGACAACGGTCCTGGATCATGGTCGTGCGGGTTCCGGCCATCGCCCTGGCAGCTGCTGTGGGACTGGCGTGCAACTCCGGCGGTCCGACCTCGCCGTTCGAACGACCGGCTCCGACCGGCGAGTTCTCCGTGGCCTACGGGAAGTGGTCGCCGGGCCCCTTCGACACGTGCACGAAGGCGATTCACGACTCCTATTCGACGGTCGGCCCGGACGGGAAGCTCTATCCCACGTGGCACCCTCCCGTCGATCCGGGGACCGGGTGTTCCTTCGGACACGAGCACGGCGCCGATCCGCGGACGTCCGACATCCACGACCAGATCGGGGACCTCCCGCTCGGGTTGGCGAACGAGATGCTCGACACCTACAACCCGGGCATGCGTCGTCACGAAGACCATTTCGGCCATAAGTACGAGGTCGAGAACGACGTCGAGATGAGCTTCAACGGACCGGCCGGAGCGGTGTTCCAGGCTACCTGCGACTTCCTGATCAAGATGCACCAGGGGTCGCATTCGAGGGACGCGTTCACGAACAACATGCACGAGATTTCGTACCATGCCCGCTGCAGCGACGGCACCGGCGTAAGCATGACGTTCCTGACGAACATCGGGGACGCCGGCGAGTTCGTGGACACCTGCACGGGCGATCACATCCGGGCCGGCACGGCGTCTCCGCCGAACTCGCCGGACGGAAGCGGCAAGCGTGTGATCCCCACGCGGGCATGCGCCGAGTCGCGAATCCTCGTCCACTCGGGCGACCGTTCGAATTTCAGCAGCGGCCTGAGGGAGAGCTGGCAGGTCTCGGAATCGATCCGGACGGCCGAAAATCGGACGATTGCCTCGATCAATCCCTACTTCAACATCTCGAGGCCCTCGCGGTTCTTCGATCCGAGCCAGCCGAACCTCACCGGTCGGCCCATCGACCTGTGCTACCGGACGATGGATGGCCGACGCGCGCGCGGCGGGGACTGCGAGTCGGCGACCGGCGAGGGACAGATCGCGGGCATTACGTTCGATGATCCGAGGTCGCCGTTCGACGGAGTCCGCCGCGACTTCGACATCAACTCGCTACGCGTGAAGAACGAGGGTGGTCCGACGGTCTGGTACACCGACCCGCTCGGACTCAACGCCCGGACCGAGCCGTTCCCGGGGTCGATCAGACAGTACATCGCGTCGATCGACAACACTCGCGGAGGCGCGGACATGCACGGCCCGCGGATCGGGAAGTCGAAGGATCACGGCGGAGCCGGCGTGCACGCTCCCAACTAGGCGTGCGCGCGGCCCCGGTCAGAAGACGTCGAGGTCGCGTCCGTACGCCAGAGGACCTTCGTACCCGGCTGCCCGGATCTCCTCCACCATCTCCTGGGGCGTGGCACCCCAGTGCAGCTGGTGATGGAGGACGAGGATCCCCGGGCGCGCCCGGTTCGCCACGTCCGCGAGCTCGACCGTCGAGGTATGCGACTGCCGATGGTAGTCCTTCCACACCTGCGGCCGCGCCTCCCACGTGGCCGCCGAGTACACCTCGTGGATCAGCACGTCGCACCCGTCGCACGCGTCGACGACGGCGTCACTCGGGGTTCCATCGCCGGATATCACGATCGACCGGTCGGCCGTTTCGAAGCGGTAGGCGAATGCCTCATCCCAGCCGGTGTGCGGCACCCTGAAGGCGGTGACACGCACCCGGTCATCTTCGTAGACGACGCCTTCGTCCGCGTCCGTCGCCTCGATCCGCCAGCCGTCGGGCGTCGCCGGCTCGCGGCCCGCGAGACGAAGCTCGATGTCCTTTCGGTAGGCCGCATCGAGGTGCAGCGCCATATCCTCGGTGCCATCGGGGCCGAACAGACGGAAGGGCACTTCGCGCTCCAGGACCCATGACGAGTAGACCAGATCCGGCAGCCCCACCGTGTGGTCGCTGTGGAGGTGCGTGAGAAAGCCGATGTCGAGGTTCGCGGCCTCGAGGGCGGACGACTCCAGCCGCATCCCTGCCGCCGCCGCCCGCCGGACGACGCCGGCGCCCGCGTCCACGAGATACGCCTTCCCATCGACCACGATCGCGCTGGCTGGACCCGATGACTCCGGCTCCGCGTTCGGCGTGCCGGTCCCGAGCAGCACGACGTGGGTGCCGACGGACAGGTCCACATCCGGCACCTCGGACGCCGACGTACGGGCCTCGGCGACGGCGACGCCGGGCTCTTCGCCTCGCCGCGGCAGATCCGCGCTGCTCACCAGCGCGAGCAGGACGGCGGATCCCGCGCCGAGGCCGATCCACTCGGCGGTCCCGGTGTGGTGCTCGACCTTGACGCTGTGCCCGAGCCCGCGGGCCGTAAGCGCCAGCGAGAGAATCGGTCCGATGAGGGCCAGGGCCCGCCAGGCCATTCCGAGATCTCGACCGAACGGCATGTCCATCGAGACCACGGCGCTGCTGGCGTTCGGGCCGATCAGCCAAACGATGACCCACGCGACCGCGGGTGCGAGCGACAGGACCATCCAGACTGTGGGGCGTACAGTGACTTTCATCCGGGCAAGATCGCGTGTGTCCTCCGTCGATACAACGTCCGCGCTTGACCCCCGCCGGGCTGCGCGGCCTTTTCCGGCATGACACCAACCGAGACCCGGACCCGGCACGGTGCCTCCCGAAGACGGAAGCAGGGCGGTCGCGCCGTCTACGCCGCGATCGTCACGTTCTACTGCCTGCTGTTCGTGGCCCTGATCTGGCCCGTGTACCCGCGGTTCGCGACCATCGAGCCGCGTGTTCTCAGCGTGCCGTTTGGAATGGCGTACGTCGTCGTTGCGCTCCTTCTGTCGTTCTTCGTGCTGCTCGGGCTGTTTCTCTGGGAGGAGTCGCACGGGCTGAACGATCAGGACCCCGAGGAGACCGAGTGATCCCCGACTGGCTCATCGTCTTCCTCGTCACGATCGGATACCTGCTGCTCTCGCTTGCAATCGGTCTCGCGTCGGGGCGCCGGGCCTCGAAGAGCACCGAGGGGTACGTCGCCGGGGACCGCTCGCTCGGCTTCCTCGTGATGTACTTCATCATGGGCGCCTCCGTCTTCAGCGCGTTCGCGTTCCTGGGAGGGCCGGGGTGGGCCTACAGCCGCGGGGCCGCCGCCTTCTACATCCTCGCGTACGCCGCGGTCGGACTCGTGCCCTGGTACTTCTTCGGCCCGCGCGTCGCGGCGCTCGGACGACGGTTCGGCTACGTGACGCAGGCCGAGCTTTTCGCGCACCGATTCGAGAGCCGCTCGATTCCCGCGATCCTCGCCGTGCTCTCGCTGTTCGCGTTCGTGCCGTACCTCGTGATCCAGATGAAGGGCGCGGGGTACGTGTTCAACGTGGTCACAGAGGGACGCGTGCCCGAGTGGGCCGGTTCGGCGATCGCTTACGGGGTCGTCCTGTTCTACGTCTTCCGCAGCGGCGTACTCGGCGTAGGGTGGACGAACACGTTCCAGGGCATCTTCATGATGGTGCTCGCGTGGGGACTCGGACTCTACCTCCCCTGGAAGCTGCACGGGGGGGTCGCCCCCATGTTCGATGCGATCGCGGCCGAGGCACCCGACATGCTCCGCGGAGCCGGGCTCGGCCCCGACGGAGAGCCGTGGAGCTGGGGCGCCTACTCGAGCTCGGTCGCGATCTCGGCGCTGGGCTTCAGCGTCTGGCCCCACTACTTCATGAAGATCTACACGGCCCGCGACGTGAGCGTCCTCAAGCGCACTGTCGTCTTCTACCCGACGTTCGCGCTGTTTCTCGTCCCGATCCTGTTCATCGGGTTCGCGGGCATCCTCGCCTTCCCGGGCGTGACCCCTGCCGATGCGATCCTGCCCACGATCGTCACTTCGGCCGAGATCGGGCTGCCCCCGCTGGTCGTGGGGCTCTTCTGCGCCGGCGCGCTGGCCGCATCGATGTCCACCGGAGACGCCCTGCTGCACGGGGCGGGCTCGATCGCCGTGAAGGACTTCTGGGACAACCTCCGGCCGGGTCACCTGGACGACCGGGCGCAGCGGGCGTGGATCCGCATCATGGTCATCGTGGTCGGGGCGGTGTCGTACCTGTTCGCGCTGATCCCCGGACTGAGCCTGGTGAACCTCCTGCTGCTCAGCTACGGGTTCATCGCCCAGCTGTTCCCGTTGACCCTCGTTACGCTGTTGTGGCCCCGGGTGAACCGTCAGGGAGCGCTGGCGGGTCTCGTGGCCGGCGGCCTGGTCGTCGGGGCGCTGAACCTGATCCCCGAGCTCGCGTGGGGCGGCGTCCACCCCGGCATCTACGGCGTGGTTCTCAACACGCTGGTGATGATCGGCGTGTCTCTAGCGACTCCGCCGACCCGGGCCGAACACGTCGCGCTCTTCGCGGGACGTCCCTAGCCGGTCCCTTCGGCCGGGTCAGCGAGCCGAGGCGTACAACGAGGGCCACGTCCGGGCCAACGCCTCGTTCCCCCGCATGCCGACCTCCAGATCGGAGATGAGGATGTGCTCGTTGACCGTGTGCGCGAGCCGGTCGTCGCCCGGGCCGAAACCCACGACGACCCAATCCGCCTCGGCGAAGTGCCCGCCATCGGTCGCGAACTCCCACACATCGACGGGCGGCGCGCCTCCGAGCACTGGCGCGAGCGCCTCGACAGCCGTCGTCAGGGCCGGGTGGTCGGAAGCGATCGCGTGCGCCGGGTTGTCCGCCGGGTACGTCATCTCGTACCCCGAGTAGCTCACCTGGTCGTGCTGCGGAATGAGTATGTCCGAGCTCGAGCCCTCGATCTCCGCCGCCCGCAGCAGGGGGAGCAGGTCGGCGCGCAGCGTCTCCGCGCTCTGCGAGGGTACGGTCCGACAGTCCAGGGTCAGGAAGACCTCTCCCGGGATCACGTTCGCGCTCGTCTGATCGGTCCGAATGAGCGTAGGGGCGATCGTCGCCCGCCCGAGCTCGGGGTCATCCGGATGATCGACGGTCTCGAGGGCCGAGAGGAACCGGCCGATGACGGTCAGCGGATTTCGGCCAATATGGGTCATCGACGCGTGCGCCATCCGTCCCCGAACGTGCACCTTCAACTCGACCCGGCCGCGGTGCCCGCGGCGCACCTCGTTGCGACTCGGCTCCCCGATCAACGTGAGGTCGGGCCGGCGCGTGCCTGCCATGAATCGGGCGCCGAGGCCCCCGATCTCCTCCTGCACGACCCCGGACACGTACACATCTCCGGCGGGGCGTGCGTCGGCCGGGATCAGACCCGCGATCCCGTAGACCTGGGCGGCAAGCGGTCCCTTGATGTCCACGGCGCCGCGTCCCCACACGACGCCGTCGTGGATCTCGCCCCCGAACGGATCATGCGGCCAATCGGCCGGGTCCCCGGCATCCACGTGGTCGAGATGCGTGTTGAACATCACGCTCGGGGCGTCGCCCCGGCCGCGGACGAGCCCGATGACGTTCCCGGCGGCGTCGCGGGTGACCTCGTCGTACCCGAGCGACTCCATCTCCGAGGCCACGAGGTCCGCGATATCGCCCTCCTGGCCAGGCATGGATCGGGTCCGGATCAGTCTCTGAAGAAACGCGACGCAGTCATCGATACGGGACATCTGTGGCTCCGCGAAAAGACGAGTTGGTTCGAGGCGTCAAAGGATGGGGCCCGGGAGCGGCGATCGCGAGCGTCACGCGGCGCGGTCGCGGGCTGCAGGCGCGACGACCGGTGTGTATCGTTCCGGTCCACCCACTGAGGACCGCACCCAAGAGGAGTCAGAATGATGAGGAATCGAGCGGCGTCGGCGGCTATCGCCATGGTGATGGGGTCGATGACACTGGCGGCGACGAATGTCCTCATCGGGCAGGAGCCGGGGCTGGTAGTTTCGGCCGACTGGCTCGCCGCGACCCTCGACGACGACGACCTGGTCGTCCTGCAGGTCGGATCCGACGAAGATTTCTCGGCGGGACATATCCCGGGTGCGCAGCTGGTCACGCGCGAGGCGATGAGCGCACCGCGCGGCGAGGACCCGAAGGCCCTGATTCTCGAGCTTCCGGATCCGACAGCGTTCCAATCGGCGCTTCGCGGCTGGGGAGTGAGCGGAAACTCACGGATCGTCGTGGTGTTCGCCGGCCGGCAGCCCGGCATGGCCACCCGGCTTCTGTTCACTCTCGACTGGGCGGGCCTCGGGAACCGGGCGTCCTTTCTGGACGGCGGGTTGATCGCCTGGCAGGCGGCCGGCCATCCGGTGTCGACCGAGACGCCCGTGGTCTCGCAGGGGGACGTGACCGTGTCGCCGCGCGACGACCTGATCGTCGATTCGGACTGGGTCGCGAGCCATGGGACGGCGGACGGACGCCAGATCGTGGACGCCCGCGGACGCGAGTTCTTCGACGGCGAGCGTCCGGACCGGGAAGGCGTGACCGGCCATATCCCCGGAGCCAGCAGCGTCCACTGGGCGACGCTGATCGATGAAGAGACGCTGCTCCTGCACCCGCCCGAGCGGCTGCGCGAAGTGTTCGCGGCGGCGGGCGTCGGCGAGGGTGACGAGGTCGTCGGGTACTGTCACATCGGAATGTACGCGACGATGATGATCCTCGGCGCCCGATCGATCGGGCACGATGTCGTGCTCTACGACGGCTCGTTCCAGGACTGGGCGCAACGAGGTCTTCCGACGGAGGGGGGCTACTAGCCCCTTCTCATTCCGGGTCCACGTGCGGGGCGGCCCGAGCGGCCGCTCCACCTGCATCGCTCCAGCGATCGCCCGCCCCAGTCCACGTATCCGTCCATTCGCCGACCCGCGATCTCCTCCGGACACTTCTGCTCCACCATGAACGGCGGGACGGGAGTGCCCGGCGTCCACTCACGGCATCGGCCTCCTCGATGATTCGGTCGACGTCTGGCCTGTAGTCCTCGGGTCTCATGGGTCGTCCCCGCGGACCTCCTCGTCAACTCGCGGATCCTCGCCCGCCGACGCGCCGAACATCTCGCGCACGGCGGGCTTCCTCACCTTGCCCATCGTGTTCCGCGGCAACTCGTCGAGACACCGCCACTCACGGGGCACCTTGTATCCCGCGAGACGCTCGCGAAGCCACGGATCGAGCACGGCCTTCGCCGCTCGCGTTCGTTCGAGCAGACCGGCGGAACCGGGCGGCGTGAGGTCGGGAACGAACCAGGCCCCCGGCTCGGTGACGACCGCGGCCGCGATCCGTTCCCCCCACTCCTCATCGGGGAGTCCCACGACGGCGCAGTCCTGTACTCCGGGGTGCGCCCGCAGCAGCTCCTCGATCTCGATCGCGGAGATCTTATACCCGCCGCTCTTCAGGATGTCGACCGACCGGCGACCCAGGATGCGATAGTATCCGCGTTCCAGGACCGCCTCGTCTCCGGTTCGGAACCACCCATCGACGAACGCCTCCGCGGTCTCGTCGGGAGCATCCCAGTACTCCTCAAACACGGACTCTCCGCGGACATGGATCTCGCCGGACTCCCCGGGCTCGTGCGCCTCCAGTCCCTCGGCGAGGATTCTGCCGCCCTCGACGGCGGCCAACCGTACCTCGATCCCCGGGAGTGGCTGGCCCACGGTGCCGGCCCGGCGCTCCCCTTCGTACGGGTTCGAAAGCGCCATCCCGATCTCGGTCATCCCGTACCGCTCGAGCAGGCGTCTGCCGGTGATCGCTTCCCACCGATCGAAGATCGAGGCCGGGAGGGCCGCCGATCCGGATGTCATGAGCCGCAAGGCTCGCGCGCCCTTCGACCAGCGCGCTCGGGTGAAGTCGTCCGCCTCCTCCCACGCCTGCAGGAGCTTCACGTACATCGTCGGGACGGCCATGAACACGGACACCTCGCCGGAAGCCAGCCGATTCCATATCTGCATCGGCTCGAAGGCCGCGAACTCGACGGTCGCCCCGATGCGGTGGGCCGAATCCATGGCGACGACGATGCCGTGCGTGTGATGGAGCGGCAGCACGTGCAGTATCCTGTCATCCGCGCTCCAACCCCACGCCTCCACTATCGACCGCATCTGCGCGTCCAGGGCGGCATGCGTGCTCACGACTCCCTTCGGCCTCCCCGTCGTACCGCTGGTATAGAGGATCATCGCCCGACGCCCCATCGAGACCACGGGCAGGTCTCCCGGCTCGTCTGCGGGGATGGCGCGCTCGCGCTCCTCGTTCGCGACGAGCGGCAGTATCGGGCGCACCTCGTAACCACCGGATGAGATTGCACGGAAGGAGAGGTCGCGCTGCTCCGCTATCGGACGCAGACGCTGATCGAGGCCGTCCCCCGCGATGAGGATCGAGGCGCGCGAGTCGTCCACGACGTGTTCGAGTTCCGGGATGGGGTGTCGCGGAGACAGCGGCACCGCGACGCCCCCCGCACGCCAGATGGCCCAGCGGGTCACGACGTACTCGAGACCCGGCTCCATGAGGAACGCGACGCGGGCCTCGTTCAGGTCGTCCCGATCGCCGAGTAGCTGCGCCGCCCTGTTGCGGGAGCGCCGGTCGAGCCAATCGTAGGTATGCTCTCCCGCCTCATCCACGACCGCGATGTCGTCCGGTCGCGCGGTCCCCGCCCGGATGATCGGCAGCTCACTCACGAGCGCGCGCTGGAGCCGGAATAGGCCTGCTCGTGGACACCGGCTACGGCGCGGCCCGATGGGTCGGGATTCTCCGCGAAGGTCGGGTCCCAGGCGATCGCCGCGGGGGTGCTGCAGGCGATGCTGGGCCCCTCGGGGACACAACGGACCGCCGGGTCGCCCGGGAAGTGCTCCTCGAACATCGTCCTGTACAGGTAGGCCTCCTTCGTAAGCGGCGGGTTCGTCGGGAACCGCGTGCCGGCGCGAGCCAGCTGCTGATCGGTGACCTCGCGCTCGGACAGGTCCCGCAGGCTGTCGATCCAACCGTACCCCACCCCGTCCGAGAACTGCTCCTTCTGTCGCCAAAGGATCTCGTCCGGAAGCAGGCCCTCGAACGCGCGTCTGAGGACGTCCTTCTCCATCCGGCCGCCACCCGGTCGTTTCACCTCGGGATCGAGCGACATGGCGACATCGAGGAACTCCCGGTCGAGGAACGGCACCCGTGCCTCGATGCCCCACGCCGCCATCGACTTGTTCGCGCGCAGGCAGTCGTACTTGTAAAGCTGATCGAGCTTGCGAACCGTCTCCTCGTGGAAGGCCCGCGCGTCCGGCGCCTTGTGGAAGTACAGATACCCGCCGAAGATCTCGTCCGCCCCCTCCCCCGACAGGACCATCTTGATGCCCATGGCCTTGATCCGTCGGGCCATCAGATACATCGGAGTGGACGCCCGAACCGTCGTGACGTCGAACGTCTCGAGATGTCGGATGACGTCCGACAGGGCGTCCAGGCCCTGCTCGATCGTGTAGACGACCTCGTGGTGAACGGTCCCGATCGCCTCCGCGGCGGCCCGTGCCGCCGCCAGGTCGGGGGAACCGTCGAGCCCGATCGCGAACGAGTGGAGCCGGGGCCACCAGGCCTCCTCCGCCCCGTCGGTCTCGACCCGCCGTCTGGAATGAAGCATGGCTAGCGCGGCGATAATGGAGGAATCGAGTCCTCCCGACAGCAGCGTGCCGTACGGCACGTCGGACATGAGTTGGCGCTCGACGGCCGCCTCCAGTGCCTCCCGAATCTGCTGAGGGTCGGATGGGCCGGCGGCGACTGCATCGTAGGATCGCCAACCCGGTTCGTAGTAGCGGACCGGACTCCCGACGTCGCTGTCGAGGTAATGGCCCGGGGGAAAATCACGGATATCCGGACAGATCCCCATCAACGCCTTCATCTCCGATGCAACGTACAATCGCCCCTCGGCGTCCCTTCCCGTGTAGAGCGGCATCACGCCGATCGGGTCCCGGGCCACCACGTAGCGGTCGCGGGTCTCATCGAACAGCGCGAAGGCGTAGATGCCGTTCATCTCGTTGAGCCACGCGCCGATCTCGTCCGGACGTTGCTCGTAGAGCGCGAGGATGACCTCGCAGTCCGACCGGGTGCGGAACGGATACGGCCGCTCCAGCGCTTCCTCGAGACCGCGATGGTTGTATATCTCGCCGTTGACCGCGAGCACGTTGCCGGTATCTGCGCCGTGGAGCGGCTGTGCACCGCTGTCGACGTCGACGATCGCGAGCCGCTCGTGCGCGAGAATCACGTGGTCTCCGGCGTACACGCCGCTCCAGTCCGGCCCGCGGTGCCTCTGTCGGCGCGACATCTCGAGGGCCCTCCGACGAAGGCCATCCGTTTCTTCACCGAGTTCGAAAATCCCGAGTATGGAACACATGGTGTGAAGTATCCCGGCGTTCGGAGGCGGAGGCAAATTGCGGACGGACCGTCGGATCCGGGCATGGCATCCCCGGCCCCCTAACCGGCATCATTCGCCGCATGAACGAGGTGCGAGAGGTAGGCGTCGGCTGGCACGCCCTGGACATCGCCACGGTCGAGCGACGGCTGGACACGGATCGCGCGCGCGGACTCGATGCGATCGAGGCCGGGCGTAGATTCGAGGCTACCGGACCCAATCGGCCGGAGGAGTCGTGTGGGACCCCGTGGTACCGGGTGCTGGGTCGGCAGTTCACCAACGCCCTCATTGTCGTGCTCGTCGCAGCAGCCGTCATCTCGGGCGCGGTCGGAGAGACCGCAGACGCGTTGACTATTCTCGGGATCGTCGTGCTGAACGGCGTTCTCGGTTTCGTTCAGGAGTGGCGCGCGGAGAAGGCCCTGGACGCCCTCCGCAAACTTCTCTCCCCATTCGCGACGGTCTGCCGTGACGGCGAGTGGACGCGCCTCCCGGCGGAGCGACTCGTACCGGGAGATCTGATCCGTCTGGAGGCCGGCGACGGCGTGCCGGCCGACGTGCGGATGATGGCCGTGACCGACCTGCGTCTCGACGAGTCCGCGCTGACCGGCGAATCGCTGCCGGTGCCGAAGGCCATGGACGAGGTGGGCGCGGACGCCCCGCTCGCCGAGCGGGCGACGATGTGCTGGGCCGGGACCACCGTCGCACACGGTCGCGGAGAGGGGCTCGTGACCGTTACGGGGTCCGGGACGGAGTTCGGGAGGATCGCGCACCTCGCCGGGACGGTCGTCCGGGAGGCGACTCCCCTGCAGCGAAAGCTCCGGACCCTCGGGCAGCAACTGGGACTCGCGGCTCTGCTCGTGGCCGTGGCCGTCGTGCTCATCGGGCTCGCGTCCGGGCTCGAGTGGATCGACGTCTTTCTGACGGGTGTTTCGCTGGCCGTGGCCGTGATCCCGGAGGGGCTACCCGCCGTCGTCACGATCACGCTCGCTCTCGGTATCCGGACGATGACCCGCCGAAAGGCGCTACTGAGACGTCTTCCGGCCGCCGAGACGCTGGGTGCCGCAACCGTGATCTGTACCGACAAAACGGGCACGCTCACGGCGAACGAGATGACGGTGCGGGACATCTGGCTCGCGGCGGGGCCGCTGGCCGTCACCGGAGCGGGGCACGATCCCGAGGGCGGCTTCGAGGGAGACGGGGCCGGTGTCGTCGCGTCGGATCGCCCGGATCTCATCGCGGCTCTCGAGACGGGACTTCGCTGCAACCATGCTCGCCTGGTGGAGGAGGACGGCACATGGCGCGGCGTGGGCCAACCGACAGAGGCTGCCCTGGTCGTCGCGGGTCGAAAGGCCGGCCTGGACGCCGATCCGGACGGACGCATGGCCGAGTTCCCGTTCACGTCAGATCGCAAGCGCATGACGATCGTGGTCGATGACGCCGGGCCCGTAGCGCACGTGAAGGGAGCCCCCGAGGTGGTGCTCGACCGATGCTCGTTCATTCTGGACGGGGAGACCGAGCGTCCGCTCGATGCGGCGGATCGCGCTAGGATCGAGACCGCGATCGACGAGCTCGGGCGCGGAGGGCGGCGCACCCTCGGCCTCGCGCGACGGACAGTCGCTGCGGGCGAGGCGCTGGAGGAGGAGGTGATCGAGCGGGGGCTAACGTTCCTGGCCGTGGTCGGCATGTTGGATCCGCCCCGCCCCGAGGTCCCGGAGGCCGTCGCCAGGGCGCGCGGCGCCGGGATCGCCGTGGTGATGATCACCGGCGACTCGCCGGCGACCGCGCTGGCCGTCGCGCGGGTGTTGGGGCTGGAGGCGAACGAGGCTATCACCGGGCCGGAATTGGAGCGGGTCGACGCGACCGAGTTGAGGGCCAGGCTGACCGGTGACGTTGTGTTCGCCCGCACCACGCCCTCCGACAAGCTGCGCATCGTGGAGACGCTTCAGAAGATGGGGCACGTCGTGGCGATGACGGGTGACGGGGTCAATGACGCGCCGGCTCTCCAGCGAGCCGATGTCGGAATCGCGATGGGAATCCGGGGGACCGACGTCGCTCGCGGGGCGTCGGACATCGTGATCACCGACGACAACTTCGCGTCGATCGTCGGCGCGGTCGAAGAAGGACGCCGTCAGTACGACAACATCGAGAAGTTCACCAGATACCTCCTGTCCTCGAACACCGGCGAGGTCGTCGCGATTCTCGGGAACCTGCTCTTGCGTGGCCCGCTGATCCTGCTCCCCGTCCAGATCCTTTGGATGAACCTCGTCACCGACGGCATCACCGCGCTCGCCCTCGGTCTCGAACCCGCGGAGCGAGGAACGATGAACCGGCCCCCGCGGGATCCCCGGGCACAGATCATCGATGGCGCCGGTCTCGTCTGGATCGCGGCGCTCGGCCTCTACATCGGCGTGGCCGGGTTGTGGCTGTTCCGATCGTACGGCGCGCGGGGAGCCGAGGGGTTGCTCGTCGCCCAGAAGGTCGCGTTCACCGGGATCGTTGTGCTGGAGAATGTGAACGTCTTCAACTTCCGGGCTCTGCGGCAGCCGCTGGCCCGGGTAGGGTACTTTACGAACCCTAGGCTACTGCTGGCATGGGTCTCGATGATCGGGCTGCAGGCTGCGGCGGTGTACACCCCGTTTCTTCAGCGAGCGCTACACACCGTCCCGCTTGGGCCGACGGACTGGCTGGTCATCGTCGCGATCTCGGCCCCGGTGCTCATCGTACCCGAAGCCGTGAAGTGGATCTCGCGGTTTCGCGAGCGCTCGACCGCCTAGTCCGAGCCGACCGACCGTGGCCTGAGCAGCCAGCCGAGCACCGTCAGCGCGACAACGTTTACGCCGGCGATCGACCAGGGGGGCAGCGCGAGGTTCGCGGGGTCCCACGCCTCCGCCATCGTCGCACTCCCGAAGAAGACGACGAGGAACAGCCCGGCCACGAGCCAGCGCCAGGCCCGGGCGTGCGTTGCGGCGCTCAGTCCTATCCCGATTGCTACGAAGACCAACACGTGCACGGCTGTGAACCGCAGTATGTCGGAGGTCGCGGCGATCTCTCCGGAGAACCCGATCATCCCGAGGCCCAGCACGCCCGGCGTGTGAAGCAGGGCACGACCCAGAGCCAGGTCGGCAACGCCCTGCGCCCCCGCCACCACGAAAGACGCGACGAGTCCCGCGATGACGCCGGCCCTGATCACACCGAGCCCCGATCTCCCGCTGTCCCGGGATCCTTCCGTATCTCGCGTCATTCGGCGATCCCTTCAGGTTGATGTCACGACGTCGGCGGCGATCACGGGTTCCACGTCGACATCGACCTCGATTCCGCCGCGGACGCTCTCCGTGACCATGCAGAAGTCCTCGAACAGAGTCATGCACCTACCGATTCGCTCGCCATCCTCCTCCGACACCTCAGGATACAGTGCGACATCGATTCGGTGAATCCGTACCCTACCCTTCTCGTTTCGACCGGTCTCGGCCTTCACTGCGGCACTCATCCCGCGCACATCGATGCGGGCCTTCCGGAGACAGAACAGTGCGCTCGAGGCGAGACAGTTTCCGACTGCGGCGGCGAGCAGGCGCGCCGCGTTCGGCCCGGCCCCCTCGCCGAGCGGGGGCGGTTCGTCCATTCGGAGGACCCCCGTTCCCTCGACACCTAGATCCACGTCGAATCGGTATCCGTCGACGAGATCCATGGATACCCGGTAGCTGCTCGTCATGATCTTTCTCCCGTCGGTGGGGTGACGGGAGTGCATGGAGAATGCCCCACCCGGTCTGAACCGGTCGGGGGCCAGGTGCCGCGACTATCAGGCAGAACCACGCGGCATCCCGCCGGCCGGGGACCCTGTGGGTGGGCTACGCGGCTCCCCAGGGTGTGACGATCTGGCCGGCCACTCCCCGGAGGTCGGGGCGAGGTGTCCCGTGTCGGATTCGTCCGGGACACGCACACCTCATGGGACGAGCCGCTGCTCGCGGGGCCTGACCAAGAACAGGCCCTCCCGACGGCTCGACAGCAGAATCACACCGCTCTCGAAGTAGGGATACACGCTCCACGTTCCGTCGAATCCCGCGGCGTCCTCGCTCCACGGGGTCGTATCGAAGAAGCCGATCTCGACGGGGTTCTCGGGATCGCTCACGTCGATCACCCGCAGACCCGCCCGGTTGTTCGACATGTACATCTTCGTGCCGGCCACATAGAGGTTGTGATCCGTGACCTTCGTGTCGCTGTAATACTCGCGCACGAGCGTCGGGTCATCGAGATCGGTGAGATCCCAGACGAGCGTCCTCGTCTGATCGACGAGGCCGCCGACCTCGTCCAGCTCATCGTTGGAGTAGAAGTACTGGTGGTCCTCGGTCAGCCACCCCTGGTGGGCGTAGGCGATGTTGGGATAGCTGGCCGTCGCGATCGCGACCGGCGCCGTCTTCTCTGTGACGTCGGCGATGGAGAGGGCCGTCTCGTTGGCCCCGATGCAGATCTCGCGACCCTGGTAGTCCTCGTCTGGACCGTGATACACGACGCACTGCGCATCGTGGCTCCCCCCCGTGTTGCGCCGGCCCGTATTTGCGTGGGCGAAACACCCCGCGAAGGCGGGGGCGACCGGGTCCCTGAGGTCGATCATGTGGTACCCCCCCCCACACGTCTCGCCGCCTCCGGATGCCCCGACCGCGTACGCGAACCCGGTCTCCTCGTTGATGATGATGTTGTGCGCCGAGGCGATCTCATCATAGTGCGCCGTCTCGTCGAACGTGCCGGGCTCGGTCACGTCGCGGAGCTCCGCCAGATCGAAGACCTGCATGCCGTGATCCCCGGCCCCGTCCGCGACGATGTACACGTGGTTCCGGTAGACCTTCATGTCGCGCCAGGTGTTGGACTGGCTTCCCGAGGTCTTTGGCAACCACCCCAGGTAGCGCGGATTGTGGGCATCGGACACGTCGACGAAAGCGGTTCCATCCATGGCGCCCACGATCGCATACTCTCGCCCGCTGGCCGGATCGGTCCACCCCCACACGTCATTCAGGCGGGATCCGCGGCCGACCCCCAGGGCCTCACGCGGCAGGAACGACAGGAGATCGACCTCGTCGCAGTCGAACCCCATGGCCTGTCCCCGAGCACAGTCGATCTGTCCGCCGGTGACCGCCTCGAGCCCGACCTGTTCGCTGAAGACACGGGCCTCCGGGGCCCATCCCGATGCGGCGGACACGACCCAGGCCGTCCCGGCGCCGAACTCGTCCGCCGGCAGGCCGACAACGCCGACGCCGTTCGACAACGCCAGCACTCCGCCAGCTTCGATCCTTCCCTCGCCCTCGATCACGAGCGCTCGGCGAAGGTCCCACCCTTCCCCGCCGCGCTCGAAGGCGAAGACGCGGCCGACTCCCCGCCCGACGGCGGGCGCTCCCACCAGCACGGCGCTCCCCGCGGCGGAGAGCGCGGCCCCGAAAGCGGCAGGCGCGTCCACCCCCTCCGGATCCAACGATCCGAGATACGTCCCCAGGTCGGCCGGCGATGCGGAGAACCGCCACACCGAACCCACGAAACGGCCCGCCCCCGGGGCTCCGATCAGCAGCTCCCCCTCCGCGAACGCGACGGCGACGCCGGCCTGCGCACCCGCGACCGGCTCGGTCGGTGCGATCCGACGCGAGAGGGCCCAACCCCCGTCGTAGTCGAACAGGTAGGCGGCCCCGACGCGCGAGTCCTCGAGCGGCGCGCCGATGAGCGCGCGATCGCCCTCGACCGTCATCGCTGCACCGAACCCGGTCCCGGCCGGGGTCCCGGCCGGCGGCGCCAGCTCTCCGACCCGTTCCCAACCGGTCGCGCTCCTCCGGTAGGCATGGACGATCATGCGGTCGGCACCCGAGATCGGCTCGCCCACCAGCAGGTGATCGCTTGAGGCGGCGAGAGCCGATCCGAATCCCGCCGATCCTGCACGCGTCAGCGCACGCTCATGTCGCCACCCCTCGTCCCCGTTCACGAACACGTGCACCGCACCGGACCCATCCGCGGGAGCCCCAACGAACAGCGTCGAGCCGGCCCGGGCCAGCGAGCGCCCGAACGAGTCGCGAGTTCGCGGGTCGGGACCGTTGAGGACGGCGACCTCCGCCCAGTCGCTGCCGTCCCGCTCGAAGACGTACACGGCCCCGGGCGTGCGCTCGGAGGCGGATTCTCCCACGAGGAGCTGATCGCCCGCGACCACGATTGACTCGCCGAACGACTGCGCTCGCAGCGGCGAGGCGAACGCAAACAGGAGCGTCGAAACAACCGTGAGAGTTTGTGTATGCCTCATGATTCCATTCTTCATCGAGAGCACCCGACTAGCCGACGCCGTACGCGAGCATCGCGTCGGCGACCTTCACGAACCCGCCGATGTTGGCGCCCCGCACATAGTCTACGAATCCATCATCGTAACCGTGCTCCACGCACGTGGCGTGAATGTCCTTCATGATCTCCTTCAAACGACTGTCTACCTCGTCCCTGCGCCACGAAAGCCGCATGGCGTTCTGCGTGATCTCCAGTCCGGAGATCGCCACGCCCCCCGCGTTCGCAGCTTTCCCCGGCCCGTAGAGGATACGGGCCTCCCGAAACGCGTGTACGGCCTCCGGCGTCGATGGCATATTCGCCCCTTCCGAAACCACCGTGCAGCCGTTCGCGAGCAGGGTCGCGGCGTCCTCGCCGTCCAGCTCGTTCTGGGTAGCACACGGAAACGCGCAGTCGGCCGGGATGCCCCATGGGCGGCGCCCCCGATGGTATTCGACGCCGAATTCCTCGGCATACTCCGCCAGGGATTCGCGGCGCCGGGTCTTCAGGTCGATGACCCATTCCACCTTCTCGGGGGTCAGGCCATCGGGATCGTGGATGAAGCCGCCGCGATCGGAGAGGGTCACCACCTTCGCACCAAGCTCGACGAGTTTTTGGGCAGCGTACTGCGCGACGTTCCCTGAGCCCGAGACAAGGCAGACCTGACCGTCGAAGTCCTCGGCCTTCGTCGCCAGCATCTCACGCGCAAAATACACGCACCCGTACCCGGTCGCCTCGGTCCGGATGACGCTCCCACCCCAGTCCGGGTCCTTGCCCGTGATCGCGCCCTGAAACTCGTTCGCCAGGCGTTTGTACTGCCCGAAGAGATACCCGATTTCCCTGCCGCCCACTCCGATATCGCCTGCCGGGACGTCAACCGTGATGCCGATATGACGGTGCAGCTTCAGCATGAACGACTGGCAGAACCGCATCACCTCGGCGTCGCTCTTTCCCTTGGGGTCGAAGTCGGAGCCCCCCTTTCCTCCTCCCATCGGAAGCGTCGTGAGGCTGTTCTTCAGCGTCTGCTCGAATCCGAGGAACTTCAGGATGCTGAGGTTGACAGAAGGATCGAACCGGAGCCCTCCCTTGTACGGGCCGATTGCGTTCGAAAACTGGACGCGATAGCCCCGGTTCAGACGCGTGCGCCCCCGGTCGTCCACCCACGATGTTCGAAACATGATCACACGATCCGGCTCGGCCATGCGATCGAGGATCCCCGCCTCCTCGTACTCCGGGCGCGACGTGATGTAGGGGACGACGGTCTCCGCCACCTCGTGCACGGCCTGCAGAAACTCCGGCTCGCCGGGGTTGCGGGCCTCTACCCGCTCCATGAACGACTCGAGCTTCATGCGACAGTTTCCTCTCGTGACGGCTGGTTGTCGTTCGGAGACCCGGTCAGACCGGGACTCCCTCTCCCTTCTCGACTTCGGATGTCGCCGCATAATTGGCAAACAGGTCGTTCACGTACCTCACGTCGTGCCCTTCGCGGGCCAGGTAACTCGCGGCCACGGCGGCCCGCGCCCCGGTCAGGCAATGCACGAGCATCGCCTCGCCTGCGCCGAACGATGAGAGCCGGTTCCCGTACGCGGGGAGGCGAGTGTAGGAAGCGTTCACCGCACCGGGCACGTGTCCGGCCGTGAACTCCGTCGCGTATCGGACGTCGAGAACGCGGCTCTTGGAGTTGGCGAGCGCCCCAGTCACGCCGTCGAAGTCGATCTCCTCGATGCTCGCGACCGCACCGCCCTCCGAGAGATACGCGCGTAGCTCGTCGGGCGTCGTGTACGCGACGATCCGGTCGAGCCCGATCCGCACCAGATCCCGGACCGCCTCGTCGACCCGGTCGGGCTCGATGACGAGGTGGATCTCGAGACTCTCATCCGTGATGACCGACCCGGCGGCCGTGTTGAACGAGTTCGTCAGCGGGATGTAGATGGAGCCCGGCAGGTGCCTCGCCATGAACTCCGAGCGATCCTCGCGCACGTCGACCACCACGGAGGTGCCGGCGTCGAGCCCGGCCAGGACCTCGGCGGACACGCGACGCGGGCTCGGAAGCTCGCCGAGCACCGGAGGCCCTTCGACGTTGAACCGCTTCATACGGGCGAAGTACATCGGCGGCTCCGGCTGACCCTCGAGGATGTAGTCGACGAAATAGTCCTGTCCCCGCGATGCCGCCTCCAGAGCCGGACTGAATCTCCTTTCGTACCCGACCGTGCTCTCGGGGACAGCCCCGAGCGCCTTTCCGCACGCGGATCCCGCTCCGTGACCAGGCCAGACCTGCAGGAAGTCGGGCAGGTCGAGGAAACCCTGCACGGAGTCGTGCAGCTGACGGGCTGAGGGCTCCATCGCGCCGGCGATGGCCGCCGCCTTCTCCAACAGGTCCGGTCGGCCCAGCGCGCCCACGAAGACGAAATCGCCGGAAAGGATGCCCATCGGCTCATCCGCGCCCCCACCACCATCGGTGACCAGAAAGGAAATGTGCTCAGGCGTGTGTCCGGGCGTGTGGACGACCTCGAACCGGATGTTTCCGATGTCGAAGGTGTCGCCGTGGCGAACAGTCACGCAGTCGTAGTCGCCCTTCGCGGGCCACCGATACTGCCAGTCCTCTCCACCGTCGCCCGACAGGTAGCAGCGAACACCTCGCTTGGCGAGCTCCCGCACACCGGATACGAAGTCCGCGTGGATGTGGGTCTCGGTGGCGGCCACGAGCCGCAGCCCCTCTGCTGCCGCGGCCTCGATGTACCGATCCACGTCCCGTTCCGGGTCGACGATGATCGCCTCACCAGTGGCCTGACAGCCGATGAGATAGGCGTATTGGGCGAGCTTCTGATCCGTAATCTGTCTGAAGAACAATTGGCTACCCTCCGTCTCGTCCTGCCGCTCCGGTCCCTGATCCGCCCGGGTGCACGGCGCGGCCGGCCGGCGTCAATCGTCCATCGGACCCAGTGCGGCGCGCAACATCCGTCCGAGCTCGGCGGCCGACTCGGGATCGCGGACGTTGACCGACGGCAAACCCGTGAGGCTCTCGACCAATTCGATCCCGGCCCGCGTGTTCGCGGCGACGCCGGTGACGACGTCCGGCTTCAGGCCAAAAGCCGCCGTGACTCCGAGGACCGCGTACGGATCGGACGCCGCCAGCATCGAGAAGCTGACGTTCGATCCGAGCGCAGCCACCGCCGCCGCACCGTTGTAGGGTTCGAGCGGCGACGCGCCCGCCTCGATTACCGCGGCATCGACTCCGGAGGATTGGATTCTCCCGAGGATGTGGCCCGCAGCCTCCTGAAAGCGCGAGACCGAGCAGATGCTCGAAGGGAGACCGGCGTCCACGAAGTCCAGGATGGGGTCCGCGCCGGCGTCACCCATCGTGAGCACATCTCTGTATCGGCCCGCACCCGTGATCTTCGCGCCAGCCACGCGCAGTCCAGCCTCGCAGAGAACGCGAACGACTACGCGAGCGGCGCTCGTCTTTCCCGCGGACATCGAGGTTCCAACGATGAGAACCGTCGGCACGCGATACTCGACGTGAGGCACCTCATCGACGAAATCCTGCATGCGGAGAGTGGACCCCGCCCGTGACGCGTGACCCACGTACTGGAGACGCGCGAGCGACCCGAGCATCGTCGACACCGAAGTGCATCGACCGAACAGGCCGGCCCCGGTGAGGAGCTGCATCTCGCCGTCAGGGCCGATCTCACGCCAGTCTCCCGTCGCCTCCAGCGTCGCATGCCGTGCTCCGAGAGCCCCGACGAGCAGGTCCCCCTCTTCGAACGACGCGAGGCGACCGGTGCTGAACTCGAGGCGGTGCTGCTGGCCCACGTCGATCACTCGGGCGACGACGTAGTCCGCGGACCGCCACGCCCCCCGGTCCAGCGCCACGACATCGAAGTCCTCCGACTCGAGGTCGGAGATTCGGGTGAGCGAACCGAAAAGCAGGCGCCGCGTCACCTCGGCGACGTCTCGGCCTCAGGGGGAAGCGCCAGGAGACCCGAGAGGACCGCGGTCCGCTCGATCACCTGGTCGATGAACACGAACTCGTGGACGGCGTGCGCCCCATCCCCCACGGCCCCCAGTCCATCGAGGGTCGGCGTATACTGACTCGTGATGTTCCCGTCGGACGCCCCGCCCGCGCCACCCTCCTCGAGCGAGAGGCCCAGGCCACCCCCGATCGCGCTCGCTGCCTCCCACAGCCGGGCGTTTCGCGGGGTCCGCTCGAGGGGACGGCGGCCGATTACCCCTTCGATCTCGAGACGCGTCCCGGGGACGGTTGCCTTCAGGCTCGCGAGCGCGGCTTCGATCTCCCGGGCATCGTCCTGGTTCCACACCCGAACATCGACCTCCGCGCTCGCGAGCGCCGGCACGACGTTGGATCGAGAGCCACCCTCGATCACGCCGACGTTCACCGTGATTCCCCGCTCCGGGTCGGCCAGAGCGTGAAGACTCTGGATCACCTGCGCGAGCTCGAGGATCGCCGAGGCTCCCTCCTCGGGAGCGAGTCCTCCGTGGGCGCTCTTCCCGTGCACGCGCACGGTGAAGTGCCCCACGCCCTTACGTCGAGTCTTGATCTTCCCCTCGGTTCCCAGAGCGGGCTCGAGCACGAAGGCGCGGTCGACCGACTTCGCGAGATCGACGATCAACCGCTCCGATTCGGGACTTCCGATCTCCTCGTCCGAGTTGATCAAGAAGACCGGCGCGAAGGCCGGGCGGACGCCGGCCTCGACAAGGGCCCTCAGGGCAAAGATGCCCATGGCGAGTCCGGCCTTCATGTCGAAAACGCCGGGCCCCTTGAAGGTCTCCCCCTCGATCTCGATCGGCATCTGCCGGATCGTGCCCAGCGGCCACACGGTGTCCATGTGGCCGATCAAGAGCTGACGGGGTCCGGCGCTTCCGTCTCGTGGCCCGCCGACCAGATGCCCTCCCGTCTCCCGACCCGGCACGTGCCGCACTTCGAGCCCGACTGAAACCATCGCCTGGCTCAGATGCGCGCGAACCTCGGCCTGGGCTTCCGGAATCGTGCTCGGGGACTCGGCGGCCACCAGGGCATGGAGGAAGTCGACGAAATCCGATCGCCATCCACGCAGGAGTTCGCGAGTCTCGAGCGCGACCTCGGTCGCGGCCACGGTCAACGGTGAAACCCTTCGGGAAACGGAAACGCTCGGGTCTCGCCGACCGACGCGAATCTCCCCGGCTCGATGTAGGCGAGCAACGGATTCGCTCGCAGCTGGGCGTCCGCGTCCTCATCGCTATGGATGAGCGCTCGCTCGTCCGCGTGCGCCGCTATCACCCGCCCGGAGATGAGCGAGTTCGCGCCGAACCCATCAATGATCCGGTCCAACTCGCATTCGAGAAAGAGATCAGAGTTCTCGAGCAGGGGCGCGTCGATCACCGTGCCACGGAAGGTCGGGAGCGCGCCGATGATCGCCTTCTCGCTCTCGCAGCCATCCCGGGGCGCGGCGGAGAGGGAGGCCAGAACGACCTGGTCCGGCCGGGGGAAGCTGACGGTGAACCCGCGATGCGCGCGGATGTTGTGGTAGGTGGCGTGTCGATCCGAACAGACGAAACCGAAATGCCCCTCCCAGCTCAGGGGGCCCGCCAGGTGCTTCGGAGCCAGATCGTAGCCATCCCCCTCGCGCGTCCCGACGACGACGAGGGGTGCGATCCGATAGACGCGGCTCCAGAGCCCGCGATCCACGTCGATCGTCGTGACACCCGTCGGCGGCGTCACGAGCCCGCCGCGAGCTCGCGCTCGATCAACGGCCGGTGTGACTCGTACTCGACGAGGTCGGGAATACCACCCGCCTCGTCGACGACCGCCCGCATGCGTTCCCGATACTCCGCCGCGACATCCGCCTCCTCCTCGAACTCCGAGACTCTCGCGAGGAGAATCAGACCCAGCAGATGGTCGGGCTCGCCCTCGACGATCGTCACTCCGTTCTGCCGGGCGGCCGCTGTGTCTCCGAGGTGCAGCTGCATGAGACCCATGTGGAAACGCGCGTCGGCATCGATCTCTTCGGGCGGCACGGCGGCGTACGCCTGGAGACCCATGTCCAGGAAGAATGCGGAGCGCTCGAAGTCCCCCCCGTCGAGTTCCGACATCGCACGGTCGTAAAGCCGATCGGCGGCCTGGCGGGGCGACATCGAGGCGAGCTCTTCCATGCTCGGCATGTTCGCCCCCCCCGCGGGCGCCCCGTTCGGGGCCTCACGCGGCGTCGGCAACCCGCCCGTGACCGTCATGTCCCCGACCCGACGTACCGAGCCGCTCTGTACGAGGTTGGCGAGCACCAGCGCGAACACTGCCAGCGCGACGGCCGAGAGAATCCATGGTATGCGGGCGGTCGCAGGCTTGGTCTCCCTGGAGGCGGCCGGCTGGCCACACTCGGCGCAGTAGACCGCGCCGGCGGAGAGCGCCGCTCCGCAGCTCTTGCACGCGTTACCTCGCAGTGACGTTCCGCAGGCCGAGCAGAAGTTCCCTGCCGCCGCGGCTCCGCACGCCGCGCAGTGCCTCGCCTCGCTCACGGTCGATCCGCCCGGTTGCCGAGCGTCGCGGTCGTCGTCCGGCGAGTGCCTTCGCGGAGAAACGTGATGACCACTTCCTGGCCGGGTGCATACTTGTTCAGCGCGTCGGTCATCCCCTGCAGATCGGCAACGTCCACGTCACCGATCGCAACGAGGATGTCGCCCTTCTGCAAGTCCGCCTTCGCCGCCGGGCCGCCCGCCGTGACGCCGGCGAGGAGAACCCCGGTATCGACCGGAGTGAAGTCGGGGACGGTCCCGAGCCAAGCGCCGTACCCACCCGACCGCTCACCGGGTTCGCCGACGCCAGCGATGAGCGTGAGCCGCGTCGGTCGGTTCGCCAGTCGCCCGGCGATCTCCGCCGTGAAGCGAGCGATCCGGTCGAGCCCCGCTTCATCGATGAACTCCCAGTCGTCGGTCTCGCGGTGGTAGTCGCGATGTACGTTCGTGAAGAAGTGCAGGACCGGGACGTCGGCAGCATAGAACGACGTGTGATCGCTCGGCCCGTAGCCGGCGTCCTCATACGCCAGGGTGATATCGAGCCCCTCGTTCGCCGCCGGAACGATCTCCTGCCACTCGGGTGCCGTCCCCATCCCGTAGACGATCATGGCCTCGTCGTTGAGGCGGCCGACCATGTCCAGGTTGACCATCGCAAGCGTTCGGTCGAGCGATACGACCGGATTGTGAGCGTAGTAGCTCGAACCGATCAGGCCGAGTTCTTCCCCCGTGAACGCGATGAAGAGGATCGATCGGGCCGGACGCGGTCCCTCCGTCAGGATCCGGGCGGCCTCCAGCATGGCCGCGACGCCCGACGCATTGTCGTCCGCGCCGTTGTGAATCTCACCCAGCGTTCCGGTGCTGCCGAACTCGCCGAAGCCGAGGTGATCGTAGTGTGCGCCGACGACCACGACGGACCCCGCGAGGTCCGGATCCGAACCGGGGAGCATCGCGAGCACGTTGCGACCGGTTCCGCCGGGAGCGTGGGGCTGCGTCGCGCTCGCGAGAGCCAGCTCCTGGAAGAACCCGTCGCCGGCCCCGGGGGCCAATCCGAGCGCCTCGAAGCGTGCGGCGATATACCCTCCCGCGCAGACTTCGCCACTGCTCCCCGCGAATCTCCCCTGCAGCGCGTCGGCCGACAGAAATCGGACGACATCCATCGGCGATGCGGCGCCCGACGACGCGGTCGGACAGACCGGATTCGTCCCGACCGGCGGCGGGCCGACCTCGCCCAGCGCCTGCGCGTTCGATTCGCTAGCGACGGCGCCAGCGACGACTGCGGCGACCACGGCCGCTCGCAGCAAACACTTTCCCATCTGATCCCCCTTCTTTCCTGGACGGCAGTAGACCGATCAACGGCCCCGGAGCCGTGGAGGATACACCACAGGAGCCGAACTGAGCCACCGTCCCAACGACGAACCGCCGCCCCTCCCATTGGAGTGGCGGCGGCCCGTATTCCATTTAGCTCTCGAGCGAGCCCGACCCGACCTCCGTTTACTGCCCGGAGACCGAGATCTCCCTCAGGCGTCTCGTGATATCCGCGGGTGAGATCGACGGAGCGATCCCGTACTCGGCCTGCACGGCCTGCATGCTCCCGAGGAGCAGCGCCTCCATGAGGAACGGGTTGTGGATCGCCGAACTGGTGATCTCCCCGAGCTTCTGATTGAACAACGCCCCTTCAGCAACTGTGAGAACGTCGTCGTCCGGATCGAACTCCGAGGACGGGACGCCGGCGAGCTGCGCCTTCAGCTGTGCGACGTCGTTCGCGATGCGATTCGTCGCGACCGTGTAGAGGGTGCGCGCCGTCGTATCGTCGTGACAGTCGGAGCAGGACGCGAACGTCCTCTCCGAGAAGGCACAGGATTCGTCCGGGGTCGGGACACCCTGCCCATCCAGACACGGAATCGCCTTGAACAGGTGACCCGTCGCATGGAAGGTGAACTCGCCCGTGACGGGGTCCGTGATCGTGTAGTCGTTCACGTGACACGTCGCGCAGAGCTCACTGTTCTGGTCCGACCCGTGCGTCCCCCGAACGATCGACGTGTCGAAGTTCGGCGGGATCCAGCCGGCATCCTCACCGAGCAGCAGCGGCCCCTGCGGCGAATGCGGCCCGCGGGAATTCGTCAGCTCCGGCACCGCGCGTTTCTGGTGGCACTTCATGCACAGGTTCTGGTCGACGTCGGTGACGTCGATCGGATACCGCAGATTCGCCTCGTTCGGCGAGCCATGCGGATCGTGGCACACCGCACAGGTGATGGGCTGATCCGTGGAACCCCCCTGCTCTGCATAGCTCGTGTTCACGCCGAGCGCGACGAGCGCCCCGCGTCCCTCGTGACAGCTCTGACACGACTCCCGCCCCCGAACGCCCTCGTTTCCGGAGTAGCCGTGCCGCGACTGGCTCCATTCCTCGAGGAAGGGGTGGTGCGAGCCGCTGTGGCACTCACCGCAGCCGGACGCCACAGCCGTTCCCACCGCGATGGACGCCATCGGCTGCGAGGCACCCGGCGCGTTGACGTGCCCGTCGCCCGGTCCATGACAACTCTCGCACTGGACGTCCTCGTACCGTGCATCCGCCGTCGCCGTCCACCCACCCGCCGTGCTCGTCGCGTTACCGTTCTCGCTCACGGCGTGGCAGCCCTCGCAGAACTCCTGGCCGTGTCCGCTGTCCTGAAGCGTGGCCCAGGCGTCGGCGTGCCCCGTCGTGACCCAGTCCCGCTGCTTGCCGGAGTGGCACTTGCCGCAGACGGTGACCCCAGCCGTTCGGTCCGCCTCGGTGCCATACCCGAGGAAACCGGCGGCGTTGGGCGGAGGTTCATCGAAGAGCGGGCGTTCCACGAAAACCGTCTTCGTGTCGGAACACCCTGCGAAAGCAACGAGCGTCAACGAGACGATCCAACCGAATCGAACCAAAGAGGACCGCATAGGGTACCCCCTCTCTTGTCCCAAGATCTCGGGTCTGAATGCCTCGACCTTAACCATGATCGCGACAAAGTTGCTCAAAGTTGCTCATCGTGGGAAACAATGCCCCGAATGTGCAGGCGCCGAAAGCCACGAATCCCTATATAAATAGCGGGTATTAACCCTGTTCAACAAGGGGCAGATCGGCGATGCGGAGAGTCGCTCGCGGGCGCGCGTCGGGCGTCCCCGAAGTTTCATCCGTCCACGATGCGCCGCGCACCGGAGTCGGGGTCGGGCGATCAATGGCGGGAGGGGTCGCGCGCGTGTATTCATCATGCATCCGAACACCCGAACAGGATGTCGACGTGAAGAAGAACAGACTCTGGATGCTGGCCGGTCTCATCGCGATCGCCGGCGCGATAACCGTGCTCGCCGCGGGCGGGCTGAGCGACAACATGGTGTTCTTTCTGACACCGACCGAGCTTCAGGCGCGCACGCCGGATGTATACGGGTCGCAGATCCGACTCGGCGGGCAGGTGAAGCCCTCGAGCGTCGACTGGGACGCCGAATCGGCCGAACTGCAGTTCGTGATCATGGAGGAGGGCGTCGAGATCACGGTCGAGAGCACCGGCGCACCCCCCGCCATGTTCGGTGACGGCATGGGAGTGGTCGTGGAGGGCGTGTACCACGACGACGGCGTATTTCGTTCGACGAACGTGATGGTGAAGCACTCGAACGAGTACGAGCCGCCGCACGACGAGGCGGACGCGAGCGAGACCTACAAGTCGCTCATGGACAACGATTCCTGATGGGGGTTGAGGAGCGGCGAACGCGGAGGCGTTCATGCTGAGCACGCTCGGATACGCCTCGGCCGTCGGCGCACTTCTCGGCGCGGCCATCATGACGATCGCGGGCTTCCGCGCCGGCCTGTCGCGCGGCGGAGACGAATTCACCGCGACAATCGCTCGCCGCGCAGCGTACTTCGCGTTCTTCGCGATGACGGCGGGGATGCTCGCGATGGAAGTCGCGCTGTTGACCCACGACTTCAGCGTGGACTATGTCGCTCGCGTGGGTAGCATCGAGACGCCGACCTACTACACCGCCATATCCCTGTGGAGCAGCCTCGACGGGTCGATCCTTTTCTGGGGCTGGATCCTCGCGGGGTACGGGGCGCTGTTCGCGTTCACGCGTCGCCGCGAGTGGAACGGACCCGAGGCACGGACCCGGGCCCCCGACGGTCGCATCGCCGCCGGGCTCCGCATGACGCCGGTGGTAACCGCGGTGATCGGAACCGTCGGTCTCTTCTTCTTCGGGCTGCTCGTGGGTCCCTCGAACCCGTTCGGGCTGATCGACCCTGCGCCGGCGAACGGTCCGGGACCGAACCCGTTGCTTCAGAACCACCCCCTCATGGGCCTGCACCCCCCGATGCTGTACTTCGGGTTCGTCGGGATGACGGTCCCGTTCGCGTTCGCGATCGCGGGGCTGCTCATCGGAAACGTCGAGGCGCGGTGGCTGCGCGATGCCCGACGCTGGACGATCGGGGCCTGGGCCTTCCTCACGATGGGAATCATCGGAGGAGGATGGTGGTCCTACGAGGTGCTCGGCTGGGGCGGGGCCTGGGCCTGGGATCCGGTCGAGAACGCCTCGTTCCTGCCCTGGCTGACCGCGACGGCCTTCCTGCACTCGGCAATGGTGCAGGAGCGGCGCGGGATGCTGAAGACGTGGAATCTCACGTTGATGATCTCGACGTTCCTGCTCGTGCTGTTCGGAACGTTCCTCACCCGATCCGGCATCATCGATTCGGTCCACGCGTTCGCCGACGGGCCGATCGGACCGATCTTCTTCGGCTACATCGCCTTCGTGCTCATCGTCTCGATGGTTCTCATCGGGTGGCGTGCGAACCGGCTTCATGCGCCGGGCCAGATCGAGGCGGCCGCATCCCGGGAGTCGGCGTTCATCGTCAACAACCTTCTGCTCGTCGGCTTCACGTTCACCGTGCTTCTGGGCACGCTGTTCCCTTTGATCGTCGAGGCCGTTCGAGGCGACCGCATCAGCGTCGGCGCTCCGTACTTCGACATGGTGGCGACGCCGATCGGGCTCGCGCTCCTGTTCCTCATGGGGATCGGGCCGGCCCTGCCCTGGCGGCGGGCATCCGGCGAGAAGATCAAGAAGGCGTTCCTCGTCGCGACGGGAATCGGAGTCGCGGCCGGAGTCGCGGCCTTCCTGCTCGGGATCCGGCAGTTCTATCCGATCGTCACCATCGCTGCCGCGGCGTTCGTCATGACGACGATCGTCGAGGAGTTCGCGAAAGGCGTGAGGGCGCGTCGCCGGATCGCGGGTCGGTCGGTGGGTGGTGCACTCGTCGATCTGTTCACGAGAAACGGCCGACGGTACGGCGGATACGTGGTGCACGTCGGCGTCGTCGTGATCGCGCTCGCGATCTCGGTGTCCTGGACGTGGAAGTTCGAGCGCGAAGGAACGCTCCGGGATGGTCAGCGCATGGCGATCGGCGACTACGAGATCGAGTTCGTCGACGTCTGGGCCACCCAGGAAGCGCAGCGCGTGGTCATCGGGAGCACGGTGAACGCCTATCGGAACGGGCGACCGCTCGGTGAGATGCGTCCGCGCATGAACATCTATCCAAGCAACCCGCAACCAATCGCGACACCGGCGGTCAAGAGCTCTTTGACGAGCGACCTCTACCTGACGCTCATGGCATTCGACGAGGCCGAAGGGAGCCACGCCACCATTCGGGCGATCGTGAACCCGGGCATCGTGTGGCTCTGGATCGGTGGTCTGATCATGGGGCTCGGTTCGTTGATCTCCATCTGGCCACGCGGCGTCGGCCGTTCGCGATCGGCGGGCGAGGCGTTGCTCGCGGACACCGCTGCCGCCGTGACTTCGACGGGGCCCGCGACGGAGAGCGAAGCCGCCGATGAGCCCGAGCCGGCCGGAGTCGGCACGTGAATCGAGTGCTGCGGTGGCTCGTGCCACTCGTCGCGATTGCAGTGCTGGGGCTGCTCGGCTTCGGACTCACCCGGAGCCCGCAGTTTCTCCCGTCGGCTCTCATCGAACAGCCGGCACCCGAGTTTCAGCTCGCACGACTGTCGGAGCCGTCGGACTCGATCGCGCTAGCGGAACTTCGGGGACGGGTCGTGGTGCTCAACTACTGGGCGTCGTGGTGTTTTCCGTGCATCCAGGAGCACCCCTACCTCGAGCTGCTCGATGAGACCTACGACCACGAGGACGTCCAGCTGATCGGGATGCTCTACCAGGACACACCCGAGAACGGCCGCGCGTTCATGCGCCAGTACGGCGGGGAATGGCCCACGCTGGTCGATCCCATGAGCCAGACCGCGATCCCCTACGGCGTCTACGGTCCCCCGGAGACGTTCATCGTCTCCCCGGACGGGGTCATCGCCTACAAGCAGCTCGGGCCGCTCTCGCCCCGGACGTTCCCTATCGTGAAGGGCAAGATCGACTCGCTGCTCGCCCTGCGGGATGACGCCCCGCAACCGCTCGAGACGGCGCCGCCGGAGACCGGATCGTGACGCCTGCTCGCCGGTCTCCGCGCCGGTCGCCCTGGATCGCGGCAGGTGCGCTGGGTCTGCTCAGCGTCGTCGGCGCCGCACATCTCGATGCCCAACAGACGTACTTCGGCGGCGGATCCTCGGCCGTCACAGCGGCGGATTCCGCGCGCGACGCCGAGCTCGATGCCATGACGGCCGAGATCGCGTCGCGCTTCCGGTGTCTCGTCTGCCGTGGGCAGTCGGTACAGGAGTCCTCGTCTCAGCTCGCCCGCGAGATGCAGGCGCTCATCCGGGAGAAGCTCGGGGCCGGCGAGACGCCGGAGGAGATCGAGGCGTTCTTCATCGCCAGCTACGGCGACTTCATCCTGCTGAAGCCGCGCGCCCAGGGCATCGGTCTGCTCGTCTACGCACTCCCGATCGCCATGTTCGGGATCGCCTTTCTAGCGGCCCTGGTCAAGATCAGGAGTGGACGGACCGAGCCGGCCGTCGCGGGTGCCGGCGGCGCCGATGCGGACCGAATCACCATGCAGTCCGATCTCTCTGAGGATGACCAGAGCTGGATCGAGGCGGCGATCAGGGAAGAGGTCTGACCAAACCGGGCCCTGTCTGCCCCGGTCCGTCGCGCGTCGCGCTCCGGCCTCAGTCCGCCAGTTGCTGACGCAGGACCGTCTGCAGGATCCCGCCGTTCCGGTAGTAGTCGACCTCCACCTCCGTATCGAGACGCGCAACCACATCGAAGGACGTGGTCGTGCCATCCGAACGACCGACCGAGACCCGAATCACGTCCTTCGGCTGGAGGCCGTCGGCCACGCCCTCGACCGCGAACGTCTCGGATCCATCGATACAGTGCGAGGCGGCGTCCTCACCGTCGCGGAACTGCAGGGGGAGAATGCCCATTCCGATGAGGTTCGAACGGTGGATCCGTTCGTAGCTCTTCGCGATCACGGCCTTCACCCCCTGAAGGAACGGGCCCTTCGCCGCCCAGTCACGACTCGAACCCGAGCCGTAGAGCGATCCCCCGATCAGGATCGTCGGCGTTCCCTCGGCCAGGTAACGGTCCGCCGCGTCGAAGATCGTCATCTGCTCGCCCGACGGAACGTGTCGCGTATAACCGCCTTCGACCCCGGGCACCATGGCGTTCCGGAGTCGGATGTTCGCGAACGTGCCGCGCATCATCACTTCGTGGTTTCCTCTGCGTGACCCATAGGAATTGAAGTCCTTCCGCTCGACCCCTCGCGCCCTCAGGTAGTCGCCGGCCGGCGAGTCCGCTGCGATCGAACCCGCGGGGGAGATGTGATCGGTGGTGACGGCGTCTCCGAGGAGGGCCAGGCACCGGGCTCCGCGGATGTCGGCCAGCTCCGGCACTTCACGCTTCATCCCTTCGAAGAACGTGGGCTGACGCACGTAGGTCGAGTCCTCGTCCCAGGCGAATCGGTCGCCCGTCGGGATCTCGAGTGAATTCCAGCGATCGTCGCCCGCATAGACTGCACCGTACTTCTCTTCGAACATCTCCGTCTTCACGGCCGCCCGGATCGTGTCCTTGATCGTGTCGCTATCGGGCCAGACGTCGCGCAGAAACACGGGATCGCCAGCCCTGTCGAAGCCGAGCGGCTCGGTCTCGAGATCGATGTCCATGCGTCCGGCGAGGGCGTATGCCACCACGAGGGGCGGCGAGGCGAGGTAGTTCGCCCGTGAGTCGGGGCTGATCCGACCCTCGAAGTTCCGGTTCCCCGAAAGCACCGAGCAGGCGACGAGGTCGTTGTCGCGAATCGCCTGCGAGATCTCGGCGGGGAGGGGCCCACTGTTTCCGATGCAGGTCGTACACCCGTACCCGACGACGTGAAAGCCGAGCTGCTCGAAATACGGCATCAGACCGGCCTCGGTCAGGTACTCGGTGACGACCATCGATCCGGGCGCGAGACTCGTCTTCACCCACGGTGGCCTGGTCAGCCCCTTCTCGACCGCGTTCTTCGCGAGCAGACCCGCGCCGACCATGACCGAAGGGTTGGATGTGTTCGTGCAACTCGTGATCGCCGCAATCACGACGGAGCCGTCATGCAGTTCGAACTCTCTGGCCTCACCGATCTCGTCGGTCATCCGGACGGCGACGCCCGTCGGGGCTTTCGCGACCGCGACCGCCGATTCGTCGCCACCGATCCCGCCGCCGTCACGCCCTCCGCCCAGGCTGACCAGCGGACCCCGGATCGCCTCGACGGCCTCCGCGAACTTCGACTTGCTCTCGCTGAGCAGGACCCGTTGCTGCGGGAGCTTCGGGCCCGCGATCGCGGGCACGACCGTCCCCAGGTCGAGCTCGACGTGATCCGAGTACTCGGCCGTCGGCGTACTCGCCTCGTGGAAGAGACCCTGGGCGCGCGCATAGCTCTCGACAAGCGCCACCTGCCCCGCCGGACGCCCGGTGAACCGCAGATAGGACAGCGTCTCTTTGTCGATCGGGAAGATCGCGCAGGTCGAACCGAATTCGGGTGACATGTTTCCGAGCGTGGCCCGATCGGCCAGCGAAAGACCAGCGAGACCCGGGCCGTAGAACTCCACGAACTTTCCGACCACGCCGGCGTCACGCAGGACCTCGGTCACGCGGAGGACCAGATCCGTCGCGGTCGCGCCATCCGGCAGCGAGCCGTGGAGCCGGAAGCCGAGCACTCGCGGCACCAGCATCGAGAGGGGCTGGCCGAGCATCGCGGCCTCGGCCTCGATGCCTCCGACCCCCCATCCGAGAACCCCCAGCCCGTTGATCATCGTCGTGTGGCTGTCCGTCCCGACGAGCGTGTCGGGATATGCGAACCGCTCGCCCGACGTCGAGTCGTCGAACACCACGCGTGCGAGGTACTCCAGGTTCACCTGGTGCACGATGCCGGTGTCCGGGGGAACGACCTTGAAATTGTCGAAGGCGGTCTGGCCCCAGCGGAGAAACGCGTAGCGCTCGTGGTTCCGCTCGAACTCACGCTCGGCGTTTATCGCGAACGACCGCGGAGTGCCGAACGAGTCGACCTGCACCGAGTGATCGATCACCAGCTCGCACGGCATCAACGGGTTGATCGACGCCGGGTCGCCGCCGAGGTCCGCCATGGCATCGCGCATCGCCGCGAGGTCGACCACCGCGGGCACCCCGGTGAAGTCCTGGAGCAGCACGCGGGCGGGGCGGAACGCGATCTCCCTGCCGGGCGTGCCCTCCGGGTCCCAGGCGGCGATCGCGGCGATGTCGTCGGCCGACACCGAAACGCCGTCTTCGTTGCGGACGAGATTCTCGAGAACGACCCGGATCGAGAAGGGAAGCCGGGCGAGATCGTGGCCCGCGGCCGCCGCGACCCGCTGCAGATCGAAGATCTCGACCGGGCCGCCCGGTGTGTCGAGCGAACGGCGCGCGTCGAAGCTGTCGTGCGAGGAAGCCTGGAGCATTTACGTGACCCTGCGTGGTGTATGGAAGAACCGGATCGCCCGAGGGCCACCCGCTGCCTGTGCGCTCCCTCAAACCTATCGGTTCGTACGACTCGAATCAGCCCCGTCGGAGCGGCGCCTCGCGTCGGGTCAGGCGCCGGTCCGCAACAGGATCTGCAGGAGGATCATCGCGGCGCAGGAGAGCACGACCGCGAGCGCCACCGGCCGCCGGCCCCCCGCCTCGCGAACGGCATCCGGCAGGAGTTCGAGCCACACCATCCGGATCATCGCGCCCGCCGCGAACCCCAGGCCCCAGGGCAGCGCCGGTGCGAACTCGAGCACGAAGATGAAGGCGGGGACTGCGAGGAGTGGCTGCGGGAGACTGGAGAACACGCTCCAGCTCGCCGCCCTCAGGGTCGAGACACCGCGCGGGACGAGCACAAGCGCGATCGCGAGCCCTTCGGGGATGTTGTGCACGGCGATCGCGAGAGAGATGAACAATCCCAACTCCGCACCGCCGCCGAACGAGACGCCGACGCCGATGCCTTCCGCCGCAGAGTGGACCGTCATGGCGCCCACGAGGAGGACCGCCTTGCGCGCATCCGCTCCGTGGAGCCCCGCCACGCCGAGTTCCCCCCTGCCGTCCAGCCAGTGCCGGCTCAGGCCGATGAACCCGGCGCCGAGGAGGACACCCCCGGCGACCCCGAAGGCGCCGACCGCGTGACCCTCCACGATCAGACCGCACGAGGCCGCGAGCATGAGCCCGGCGGCCACGGCGTTCCCGACCCCCAGCCACCGACGGTTCGGGCGGACGAACCAGAACGGAACCGCCCCGAGACCGGTCGCGAGCGCCGTGAGCGTTGCCAGCGCCAGGACCTGCCAAACGCCGACGTCCGTCATGATCTGGGCGTTCAGATCACTCGGCTCCCTCTACCTGCTTGTACCGCTTCAGCTTGCGATACAGCGTACGCCGGTCGATCCCCAGGATCTCCGACGCCCGGGTCTGATTGCCCGCGGTCTCCTCGAGCACCGAGAAGATGTGCTCGCGCTCGAGCCGGTCGATGCTCCACCGACCGTCGCGCGCCTGCTGTACCGACGAAGCCTCGACCGCGCCGGTCGCACCCGGGACGTCGAACCGAATCGTCGGCGAGCCCTGGTACATGATCATGGCTCGCTCGATGAAGTTCTCGAGCTCCCGCACGTTCCCGGGCCACTGGTAGTCCATCATCCGCCCCAGCGTCTCCGGCGTGATCGCCGGCGGATCGACATCGTTCTCGTCCGCGAACCGCTGACGAAAGTGATTCGCCAACAACGGAATGTCGTCGAGCCGATCCCGCAGCGGCGGCACCTCGATCGGAAAGACGTTGAGCCGGAAGAAGAGATCCTCCCTGAAACGGCCGGCCTCGACCTCTTTCGCCAGATTAACGTTGGCCGCCGCGATGAGCCGGAAGTCCACGGGGATCCACGCCCCACCGCCGACCCGCTGTACCTGACGCTCCTGTAGGACCCGCAGGAGCTTCACCTGCGTCGGCGCCGAGATCGTACCCGCCTCGTCGAGGAACACCGTCCCGCCGTGCGCTTCCTCGAACAGCCCGCGCCGGGTCGCGATCGCCCCGGTGAAGCTTCCTTTCATATGCCCGAACAGCTCGGACTCGAGAAGCGTGTCCGGAAGCGATGAGCAGTTCACGGGCACGAACGGCTTGGAGGCTCGCGGCGACAGGTCGTGGATCGCACGCGCCACGAGTTCCTTGCCGGTCCCCGTCTCGCCCGTCACGAGGACGCTCGAACGGGTCGCCGCGACGCGCTCGATCAGATCGAACAACCGCTCGAGGGCCTGGGACCGTCCGATGATCTTGGACCGAGGACCGCGCGGAACCCGGCGGCGGAGCGACGCTACCTCGCGTCGCAGACGCCGCTGGTCGAGCGCCCGCTCGATGACCATCAGAAGCTCGTCGGGCTCCAGCGGCTTCCTCAGATAGTCGAACGCGCCGAGCTTGATCGCTTCGACCGCCGTCTCCACCTCGGCGTACGCCGTCATCATAATGAACTCGGCGTCCGTCTGGGTGTTCGGGGCGGCCGTCAGCACATTGATCCCGTGCATGCCCGGCAGGTTTATGTCCAGCAACACGATGTCCACGGGCTCCCGCTGAAGAATGCGGAGCCCGTCCTCTCCGTTCTCCGCCGGTAGCGTCTCGTAGCCCTCTCCCTCGAGCAGCTCCGCGAGTAGCGACCTCAGCCCGACATCGTCCTCGATGATGAGGACGCGCGCGGGCTGATCGTGGGCTTCCGGTTCGTCTTCGAAATCGTTGCGCGTCATGTTCATCCACTCGGATTGTGGGTTCGCGACTCCGTGGATTGTCCTGTGTTGTCCCACATGCGCGATGCGTACCTCGCGTGCCGTACCGGCGAGTTTTCCTGTAACATGTTGATACACAAAGAGTTAACGTGCATGCAGGCACAGACACTGCCCGCGGGGACCTGAAACGTAGGGACAATATAGCCCGCTTCGGGACAAAACGGCCCTGTTTTTCGGATGGCCGTGGGGGGGGGTACTCGGGTTAGCGGGTGGCGGGCCGGACGGGGATCGTCACGGAGACGCGGGTGCCCTCGCCGGGCGTGCTCTCGACGCGCGCCACCCCGCCGATGATCGCCGATCTTTCCATGACTCCCAGTAGGCCGAGCCCTCTTCCCTCGATGGGCTCGGGGCGTTCGGGATCGAAGCCCACGCCGTCGTCCACGACCTCGAGACGGATCACGTCGTCCGTTTCGCCGAGTTCGATCGAGAGGCGGCCGGCGCGGGAGTGGCGGATCACGTTCGAGACCGCCTCCTGCACGATCCGATACAGGGCGAGCCGCGCATCGGCGGGGAGCCGATGGTCCACGTCAGCAGCCTGGAACGACCACTCGAGCGCGGTCTCGGCGAGTGCGGACTTCACATGCGACCTGAGTGCGGCGGCGAGCCCGGACTCCTCGAGCAACGGCGGCCGGAGCCCCCTCAGAATCCGACGGACGCCATCCGACGCGCGATGGATGTCCTCGTGCAACTCGCGCAGCATCCGCTCACGCGTCTCCGGGTCGTCGCTCCGGCGCGCCATCTGGAGACGTAGCACGAGCGCGGCGAGGCTCTGCGCGGTGTCGTCATGAAGCTCCCGTGCGATTCGTTGCCGCTCCTCTTCGGCCCCCTGCAGCACCCCGCTGCCGAAGGCACGGAGCCGCCTCCGCTCGGTGATGTCGTGAACCACCGCGAGGATATACCGCCCGTGGTCGGTATCGACCGGACTGAGTCCGATCTCGACGGGAACCATGGCTCCGTCGGCGCGGCGGGCGTGGAGCTCCCGACCCATCCCCATCGGTCGCTTGGTCGGTTCCCTCGCATACACCGACCGAAGACCCGCGTGTCGGTCGCGCGAAGCCTCGGGCACGAGCCTCTCGACCGACTGGCCGACGAGGTCGTCTCGCGAATACCCGAAGAGTCGTTCTGCCTCGTCGTTCACAGCGACGATGACGCCGAACTCGTCGACGATCAGGAACGCGTCGGGCGCACCCTCGAACACGGCGCGAAACTCCGCACCCTCGAACGGGGTCCCCCCTACCATCGGCGTCTGTCTCGCATACGGGTCTCGCGCGCTAGAGGAACTGCGGCGCTCTGGCCGACCCGAAGGCTATCAGCCGCGCCGCCGTTCCGGAATCGCGCTCGACGCCGACCCGGTCAGCCCTCGTCCTGTTGTGCGGGCTTCACCGTGAGCACCGGACACTCGGCTCGCCGCAGGACGCCCTCGGCCACGCTCCCCATCAGGACGCGGTCCCACCCCGAGTACCCGTGTGTCGGGATCACGATGAGATCGGCGCCATCCTCCGACGCCTCGATGATCTGCGTGGCCGCGGCGCCGACCCGAATGTCCGTCTTCACCTGGATGTCGTCGCCGAGCGACGCCGCCAGCGTCGCCATCTTCTCCTGGGCCCGATCCGTCGCCTGCTTCAGGTTGAGCGAAGGAGCCATGACGGGACCGTAGAACTCCGGCAGGACCGGAATGTCGATCACGTGAAGGAGCTCCAGCGTCGCGCTGAATCTCCGGGCGAGATCGGCCGCCGTCTCGACCCCCATCGACGAGTTCACGGAGAAGTCGACCGGTGCGAGGATGCGCGAGTAGTTGAACGACGCGTCATCCGCCTGCGGAGATTTCCGTATCGAGAGGACCGGCCACCGGCCCAGCCGGATGACCTCCTCGGTCACGCTCCCCAGCATCATGCGCCGGAACCCGCGACGGCCATGCGTTCCCATGACGATCGCATCCACGTCGTTGATGTCCGCGTAGTCGAGAATGGCCGGCGACGGTGCGACGGCTCGCGTCACCGAGCGGATGACGCGGCTCTCGCCGGTCTGCAGGCCGTCGAGTGCCTCGCGCGCCTTCTCTTCACCCGTGAGTTCCTCCATCAAGGCCGATGTCGGCCCGTGGAGCGTCATCACATGGAGCAGGTGCAACTCACCACCCTCGAGGGCAGCGAGATTGATCGCGTGCGGCAGCGCCGCATGTGCGTGTTCCGACAGGTCCGTCGGGAAGAGGATTCTCTTCATGATGCGCCTCCTGGAGATTCGATATTGTCTCGGGCCGCGGGTGCTCCCTTTACGAGAAGCACGGGACACGACGCGGTGATCGCGATTCGGTAGCTGAGCGTCGCGAAGCCTCTTCCGGGCCTCTTCGGTTCGATCCGGTGTGAGTCCAGAATGATCAGATCGGCCCCGTGCTCTTCAGCGAACTCCAGCACCTTTTCGTGCCGTTTACCGTACAGGATGTGCCCGCTCGCGCTCACACCTGCGGCGTCGAGCACCTCGGCGTGGGGTCGCATGGCGTCGGTCGCCTTCGCCTGGAGCCGATCGTAGAAGTCTTCGAGCTCCTCGAATGGCAGGTCGAGCGTCTCAATGACGTGCAGCAAGAACACCTCGCCGCCCGACTGGAGCGCCAGGTCGCGAGCCACCTCGACGGCCCGCGCGTTCTTCGGGGTCAGATCCACCGGGACCAGAAGTCGCCGGAACACGATCTCCTCCTCGTTCATCGGGAACCGGGGGCCTCGCCGACGCGGCGACCCCCTTCGCGAACATGAAGGGCACGGTTCGGGCCGTAGCCCTACAACCCCGTAACTTGCTTTTTTCTAATGAGTTACGGACGCGAGAAAGGCGGGCGCTCGAAACGTTCCGGGACAGTATGTCCCGGCAACGGGACAGGGAGACGTGCCGCCGAGCGACGACACGCCCCCTGGCCGGAGGGTCACGCCGGCTTGCGAGCGCGCACGAAGGCCGACATGAACCGGCCCCCGGCCTCGCGAGCGATCTCGCGGGACACATCGTCGGCCTCCGCGAGAAGTGCCTCCGCATCCTCGGCCTCGTAGACGCGGGTCGACTCGAGACCGATCCCCTCGAATCCGGCCTCCTCGAGCAACCGAGCGTACTCGCTCTCCTCGAGGGCTCCGGCGACACACCCGATCCACAGTTCGACGTTCTCGCGGATCCGATCGTCGACAGCGCCGCGGACGACGATGTCCGACACCGCGAAACGGCCACCCGGCTTCAAGACGCGAAAGGCCTCGGCGATCGCTTTCGGCTTGTCGACCGAGAGATTGATCACGCAGTTGGAGATGATCACGTCTACGCTCTGGTCCGGCAGAGGTAGCGACTCGATCTCACCCTTCAGGAACTCCGCGTTCTCGATCCCGGCTTCGCTCTGGTTGCGACGGGCGAGCTCCAGCATGTCATCGGTCATGTCTACGCCATACGCCTTCCCTGCCGGACCGACGCGACGTGCCGACAGCAGCACGTCGATCCCTCCACCCGACCCCAGGTCGAGCACCGTCTCTCCCTCGTACAGCTCCGCGAGCGCGGTCGGGTTGCCGCAGCCGAGCGAGGCCAGGACCGCTGCTTCCGGAAGCTCTCCGGTCTCGCCCGCCGTATACAAATCGCTCGTGATCGGGTCCTTCGTCCCCGACGGTCCGCAGCAGCTCGATTCCCCGGTTATCGACTCACAACAGGAAGCCGTCCCGCCCGCCGCCGCCGTCCGCGCCGCGTGGCCGTACTTCTCCCGGACCGTCTCCTTCAGATCATTCGCCGCCGTGCTCATTGCCGCCTCCTATATAAAATATTGTTGATATATGGACGACCAAAAAAAAAGACCTGGATCAGCAGCAGGTGGGCCGTTCGACCTCTCCGTCCGCCACCGCCCGTAGTGCGTCGGCCAGTTCCCGCAGCGCATCCCTTCGCAGCGAGTAGTGCATCCACCGCCCGTCGCGTCGCGCCTCGACGAGACCACACTCCCTCAGCTTCTTCAGGTGGAACGAGAGCAGAGGCTGACGATCGCTGCAGCACCCGGTCAGGTCGCAGGCGCACTGCTCCCCTCCGGAGAGCGCCTCGATGATGCCCAGGCGCTTCACCTCCCCGAGCGCTGCGAACTGCCGCGCCAACGTTGCCGAATCCGTGTTCGTCGTCTTCATGGCCCCATTATATAAAATATTATTTATATGTCAACCCGCGAGTCCATTCCGCGTGAACTTCGCTGCTCGGAGACGAGGGCTCGATCAGATTAGAACGGAACGACCGCTCCCAGCCCCAGGGCGACGCCCCGCTCGAAGGCGTACTCGGCGATCGCGACATCCTGCGCGGCGTTTCCGACCGACTTGAAGAACGTGATCTCGTGCCCGTCCGAGCCGCGAGGCGCCGCACCGTTGACGATGTCGCCGAGCTCCACGTCGACGATGTCGCGCGTCAGGTCTCCCGCCTCCAGGGGGACGATCAGGTCCCCCGCCTCCTCCCACGCGGCTGCACGCTGATCGACGACCACTCTCGCCCGCCGCACCGTCGTCAGATCAACCTCCTGCATCTCGGCGGTGAACGAGCCCACCCCGTTAACGTGGGTGCCCGCCGCGAGATCCCGGCCATCGAAGACCGGTGTCGAGCTCGTCGTCGCCGTGACGACGAGCGTCGCGCCATCCAGCGCTTCGGCGGGAGACTCGACGGCGCGGATCTCGGGTCGGGGCGACGACGACCCAGGAGGCAGCAGCGGAAGCGAAGCGACATCGCGGACGAGACGTTTCGCCGACGCGAGCCCCCCCGCGACGATGCGGATCTCGCGGAGCGGCCGGGTCGCCGACATCACCTCGATGTGACTGCGTCCCTGCGTGCCCGCCCCGAACACCGCGAGAACCTCCGCCGTCGGCTCGGCGAGAAGCTCCGTCGCGAGCGCGCTACCCGCCGCCGTACGCAGCGCGGTGAGCCGCGTACCGTCGAGCAGCGCCTTCGGCCGCCCGGTACGCGCATCCAGCAACAGAATCGCGCCTGTGATCGCCGGCGAGTCGACGTTGCCCGGAAACACGGAGACGATCTTCGCGCCGAGCCCCGACGAGGCCTCAAGAGAAGCGGGCATGAGCAGGGTGACCCCCCGGCGACTCTCGACCCGCCCGCGGATGGGAACCCGGGCCGTGCCGCCCGAGAGCTCTCCGAACGCGATCCGCATCGCGTCGACGGCCGCAGCCGGATCGAGAGCTCGATCGATGTCATCTGCGGAAAGCACCCGTATCGTCATCGCATCCCCGAGGTGGAGTCACTTGCTGCCGGGCCCCGGGGCGGCGCGCTTAACATGGGCCGCCCCGTCGTCGTCTCACTTTCGATCGTACCGAGAACGGAAGCTACGAACGAAGATCGTGAGAGGGGGGTTCCGATGTCGAGGATGAGGATCGCAGGGCTCGGAGTGGTCGGACTGATGATGCTCGGGGCGCCACTCGAAGCGCAGTCTCGTGAGCGGGGGGCCCGGGCCGAACGCCGGGCCCGCGTGGACCGCATTGAGAATCGCGCGGACGTGCGAGACCGCCGTGAGGACATGCGAGACCGCCGCGAGGACGTGCGAGACCGCCGCGAGGACGTGCGAGACCGCCGCGAGGACGTGCGAGACCGCCGCGAGGACGTGCGAGATCGCAGGGAGGATCGACGCGACGCGCGTGTAGACCGGGGCCGCCGTGATCGCGCAGAGGATGTCATCGACCGGCGAGAGGATCGCCGGGACCCGAGGGAGGACGAGCGGGACGTCCGGGAGGACCGGAGGGATCGGCGAGAGGATCAGCGAGATCGCCGGCGCCCGCGTAGACCGCGAGGCGGTTCGGCGTGATCCCCAGCCGGGGAGGTCAGAGGGACAGGTCGATCGCGATCTCCGCGACGAACAGCATCCCTCTGTCCTGATCGCCCTCCGCCCGGTCCAGCAAGGTCCGGGCGGAGGGCTCCACCAGGCCATCGAAGCGAACGGCTCCGTTCACTTCGACCCGGATCGGCAGGCCCACATCGAAGTCGCGCGGCGACACCAGCAATCGGAATCGTCGCACTCCTTCGGTTTGCACGCGCACGACGTTCCCCTCCCGGGCCACGACGACCCGACCCGACCGCACCCGGTGCGGAAACGCGAGGTAACTCACCGAGTCTCCGTCGACCGTGAGATCGTTCCGATACGGCAGGTCCGACTGACCCGGGGCATCGCCGATCTCGTCGATAGAAACCCACGCGAACCGGCCGGCCTCGGGATCCTCCGTCTCCCACTCCAGCAGGTCCGGCAGCGGGTCGCGTGCCGTCGCTACGATGAACGAGTCGATTCGTGCGCCCTCCTCGTCCATCCACGAAAGGTCGTGCCCGGCCTCGGGCTTCGGCCGGTACGTGAAGGGCACTCCGTTTTTCTCGAACATGCGAATGAACGGCGCGACCGAAGCCGTCGGATAGAGCCGATCGCGGCCGCCGTTCACTATGAAGAGCGGGCGGTTCCGAAGATTGGACACGTACATCTGCCCCTCCACGCCGAGACGCGGGTTGGAGAGCACGGCCGCATGCCCGATGAACGCGAGGAACGATGCCCACGGAGTTTGAGCCCTGAAGGCGTGGTAGTAGGCCCCCGTCCCACCGTCGGAAATGCCCAGCATGTGGACCCGGTCGCGATCGATTCGGTATTCGCGAGCGAGGTCGGTGAGAATCCGCGTGAGGCTCTCGACCTGGCTCCGCTGCCACCACCGCGACTCGTTCCACGAGGCGGGGACGACCACGATCCGATTCGGATCGGCGATTCGATCGTAGTCGCGCCACCACGCGCCTGGTGCGGTCCAGGCCGACCGACCGATGCCACCGTGCAGATACACGAGCACTGGCCAGTCGCGATCGGGCGAATACCCATCCGGCACGAGGACCGTGTACGGGTGCGCCCGCCCGTCCGACGCGCGGTGTCCGCGGTCCAGCCGCCCACGGGCCGGATCCGGGGGATACTCCGGTACCGCGCCGAGCGCCTCGAGCAGGAACGTCACGGGAACGTCCGCCGCGGCGAGACGTCGGCGCGCCGCGGTCCGAACCTCTTCACTCGGAGAGAGCCAGAAGAGTGACGCGTCGGCGCGGAGAGCGGGCACCAGGCGATCGGGACCGATCTCCTGCGCATCGACCGGATCCGGCCCGCCGAACGGCGCCGACAATGCAAACGCGGCGACGATCAGGCAGACCGCCGCCGCGTCGCGGCACAGTGACTTCACCCGCCGAACTCGACGCCCGGGCTCAACGCGGCGGACGACCTTCGGACAACGACCGGTAGTACTCCTCGACGAGGGCTCGATACTCCGGCGGCACGTCGTCGGACCCGGACAGGAAGAGTCGCTCGATCTGAGCCCCTAGATCGCGACGGAGGGCAAACTCGAAGTCCTTGAGCCCTTTGATCACTGCCTCCTGCAGTCGCTGCAGCTCCTCGGGGTCGTCGAAGCCAGGCGCGTTCGCGAGCCGATCGAGCGAAGCCAGCGCATCGGAGAGGTCACCGACCTCGACGCCATCGTTTCGGAGGTCGTCGCGCAACTCACGGGCGTCGTCGCGCCTCTGCTGGAATTCGCGCTGGAACTGCCGGATGTCGTCGGGCGTCAGGCCACCGCCGCCACCCGACCCTCCGGGCCCGAACCCGCCGCCGTTCGGGCTTCCGCCCGGCTGACCACCGCCAGTCTGTCCCTGCCCGCCCTGGCCCTGGCCTTCGCCCTGACCCTGGCCTTCGCCCTGTCCCTGCCCGCCCTGGCCCTGGCCTTCGCCCTGACCCTGCCGGCCCTGGCCCTGGCCCTGGCCTTCGCCCTGACCCTGGCCTTCGCCCTGTCCCTGACCTTCGCCCTGACCCTGGCCCTCGCCTTCGCCCTGACCTTCACCTTCCTGGCGCTGCTGGATGCGCTCCTGCAGGGACTCGAGCCCACGCACGAGGTCGCGGGCCTCGTCGAGCTGTTCGCCCAGGCGCCGCGGATCCGACTCGCTGAATGCCTGACTGGCTTCGGCGATCCGATCTCTCACGGCCTCTGCGTCGTTCGTGATCTGCTCCTCGAAGTTGTTCGCATAGTCCGCCGACCTGGAGCCGAGGACGCCCTTCGAGAACAGGAGCTTGTCCCTCAACCGGCTCTCGCGGATCGTCTCCGCGGCCTCCTGGAGCGACCGTGCGGCCTCGGGCTGCTCCCGTCGCGACTCGCGCGCGATCCTGTCGAGGTCCTGTTCGAGGTTGTCGACCTCCGCCGCGAGCTCGTCTTTCCGGTCCCGCAGGTCGCGCAGCTCATCCGGGCTGCCACTCTCCGCAGCGCCCGAGACGTCCTCGGCGAGTTCCTCCTGTCTCGTCACGATTCGCTCGGCCCGCTGCAGCGCGTCATCGACTTCGCGCTGCGCCGATGCCGACTGACGGTTCTCGAGCAGGCGCCGGGCGTCCCGCAGGCGGTCGAGCGCTGCCGATGACTCTGCCTGCCCCTGACCCTGTCGGCCGCTGGCCTGCGCCTGACGCATCCGGTTCGCCGCCTCGCGCAAGCGTCGGGCGGATTCGCGCAGCTCGGGACGCTGGTCTTCGCGCGACAGCCGATCGAGCTCGCGCGCGAGCTCTTCGGTCTCCTCGATCAACTGATCCTGTCCTCCACCACCGCCACCGGTGCCCCGCTGCATCGCCGCCGCTCGCTCGTTCATCTGCTGCTGGCGACGCGCAAGTTCCTCGAGCTTCTGAAGCGCCTCGTCCACCTGCTGATCGGTTTGCTGCTGCTCGCCCCGCTGCACCTCCTCGTACTGATTGCGGAGCTTGTCCATCTCCAGCTCGAACAGATCGGCGAGCTCCTCAGGATTCGAGCCGCCGCCGCCACCGCCACCACCCTGCTGCTGGCCCATCTGGACCTGCACGTCGCGGAACGCGGCCTCAGCCCTCTGCAGGTGCTGGAGCGCGCGTTGCTCGGGCGAGAGCGCCTCGTCGACGGCGCGTTCACCGAGGTGCGACTCGGCTTCCTGCATGGCGGTCACCGCCTGCGGGAGCTCCTCGAAGACCGTCTGGAAGGTCGGATCCTGGACGACGCCACGGGACTCCATGTTCTGAACGAGCGTCTCGACCTGTTCGCGCAGCCGACCCTGCAGGAGCGTCAGCGTCGCGAGATTCTCCGACATCTCGTCGGCGTCGAAGTCGTCGCCGTCCTGAACCAGCCGGAACGTCGCCGCAACGATCTGTCGCTGCTGCTCGGACAGCTCGCCGTTCATGCCCTCGCCGCCTCCGCCACCTCCCCCGCCTCCCCCGCTTTCCGCCTGGCGGAAGTCGCGGTCGAACGGCCGGATCTCGAGGAAATAGATGTCGGACGTCTCCTCGCTAGCTCCGCGCGGCGCGAGGTCCGTCGCTCGCGCGTAGTAGGAGATCACGTCACCGGGCTCGAGCCCGAACTCTTCCAGGAAGAACGTGTGCCCGCCGGAGACGCTCGTGGATCCTCCGCGTCCGGTCCGGTGAACGCCGACGGACTGCGACTCGCCTCCGTTCACAGAATACACCAGCTCGACGACGCCCACGCCGAAGTCATCCTCCGCCTCGACCTCGACGTAGATCTCCTCGATCGTGGTGGCCGATCGGTCGCGCCCGGGCTCGGTGATCGAGACGGCAGGCGGCTGGTCGTCCAGTGGCTCGACGAGGTATTCGGGCGATCCGACGACATACCTCTCGCTCGGCCCTTCGAGCTCGATCCTGTAGAACGTCTCTTCACCCACGGTGATCGTGGCTTCGAAGCCTTGCTCCGTCGCGACGAGCGGGATTCCGCCCTCGGGATCGTCCTCGAAGACCAGCCGCGCCCCCGGTGTGGCGAACGTCGGCGTGATCGCGAGCACGACCTCCGTGCCGCGAATGGCCGCGATGTCGCCGCCATCCTCGACCTGACGCGGGCTCAGCCCGGTGTAGGTCGGGAAGCGGTATTCGAGATCGATCCGATCGACGTAGGGGAGGTCCGCCACGTCGATGCGGAAGATCGGTGATCGTACGCCTTCCGATTCGATCGAGTAGTCGGCCGGATCATCGAGATCGAACAGCAGGATCTCGAACGCTGATCCGTCTTCGTTCGGCGTCATGGAATAGCGGTCCCAGACCTCCGCCTCTCCCCGACGAACGGCGATCTCGACGTCCGCCGTCTCGAATCCCTGCGGGTGAGCGACGATGCGCTGATCCGAACCACGGGCGATCAGGATGTCGCCCGGTTCGACAGAGATGGAGTAGGGGTTCGCGGCATCCGCGGTCTTCCATGGGCCGATCAGCAGCGAGCCCGCGGTGCCCTGAAACGCGGGACCGAAGACGACCACCAGCGCGACGGCAGAGGCGACTCCCGCAAACCACGCGGAAGACCTGCGCAGCCGATCGCGTTCGACCCGCTGACCGCGCTCGACCCTCCGGGCACGGTCCATGGCCACGGTGAGAAGGCGTCGATCCAGGCCCTCCTCGCCGCCCCCGGATTTGGCGGTCTCGACAGCCGACATGAACGAGGCCCGCAGCGACGGCTCATGCTCCTCGAGATAGAGGGCGACCTGCTCGTCGCTCACACTGCGCAGCAGCGGGCGAACGAGGAACCAGCCGACGAGGCCGGCGAGCGAGGTCCACAAGACGATCCGGAAGGCGAGTACGGCCGTGTCCTCGAAGCGGAGACGGTCGATCCCCCACGTCGAGGCGAAGAAGACCAGGAAGCCTGCCGCCAGGACGATCGCACCCCCCTGGAGTAGCTGCCGGGAGCGCCATCTCCGCCGGACCTCCTTCACGACTTGAAGCAGCTGTCCGCCGGTGCCCGTCGATCCTCTTCGTCGCATCACATCCTCCAGCCATTGCCCGGACGTCGCCGGGGACCGGTTCCACTCATCGCTTCGTTCACGACTGCTCCGCAAGTCCCGATGTGGGGCGCCGCCTCGTCCAGCGGTTGGCCACGAGGCTCTCGACCACCAGCACGATCGCCGCGGCCAGAAGCAGGAACCACCACAACTCCCGCCGCGTCGGATCCTCATCCCCGGCAGGGACCCCTCCGGCCGACGTTCCCTGCCCCGCCCCAGCACCGAGCACCGACCCTGCGATGCGCTCGGGCGCCACGGCTGCCAGGTCGGACTCCGCGAGCGGCGTATTCACCGCAACAGTGAGTGGCTCGGTCCCGGCATCGAGTTCTTCTATCTGATAGAACCCGACCCGGTCGAACTCGATCCAGTTCGGTCCGTCCACGAGTTCGATCGGATTCCGGCCGCCGTCGGGATCGACCAGGATCCAGTCCCTTTGCAGCGCCGCCTCGGCACCTGCCGCTGAACCACCCCCCACCAGCGCCCCGAGTTCCAGGACGTCACCCGCGGAGATCCAGCGTTGGGGGTCCCGGTACCGGGTGGCGTGAAGGAGCGACCGGTGAATGAACGGCAAATACACGGGCTGCAACGCGAGATCGTTCCAGAAACGGTCGAGCGTGGACATCCAGACGAGGACGCGCCCCTCGCCGACCACGTGCTCGACGAGGGCGGGCTCGCCGCCCTCGAAGCGAGCGATCACGGACGCCTCCGCCCCCGGCTCGAACCCGCGAAACCGGAAGAACCTCGCTTCGGAGAAGTCCCCGCTGCGCGGCGTCGCAAACAACTCGAAGATCGGGTGGTCGTAATCGAGCCACGAGATGCGCACACCGCCCGCCGAGGTCCGGTCCTCGACTCCGCCGGCGATGCCTCCGAGAAGGTCGGCACCCGCGGTCGCCCACTGTCCGGGATTGGCGTTCGCCCCGAGCGCGACGAAGAGCGCTCCACCCCCCTCGACCCAATCGGCGATCCTGGAGGCCCGTCCGTCATCGGTCAGGTTCGCGTCGTTCAGGATGATCGCGGACGCGCTCGCCAGCCACGCTCCGTCCAGCTGGCCGAGCGGCCGGCGCACCGGGCGCACCCGGGGCTCGTCGCCGATCGCGAGCGCTCGCTCGACGAACAGGCTGCGATCCGTTCGGCCGCGGGCACCCTCCAGAATCAGCACCTCGAGCCCGGGCTCCGCCGTTGCCATGAACCGGAGCTCATCGTCGATGGCGAGATCGTCTCCCGGGATCGAGATCCGCCCGCGGATCTGGCCCTCAGGCAACGGGACATCCTCGAACGACACGGTGGCCGCTCCGCGCGAACCCAGATCCACGGATCGCGTCGCCACCGCGCGGCCACTCAGCTCCAGGGACACCGGCACCGCGTCGGCCGGCTCGTCGCCCATGTTCGTCACGCGCGCGACGATTCGGAACCGTCCACCCACGCCTCCGGCAAAGCGGGCGTCCGCCACGGCGAGGTTCGCTTCCCGTTCGCCCGCCACGCTGATCGGCGTCAGCATCACGCCGTCGGGGAGCCGCGAGCGACCCTGGTCATCCCAGCCCGTGCGCTGGAAATCGGTCACCAGAACAACCTCGCGGTCCGCCCGCTCCGATTCATCGAGGATGCGACCGGCGAGCTGGAGGCCGGACGCGATTCGGGTCCCGAGATCCGTGGGCTCGAGCCGATCCAGCGTCGCCCCGAGCGTCAGCAGATCTCCGGTCAGCGCGAGGCGCTCTTCCGCCCGCTCGTTGAACGTCACGACGGAGACCCGGTCACCCTCGGCCAGATCCGCTCCAACGCGTCGGGCTTCGTCCACAGCTCTCTCCCATCGTCCGCCGTGCCGGAGACTCGCCGAGTTGTCGATCAGGATCACAACGTCTCGCGCCGATTCTCCGCCGGCGGTCGCTCCGCCCTCGAAGAAGGGGCGCGTAAACGCGGCGGCAAGGAGAGCGACCGCGAGACAGCGCAGCGCGAACAGGAGAGGGTGACGTATTCGCCGCCGGTTCGACGTCTTGAACGGGACCTTTCGCAGGAACATCAGTGACGGAAACGGCGTCACCTCGCTCCGCTGACGCTGCGTCAGATGGATGATGATCGGAATCGCGAGGAGCCCGAGGCCGGCCCAGAAGAGCGGGGTGAGAAACGACATCAGCGCCGGCTCCCCATCAGGATTTCCCCTTCAACCGGCGCGACCGGTACGACAGATATTGGAAGAGCGCCGCATCGAGCGGCGTCGATGTCACCACGAGCTCGTGGTCGATGCGGTGATCCATCAGCAGCTTCGCGAGATCGCCGACGTGCCCCTCGAGAAGCTCCATGTACTCGGCACGCATGTCTTCCGGAGTGACGGGCAGACGCTCGCCCGTCTCGAGATCCTCGAACGAGCGCGGCGCGTCGAAGGGGAAATCGACCTCGGCCGGATCCAGAACGTGGAATACGATCACGTCGTGCCCCTTCGTCCGCAGGGCACCGAGCGACTTGATGACTTCCCCAGGGTCCGCGTACAGATCGGAGATCAGCACGACGATTCCCTTCCGGACGAGGCTCTCCGCGATCTGTGTGAGCGGTTTCACGAGGTCGCCGGCCTCGGTGGCCTCGGCGCGGTCGAGCGCGGCGAGTACGAGCCGGCGATTTCGAACCGACGGCCTGACGTAATCCCCCAGTTTCTCGCCGAACACGGCGGCGCCGACGCGGTCTCGCTGCGAGGCGGAGAGATAGGCGAGACAGGCGGTCAGGTACTTGGCGTACTCGAGCTTCGTGATCCCGCGCGAGCCGAAGGACATGGACCTCGAGGCGTCGAGCGCGAAGAACACGTTCGCGTTGGTCTCCGCCTCGTACTCCTTGATGTAGAAGCGGTCCGTCCGCGCGTAGACCTTCCAGTCGACGTTCCGGATGTCGTCTCCCGGCATGTACTGACGATGCGCCGCGAAGTCGAGCGACAACCCGAGGAAGGGGGACGAATGCAACCCGGAGATGAACCCCTCGACCACCGACCCGGCGAGCAACTCCAGGTTGCCGATGCGCGTCAGCACGGTCGGATCGAGAAACTGCGTCCCCGGCACCGCCTTCGACTGGATCTTCGCGCGCACCGCTCAGTCTCCTCGACTCAACGGCCTACATCCCCGACGACGGAGGCGTCACGTCGTCCAGGAGCCTCTCGATGAGGGCGTCGGTCGTCACCCGCTCGGACTCCGCGTGGAAGTTGGTCAGGATCCGGTGCCGGAAGACCGGCGTCGCGAGAGCCCGGATGTCGTCGAAGGAGACCGTCACCTCACCCCTGAGGAGCGCGCGCGACTTGCCTCCCAGCACCAGATACTGGGCCGCTCGAACGCTCGCGCCATACGCCACGTACTGCTTGACGTAGTCCGGCGCGTCCTCCTTCTCCGGCCGCGTGCGTCGCGCGAGCTGGACAGCGTAGCGCGCCACCGCCTCGGGCATCGGCACCTTTCTGACGAGTCTCTGGAACTGGACGATGTCGTCTGCCGTGATGACCGCCTGGGGCGCCTCTCCGGCAAGGGCCGTCGTCTTCTGAACGACCTCGAGCTCTTCATCCTCGGGGAGGTGATCGATGTTGATATGGAACATGAACCGGTCGAGCTGCGCCTCGGGGAGAGGGTAGGTGCCCTCGAGCTCGATCGGGTTCTGCGTCGCCAGTACGAAGAAGGGCTTCGGCAGGTCGTACGTCCGTCCCTGAATGGTGACCTGCTTCTCCTGCATCGCTTCGAGGAGCGCAGCCTGCGTCTTGGGAGGCGTTCGGTTGATCTCGTCGGCCAGCACGATGTTCGCGAAGAGCGGCCCCTCCATGAAGGTCAGATGCCGGCGCCCGGTATCCGGATCTTCCTGAATGATGTCCGTACCCGTGATGTCCGAAGGCATCAGGTCGGGCGTGAACTGGATTCGGTTGAAATCGAGATGGAGGACGTCCGCGAGGGTCTGAATCAGAAGCGTCTTCGCCAGCCCCGGGACGCCCACGATCAGGCTGTTGCCCCCGGCGAAGAGCGACAGAAGCACCTGCTCGACGACGTCGTCCTGACCGATGATGACCTTCTTCAGCTCCTGTCGGATCCCCGCTCCGGACTCGCGAAGCCGATCGGCCATCGTGGCGTCGTCCTCGATCGGGGGGGGCGGTGTCGCGTGACCGGGCTCGGGGGCCGCGGCCACGTCCGTGTCTCCGCCGTCCTGGACGAGGCCTTCCTCGGGCTGAGCTTCCATGTCTTCCTCTTCCGTTCCCGCGGTCGACCGCGGGCGGGGTTCGTGCCCGTCCATTGTTCGACAGGCCGCCGGTTCAATGCGTGAGGGCGTACACCACGTAGTTGACGCCCAGCTTATACGCCTCGTTCGAAAGCGCGATGGGGACGAAGCCCCGGTCCGACCACTCCATGTAGTCGCCGATGTCGTTGTCGTGGTTCACGATGATCATCAGGCGACCCTCCGGGTCGTTGTCCTCGAACACCCCCCAATAACTCGCCCCGCCTCCGCCACCACCACCGCGACGTCCGCCCGACGGCCCGAGGCTGTGGATCGCCTCCTCCTCGAGGTGGAAGAACGAGTCGAAGATGGGGTGCTCGATCTCGAGCTCGACCAGCCGATGGTCGGGCAGGATGTACTGGAGCATCCGGGCCGTGTTCTCGAAGTTCCACGGGCCCCGCATGTCGTCGAGGATCATGAACCCGCCCTTCAGGATGTAAGCCCGAAGCGTCTCAGCCTCCTCCGGTGAGAGCACCCAGTCGCCCGGCTCCGACAGATAGGCCACCGGGTATCGGAAGAGCTCGGGGTCGTCCATCGCGAGCACGTTGCTCCCCCCGAGCCACGGCGTCATCGTCGTCAGCTCGCCCAGAATCTTGCCGAGGTTCCGCTCCGCCACGGGGTAGTCGTGGGCCCATCCGGGGTTCCGGTAGGCCCTCCACGGGTCGGTCCGGTACATGAGACGCACGAAGACGAACTCGCCCGAATACTCCGTGTTGAACTGCTGGTACCCGCTCGGGTCGAACCCGAGATTCCGACCGCCGCGATCCGGCTCCTGACCGTCCGCCGGCCCCGCGACGAGGAGTGCCGCCGCGGGTGCCACCACCTGCACCAGAGCCATGCGGAGCAGACCCGTGGCCGTCATTCGCCACCTCTAATCTGGATCAGAAGATCAAGCGCATCTTCATAGTTGGGAGCGATTTCCAGCGCTCTCAAGACCGTCGTTCTCGCTTCGGCCGCCGCCCCGTCGCGGAAGAGCGCCAGCGCCAGACGGTAGTAGGCCCGGGCCCGGTCGGTGGGATCCAGCGCCAGCAGCGCCCGCCGCTCCCGCACACCCGCCGACCAGTCGCCGGCGGCCTCGTGCGCCGTCGCGAGCCGTTCGTGCAACTCCTGCTGGAAAGGATCGATCCAGGTCGACCGGTCGAGGGCATCGCGCACCCCGGCGGGGGTCCCCACCGTCTCCTCGAGATCGGCCAGCGCGACGTGCGCCTCGAGGTGATTCTCGTTGAGAGACGCGTAGGCCCGAAAGGCCTCGAGGGCAGCCTCGTCGTTCCCCTCCTCCCGGTGCATCCGCGCGAGCAGCAGGAGCGGCGCGTCCGGGCCGGCGTACTCGGGGAACACGGCCCGGGCCTGTTCGAGTGCGGCGATGGCCTGGTCGGTCCGCCCTTCGGACTGATGCGCCGCCGCCGCCGTCAGGTACGCGAGATACGCCCCCCCGCCCTGCTCGTCCCCGGCCAGGGCCTCGATCGCAGGACCGAACCGTGTGGAGATGTACGTCTTCAGCCGGGCGTCGAACGACCCCAGATCCTCGGCGAAGACCGACTCGAAGACCGCTGATGTCTCGAGACCGTCTCGATATCCGTCCAGCATCCGACGGATCGCGGCGATCCCGTGCTCCTCCTCGATCATCTCGACGAGGAGAGAGGCCATGTAGTACGAATGCTGAACCTGCCCGGGATACGCGGGCCGCACGAACCCGTAGTTGAACCGCTCGAGGCTCGGGAGGCGCTCGTCGCGGAACGCCGCGAGAAAGCCCGGGCTGACGTCCGAGCCCCAGCCCTCGCGTGCGTGACGCTCGTCGAGGACCGCGAGCCCCTCCGACAGCCAGCGCGGCACCCTGTGATCCGTATACCCCAGCGTGAACGCGTGCGAGATCTCGTGCCACAGCGTCGAGCCCCAGTTGAACTCGCCGGCCGACCGCGCTCCCGGCGAGTCCATCGCGAGAACCGACCCGAAGCTCACGCCGAGCGCCCCGATCCCCGAAAGCCCGACGGTCCGCACCGAGAAGTCCTGGTGACGGTCGTAGATCTCGACGGATATCGGCGTCGGCGGCTGATAGCCGTATCGACCCGACATCGCGTCGAACGCCTCTTCCGCCAGGACCGGTGCGTAGATCGACAGAAGCCCCGCCTCATCGGGGTGCATGTGGAAGACGAAGCGCTCGCTCTCCGCCCTCTCGAAGGCGTCGAACTCGTCGAGCAGGTCGAGCGTGTTCTTCACCCACGGGTTGAACGGGTCGCCGGCGAAGGCGCTCTCGAGCGTCGCGCGCCCCTGTCCGAACTCGCCCAGCCGAAGCTCGTTCAGTCCGAGAGCCGCGTAGGCAGGCCAGGCCGTGTTGTCGAGCGCGACGGCCATTCGGGCGAACTCCACGGCATCGGCGTACCGGTGCGTGCGGTAGGCGACCTCGGCCAGCCCTTCGTAGAGCTCGGAATGGGTCGGATTGAGTGACAGCACCCGATCGCGGGCTTCGTCGAACGCCTGACCATCGCCCCGCAGGTGCGCCACCGCCGCGAGCTCGGTCAGTGCCGCGAGCGAGACCGGATTGACCTCGAGCGCACGCCGGGCCTCGGCTTCCGCCCGTTCGACATCCTCGAGTTCCACGTAGAGGCGGGCGAGAAACGCGCGAGCGTCAGGGTCGTTCGGGTTCACCTCGAGGCTCTGCTCGACGAAGTCGATCGCCTCGCGCGAGCCGTCGAACTTGGCCCGCCGGGCACGCGCGAGCAGCGCGCCCGGGTGGTTCGGATTCCGGGCCTCCGCTTCGTCGAGCAATGCCCCGGCCTCCCGACTGTTGAACTTCGAGAGAAACAGCTCAGCCATCGCGACCCTGGGATCGGGATCCCCCGGATCCGCCGAAATGGCCTCATCGAAGGCCCGGACCGCATCGTGGAACAAACCGGAGTCGCGACGTCCCAGATACGTGAGCGCGGTCCCGACCGCCGAGAGCTCCGCAGACGTCGGGTCGGACGACGCGTTATAGAAGTCGATGAACCCGTCGAACAGGGCGATGGCCTCGTCCTGTTCGCCCCGGTCCCAGAGCAGCTCTGCCAACTCCAGACGCGCCAGCGTGGCGTCGCTCGCGCCCCCGGCGATCGCTCCGCGGAGTCGGGCTTCCGCGTCCTCCGTGCGGCCGAGCACCCGCAAGATGCGTCCGCGCATGCCATCGAACTGCACGTCTGCCGAGGCGCCGCTCGCCGCCGATTCATCAAGCGCCTCCAGGGCGCCGTCGTACTCACCCGTAACCGCCAGCGCGCGGGCCCATCCGAGGCCGCTCGCGGGCAGCGCCTCGGCGCGGCGCGCAAGCGTCCCGAATGCGTCCACCGCCGCGTCGTAGTCGCCCGTCTGGTACGCCTCCCGGGCGGCCGCCAGGTCCACGGAACCGGACTCCTGAGCGCACCCGGCCACCGGCAGGGCGAGGGCCGCAATCAGAGCGAGCGCCTGGATGCCGCAGGTGCGGGACCGGTTCACTGGCCACCACCTTTGCTACGGATCTCGCGATTGGTCGCCGCGAGCTCCAGTACGAGGGTCTCCAGCTCGGCATCGTACACCGCAGGATCCATCGTATCCCTGAGGGTCCGCAGCTGCGCGATCGCCGTCTCGATTCTGGTCTTCTCCGCGAGCAGGGCCGCGAGCTCCGGATCGTCCGCCGCCTGCTGGGCGACCGCCTTCGACGCCGCGGCGAGGAAGAACCGACCCGCCAGCGCACCATCCGGCGCCGTCGCCCCGGGCTCGGCCGAGCCTTCGCGATCGCCGTTGTCGTCCAGGACGGCATGCTCCGTGAGCATCTGATTGTCGCGCTCGTACCGGCGCGCGACCTCGTTGCGTGCGAAGAGATACGCCTCGAGCAGCGAGACGCGCTCGTCCTTGTCCACGTCGGCGCCTTCGTCCAGATACGCATCCACGAAGTACGAGGCGAAGTACGTGCGCTCCTGCTCTCGGGGGGAACGGGTCGCCGTGACGACGATTCGACGGTCTCCCGACAGCGCCTGGACGAAGCCCCCGCTCGCACTCGCGGTGTTGACGACGGCGATGGTCTGCGTCGTGAACGCGGAGAGACTCATCGCGAGGTCGGACCCGGTGAGGTCCGGACCGGGCAGGTTGACCTTCGACTCGTCTCCGTCGCCCGAACCATGCCCGATCAACACGAGCAGGACTCCATCGTTCGGGCCGGCTCGACCCGCGGTTTCGAGTATCGCGGCCTCGAGCGCCTCTTTCGTCGAGCGTTCGGCGATGCGACCAGGCGATCGATCCGGAGCCTCGGCGAGCCACACGATGTTATCGGCCGGGACCCCCCAGCGTTCCATCGCGGCGTCCACGAGCGACTCCCCCTGCACGTGGAAGAGATCCACGTACTCGGGCTGCCCTCCGAGCCCGGTCACGACGATGAGGTGCGTTGCCGGGGACCCGCTCCCGACCCCCTGCGCCGCGATGCTCCCCGCATGCGACAGCGACGCGGCGAGGACCAGCGCGCTCAGCGGCCCGAAGCGCGCCGTCACGCGAGATCCCGTCGGCGGCGATAGATCCACTCGGTCGTGAGTAGCCCCGCGAGCAGTAGAAACAGAACCGGCATGTCCCACAGCGGGTGTTCCTCGAAGAGCGTGTCTCCGCTTTCGGTGTACTGGATCTCTTCCGAAAGAAGACCCGCGTCGGCGTACGAATAGAAACGCCCACCGGTCTCGTCGGAAATCCGCTGCAGCAGTTCGGTACGGCGACCCGCCCCGAACTGCTCGCGCTCCTGAGGGCCCGCGCGGAAATAGCCGCTCCCGCTCACCGAGTCTCCGGCCACACCGGTGCTCGCGAGCCCCTCCCCGACGAGGCCCGGCGCATCGCCGCCCCGCGACGTGGCGGTGACGCTGACCTCGTAGAGACCCGGCTCGTCCGGAACGAACCGACCCTCGTACTCGCCGTCCCGCTCGACCGTCCACTCGAGGGGCACGGCCTGGGGAACGCCGCTCGGGCCGGTGACGCTGGCCGTCACCTCGGCCCCGTTTACGCGCAGGTGTCGAGCGTCCTCGATCTCGGCCCGAATGGTCATCGGCTCGTTGAGCGCGGCAGCGTCCTCGACCAGGTCGAGGCGTGCCCGGCCGGGTGCGTCGTGAATCAGCCACCGGAGCACCTGACGCCACAGCGTCTCGTGCGTCTGGTCCTCGAGTGGGATGTCGGCATGCATCTGCCACAACCAGGCATCCTGGACGTTGAACACGACGGACGTGCCTCGCCCGTAGCGCTGGAAGGCGAGCATGACGCGCGGCTCGCTGCCGTCGACCGGTATGGCCGAAAGAAGCGACACGGCGCCCGGCTTCACGTCCGTCACGTTGTTCACCGAGCTCAGCGCCGGAAGAGATGCCCACCGATCCGCGGAGGTCGTGGGGTCCCCGGTGAGCCGGATCGCGGGATGGCGTCGGCCGGCGGGCGTCAGCTCCGGCGTGACTTCGAGGAAAGCCGGGCCACTGGATGGATCGAGTACCACCGGAAGAGCATCGGCCAGCGGCGTTCCGGCGTACCCGCCCTCGGCCAGCGCGCGCTGCCCGCCGAGCACCAGCAGCCCCCCGCCCCGCTGCCCGACGAAGTCCGCGAGCATCTGCAACTGGTCATGGGTGAAGAAGCTCGCTTCGACACTCCCGAGGATGATCCCCGAGTACTGGTACAGCTCCTCACGGGTCGTCGGGAACCCTTGCGGCAACTCGTCCGGGCCGTCCACGTTCTGGCGGAAGAACTTCTCGGTCGCTGTGCGGGTGAGCGCGACGATCTGGAGGTTCTCGTCGTCCTTGACCGCCTTCAGGGTGAATCCGATCTCAGGCCGGATCTCTCCCTCGAAGTAGAGGACCTTCTTCCGGTCGTCCCCCACATCGAGCAGCGCTTCGCGACGGTTGTTCTCCGATACCGCCTCGCCTTCCACCGACTCGACGGCGAACGTCAGGCGACGCGGCCCGGACTCCTCGAGCGTGAACTGGAGCTGGACGGGCACCTCGCCATCCACACTGAGCTCGACCTGCTGCGTCCCGACGATGCGGCCGTCATCCTCGACGTCCAGCCGTACCGTCTGACCGGCGAGACCGGCGTGCGACACGATGACGTCGGCGACCATGGTGGTGCCGCGCAGCGCCCGTCGCGGCAACTCCACCCGCCTCAACTCGACGTCCGGGGCGATCCGCTCCGACCCCAGGCCGATCGTATGCACCGGCAGCCCGGCAGCCTGCAACTCGAGCAGCGTCTCGGCGAGCGGCTCGTCGGCATTGTCGGCGCCATCGGTGACGACCACGACCCCCGAGACCGGCAGCCCCTCCATCTCCTGGCGCACCCGGTCGAGCGCCGCGGGGAGACTCGTCTTCTCGCCCGCGAACGCCATGGCTTCCGGCGCGTCGATCCTCGTTGCATCGGAATCGAACGAGTACGTGCGGAGCCGGAACCGGTCCTCGAGCGCCCGTCGGAGACTCCCTGCGTCCTCGACGCCCGCGAGGCTGTCCGCCTCGGCGCCTCCGAACAGCTCGATGATCCGGTTCCCGCGGGGCGCTCCATCCTCGTCGGCGACTCGCATGCTCCTCGAGTCGTCCAGAAGGACGGCGACGTAGTTCCGGCGCGGCACCACCGTCGACACGAGAAGCACCGGACGGAAGAGAGCGAACAGGAGGACCGCGATCGCCGCGACTCGCAGCGCCCCGAGCAGCCAGCGGTCGCGCGTCGTGACCGTCGGACCCATCGCCCGATACTGGAGAAGGAACGGGACGAGTAGCGCCACCACGACCACCGCCAGCCCGTACACCCACACGGGGAGGGCCAGGAGGAGCTCACCTCTCTCGAAAACCACGGGGCGGTAATTGAAGAGAAACTCGAACACGAGCTCGGTTCGCCCCTCCGGTTCACGATTCAGGCCATGCGGAACGCGCGCGAGCAGCGCCGATCCGACGAACTCCAATATCTATGACGATAGATGCCGCACCCTCTACACTGAAACAATGGTTTAGCTCCGTCCGTTGCCTGGCCGCTCGCCGGTCGCTCCCACCGACACCGACCATCGAGGTCCCCGCTCCGACCCCAACGCGGCGGCCTCGTACCGCCGCGACGGTCGCATTCGACCTTTCCTGTATGTACGAATTACATTACATTGTGTAATGTAACCTGTACACTACTTCGGAGGTTGATCATGTCTGGATCTGGCTGGATGGTGCCCGTGCTCGCGTCGGTCGTCGGGATCGCCATCGTCGCTGTGATATTCGTCGCTCGCGCGTGGCCCGCGACACCCGACCTCACGCCCGAGGAGAAGGCAGAAGCCGCGGATGCTCCCATGCCGCCTCTGCAACGTCGCGCCTGGTGGGGCCTCGCAATCGGGGCTGGAGCGTTCGCCCTGGCCGCGTATCTCCTGTCGACCCGGGGGGTGATGATGTACTGGGAGGACGATCCGTTCCGCCTCAGGGTCCTCGGAATCTTCCTCGTCGGGCTCCTCGGGAGCGTCGGTGTGACCAACCTCCCGCTCGTCAGACTCGAGGCCCTCGGCCGGCTGGACGAGCGGGACCGGGCCGTGCTCGCTCGCGCCCCGACGGCGCAGATGGCGCTCGGACTGATCGGGCTCGCCGTTTGGCTCGTCGCCCTCGGACAAAAGTTCCATGATGCGGGCGCGGTACCAATGCCGTACCTCTACGTCCTGTTCGGCAGCATCATCCTGCTGATCATGATCGGACAATCGGTCGGGATCATTCTGGGCTACTGGTTCGGGGGGCGGAATGCCGAAGGCTGAGATCTCGAACGACATCCGGCGGCTGCGATTCGAGCACGACGAGATGACTCAGCAGGCGCTCGCGGACCAGGTGGGCTGCTCGAGACAGACGATCGTTCTGCTGGAGCAGGGGCGCTACGCACCGTCGCTAGCCCTGGCATTCCGCATCGCCCGGGCGTTCGGGCGCACCGTCGATGAGGTCTTTTCCTTCGAGAACGAGCAGGACGGCCCGGCAGACGGCTAGAAGTCGAGGACCAGCCCGGTGCTGAATCTGAGGTCGGTGGGCTCGACCCCCTCCGGGGGACGCGAGTCGTGGGTCAGGTCGAAGCGCACGACGAGGTCCAGTTCGCCGACGATGTCGATCCGGGCGGATGCCGCCGAATAAGCGCGGGCGTCGCCGAAGTTCGAGAAGAGCGGTTGGTAGAACGTGCTCAGGTCGATGCGGAGATCGTCAGTGATGTTGCCGATCGCACTCAGGAAGAACGACCCGCGCCCCTCCGTCTCGGTGCCGCGACCCTCATCGCCCGTCAGTTGCTCCGCCTCGACCATGTAGGAGAGGCCCAGCGTCCCCTCCCAGTGCTCCGCCTGGACGAGGTCCAGCCTCGTGCCGGCACCGGCGAGGGTGCGGCGCTGGAGACGCCGGAACGGGTTGGTCTGGTGCTGGACGAACACGAGCGTCGAGACGACCCGGGTCAGGCGGTAGTTGTGACGCACGTGCCCCAGAAGCGACTCCGCAATCCTCTCTCCGTTCGCGCTCCGGAGGTTACCGGAGAACAGACCACGCAGACGGTGTGAGGAGGCCACGAGCTGTAGGCTCGCGCCGCCCACGAATTCGACGTACTCGGTGTTCCCCTGCGCGAGAGCGAACCGCGCCTCGACGTCCCCGTCCCATCCGTCCTCGACGTTCGTCCAGCTGCGCAGGGTGTTAACGATCTGGGCGTGAGCCGGCGCGGCGCCCGCCAGCAGCGCGCACGCGAGCCCGATCACTCCCGCCGACGGCATCCTGATCAATCGCGAGCCCTCCTGAAGGTGTCGTTGTCAACGAAGGGAAGAGATACCTTTCTCCCGCCGACTGCGCATCCATCGCGTATCGTCGATGTCGACCCTCGTTCAATCAGGTGACCGCACGATGACCTCGTTCTCGATCTCGTTTTCGACCGGCTGTCACGCTCGAAAGGCGCTCGTCCTGGCCACCGTGGCGACCGTCCTGTCCGCGATTCCGTTTCAGGCTCCTGCGCACGCACAGCAGGGGGACGCCGCAGACACCGGGCCCTCGCTGAACTCGGGGTTGTTGTCGAGCCTTCGCTGGAGGAGCATCGGTCCGGCAGTCGCCTCGGGGCGAATCGCCGACATCGCGATCGACCCGACGGATCGCAGCCTGTGGTACGTCGCCGCTTCGTCGGGCGGGGTCTGGAAGACGACGAACGCGGGCACCACCTGGGATCCGATCTTCGACGACTACGGCTCCTACTCGATCGGGGCCATCGCGCTCGACCCGAACAACCACCTGACGCTCTGGGTTGGCTCAGGCGAGAACAACGGGCAGCGCTCCGTCGGATATGGCGACGGGATATACAAGTCGATCGACGGTGGCCGCTCGTTCAGAAACATGGGGCTCGAGACCTCCCGCCATATCGGGATGGTCGCGGTGCACCCGGACGACTCGGACCTCGTATACGTGGCGGCCATCGGGCCGATCTGGGAGGCCGGCGGCGAGCGCGGCCTCTACCGCACCACCGACGGCGGCGCGACCTGGGAAAGCGTGCTCGAGATCGATGAGCACACGGGTGTGCACGAGGTCTACTTCGACCCCCGGAACCCCGACTGGATGTACGCCGTCTCGTGGCAGCGGCGCCGACACCAGTGGACGATGATCGACGGTGGACCCGGGTCGGGCATCTACAAGTCGACGGACGGCGGGGACACCTGGCGCGAGATCAACCGGGGGCTTCCGGGCGGCGACAAGGGACGCATCGGGATGGCGATCTCCCCGCAGAACCCCGACGTGCTGTACGCCATCGTCGAGGCGAACGGTGGCGGCACGTACCGCTCGGATAACATGGGCGAGAACTGGAGCCGTACGTCAACGTACCAGTCCGGGGCGGCGATGTACTACCACGAGCTCTACGCCGACCCCCACCGCGCAGGACGGATCTACGCGCACGACACCTTCATCCAGATGTCCGAGGACGGTGGAGAGACCTGGGGCCGGCTTCCGACGTCGGGCGTGCACGTGGACTTCCACGCGATGGCGTTCGACCCCGAGGATCCCGAGCACCTGCTGGTCGGGAACGACGGAGGTCTCTACGAGACGTTCGATTTCGGGGAGAGTTGGAAGTTCTTCTCGAACCTGCCGCTGACCCAGTTCTACAAGGTCGCGACTTCGAACGACGAGCCGTTCTACTACGTGTACGGCGGGACGCAGGACAACAACACGCTGGGCGGGCCATCGCAGACCCTCAACAACTCCGGGATCCTCAACTCGGACTGGTACGTGACCCTCGGCGGGGACGGGTTCGATCCCGTGGTCGACCCCGAGAATCCCGACATCGTGTACTCGCAGCTCCAGCACGGAACGCTGTCCCGATTCGATCGCGGTACGAAGGAGCGGCTCGACATCCAGCCGCAGGAGAGCGCGGACGGTCCCCCGCTCCGCTGGTACTGGGATGCCGGCCTCCACATGTCGCCGCACGATAACGAGCGACTGTATTTCGGGGCGCAGATCCTCTTCCAAACCGACGACATGGCGTCGACCTGGACGCCGATCTCGGGCGACCTTACGCGAGACATCGACCGCAACCAGCTCGAGGTCATGGGACGGATCTGGAGCGTCGACGCGGTCGGCAAGAACCGATCGACCTCGCAGTTCGGCCACATCGTATCCATCTCGGAGTCCCCGCTCGTGGAGGGGCTGATCTACGTGGGGACGGACGACGGGCTCATCCAGGTGACGGAGGATGGCGGTCAGAACTGGCGCGCGGTCGAGACGTTCCCCGGCGTGCCGGACACGAGCTTCGTTCACGACGTGGAAGCTTCGCTGCACGACCCGAACACCGTCTTCGCGGTCATCAACAACTTCAAACGAGGCGATTTCAACCCGTACGTGCTGAAGTCGAGTGACCGTGGCGTCACGTGGACGCAGATCACCGCGGACCTCCCCGAGGGCCCGGCGTTCTCGATCGTGCAGGACCACGTCGAGCCCGACCTCCTGTTCCTGGGAACCGAGTACACCGCGTACACATCGGTCGATGGGGGGGGATCGTGGATGAAGCTCGCCAGCGGGCTGCCCACCATCCCCGTCCGCGAGCTCGAGATCCAGAAGCGCGAGAACGACCTGGTCGCCGCGACGTTCGGTCGGAGCTTCTACGTGATCGATGACTACACGCCGCTGCGCGAG